>CAWFQO010000038.1:0-28748 GCA_963817865.1 uncultured Solirubrobacterales bacterium | reverse complement strand
CTGCCCGGTCGTCGCGGCGGGGGACGGTCGGTGGGCTCCTGCTGCGACCGGCCCTCCGCGGCTTCCGGGCCGAGATCGACCCCGAGGCGCAGGGCGGGGCCTACCTCCTCGGCCTGCGCCGGCTCGGGGTGGTCGCCCACGGGCGCTTCGGTCGCGAGGGCATCGCCCAGGCGATCCTCCGGGCCGCCCGCGGGGTCGAGGAGGACGTCGTCGGACGCACGCAGGCCGCTCTCGAGGCGGCGGGGGCGCTCAGGCGGAGCGCGCCGGCCGGGGCGTCCGGGGATGGCGCTACCGTCCCCGGTCATGATGAGTGACCTGTGCTCGCCGCCGTCGCCGGCCGTCGCCCGCCGCATCTCCCGAAGGGGCCGTCCATGACCCACGAAGAGGTGTTCAGCCTGGTCCAGGCTCACCTGTCCGACGAGCTCGACCTCGATCCGTCGCGGATCGACGAGGCGACTCGGTTCAGGGAGGACCTCGAGGCCGACTCGCTCGACCTCTACACGCTCGTCCAGGAGCTCGAGGACGCCTATGGGGTCCAGATCTCCGACGAGCAGGCGGCGCGCATCCTCACGGTGGGCCAGGCTGTCGACTTCGTCCTCTCTCACGCCGCTGCCAACTGAAGCTTCTACGCGATCTCCTCGAGGAGCTCCCGGAGACGCTGCACCGGCAGGTCTTCACCCACGCGTCGTGGACCGAGCGCCGCAGCGACTCCTATCCCCGCCTGGCCTTCCTCGGCGACAGCGTCCTCTCGCTGGCCGTCACCACCTACCTCTACCCGCGGCTCGAGGCCGAGCGCTTCGGTGCCGGGCGGCTGACCAAGATCCGGGCCCAGGCCGTCTCCGGGGTCTCGTGCCGGGCGGTGGCCGAGCGGCTGGGCGTGCCCGAGCTGCTCCGGGCGACGGCTCCGTCGAGCGTCAGCCCGACGGCGGCGGCGGCGATCGAGACCGAGCGCGTCCTCGCCTCGGTGATCGAGGCGGTGATCGGCGCCTGCTACCTCCACGCCGGCTACGAACGGACGGCCGAGGCCGTCGTCGAGGCCTTCGGCCACGAGATCGAGGAGGCGCTCGACCACCCGGTCGACTTCAAGTCCACGCTCCAGGAACGGCTCGCGCGGACCGGGGAGACGGTCGACTATGCGGTGGTGGAGGAGCAGGGGCCGCCCCACGACCGGATCTTCGCGGTGGTCGCCCAGGTCAGCGGCCGGGTGGTCGCCCGCGGGTCGGGGCGGAGCAAGAAGCACGCCGAGCAGGAGGCCGCCCGGTCGGCGCTCGAGCTCGTCGAGGGGCCGGCGGCCCCGTGACGCCGAGCGCCGCGTGGCCGGAAAGGGGATCGACTCCTTGCATCTGAAGTCGATCACGATCAAGGGCTTCAAGTCGTTCCCCGACCGGACCCGGCTCGACTTCGGGGAGGGCGTCAGCGTGATCGTCGGCCCGAACGGGTCGGGCAAGTCGAACATCACCGACGCCGTCCTCTGGGCCCTCGGCGAGCAGTCGCCGCTCGCCGTCCGCGGCCAGTCCATGCAGGACGTCATCTTCGCCGGCGGGCGGGGGGTCCAGGCCCGGGCCGAGGCGGAGGTCGAGCTCGTGCTCGACAACGTCGACGGGCTGGTCGACCTCCCGGTCAGCGAGCTGTCGATCCTCCGGCGAATGAACCGGGCCGGGGAGGGCGAGTACCGCTTGAACGGGGCCCGCTGCCGGCTGATCGACGTGCTCGAGCTGCTCTCGGACACCGGGATCGGCAAGGAGGCCCACTCGGTCGTCTCCCAGGGGCGGGTCGAGGCGATCGTCACCTCCAAGCCGCGCGAGCGCCGGTTGCTGATCGAGGAGGCCGCCGGGCTCGGCAAGCACCGCAAGCGCCGGCGGCGGGCCCAGCTCAAGCTCGAGCGCACCCAGGAGAACCTCGACCGGGCGCTCGACGTCGAGCGCGAGGCCCGGGCGCGCCTGCGGCCGCTGAAGCGCCAGGCCGAGGCCGCGGCCCTCCACGAGCGCCTCGAGCTCCAGTCCTACCAGGCCCGGTGGGAGCTCGCCCGCGACGAGGCGCGCCTGCGCGCCGAGCGTCGGGCCGCCGCCGAGGCGGCCGCCGCCGCCGCCCGCGCCGTCCGCGCCGGGGCCGAGGCCGAGCTTGCCGAGGTCGCCGGGCGGCGCGAGGCCGCCGAGCGGACGCTCTCGGAGCGGAGCGCCCGCCACGACGAGATCGCCCGGCGGGCGTTCGCCGCCCGGAGCGCCCGCGATCGGGTGGCCCACCGCCTGGAGGCGGCGACCGGGCTCGCCGCCCGGGTGGAGGAGCGGGCGACCCGGCGGACGGCCGAGCTCGCCGGCCTGCGGGCCGAGGCCGGCGCCCAGGCCGGAAGCGGGCGGGAGCGGATCGCCGAGCTCGAGGCCGAGCTTGACCTCCTCCGGGGCGAGCGGGAGACCCGTCTCGAGCGGGAGCTCGCCGCGCTCGAGTCCGAGCGCGCCGCCGCCGCCGAGCGGTTGGCCGCGGTCGGCGCCGAGCGGGCCGGCCTCGTCGAGGCGGTCGCTGCCGCCGAGGCGGTGCTCGACGTCGCCCGGACCGAGCAGCGCCGGTCGGAGGTCGCCGTCGAGGCGGCCCGGCGCGAGGCCGCCCGCGTCGGGGCCGATCTCGCCGCGGTCAACCAGTTCCTGCGCAGCCACGCCGCCGCCTCGTCCGGCCGCGCCCAGGCGCTCGAGCACCAGCTCGAGGCCGAGCCCGGGTACGAGCTGGCCCTCGCAGCCGCCCTCGGTGGCCGGCTCGGGGCCGTCGTGGTCGCCGACCGGGCGTCCGGGGAGGCCGAGCTCGATCGAGCCGGGGTCGACGGCGCGCGCGTGCTCGTCGAGGGTCGCTCCGCCGGGGCCGGGGCCGGGGCCGGGGCCGGGACCGGGACCGTGGCGGGGGGCTCCGGGGACGCCGCCGGGGCCGCCGGGGGCTCCGGGGCCAGGTGGTCCGGGGCCGGGGGGTCCGGGGCCGGGGCGGCCGGGGGGAGCGGCGGTCGCGGGCTGGCCGGGGGCGTCGAGCTGGCCGATGGGGTGGTCGCCGTCGAGGGGGTCCCGGCCGCCCCGGCGGCCGGTCCGACCGCCGGGGCCGTGCGCCTCGTGGACCTGGTCAGCGGGCCGCCGAGCGTGGTCGGGCTGATCGGGAGGCTCCTCGCCGACGCGTGGGTCGTCGATTCGCTCGAGCAGGTCGGCGAGGCGTTCGCCGGGATCGCCGTGACCCGGTCCGGCCGCGTCTGGAACGGCGGCTCGGGCGAGCTCCGTCAGGTGGCGAGCGGCGGCCGGGAGCGGGTGCTCGAGCAACGCAACCGCCGCCAGGCGCTGATCGGCGCGGCCGAGGAGGCGGCCCGGGCCGAGCAGGCGGCCCTCGGTGCCGGACGGTCCGCGCGCGAGCGCCTCGACGCCGCCCTGGCCGCGCGCGAGGCGGCCGATCGGGCGCTGCGCGAAGGCACGCGGAGCGAGGCCGAGGCCCGCGAGGACGAACGGCGGGCCGGATGGCTGATCGACCAGCGCCGGTCGGCGCCCGACCAGGGCGAGGCGGCCGTGCGCCGGGCCCAGCTCGAGGGCGAGCTCGCGGCCGAGCGACGCGCGGTCGAGCGGGCCGAGCTCGCCCGGGCGGCGCGCGAGCGACGGATCGCGATCCTGATCGGGCAGAACGCGCGTGACCAGACGCTCGGGCCCGAGGCCCGGCGGCTGGCCGCGGTGCTCGCGCAGGTCGCCGAGGTGCTCGGCGCCGAGCTCGCCCGCCGGGAGGCCGAGCTGGCCGCCGACCGGGCGGCCGGAGAGGGCGTCGCCGCAGAGCTGCGGGCCTGTGCGACGGCCGAGGCCGGGATCCAGGCGCGCCTGCGCGAGCACGGGGAGACGGTCACCGCGGCCGAGGTCGGCGCTCAGCAGGCGCGCGACCGGGCGACCGAGGCGACGGTGGAGCTCGCGGCGCTGGCCGACCGGCTCGGGCTGGGGGCCGACCCCGGGGAGGAGCCGATCGGCGAGGACCAGCGGACGGCGCTGCGCGAGCGGATCGAGCGGCTCGCCCGGCGGCGGGAGCAGCTCGGGCCGGTCAACCCGCTCGCAGCCGATGAGTACCGCGAGGCGCTCGAGCGGGTCGAGGAGCTCGAGGCCCAGCGGACCGACCTGGAGACGGCCCTGCGGGAGCTGCGGGCCCTGATCCGCGACACCGACCGCCAGATCTCCGAGAGCTTCGACGAGGCCTTCACGGCGACGGCCCGGAACTTCGAGGAGCTCGTCGGCGACGTCTTCCCCGGCGGGCGCGGGCGGCTGCGCCTCGTCCGGGAGGACGCCGGGCCGCGGCCGGTGCTCGGCGCCGCCGACGCCGAGGCCCGGGCGGCGGCCGCCGAAGCCGGGGCCGAGGCGGAGGCGGAGGCCGAGGCGACGGTCGCCGAGGGGAGGCCCGACGACCTGATGGGCGTCGAGATCGAGGTGACCCCCGCCGGGAAGTCGATGAAGCGTCTGACGCTGCTCTCCGGGGGCGAGAAGTCGATGACGGCGATCGCCTTCCTCTTTGCCGTGTTCCTCGCCCGGCCGTGCCCCTTCTACATCCTCGACGAGGTCGAGGCCGCGCTCGACGACCTCAACATCGATCGGTTCCTCGTCCTCCTGCGCCGGTACAGCTCCCGGGCCCAGTTCATCGTCGTGACCCACCAGAAGCGGACGATGGAGGCCGCCGACTGGCTGTACGGTGTCTCGATGGGCGGCGACGGCGTCTCGAAGCTCGTGTCCCGCCGGCTCACCTCGGTGCAGCTCGAGCTCGGCGCGGGCGGCGGTGGCGCCGGTGGCGGGGGCGGCGGCGGTGGCGACGCGGCGCCGCCGCTGGCCGCGGCGGGAGCGGCCTGATGCCCCGCCCGGGATATCGGCGCGCCGCGCGGTGGCCCGGCTGATGGCGCGCGAGCTCGCCGAGCTCTTCATCACCCGCGATCCGGTCGCCGCGGCACCGGCGGCGAAGGGGCGGCGCGGGAAGCCGGCCGAGCCCGAGGGGGAGAAGCGGCCGCGCCTCTTCCGCCGCCTGCGCGAGAGCCTGCGCACGACGCGGGAGGCGCTCGGGAGCGAGCTGTCGGCCACGCTCGGCGAGACGCTCGACGCCCAGGATTGGGAGGCGCTCGAGGAGGCGCTGATCATGGCCGACGTCGGGGCGACGACGACGGCGGCGGTGGTCGCCGAGCTCGAGGACGACGCCCGGGAGGGCGGCCTCGCCGGGGAGGCGCTCCGCGACCGGCTCGTCGAGCTCCTCGCCCAGGTCGCCCACAAGGGGGACGACCGGATCGACCTCCGCGCCGAGCCGACGGTGATCCTCGCGGTCGGGGTCAACGGGACCGGGAAGACGACGACCCTCGGGAAGCTCGCCTGGCTCCTGCGCAACGAGCTGGGGCTGACCGTCCTCCTCGGCGCGGCCGACACCTTCCGGGCGGCGGCCACCGAGCAGCTCGAGGGTTGGGCCGAGCGCGCCGGGGTCGAGATCGTCACCGGGCGGCCGGGATCCGACCCGGGCGCCGTCGCCTTCGAGGCGGTGGCCCAGGGCCGGGCCCGGGGGGTCGACGTCATCCTCATCGACACGGCCGGGCGGCTCCACACCCAGGATGACCTGATGGCCGAGCTGGCCAAGGTGCGCCGGGTGATCGCCAAGCAGCTCGACGGGGCTCCGCACGAGACGCTTCTGACCATCGACGCGACGACCGGGCAGAACGGCCTGCGCCAGGCGAAGCTCTTCGCCGAGGCGGTCGAGGTCACGGGGATCGTCCTGACCAAGCTCGACGGCAGCGCCAAGGGCGGCGTCGCCCTGGCGATCGCCCGGGAGCTCGGGATCCCGGTCAAGATGATCGGCGTGGGGGAGACGGTCGAGGATCTCCGCCCGTTCGACGGCCACGAGTTCGCCCGGGCCCTCGTCGGGTAGTCGTGGCCTCCGCTCAGGTGGTCGCAGGCTGCTCGGGCGGGCGGTGGGTGAGCCGGTCGGTGGCGACGGCGAGGCTCCCGGCCGTGCGATCGATCTCACCGGCGACGATCCCGGCGAGGACCTCCATGAAGTGGAGCTCGTCGGGGCCGAAGGTGGCGCGCGGCTCGCCGGAGGCGCAGCACAGGGTCCCGTGGAGGCGGCCGTCGGCGAGCTTGATCGGCATGCCGACGTAGGCCCCGATGTTGGCGGTCGCGGCGAGATCGCGGAGACACGGCTCGGCCGAGGTGTCGGGGACGAGCTGGGGGAGCTCGCCGCGGAGCATGCGGCTGCAGTAGGTCTCGTCGAGGGGCACCGTGGTCCCCGCCTCGAATCCGAGGGCGCTCGTGTCGCCGGCGACCTGGTCGACCCGCTGGATCTCGGGCGTGATCGTCGAGACGTAGGCGGCGTCCATGTGCAGGCGCTCCCGGGCGGCCTCGAGCGCGCGGATGATCACATCGCGCTGCCGGGCGGCGGCGACGGCGGCGAGGGCGCGGAGGATCTCGGCGTCGGTGGCGGGGGAGTCGGGCGGGGCCACAAGGTGAATTAGATCAGTCGAGCCGGGTCGTGGCGAGGGAATCGCGACCGCCGGGGAGGAGAGGGGCGTATAAGTTGAGGTGTGCGTCGTCGTGAGCTGTTTCCGGTTGATCGCTCGCTCCAGATCCGGATGGTGCTCGCCGCCGTGGCCACGCCGCTGCTGCTGGTCGGCGCGCTCGCCGGGCTGGTCATCCTCCTCCCGCTGAAGATCCTCGGCGGGGTCGGGCTCGCCGTGGCCGTGGGCACGGTGATCGCGGTGCGCGAGCGGCAGGCGGCCCCGCGCGGGCGGCCCCTGGCGGCGAGCGAGGCCCCGGAGCTCTATGGGATGGTCGAGCGCCTCTGCGTCGTCGGAGATCTCCCGCGGCCGGACATCGTGCTCGAGCGCGAGGCCCAGCCGAACAGCTGGATCGTCGACGCCCCGGGGCGCCGGCCGCGCCTGCACGTGACCCAGGGCCTCCTCGACCTGCTCGAACCCGAGGAGCTCCAGGCGGTGCTCGCCCACGAGCTGAGCCATGTGGCCAACCACGACGCGGCCGTGATGACCGTGGTCGGGCTGCCCGGGGTCGTCCTGCTCGAGGGCTCGCGGCGGGCGCTGCGCGGGTGGGGTCCGGTCATCGCCGGGGCGGCGATCGCCGGCGGGGTCGGACTGCTGTCGCGGATCCCGACCAATGCCCTCTCGCGCTACCGCGAGTTCTCGGCCGACGCCGGGGCGTGCGCCCTGACCGGCCGTCCGTCCGCCCTGGCGTGCGCGCTGCTGAAGGTGTCGGGGCAGCTCGAGCGGGTCCCCCGAGCCGATCTGCGGGCCGCGGCCGGACGCGACGCCTTTCATCTGCTGGCCGTCGATTCGGCGCCCGGGAGGGGGCGGCTCGGCCGCCTCGGGCTCGTGGCTCGGCTCGCCGAGACCCACCCGTCGCTCGAGCGGCGCGTCGCGGCGCTCGAGCGGCTCGAGCGCCGCCACCGTCAGGCGCGACCGGCGCTGCCGGTCGAGTAGTCGCCGTCGAGCTGGGCGGCGATCTCGAGCAGCCGGGCCTGCCAGAAGCGGAAGACCCGGGCGTCGAGCTCGGTCTCGTGCTCGACGGCGTCGGCGAACCGGGCGATGTCGGCGGCGAGGAGGCGAAGGTTGGTCACCGGGTGCTGCCGCGGCACAAGGAGGAATGTACGACCCCCGGACCGGCGTGTCGACACACCCGCCGCACGCCGCACCGCCGCCCAGGCACCGCCGCACCGCCGTACCCCGCCCGCCCGCCCGCGGGTCAGCGCGGGTCGGTGGCGCCGGGGCGCATGACGTGTTCGGGCCCGACGTCGCCCGGGGTGGGGCAGCCGAGGAGCGCGAGGGCGAGCCGGACCTCTTCGCGGAGGAGCTCGAGGGCGTGGAGGACGCCGCCCTCGCCGCCGGCGGCGAGGGCCCAGACCATCGGGCGGCCGACCATCACCGCCCGGGCGCCGAGGGCGAGCGCCTTGACGACGTCGGCGCCGCGGCGAACGCCGCCGTCGAGGATCACCGGGACGGCGCCGGCGACGGCGTCGGCGACCTCGGGGAGGGCGTCGAGCGAGGCGACGGCCCCGTCGAGCTGGCGGCCGCCGTGGTTGGAGACGACGATCCCGGCGGCCCCGTGCTCGAGAGCGAGGCGGGCGTCCTGCGCGGTGAGGACCCCCTTGATCAGGACCGGGAGCTCGGACAGGCGGGCAAGCTCCTCGAGGTCGCGCCAGGTCAGGGTCGGGTCGAGGAGGCCGATCATCTCGGCCACGGTGGCCGCGCGGCGACGCCCGGAGGAGGCGGCGGCGAAGCTTGGGACCTCGACGTCGGCGGAAACGGCGAACCCGGTTCGCAGGTCGCGTTCGCGCCGCCCGAAGAACGGCATGTCGGCGGTCAGGACGATCGCCTGGAAGCCGGCGTCGGCGGCCTGGGCGACGAGCGCGCGGGTCAGGCCGCGGTCGCGGTAGCAGTAGAGCTGGAACCAGCGGGGGGCGCCGGGGGCGGCCCGGGCGACCTCGGCCGGGGCGGCGGTGGCCAGCGTCGAGAGGCAGTAGATCGTGCCGGCGGCCGCGGCCGCCCGGGCGACCCCGGGCTCGCCGACCGGATGGGCGAGGCGCAGGAGCGCGGTCGGGGCGATCAGGACGGGCAGGGAGAGGGGGGCGCCGAGGACGGTGGTGGCGGGCGTCGCGGCGCCGACGTCGACGAGCACGCGGGGGCGGAGCGCCCAGCGGCCGAATGCGGCGAGGTTGTCGCGGAGCGTGAGCTCGTCGCCGGCGCCGCCGGCGAAGTAGCCGAACGGGCCGGGGTCGAGCACCTGCTCGGCGAGGTGCTCGTAGTCGGCGAGGCTGAGCGGCTCCGGCGTCGGGAGGGTCACGCGGCGGCTGGCTCGCGCGCGCCGCTCAGGGCACCATCCAGGCGAGCGGCCCGGACTGGAGGAGGACGAGCAAGGCCACCACGAGGACGAGCAGGAGGCTCCAGCCGATGACCTTGCGGAAGATGTCGCCCTCCTGGCCGCCGAGGCCGACCGCGGCGGCGCCGATGGCCAGGTTCTGGGGGGAGACCATCTTGGCGAAGACGCCGCCGGAGCTGTTGGCGGCGGCGAGGAGCACGGGCGAGAGGTGGGCGTGGCGGGCGGCGGTGACCTGGAGGGCGCCGAAGAGGGAGTTGCTCGAGGTGTCCGAGCCGGTCACGGCGGTCCCGAACCAGCCGATCAGGGGTGAGAGGAAGGCGAAGAAGCCGCCGGCGCCGGCCGCCCAGGTCCCGAGGGTGATCGTCTGCCCGGAGAGGTTCATCACGTAGGCGAGGGCGAGGACGGCGCAGACGGTGACGATCGGCCAGAGGAGCAGGCGGACCGTGCGCGCGTACACGGCCAGGGCGCGGGCGGGCCGGATCCGGAGGGCGACGGCGGCGAGGAGGCCGGCGACGAGCAGCTGGGAGCCGGCGGCGGTCAGCCAGTTGAGCTTGAACGTCTCGCTGCTCGGGGGCTTGCCCTTGGCGTTGAGGACGTGGAGGCCCGGCCAGGCGAACTGCTGGGTGGCGGCGTCGAGCTGGGCGGCGATCGGGTGGAGGCTGCACGCGCCGAGGACGACGATGATGATCGCGTAGGGGGCGAAGGCGGTGACCATCGCCCGGCCGGCCGGGGGTGGTTGGTCGGACTCGGCGAGGATGCGACGCTCGAGCTCGGGGTCGGCCTCGGCGCCGCCGGCGATCGCCGGGCGCCTGCGGGTCATCGCCGGGGTGGCGGGCGAGCGGGGGGACCAGACGAGGAGGAGGGCGACGAGGGCGGCGGCGGCGGTCAGGGAGGCGAGGATGTCGGTGAGCTCGGGGGAGATGAAGTTGGAGGCGGTGAACTGCATCGCGGCGAAGACCCCGCCGGTGGTGAGGGCGGCCGGCCAGACCTCGCGGAGGCCGCGGGCGCCGTCGACCATGAACACGAGGAGGAAGGGGAGCAGGAGGGCGAGCAGGGGGCACTGGCGGCCGACCATCGCGCTGAGGTCGTGCTTGGGCAGGCCGGTGACCTGGGCGAGGGTGGTGATCGGGATGGCGATCGCCCCGAAGGCGACCGGGGCGGTGTCGGCGACGAGGGCGACGGCGGCCGCCTTGATCGGCCGGAGCCCGAGCCCGACGAGCATCACCCCGCAGATGGCGACCGGGGTGCCGAACCCGGCGAGGGCCTCGAGGAGGGCGCCGAAGCAGAAGGCGATCATCACGACCTGGACCCGCTGGTCGCCGGACACGGAGCCGAAAGCCCGGCGCAGGACGGCGAAGTGGCCGGTCTCCTCGGTCATGTTGTAGATCCAGAGGGCGTTGATGACGATCCACATGATCGGGAAGAAGCCGAAGGCCGCGCCCTCGAGGGCGGCGTCGGCCGCCTGGCCGGCCGGCATGCCGTAGACGGCGAGGGCGACGATGCCGGCGACGGCGAGCGAGATGAGGGCAGCCCACTGCGCCTTGAGACGGACGAGGCCGAGGAGGACGAAGAGGGTCAGGAGGGGCAGGACGGCGAAGATCGAGGAGAGCCCCAGGGAGTGGGACACGGGATCCAGGATCTGCTTGTACATCTCGACGCCTCCAGTCCCCAGGGCGACACCCCCCGTGTCGCCGACGGGGCGGAGGTTCCCGGGTCGTGGCCCGCGTAAACCGCGGTCGGGGGGGCCCGGGGGGACCGAGCATGGCGGTGCGCGATAATCGGGGGATGGACCTATGGATTGTGTGGGTCATCCTCGCCGTCGTGTTCGGCTTCGGTGAGCTGCACACCAACGGGTTCTTCCTCGCGCCGTTCGCCGCGGGCGCGGCGCTTGCGGCGGTGGTTGGACTGGCCGGAGGGGGCCTGGCGGCGACGGCGGTCATCTTTCTCGTCGGGTCCGTCGTGTCGCTCGGCCTGCTGCGCCCGGTGGCGCTGCGCCACCAGCGGATGCCGGCGGCGATCCGGACGGGGACGGCGGCGCTCGTCGGGCAGCCGGCGATCGTGGTCGAGCGGATCGTCAACGGCGAGGGCGTGGGCTGCGTGAAGATCGGCGGCGAGGTCTGGACGGCGCGGAGCTACGACGAGGACGGCGTGATCGAGGCCGGCCGCCGGGTCGAGGTAGTCGAGATCAGGGGCGCGACGGCGCTCGTCATGGAGTAGCGCGATTCCCCGAAGGAGACCATCATGGCCGGACTGATCGTGCTCGGCGTCGTCGTCCTCTTCGCGCTGCTGACCGCGGCGCGGGCGATCCGGATCATCCCCCAGGCCCGGGCGGGGGTGGTCGAGCGGCTCGGCCGCTACAGCCGGACGCTCGACCCGGGGTTGACCCTGCTCGTGCCGTTCATCGACCGGGTCAAGCCGCTCGTCGATCTGCGCGAGCAGGTGGTCAACTTCAAGCCGCAGCCGGTGATCACCGAGGACAACGTGGTCGTGGCGATCGAGACGGTCCTCTACTTCACGATCACCGAGGCGAAGTCGGCGACCTACGAGATCGCCAACCCGCTCCAGGCGATCGAGCAGCTGACGGTGACGACGCTGCGCAACGTGATCGGCGGCCTGACCCTCGAGGCGACGCTGACCGCGCGGGAGAGCGTGAACGTCGAGCTGCGGGGCGCCCTCGATGACGCGACCGGCAAGTGGGGGATCCGGATCAACCGGGTCGAGATCAAGTCGGTCGACCCGCCGGACGACATCCGGGCGGCGATGGAGAAGCAGATGCGCGCCGAGCGCGACCGGCGGGCGGCGATCCTGACGGCCGAGGGGACCAAGCAGGCGGCGATCCTGACCGCGGAGGGGGAGAAGCAGGCGGCGGTGCTGAAGGCCGAGGGCGCCCGCGCGGCGGCGATCCTCCGGTCCGAGGGCGAGGCGAAGGCGATCGAGACGGTGTTCGGGGCGATCCACGCGGGCGCGCCGACCGAGAAGCTCCTGAGTTACCAGTACCTCCAGATGCTCCCGCGGCTGGCCCAGGGGGACGCGAACAAGGTCTTCGTGATCCCGTCGGAGTTCACCCAGGCGTTCGCGGGCATCGGCGACGCCCTGACCCGCCTGGCGCCGGGCGGGGCCGCGCCGGCGGCGCCGGCCGGCGACGACGGCGGCGGGGAGCGGCCGCCGGTGCTCCCCGAGCTCGACCCGCCGGCGACGGCATGAGCGGGGTCGCGGAGCCGGCGGCCGAGGCGTACGCGGCGGCGCACACGACGGCGCCGACCCCGGATCTGGCCCGGCTGATCGACGACACGCACGCCGAGCTCGCGTCGCCGCAGATGCTGAGCGGACCGGTCGAGGGCCGGCTGCTCGAGTTGCTCGTCCACGGGCTGCGGGCGCGGCTCGTGCTCGAGCTGGGGACGTTCTCGGGCTTCAGCGCGCTCTCGATGGCGGCGGGCCTGCCGGCGGGCGGGCGGATCGTGACGTGCGAGGTCTCGGCCGAGCACGCCGGGTTTGCCCGGCGGCGGATCGAGGCGAGTCCGGCGGCTGACCGGATCGAGTTGCGGGTGGGGCCCGCGCTCGCGACGATCGCCGACCTCGACGGGCCGTTCGACCTGGTGTTCATCGACGCGGACAAGACGGGCTACGCCGGCTACTACGAGGCGGTGCTGCCGAAGCTGTCGGGTCACGGGCTGATCGTGGTCGACAACACGCTGTGGAGCGGCCGGGTGATCTCCGATCCGGACGGGGACGAGAGCACCCGGGCGCTGGTGGCCTTCAACGACCGGGTGGCGGCGGACGAGCGCGTGGTCTGCGTAATGCTGACCGTCCGCGATGGGGTGACGCTGATCCGCCGCCGGTAGGGGTACGGACGTTTCCATTTCGGAGCAGTTTCCGGCAGGTTCGGCCGCCTACACTCTCCTCCGATGTTCGACTCGCTCTCCGACAAGCTCCAGGCGACGCTGGCCGAGGTCCGCGGGCGGGGGGCGCTGACCGAGGACGACGTCAACCGGGCGATGCGGGAGATCCGCCTGGCCCTGCTCGAGGCGGACGTCAACTTCAAGGTGGTCAAGGAGTTCACCGGGCGGGTGCGCGAGCGCTGCACGGGGGCCGACGTGCTGGGGATGCTGAACCCGGGCCAGCAGGTCGTGAAGATCGTCCACGAGGAGCTGGCCGAGCTGATGGGCGGGGCCTCCGCGGGAATCGTCTTCTCGCCGCGGCCGCCGACCGTGATCCTGATGGCGGGTCTCCAGGGGTCGGGCAAGACGACGGCGACGGCGAAGCTGGCGCGCCACCTCAAGGAGGAGCACGGGAGCTCGGTGGCGGTGGCGGCGTGCGACGTCTACCGGCCGGCGGCGGTCGACCAGCTGATCATGGTCGGGGCGCAGGCCGGGGCGACCGTGTACGAGCAGGGCACCGACCGCTCGCCGGTCCAGATCGCCAAATGGGCGCTGCAGCGGGCGCGGGAGGACGGCAAGGACGTCCTGATCGTCGACACGAGCGGCCGCCTCCACGTCGATGCCGCGCTGATGGCCGAGCTCGTGGCGATCCGGGATGCGGTCAAGCCGCACGACATCCTGCTCGTGGTCGACGCGATGACCGGCCAGGACGCGGTCAACGTGGCCGAGCAGTTCGCGGCGGCGGTCCAGTTCGACGGGGTGGTGATGACCAAGCTCGACGGCGACGCCCGGGGCGGGGCGGCGCTCTCGGTGAAGGCGGTCACGGGCAAGCCGATCCTGTTCGCGTCGACCGGGGAGAAGCTCCACCAGTTCGAGCGCTTCCACCCGGAGCGGATGTCCCAGCGGATTCTCGGGATGGGCGACGTGATGACCCTGATCGAGAAGGCCGAGCGGGAGTTCGACGAGGATCAGACCGAGCAGATGGAGAAGAAGATCCGGTCGGGGGACTTCGACCTGGACGACTTCCTGGGCCAGCTGCGGATGATGCGCCGGATGGGCCCGCTCCAGGGTCTGCTGGGAATGATCCCGGGTATGGGAGGCCAGCTTCGGGGGGTGAAGGTCGACGAGCGGGAGGTCGACCGGATCGAGGCGATCATCCTGGCCATGACCCCGGAGGAGCGCCGCCGTCCCGAGCTGATCAAGGGGTCGCGGAGGCTGCGGATCGCCCGGGGGTCGGGGACGAACGTGCAGGCGGTCAACCAGCTGGTCAAGCAGTTCGACCAGGTGCGCAAGGTGATGCGCAAGCTCGGCAAGGGCAAGATGCCCGACCTCGGCGCGCTGCTGCGCCAGGCCGGGCGCTGACCCGCCGGACGGCTCAGCCGGTTGGCCGGTCGGGGAGGCGGGCGGCGACGGGAGCCCGTGGGCGAGAGCCCGGGCGCTACAGGCGGCGGCCGGGGGCGCCGGAGTCCCGACGCGAGGACGAGACCTGGTGGGGGTGCGGCGCCGGGTCGCCGAGGCCGTCGGTGCTGGCCAGGCTCTCGAGGTCATAGTCGACCGTGGCCGGCGGGCGCAGGCGACGAGCTCGTGCGCGGCAGTCGTAAGGCGGAGCGGGATCGCGTGAGTCCCTGCGGTTCCGGGCCCGTCCCGCTGCGCGTGGCCTCAGGGGCCGGGGCACGCTAACCTAGCTGGCTCCTGAAGAACTCCGAAAGGCACCCGTGGCAGTAAGACTCAGGCTCACTCGCGTGGGCGGCAGGAAGGATCCGGTCTGGCGCGTCGTCGTCGCCGACCAGCGCTCGCCGCGCGATGGTCGTGTGATCGAGACCGTCGGCCAGTACAACCCGCAGACCGATCCGTCGACGATCGTGATCAACGAGGAGCGCGCGCGCCACTGGCTCGCCGAGGGGGCCCAGCCGTCGGCGCAGGTGAGGAAGCTCCTGCGCATCCAGGGCATCCAGTAGCCGGCGCCATGGAGATGACCGAGCTGCTCGAGTATCTGGCCGAGGGCTTGGTCGACGATCCGGAGCAGGTGGTCGTCGAGCGGTTCGACGAGCCGGACGGGACGATCGTGCTGGAGCTGGCCGTCGGACCCGACGACTATGGCAAGGTGATCGGCCGGGGCGGCCGGACCGCCCACGCCCTGCGGACGGTGGTCCGGGCGGCCGGGGCGCGCGACGGGCAGCGCGTGCTCCTCGACATCGTCGACTGACGGGTGACCGGCGACGGCCTGCGGGCCGGTCGGGTCGGGCGACCGCACGGCCTGGACGGCAGCTTCTACGTCACCCGGCCCCGCCCGACCCTGCTCGAGCTGGGGATGACGGTGACCGTGGACGCCCGGCGGACGGCGATCGTCCGGCGGGCCGGGACCGACGCGCGTCCGATCATCCGGGTCGAGGGGTGCGATACGCGGGCGTCGGCCGAGGCCCTGCGCGGCGTCGACCTGGTGGCCGACGCGGCGGGGGTGCCGCCCCTGCCGGAGGGGGAGTGGTGGGCGGAGGAACTCGAGGGTTGCCGGGTGGTCGACGGCGAGCGGACGGTCGGCGTCGTGCGGGCGATGCTCGGCCTGCCGTCGTGCGAGTGCCTCGAGGTCGAGCGGCCGGACGGGTCCGAGCTGCTGGTCCCGATGGTTCGGGACGCGGTCCGGCGGGTCGACGTGGGCGCCCGGGAGATCGAGGTCAACCTGGCCTTTCTCGGTGATGTGGCGTGAACCTCGACGTCTTCACCCTCTTCCCCGAGTGGTTCGCCTGGTTTCGCACCCAGCGCCACGTGACCAACGCGCTCGCGCTCGGGAGCACGCTGGAGTGCGTCAACCCGCGCGACCACACGCCGTTGACGGGCGGCCAGGTCGACGACACACCGTTCGGCGGAGGGGCGGGGATGGTGCTCCGGGTCGACGTGATGGAGGCGGCGCTGCGGGCGCGCTACGGATGCGATCCGGTCGAGCTGCCCGGGCGGCGGCGGGTGGTTGCGCTGACCCCGACCGGCCGGCTGCTCGACGACGGCCTGGTCGACGAGCTGGCGGCCGAGCCGGAGCTGACGCTTCTCTGCGGGCGCTACGAGGGGTTCGACCAGCGGATCGTCGATCACTTCGCTAGCGAGGAGATCTCCGTCGGGCGCTACGTCCTCTCGGGCGGGGAGCTGGCGGCGATGGTGGTCTGCGATGCGGTCCTCCGGAAGCTCCCGGGGGCGCTCGGCCACGCCGGCTCGGTGGTCGAGGAGTCGTTCAGCCGGGCGCTCGAGGGCATGCCCGAATATCCCCACTACACCCGGCCGGCCGATCATCGGGGCTGGCGGGTGCCGGACGTCCTCCTCTCAGGGCACCATGAGGAGATCCGCCGGTGGCGGCTCGAGCGCTGCCGGGAGCGGGCCGGTCGGGCCCCGGCCTGACCGGTGCGCTGGGCGTCGGGGGCCGGTGGGCGGGGGCACTGGCGGCCACCCAGGGCGCGACGGCGGCCAGGCCCGAGCGCTACCATTGGCGACTGCGCCGGCGTCGTCCAACGCCCGCGCCTTCTTTTTGCCATGAACGGAGCCATCGAGAGCATCGAGCGCGCGCAGCTGCGTCGGGTGCCCAAATTCTCACCGGGAGATCGGCTGAAGGTCCACTTCCAGGTGATCGAGGGGACCCGCCGCCGGACCCAGGTGTTCGAGGGCGTGGCGATCAAGCGCCAGGGCGAGGGCGCCCGGGAGACCTTCACGGTGCGCAAGCAGTCGTTCGGCGTCGGGGTGGAGCGGACGTTCCCCCTGCACTCGCCGAAGATCGAGCGGATCGAGGTCGCGGCGCGGGGCGACGTGCGCCGGGCCAAGCTCTACTATCTGCGCGATCGGGTCGGCAAGCGGGCCCGGGTCCGGGAGCGGGGCTACGTCGGACCGGAGGAGAAGGTCGAGCCCGGGCTGCTCTACCAGCCGGAGGTGGAAGCGGACGTCGACGGGGACGCCGCGGCGACGGATGCCGGGGCGGTTGAGGGAGCAAGCGCAAAGGCCGGCAAGCCCAAGCCGTCGAAGTGATCCTCAAGAAGCTCGCCCGCGGCAACTCGATCGTTGAGTTCGTGCTGATCGTGCTGGTCGCCATCGGCTTGGCGGTCGCGATCCAGGCCTTCATCGTCAAGCCGTACAAGATCCCGAGCGAGTCGATGCTGCCAACGCTGACCGTCGGCCAGCGCGTCCTGGTGAACCGGTTGGGCAACGACTTCTCGGACCCGCACATCGGCGAGATCGTCGTCTTCCATCCTCCGCAGGGGGCGGTCGACCAGAACCCGGCGTGTGGGGCGCCGGTGGCGGGCGCTCAGATCTGCTCGAGGCCGACGGTCCGGGAGGCGAGCGTCAACTTCATCAAGCGGGTCGTCGCCGGTCCGGGCGACACGATCTCGATCCGGGACGGCCACGTCGTACGCAACGGAAAGATCCAGACGGAGCCGTTCATCGCGCCGTGCGGTGGGGGCCCGCAATGCACCTATCCGCACGCGATCACGGTTCCGGCCGGTTACTGGTTCATGATGGGCGACAACCGTGGGATGTCCGACGACAGCCGGTTCTGGGGCCCCATCCCGAGGAAGTGGATCATCGGTGGAGCCTTCGCCACCTACTGGCCAATCGGGAGAATCGGGATCCTCTAGGCCGCCGGTCGGGGGGCGGACGGCCAAGCCGGCCGGGTCCTCCCGCTCGCGCCGGGCAGCCCGCCGGCGGACGAGCGGACGCCGGCTCTTCGCCTTCGACCGCGGCCTCGGCGTCCGGCTGGTGGCCGGGGCCGACGAGGCCGGTCGGGGCTGTCTGGCGGGTCCCCTGGTGGCGGCGGCGGTCCTCTTCGATCAGGAGGCCCTGACGACCCGGGAGCTGCGGGCGCTCGGGGCGCTGAACGACTCCAAGCAGCACGACCACGCGGCGCGGGAGGCCCTCTACCCGCTGGTCCTGTCGAGCGCCCGGAGGGTGGTCGTGGTCTCGCGGTGCGTGCGGGGGATCGACGAGCGGGGACTCCACGTGACGAACCTGGCCGCGCTCCGGGATGCGCTGCGGGGGGTGGCGGTGCCGGGATGCGTGTGCCTGATCGACGGGTTCGCGGTCGCGGACTTCGGCTTCGACCAGCGGGCGATCGTCGGGGGCGACGGGACGAGCGCGGCGATCGCGGCGGCGTCGATCGTGGCCAAGGTGACCCGCGACCGGTTCATGCGCCGGGCGGATCAGCTGCATCCGGGCTGGGAGTTCGCGACCCACGTCGGCTATTCGACCCCGGAGCACCGGGCGGCGATCGGCCGCCAGGGGGTCTCGCCGCTCCATCGTCTGTCCTTCCAGTCGACGGCCTACCAGCAGCTCGCGCTGTAGCCGTCGCGCCGGGTCGTCGAGCCGGGGAGCGGCCGGCGACCGGCCAGCCCCGCCACGGTGCCTGCTGCGCCTCCAGCCGCGCCACGGGTGCCTGCTACGCCTTCCGGGCGGCGCGCCGAGCTGGTCGATCCCGGCTGTGGGCTGAGCGACTTCACATGACGGCCTCCCGCTGGTCGAGGTCGAGGAGGCGCCCGGCGGCGTCGATCACGATCCCGACCGCGTCGAAGCGCAGCTCCCGGGGTCCGAGCCGGCCGGTGCGGCCGGCGAGCCAGGCGGCGGCGAGACGGCGCAGCTGCCGCTGCTTGGTCGGGCCGATCGAGTCGATCGGATCGAGCCCGCCGGCGCGGCGGGTCTTGACCTCGGCGAAGACGATCGTGTCGTCGTCGCAGACGATCAGGTCGAGCTCGCCCGCCGGGGTGCGGAAGTTGCGCTCGAGGAGGCGGAAGCCGAGGCGCTCGTAGTGCTCGAGGGCGAGCCGCTCGCCGGCGCGACCGAGGATCTGGCGGGGGTTGGCGGGCACTCTGCGACGGTACGCCGGCCGGCCCCGGGAGTTCATGAAGGAATCTGCCAACTTCGCAACGGGACGGTTGGGCTTCGTGACAGCGGCGGCGAAATCCCCGGTACGAGGGGGGTGTTCCGTCTTGCCCGCCTGGTTCGATCGCCTGGTGCTCGCCCGGGCCGACAGCTTCGCCGTCGAAGGCCTCGATGCCCACCGCGTGTGGGTCGAGGTCGACATCCGCAGGGGGCTGCCGGCCTTCAACATCATCGGCCTGCCGGCGTCCTCGGTGCGGGAGTCGCGGGAGCGGGTGCGGGCGGCGGTCCTGAACTCGGGCTTCACGTTCCCGGGCCAGCGGGTGACGGCGAACCTGGCCCCGGCCCACCTGGACAAGGCGGGGTCGAGCTTCGACCTCGCGCTGGCCTGCGGCGTGCTGGCCGCGACCGACCAGGTGGACCGCGGGGGCCTCGACCGGCTCGCCCTGTTCGCCGAGCTCTCGCTGAGCGGCGCGCTGCGGCCGTGCCGGGGGGTGCTGGCGGCGGCGGAGGCGGCGGCTCGGGCGGGCTTGCGGGGTTTGGTCGTCGCCCGGGCGAATGCGGCCGAGGCCGCGCAGGTGGAGTCGATCCGGGTGGCGGGCCTCGGGTCTCTGGTCGAGGTGGCGGCGGTGATCGACGGCCGCGTACGGCTGCGGCCGGGGCGCAGCAACCCGGGGGCGGCGCGTCCGCCGGGCGTGCCGTCGGGTGGGCGCAGCGCCGAAGCGCCCGCCACGGGGGCCGGGGCGGGTCCGCAGGAGCCCGATCTGGCGGACGTCCGGGGCCAGCGGCGGGCAATCCGGGCGCTGACCATCGCGGCGGCCGGCGGCCATCACCTGCTCCTGAGCGGGCCGCCGGGAGTGGGGAAGACGATGCTGGCGCGCCGCCTGCCGCCGCTGCTCCCGCCCCTCGGCCGGGTCGAGGCGCTCGAGGTCACGAAGATCCACGGGATCGCCGGCGAGCACGTCGGGAGCGGTCTCATCCGGCGGCGGCCGTTCCGGGCGCCCCACCACTCGATCTCGGCCGTCGGGCTGGTCGGAGGGGGGCCGCTGGCGGTGCCGGGTGAGGCCGTCCTGGCCCATCAGGGGGTGCTGTTCCTGGACGAGCTGTCGGAGTTCTCCCGGCCGGCCCTGGAGGCGCTGCGAGCCCCGCTGGAGGGCGGCCGGGTGGCGATCGTCCGCCGTCAGCGGACGGCGGTCTACCCGACGCGGTTCATGCTCGTCGCGGCGATGAACCCGTGCCCGTGCGGCCATGCCGGGGACGCCGGAGGCCGATGCCGGTGCAGCGAGGCGGAGCTGGCCCGCCACCGGGCGCGGCTGAGCGGGCCGATCCTTGACCGGATCGACCTGTTCGTGCGGGTGGCCCGCCCGACGACGGCGGAGCTCCGGGCGCCGCCGTACACGAGCTCCCGGGTGGTGCGGGAGCAGGTGCTCGAGGCACGTTCCCGGCAGGCCCGCCGGTTGGGAGACACCGGGGCGACGTGCAACGGGGAGCTCGATCTGGGTCTCGTGCGCAGCCACGGCGACATCGACGACCAGGCGGAGGACGCGCTGCGCCGGGCTTACGACCGCGGCGCGCTGAGCGTTCGGGGGCAGGCGCGAGCCCTGCGGGTGGCCCGGACGGTCGCCGACCTCGAAGGGAGCCGGAAGGTGAGAGCGGTGCACGTCGGGGTCGCGCTGTCGCTCCACCCGGAGGGGGCGATGGTCCTACGACGAACCGGATAGCCGGACTTGGCCTCAGGTCCGCCCACCGTCGCCTTCGCCGGGGCCATGCGGCTCGGGCGGCGGACTACGCCGGACTCGACGGCTGGCGAGCGATCCCGTGGACGAGCGTCGGGCTGTCGGTGATCGCCAGCACGCCCTGGGGGTCGTCGAGCTCGACCCGGACGAATGTCCGTGGGGTGTCGACGAGCTCTCCGATGAGCGGTACGAACAGGAGTTGGACAGAGCTTCGGTTGGGTGAGTCGATCCTCAGCGGGGGGATCGGCGGCGCGGAGACGATCTTCCCGTAATCGATCCTGCCCCCGTTCGGGGTGTGGTTGGCGGCGTCGTAGACACTCCACTGGAGGGTCACGGACCGATGCTTGTACCCGTCCACCTGCGCGCGGACGTAGACGACATCGCCGAGGACGGCGAGGAGGTCGGGGGCGGGGGAAGGCGTCCTGAAGATGAGCTTGTACTCGGCCCGCCAGTCGGGATACGCCCGGTGGGCCCAGTCGGCGAGCGTGACGTTCGCGTCGACGGCGAAGACCGAGAGGGCCGCGCCGATCTGCTCGCGCGGGTCGGGCTTGAGGCTCGGGACCAGCGTGAAGAGCACCGTGACCAGGCTTCCCACGAGGGCGACCACCGCGGTGAGCATGGCCCAAGCCACGTTGGACAGCCGGCGAACCCCCCGCCCGTCCGCGGCCGGTTCGTCGTTCACGGCTTGACTTCGAGGTGGTCGGTCGCGCAGCTGTAGCTCCCGCCGCGGGCGGCCTTGGCCGAGAGCGCGTAGGTGCCGGGACCGAGGTTGCCGAGTTTCACCGGGGTCGTGTTGGTGTGCACCTGCTGGCGCACGACCAGCCGACGGTGCCCTCGCGCGACGACGGTCAGGATCAACGAGGCGTTCCCGGCGGCGTAGATGGTGACGCTGATGGCGTGCCGTCGGGTCCTACGCACGACGATCGGAGAGTACGCATACGGAAAGCTCACGCGGAAGGCCGGCGAGGATCGAAGTCCCCGGCAACTGCCGCTGTTGGCGGGCAGCCGGGTCGAGGGGAGCGGCGGACGACTGGCCACCTGCGAGGCACCGATCAGCACCATTGCGGCCACGGCCCCAGACCCCGCCGCGGTCGTCAACTGTCCGGCAGCCGACGCTCTGCGGATCCGGTCGTCGGCCGCGTCGGAGACCAGGATCGACCCGTCGGCGGTGGGCGCGACTCCACTCACCGCGCCCAGGGCGACGTCCGTGGCGGCTCCGTCGTCGCCACTGAAGGCCGAGATCCCGGTGCCGGCGACCGGCGTCGGCGCCCGGCCGTCGCCGCTGGCCCGGACGACGAGCGCCCCGTCGCCCACGAGCAGGCTCCCGTCGGCCGCGACTGCGACGCTGATCGCGACCGGCGACGATGCCGGCGGCCCGGGGAGGGCCAGGGCGGTGGTGATGGTCCCGTCCGGGCCGATCCGGCGGACGGCGCGGTTGCCCGCATCCGCGACCAGGATGTCACCCAACGAACTGACGGCCACGCTGGTCGGGCGGTCGAGGAGCGCGGCGGTCGCCGGCCCGCCGTCCCCGCCCGACCCGGCCGTGCCGGTTCCGGCAACGGCGGTCGACACCCCGATCGGCGAGATCGCGAAGACCTGATTGAGCCCGGCGTCCGCGACGAGCACATCCCCGCTCGAACGGCGGGCGAGGGCGCGCGGCTCGTCGAACCCGGGGGCCAGCGTGGTGATCCTTCCGGAACCGTCGACCATCCTGACCACGTGGTTGCCGGTGTCGGCGATCGCGAAGGCGCCACCCCCCAAGTCGACCACGCCCATCGGCTGATCGAGCAACGCGCTGGTCGCCGGGCCGCCGTCGCCGCCGTCGCCCGCCTGCATCGGCGTCCCGGCGACCGTGGTGATGACGCCGGCGGCGTCGACCCTGCGGACAACGTTGTTGCCCGTGTCGGCGATCAGGAAGCCGCCCGTGGCGAGCGGGGCAACCTGATGGGGGTCGTTGAGCAGGGCCCCCGTGGCCGGGCCTCCGTCACCGCACCATCCGCGGGAGAATGCCGCCGAGCACATCGAGCTCGCGGCGATGTCGCCGGTCGAGCCGGCGTCTCCGGGCGCGGCGAGGGCACATGACCCGCTGGCGATCAGAATCGCCGTGACGCATATGACGACCCGCCCACCGTACCCCGGCCACATGTGTCGATCTATACACGAACGGCCGCTCGGGATCTGTGCGTCTCGTCACAGTCGACCGCCGTCCCCGCCGTCCCCGCCGTCCCCGCGTCCCGCCGGCGCCCCGCAGGCGCCGCCGCCAACGTCGATCCGGCCGCCGGGCCGGGGGGTCGCACCTCCCCTTGACAAGATGTCCCGGTGCCCGGGATCCGCCGCGTCCTGACGATCGCCGGCTCCGACTCCGGCGGAGGCGCCGGAATCCAGGCGGACCTGAAGGCGTTCGCCCGGTGCGGCGTCCACGGGATGACGGCGATCACCGCGATCACCGCCCAGAACACCCTGGGTGTCGACCGGGTCCACGCCGTCCCGCCCGAGATGGTCGTCGCCCAGATCCGATCGGTCGCCGCCGATATCGGCATCGACGCGATCAAGGTCGGCATGCTCGGCGACGCCGAGACGATCGCCGCCGTCGCCGGCTGCCTCCTCCAGCTCCCGCCCGGCCTCCCGATCGTCGTCGATCCAGTCCTCGTCGCCACCTCCGGGGCGCCGCTCCTCGCGGCGGACGCCGTCGGCTCCCTCCTCCGCTTGATCCTCCCGCTTGCCACCGTCCTCACGCCCAACCTCCCCGAGGCGCGCGTCCTCGTCGCGGCGGCCGCCGCCGAGGAGGCCGCCGCCGAGGAGGCCGCCCGGGCCTCCGCGGACCCGGTCCCGGCGCCCGCACCCAGGGAGCCCGCGAACCCGGCCACAGGCGGTGACCCCACCGACACGGACGCCGACCCCGACCGCGACGACGACGCCGCCACCCTCGCCCGGGCCCTCCACCGCCTCGGTCCGGCCGCCGTGGTCGTGACCGGCGGCCATCGCGCCGGCGGGTCCGACCTCTTCTTCGACGGGGGCGAGGTCATCGAGATCGCCGGGCCCCGGCATCCCGGCGGGGCGACCCACGGTTCCGGGTGCACCCACTCGGCTGCCCTCGCCGCCCAGCTCGCGCTCGGCCTCTCGGCCGTCGACGCCGCCCGCGCCGCCCGGACGGTCGCCGCCGACGCCGTCGGCTCGGGGAGGCCGGAGATCGGGGGCGGCGAGGGGCCGGTCGACGTTCTCGGCGGCCTGTTCGAAACCGCCCCCGGTTCGAGCGGCCGTTTGCCATAATCCGCCGATGCGGTTGTTGAGGATGAAGCCCGGTCATGGTGAGGTTCTGATCGCCGAGGGGGATGTCGAGGTGCCGGCCGAGGAGCAGGAGCTCGTCGCCGCCTTCCGCGCCCAGCTCGACGCCGGGATGTGGGCGGCCGTGCCCACCGTCGCCGGCGGCGGACGTCGCGAAGCGGAGCTCGTGCGCAGCTTCGAGGAGGTACCACGCGACGCCGAGCGCGTGATCTTCTTCCCACGCGCCGCGGGCGGGCGATAGCCCGGGCCCGTCCATGCTGCTGGCGCTCGGAGCCTGCGCGATCGTCGTCCTCGCGCTGCTCTGGGAGGTCATCGCCCCGCAGCTGGCCATCTGGCGAGCCGACTGGCAGGCCCGGCGCCGGCGGATCGGACCGGTTGCCACCTACGACCCCGGCCGCGAGCGCCGGGCCGAGCAGCGGGCTCGAGCCCTCGTCCGCTCGTGCGTCAACGACGAGGAGTGGGCGATGTACCGCGACCTCGGCTTCCTCCGCGTCTGGGGGACCTGCGCCCGCGGCCCGGGCGACGGGGAGGGCGAGCACCGGCGGGGCGCCCCCTACGCGTACCTCATCTATCCCCACAAGCCGATCGTCGCCTTCGTTCCCCACACCGGCCAGCTCCTCAGCGAGTACTGCGTCGAGTTCCCCGACCTCGACCGCCCGTACGGGAGCGCTCGGCTCCCCGACTCCGACGACGTCCTCGCCAAGTGGATGGCCCTCACCGGGGACGAGCGCCGGCTGATCGCCAGCGCCAACATGCACCTTCCCGGCCGCCAGGTCGACCCCGACGCCGTCCGCCGCGACCTCTGGCGACTCGGGCGCTGGGAGCAGGCCCGCCTCCAGCGCGACCAGACCGACGCCGGTAGTGTCTCGGCCTCGTGATCGCCCGACCGCGCCCCCACCGCCACCCGTCCAGTCCGCCCGTCCGTCGTCCGCCGCCGAGCGGCCGATGACCGTCGCGACGGGCTTCGACCTCAAGCACCGCAGCCGCGCCCTGACTGACGGTCCCGAGCGGGCTGCGGCCCGGGCCTACCTCAAGGGCATCGGCTTCGACGACGAAGCCCTGGCCAAGCCGATCGTCGGCGTCGCCTCGACCTGGATCGAGACGATGCCCTGCAACTTCCATCTCCGGGCCCTCGCCGCCGAGGTCAAGAGCGGGATTCGCGCGGCCGGGGGAACCCCGATGGAGCTCAACACGATCGCCATCTCCGACGGCATCACGATGGGGACCTCGGGGATGAAGACGTCGCTCGTCTCCCGCGAGGTCATCGCCGACTCGATCGAGCTCGTCGGGCGCGGCCACCTCTTCGACGCCGTGATCGCCCTCTCCGGGTGCGACAAGACGCTCCCCGGCACGGTCATGGCCCTCGCCCGCCTCGACGTCCCCGCGCTCATGCTCTACGGCGGCTCGATCCCGCCCGGCGTATTCCGCGGGAGGGACGTCACGATCCAGGACGTCTTCGAGGCCGTCGGGGCCCATGCCGCCGGTCGAATCACCGACG
This sequence comes from uncultured Solirubrobacterales bacterium, assembly GCA_963817865.1. Classification (GTDB taxonomy): domain Bacteria; phylum Actinomycetota; class Thermoleophilia; order Solirubrobacterales; family Solirubrobacteraceae; genus Palsa-513. The sequence continues at coordinate 3,655 of CAWFQO010000038.1, read as the reverse complement.
CCGATCTCGCCGAGCTCGAGGCGGTCGCCTCCCCGGGCCCGGGTGCGTGCGCCGGGCAGTTCACGGCCAACACCATGGCCATGGCCTTCGAGATGATGGGCATCTCGCCGATCGGCGCGTCGTTCGTCCCCGCCCAGGAGGCCAACAAGCCCGAGGTCGCCCGGGCGGCCGGCCGCCTCGTCGTCGACGTCCTCCGCCGCGGCCTGCTCCCGTCCGAGCTGCTCACCCGCGACTCGTTCGAGAACGCGATCGCCGCGATCGCCGCGAGCGGTGGGTCGACGAACGGCGTCCTCCACCTCCTCGCCCTCGCCCACGAAGCCGGCGTCGAGCTCTCGATCGACGACTTCGACCGGATCAGCGAGCAGACGCCCCTCCTCTGCGACCTCAAGCCCGGCGGCCGCTACGTCGGTGTCGACCTCTACCGGGCGGGCGGCGTCGCCCTCCTGGCCCAGCGCCTCCAAGAGGCCGGCTGCCTCCACGAGGACGCGCCGACGGTCACGGGGAAGACGATCGGCGAGATCGCCCGCGCCGCGACCGAGACCGACGGCCAGCGAGTCATCCGCCCCCTGTCGGACCCGGTCAAGGCGACCGGCGGCCTGGCGATCCTCCGCGGCAACCTCGCCCCCGAGGGCTGCGTCGTCAAGCTCGCCGGCCATGAGCGGCGTCTCCACGTCGGCCCGGCCCGGGTCTTCGAGGGCGAGGAGGCCGCGATGGACGCCGTGACCCACGGGCGGATCGAGGCCGGGGACGTCGTCGTGATCCGCAACGAGGGCCCGGCCGGCGGACCCGGGATGCGCGAGATGCTCGCCGTCACGGCCGCCCTCAACGGAGCCGGACTCGGCGCCGAGGTCGCGCTCCTGACCGACGGCCGCTTCTCCGGGGCGACGCACGGGTTCATGGCCGGACACGTCGCCCCCGAGGCCGTCCGGGGCGGGCCGATCGCCGCGGTCCGCGACGGCGACGAGGTGACGATCGACGTCGACGGCCGCCGTCTCGACGTCGCCCTGACCGACGCGGAGATCGCCGCCCGGGTGGCCGCCTACCGGGCTCCGGACAATCCGGACATGACCGGCGTCCTCAAGAAGTACGCGCTCCAGGTCGGGAGCGCCTCCCGCGGCGCCGTCACCAGCTGACCAGCCGGCCGCCCCCAGCGCCGCCTGCGGTCGGTGGGCTGCCAGACTGAGGAGTGATGCACATCGGGATCGACATCGACTCGACCCTCCACGACTACTGGAGGCTCCTCTCGGCGGCCGCGGTCCGTCGCTTCGGCGTCGACCTCCCCTACGCCGAGCAGCTCACCTGGGGGATCACCCGCCTGCGCCCCGAGCAGCTCGCCGCCTGCGTCGCCGACACCCACTCCGAGAGCCTCGTCCTCGCCGCCGTCCCCTATCCCGGGGCGGTCGAGACCGTCCGCCGCTGGCACCGCCTCGGCCACCGGATCCACGTGATGAGCCACCGCGACGCCGCCGCGACCCCGGCCACGGCGCGCTGGCTGGACGAGGTCGGCCTGCCCCACGACGAGCTCAGCTGCTGCGAGGACAAGATCCTCCGCTGCCTCGACGGCGGCGTCGAGCTCCTGATCGACGACAGCCCGGTCAACCTCCGGCGGGCGCTCGATCGCGACATCCGCGTCGCCACGATCGTCCACCCCTGGAACAGCGAGTTCTGCGAGGAGGAGGCCGTGATCTGCGCCCCCGACTGGCCGGCCCTCGCCGCCCGTCTGCAGCCGCTCCTCGAAGGCCAGCGCTCCCGGAGCGGCGTCTTCCGCACCGAGTCCCAGCCCTGAGCCCTCGAACGCCCCCCGGGCTCGGGCTCGCGCGACGACCCGACGGCTCGGTCGGATAGAGTCGATTGCTTCTCGTCCCGACGATCACCGCACCGTCCGAGCCATGAGGGCACGGTTGGGGAGGCACCCTGCAGACCAATGTGAAAGCCGTTGAGCTCCGCGACCTCTGGCGCCGCTACAAGCTGAACGACGACCAGCGGGCGCGCGAGCGGCTGGTGGTGGCCTACTCGCCGCTCGTCAAGTACGTGGCCGGACGGATGGCCGCCGGCCTCCCGGCGCACGTCGACGAGGCCGACCTGATCTCCTACGGCCTCGTCGGGCTGATCGCCGCGATCGAGCGCTTCGACCTCTCCCGGGAGATCCGCTTCGAGACGTACGCGATCACCCGCGTCCGCGGTGCGATCCTCGACGAGCTCCGCGCCCTCGACTGGGTGCCCCGGTCGGTCCGGGCGCGGGCGCGCGAGATCGAGCGAGCCCACGCCAAGCTCGAGGCCAAGCTCCAGCGCGTCCCGACCGACGAGGAGATCTCCAAGGAGATCGGCGTCACCGTGGACGAGTTCCGCGACTCGCTCCTGGCCATCGCCAACTCGTCGGTCACCGCCCTCGACGAGCTCTGGGCCGTCTCGGACGCGAGCGGCGACAGCGTCTCCCTCCTCGACACGCTCCCGGACCAGAGCGCGCCCAACCCCGAGCAGATCGTCGACGCCAACGAGCTGAAGGACCGCATCGCCGACGCGATCTCCCGCCTCCCCGAGCGCGAGAAGCTCGTGGTCGCCCTCTACTACTACGAGAACCTCACCCTCCGGGAGATCGGCGAGGTCCTCGGCGTCACCGAGTCCCGCGTCTCCCAGCTCCACACCAAGGCCGTCCTGCGACTCCGGTCGCGCCTCTCGCCGCCGGAGTAGCCGCGGGAAGGATCGCCCGAGGTGGGAGGCCGCCGGCGTCCCTTTGGTCTTTTCGGAGCGGTGGTCGCCTGACTCGGCGTCCTCGCGTGGCTGGGCGCGGGTCTCGCCTCGGCCAGCCCCTCATCGCCCCGTCCACCGACGACCGACACGCTCGCGAGCACGACGAGCCTGGGGGTCCCGACGACCGCTCCCATGCAGGGCGAGGGCACGTCCTGAACGGGACCTTGGCGGCTCCTCCACCGACCAGCGTCTGACCCAGCCGCGGCCGCCCGGTCGCGCCGATCCCACGTGCGTATCCGCACACGATATGTTGCCTCTCCCCCGAGGAGAGGAGATCTGCATGCGATACAGCGCCGACAGGATTCGCAACGTCGCGCTCGTCGGCCACCGCGGCGCCGGCAAGACCTCGCTGCACGAGGCCCTGCTGTTCGAGGCCGGGGCGATCAACCGGCTCGGGAGCGTCGTCGACCGGACGACGAGCTCCGATTCCGACCCCGACGAGCAGGCCCGCCAGATGTCGATCTCCGCGGCCCTGAGCTCGTTCGAGTGGGGTGGGCGCAAGATCAACCTGATCGACACGCCCGGGGATCCGAGCTTCGTGGCCGACGCCCTCGGCGGGCTGCGGGTCTGCGAGTCGGCCGTCTTCGTCGTCAACGCCGTAATGGGCGCGGAGGTCACCACGACCCGCCTCTGGCGCCGGGCGGCCGAGCTCGACCTCGCGCGGATGATCTACGTCAACATGCTCGACCGCGAGCGGGCCGACTTCTACCGCGCGCTCGAGTCCCTCAAGGCCGCGTTCGGCCCCCACGTCGTCGCCACCGAGATCCCGATCGGGACCGAGCACGAGATCGAGGGCGTGGTCGACCTGGTCGACATGAAGGCCTACCGCTACGCCGCCCCCGGGCGGGACAACGCCACCGAGATCCCGATCCCCGACGCCCTGCGCGACCGGGCCGAGGAGTAC
>CAWFQO010000037.1:0-18559 GCA_963817865.1 uncultured Solirubrobacterales bacterium | reverse complement strand
TTACGGCCTCCGCCCTTCGGGCTCCGGCGACGACGGCCGTCCGGCGGGGGCCGAGCGGGCGACAGATCGGGCGGTCGGTCCGCCCGGCTCCGGCCGGGGGTCTATCGTGGGTGCCACGATGTCAGGCATGGCGGGCCCGGATCCGAGGCGCCTCGAGGAGATGCGGGAGGAGGCGGCCCACCGCCGCCGGCAGGTCGACATCTACCGGGCGAAGACCTACGGTCCCCGGGCGACGAGCCCGGCCCGGATGCGCGAGCTCGAGCGGGAGGCCGACGCCGCCGAGGCCCGCCTGGCCGCGGCCATCGCCCGCGGCTCGAGCTGAGGGCTCCTTCGCCTGCCTCCCAGCCGCCCGTGAGCCGGGCCGCCCGAGGCGACGACCCCGACCGCGCCGCGTGGCGCCCGGTGAGGGTTGCCCGGATATGCCTTGACACGTACATACCCGGAGTGGCATATTACGGGGGTGCCTCCGGCCGCCGACCTCCTCGCCGTTCTCGCCGAGCCCACCCGACTGCGGATCCTCGACCTCCTGCTCGGGGCGCCGCGGTCGGTCGGCGAGCTCGTCGCCGCCCTCGAGACGAGCCAGCCGTCGGCGTCCAAGCATCTCCGGGTCCTCCGTGAGGCCGGCCTCGTCCACGTCCACCCTGACGCCCAGCGACGGGTCTACGCGCTCCGTCCGGATCGCCTGGCCGAGCTCGACGCCTGGCTCGCCCCGTACCGGCGGCTGTGGGACGACCGGCTCGACGCCCTCGAGGCCCACCTCGACGCCCACCCCGACCCCGATCGGAGCACCCGATGACCGCCCGCCTCGACATCGACGCCGGCCGCAGCACACTGCGCTTCGACCGCCTCCTCGCCCACCCGCCCGAGCGGGTCTGGCGGGCGATCACCGACCCGGCCGAGCTCGGGCAGTGGTTCCCGTCGGCGGTCATCTACGAGCCGCGGGTCGGCGCCCCGATGCAGTTCGACTTCGGTGGCGCCCACGACCTCGACGCCTGGCCCGGAGAGGTGCTCGAGTGGGACCCGCCGACGGCCTTCGCCTTCGCCTGGGGCGAGGACGTCCTGCGCTTCGAGCTCGCGGCCGCCGGGCGGCGCACCCGGCTGGTCTTCACCCACTCCTTCGCCCACCAGCCGGGCAAGCCGGCTCGGGACGCGGCCGGGTGGTCCGCCTGCCTGGAGGCGTTCGACGCCCTCCTCGCCGGTGACCCGGCCGGGGCCGGCGGGACCTGGAGCGACCACGCGGAGGAGCACGCGGCGCTCTTCGGCGAGCTGACCCTCGACGGGCCGGAGGGCCTGCGGCCGGTCCGCCTCACCGGCCCCTACACGGAGCTCGACGGGCGCCCGGCGGTCAACGTGCGGCTCGGGGATCGACCGGGCGTGCTCGTCGTCCGCGACCCGGGCCGGGCCCTCGCGGACGGAGCCGCCGTCGAGGTCCGGGCCGGCACGGTCGCCGATCCCGGCGACCCGGTGGCGGCCGGCGCACTGCGCGATCCCCTGGCCGGGATCGAGCGCGCCAGCCTCGGCGCTCCGCACTAGCCAGGCCGCGCCCGCCGGCACGCTACCCGACCCCGCCCGACTCGACCCGCCGCCCAGCCCCTCAGGCCAGCTTCGTCGCCTGGCGCTCGGCGCTGATCTCGACGACGTCCCAGACGAGCCCGGTCGCCCGCAGACCGCGGATCACCAGGGCGCTCAGGTCGATCTCCCACCAGCGCAGCCCGTGGGCCGCGGAGGTCGGAAACGCGTGGTGGTTGTTGTGCCACGACTCCCCCATCGAGAGGGGGGCGAGCCAGAGGAGGTTGCGCGACTCGTCGTCGGTGGCGAAACGCCGCCGGCCGAAGAAGTGGCAGAGGGAGTTGATGCTGAAGGTGACGTGGTGGAGCAGGAAGATCCGCACGGCTCCGCCCCAGAGGAGCGCGGTGAGCGCCCCGGCGAGCGTGCCGGTGACCGCGTACCCGGCAAGGAAGGGCACGAGCAGGCCGACGAGGACCCAGAGGAGGAACGTGCGGTCGACGAAGCGGACCGCGCGGTCGGCGAGCAGATCGGGGGCGTAGCGCTCCTCGCTGGCGAACTCGGACGTGAAGAGCCAGCCGAGGTGGGCGTGGACGAGGCCGCGAATCGCCCCGCGCCAGCCGGCTCCCCGGCCGACGTGCGGGCTGTGCGGATCGCCCTCCTGGTCGGAGAACGCGTGGTGCATGCGGTGGTTGGCCACCCACTCGATCGGCGGGCCCTCGATCGCCGCGGCGCCGAAGGCCGAGAGGACGCCCCGCATGACCGGCGAGGTGGCGAAGCTCCGGTGGGTGAGCAGGCGGTGGTAGCCGACGGTGATCCCGAAGCCGGTCGCGAAGTAGCAGACGAAGAGGATCACCAGGTCCGGCCAGTGGAGGGCTCCGCCCCAGGCCTGCCATCCGGCGAGCACGAGCAGGAGCAGCGGGACGCCGGTGACCACGGCGGTCGCGATCCGGCTCGCCAGGTCGTACTCGCCCGGGGGCTGGACGTCCGCCGGCGTCGGCACCGGCCCGAGGACTCCCGGCGGGGCGCCCGGCCCCTGCTCGTCCTTGACTTGTTGGTCGGTGGCCACCGCCGGCGATTCTAGGCGAGCTTCCGGCTGGCGGCCTCCCCGGCGGGGGAGGGCCCGGCGGGGGCGGTCCGGTGCGGCTTGCGGCGGCGGCGTCGCCGGCCCCCTACTCGGCCGGAAACCCGAGGTCGCGGAGCTTCGCCCAGCGCGGATCCGGCGGACGGTCGTGGTGATGGCCGGGTTCGGCCTCGTTGAGGTTGACCGCGCACTCCGGGCAGAGCCCGAGGCACTCGGGCCGGCAGAGGACGCGGTCGGGGCCGGCGAGGAGGAACGCGTCGCGCGCCCAGGCGGCCAGGTCGAGGACGTCGCCGGTCACGTACGGGCTCTCGAGCTCCGGGCCGCCGCCCGGCTGGTCGACCTCCCGGGCGTCGACCTCGACGATCGGGGCCGCCGGCCCGAGGCAGCGCATGCACGGCCCGGCGAGCGCGGTCGCGAAGCGCAGCCGCAGGGCGTGGCCGGCCCCGGTCATCCGCGACACGTCGAGCACGACGTCGACGATCTCCGGGTCGGCGACGAACCGCTCGCCGGCCAGGGTCAGCGGGGCGATCCGGGTCGACAGCTCGAGCCGCCGCCCCTCCCCGGACGTCAGGCCGAGACCGGCCAGGTCGAAGTCGTCGGCGCGCGCGGGCACGATCGTCGAAGCGTAGCCCCCGATCGCCCCCGCCCCGCGCGACGCAGCGCGAACCCCGCCCGCGCTCGGCCGGTCGGTCGGCCTATGCAGGCTTTTCCCGGGTGGGCGGGCCGGGCCGATCCGTCCGGCGGCGGGCCTAGGATCGCCAGATGATGGAAGCTGCCCGACCACTGCGCCCGGCCCAGGTCCGTACCCGCGGGGAGATCCTGCTCGTCGACGGCGTCCAGGTCGGCGACGAGTGCGCCGTGCGCCTCGTACGCGAGCGCGAGCGGGCGGGCCAGGACCCGACCAAGCTGGTCGTCGACGCGATCGAGATCGGCGCCCGGGTGCTCGACCGCGAGCAGGCCGGGGCGAACGCCGAGTTCGTCCGGGCGGAGTTCGAGCGGGCCGCCCGCGAGCTCGACACCGAGTTCGTCGACCGGGCTCGGCGGGTCGCCGAGCGGCTCGACGCCAAGGTCGACGAGGCGTTCGGGGCCGACGACGGACAGCTCGCCCGGGTGATGGCCCGCCACTTCGGCGAGGACTCGACCGGAGCGGTCCAGAACCAGGTCCGGGAGATCGTCGGCGAGGCGATGGCCCGGTCGCGCGAGGACCTCGTCCGCCAGTTCTCCTCGGCCGACGCGAGCAACCCGCTGTCCGACTTCAAGGCGATGGCCGCGTCGATGATGCGCCAGGCCGCCGACCGTCAGGCCGAGCAGCTCAGCGCGATGACCGGCCGCCTGGAGGAGATGCGTCTCGAGATCTCGGACCTCCGGGCCGAGCGGGAGAAGCTCGCCGAGGTCGCCGCCGAGCACAGCCGCGGGACGGCCAAGGGCCGGACGTTCGAGCAGCTCGTCCACGAGGCGGTCGACCGGCTCGCGCTCGCCCAGGGCGACGGCTGCGAGGCGGTCGGCGACCAACTCGAGGGGACGCGCAAGACGGGCGACGTCGTCGTGGTGATCGACGGGGCCGCCGGTCCCGGGCGGGGACGGATCGTCTTCGAGGCGAAGCACTCGCAGCTCAGCCGGCCGAAGGCCCTCGAGGAGCTCGACCGGGCGATCGGCGTCCGCTGCGCCGACTACGGGATCCTCGTCGTCCCGAGCGAGTCGGAGGTGCCGGCCCGGATGGTGCCCCTGCGGGAGTACAACGGCGACAAGCTGATCGTCGCGCTCGACCCGGCGGGAGGGGACGGGCCTCCGCTCGCCCTCCAGGTCGCCTACTCGCTGGCCCGGGCCCGCGTCCTGATGGCCCGGGTGGCCGGGGCCGGCGAGCAGATCGACGGCCTGGCCATCCGCGAGACCTGCGAGCGGGCCGTCGCCGCGATGGAGGACGTCCGCCGGATGAAGGTGCAGCTGACGGGCGCCCGGACCCAGATCGACAGGGCGGGCGAGATCGCCGACTCGATGACCGCCCGAGTGCGCCAGTACCTCGGTGAGATCGACGACCTCGTGGCCGCCGGTACCCCGCCCGGCGCGCTCTTCTGAAGCCCGAGCCGGTCAGCTGGTGGTGAACGAGATGTCCTGGTAGCGGCTCCAATGCCCGCCCACCATCGTCCACACCCGGGCGTACAGCTTGCGACCGTGGGGGAGGCCGGCCAGGGCGGCGGACGTAGTCCCGGGGGCGTAGGCGCCCGTGGCGACATCGGCGCCGCCGAGCGTGGTCCCCACCCAGAGGGCGTAGTACTGGACTCCGCCGACCGCCGTCCACGCGAGTGGCTGGGCGGGGTCGACCGCGGTCGCGCCGTCACCCGGGGAGGTGAACGTCGCTCCCCCGGTCGCAACGAAGCTGACGTCCTGGTAGCGCGCCCAGGTGCCGCCGACCATCGTGAAGAGCCGGACGTACACCGTCTTCCCTGTGGGGAGACTCGCGTCGAACGAGGTCACGTCGCCGCCGACGCTGGCCGCGGCGACGTCGGTGCCGCCCGGGGTGGTGCCGATCCACAGGGCGTAGTTCTGCGCCTGGCTCACGGGGCTCCAGGTCAGCGCACCGGGCGGGACGCTCGACTGCCCGGGGGCGGGATTGGTGAGCAGGGCACCGCCGGAAGTTGTGAAGGTGATGTCCTGGTAGCCGCTCCAGGCGCCGTTCGTCTCGGTCCACAGGCGGGCGTAGAGCGTCCGCCCGGTCGGGAGCATCGGCACGTCGTAGGAGAGCGTCGACGGCGACACGTAGACGCCGGCGAGATCCGCGCCGCCGGGCGTGGTGCCCACCCAGAGCGAGTACTGCTGGGCCGCGGGCACGCCCGTCCAGCTGAACGGCCGCGTGCTGTCCTTGACGCCGCCGTTGGTCGGGTTGGTGAACGAAGCCACCGCACCGGCGAGGTCGGCCTGCGCGATCGAGACCGACGCGCCCGCGTCGAGGCAGGGACTCGGGCCGAAGCCGTAGTTGTCCTGGTCGCCGCTGTAGCGGACGCGGAACGTGTAGGTGCCGGCGACGGTCGGGGTGAACGAGCCCGAGTCGTAGCTCCCGGTGCCGTTGACCGCGACGGTGTGCGTGTAGTCGGTGGCACCACCGCAGAACATGTCGTTGGGGCCGGTGACCGTGAATGTGAGCGTCCCCCCGACCGGAGCGAACCCGCCGGCGAGCACCGTGGTGGCGTGGAGCTGGCCGCCGGTCCGGGCCGCGGTCGTGGTCTGGGCCACGTAGACCGGGCTCGCGATCACCCGCTGGTTGGGGTCGCCGCACGCGGTCGCCACGGGGTTGTTGTTGGCGTCGCCGCTGTATGCGGCCGTCCACTGGTAGGTGCCGGCGCCGGTCGTCCAGTACCTGGCCGAGTCGTCGGACCCGGTGCCCGAGACGGGGGTCGTCGTCGTGAACACGGGGCCGCGGCGCAGGTCGGATCGCCCGGGGCATAGAGCTTGAAGGTCAGGGTGCCGGTCGGCGAGGCGCCGCCGGTGAGGTTGGTGTGGTCGAAGACCTGGAGGCCGACAATGGTGTTCGACGAGGCGTTGCCGAGCAGGGTCGGCGTCGCGGCCGCCCAGGCCGGGGCGCTCCCCCCGAGCAGGAGGAAGGCCAGCGTGGCGCAGGCGCAGGCACAGGCGCCGGCCAGGCCGAGCGGGCCGGCGGCTACGGGCGCGGCCTCCGCCGGCCCGGCGAGCGCGGGCGGTGTCGTGGGTGGCGGGAGATGAGGCGGAGGGTGTGATGTTTGGATTGGTGGGACGCATGTGAGGTACATCGCGTCCCCACCCAGCAAGCACGAGCGCGGGCACCGGGATCTAGCCGAATGGACGGGGGCGGGGGCAGGCGCACCGGTGCCGGCGCCCTGATCGGTGCGCCGCACGTGCCGTCGGACCCAACCCCCGCCGGCGCGCCTCCCACTGGGCCCAACTTACAGCTTACGCAGTACGCAAGCTGAGAAATCTTCCCCAGCCGCTAACACCGACGCGCGACGGCCGGCGGCGATCTCGGGGCGGCGACCGGCCTCGCGGCCACGGGCTCGCCCCGGACGGACGGCCCGATCAGGCGACTTCGGCCGGTTCGTCCTTGCCCTGGAGCCGCTCGCGCCCGCGCTGGACGGCGGCGATGAACTTCGACAGGTTGACCTCAAGCGTGTTGAGGATCTCGTCGGCGTAGTCCTCGGCCCCGAGCCGGATCTCCCGCTCCCGGGCCCGGGCGTCCTCGACGATGTCCTCGGCCGCCCGTTCGGCCGCCTTGGTGACCTCTTCCTCGCCGACCAGGCGGTTCTGCTTCTCGCGCGCCTCCTTGACCAGCCGCTCGGCCTCGCGCTTGGCTTCGGCGAGCATCTCCTGGCGCTCCTTGACGATCCACCGAGCCTGCTTGATCTCCTCGGGAATCGTCGCCCGCATCTGGTCGAGGATGTCGTAGATCTCCTCCTTGTCGACGCGGACCTGGTCGGTCAACGGGACCGGCTTGGCGTTGTGCACCAAGTCGTCGAGCTTGTCGATCAATACGAGGACGTCCATGAGCTATAGAGCCTAAACGGTCAGCGCCGCGCGCGGAAGGCACGGCTCGCAGGATCTCTTTCGCTAGCGCGCCAGCGCTTCCTGCAAGCGGGCCACGACTCCGGGCGGAACGAGGTGCTCGATGTTCCCGCCGAACCGGGCGAGCTCCTTCACGCCGCTCGAGGAGAGGAAGCTGAACTCGGGGCTCGCCATCAGGTAGATCGACTCGATCTCCGGCGCCTGGAGCCGATTGAGCTGGTTCATCTCGAACTCGTACTCGAAGTCGGAGATCGCCCGCAGGCCCTTGACGATCGCCCGGGCGCCGATCGTCCGGGCGAAGTCGACGACCAGCGTGTTGAACCGCTCGACCCGGGCGTTCGGCAGATGGGCGGTCGCCTCGCGGATGAACTGCATCCGCTCGTCGATGCTGAAGAGAGTGTCGGACTTGCGGACCGACTGGTCGACGACGGCGACGATGAGCTCGTCGAAGAGGGCCGCCGCCCGGGTGATCACGTCCATGTGGCCGTAGGTGATCGGGTCGTAGGAGCCAGGGCAGACGGCGATCCCGTTGCTCTGGCTCATCTCGTGGGCTCCCTCAGGCTGTGCACGCGGATCAGCGTGTCACCGTACCGGCGCTCGCGCTCGAGCGGCAGCCCGAGCTCGAGCGGGAGGCGCCGGTCGCTCTCGCAGACCACCCGGGCCCCGGTGGCGAGCACGGCGGCAAGCGGCCCGGCGAGCGCCGGCCCGAGCACGTCGGCCTGGCGATAGGGCGGATCGAGGAAGACGAGGTCGAAGACCTCGCCCCGGGCCGCGGCCGCCCGCAGCTCGGGTCGGGCGTCGCCGCCGCGGACGATCGCCGTCGGCCGGCCGAGGCCGAGGGCCTCGAGGTTGGCCGTGAGCACCTCGCGGGGCGCGGCCGCCCGCTCGACGAAGATGACCTGGGCCGCCCCCCGGGAGATCGCCTCGATCCCGAGCGCCCCGGAGCCGGCGAACAGATCGAGGACCCCGGCCCCGTCGAGCGGCCCGAGCATCGAGAAGACCGCCTCGCGCACCCGCTCGGAGGTCGGCCGGGTCGCCGCGCCGGTCGGCGCCCGCAGCCGCCGCCCGCCGTAGCGTCCGGCGATCACGCGCATCGGGACCACCACCGCCGCCGGGCCCCGGCGCCGGCGCCGGCGCCGCAAGCACGGGCCCTCGTCAACACGCGCGTCACGGCTAGGCGGCGATCGGGCGTTCGGCCTCGCCGCCCAGCGCCGCCGCGAGGGCGTCGGCGAGGAGCCGGTGCTCGGGCTCGGCCAGGCCGGGGTCGGACTCGATCACGAGCTCGGCCCAGCGGCGGGCGCGCTCGAGGAGCTCGCCGTCCTCGGGGAGGCGAGCGGTCCGGAACTGGCTGAGCCCGGACTGGCGGGTGCCGATGAGCTCGCCCTCGCGCCGGAGGGCGAGGTCGATCTCGGCGAGGGCGAACCCGTCGGCGTGGTCGACGAGCGCCCGCAGGCGCGGCGAGTTCTTCGGGCCGAAGAGCAGGCAGAGCGACCGGTGCTCGCCTCGGCCGACGCGCCCCCGGAGCTGGTGGAGCTGGGAGATCCCGAAGCGCTCGGCGTTCTCGACGACCATCACGGTCGCGTTCGGGACGTCGATCCCGACCTCGATCACCGTCGTCGCGACGAGGACGTCGGCCTCACCGCCGGCGAACGCCGCCATCGCCGCCTGCTTGTCGCGGTGGTGCATCTGGCCGTGGAGGAGGACGACGCGAAAGTCGGCGAACTCCCCGGCCGCGAGCCGCTCGTACTCGACCGTCGCCGCCCGGGCCTCCTCGAGCCCGCCGGCGGGCCGGCCGGCCTCACCGCCCCACGACTCGACCTCGGCGGCCTCGTCGACCAGCGGGCAGACGACGAAGGCCTGACGGCCGCGGTGGAGCTCCTCGCGAATCCGCTCGTAGGCCCGGGCGCGCTCGCGCTCCCCGCCGACGAGGTGGGTGTCGACCGGCTGGCGGCCGACCGGGAGCTCGCGCAGGCGGGTCTGGTCGAGGTCCCCATGACGGCACAGGGCGAGCGTCCGCGGGATCGGCGTGGCCGTCATGTGGAGGACGTGGGGGACGAGCCCGGGCGGGGCCTTGGCGTCGAGGGCCGCCCGCTGGCGCACGCCGAAGCGGTGCTGCTCGTCGACGACGGCGACGGCGAGGGCCGCGAAGGCGACCGCCGGCTCGATCAGCGCGTGGGTCCCGACGGCCACCGCGAGCTCCCCGGAGGCGAGCTTGGCCAGGATGTCGGCGCGCCGGGCGGCCGGGGTCGACCCGGTGAGGAGCGCGAGGGTGACGTTCTCGGCGCCGATGAGGCGCTGGATCGCGGCGAAGTGCTGCTCGGCGAGGGTCTCGGTCGGCGCCATCAGCACGGCCTGGCACCCGTGCTCGGCGGCGCGGAGCATCGCGTAGAGGGCGATCACCGTCTTGCCGCTCCCGACCTCGCCCATCAGGAGTCGCTGCATCGGCCGGGTGGCGGCCAGCTCGCCGGCGATCGTCTCGACCGCCCGCGCCTGGTCGCCGGTCAGGGCGAACGGGAGCCCGCCGTGCAGCCAGCGCCCGGTCAGCTCCGGGTCGTCGGCGAGGGCCGAAGCGGCGGCCGCGCCCCGGCGCCGGGCGCGTCGATGGAGGAGGGCGAGCTGGGTGAGGAGGAGCTCCTCGAAGGCGAGCCGGCGGCGGCCGGTCTCGGCCCGGTCGGGCTCGTCGGCGAAGTGGACGGCGGCGAGCGCCGCCGGGCGGTCGGGGAGTCGCTCGCCGGCGCGGATCACCGCCGGGAGCGGCTCGATCACGTCGGCCAGACGGGGGCGGGCCGCGGCCATGAGGGCGAGGATCTGGGTCGAGGAGAGTCCGTCGGTGGCCGCGTAGTGGGAGACCTCGCCCGTCCCGGCGACCGCCTCCTCGGTGATCGCATGATGGGAGACGCGGAACTTCGCCGGGCCGTCGTACTTGCCGTGGAGGACGAGCCGCGTCCCCGGCCGGTACCGGCCGACGAGCCAGGGCTGGTTGAAGAACGTGACCTTCATCGTCGCCGTCTCGTCGACGACGGTCGCCTCGACGAGCGGGCGCATGCCCCGCCGGCGGACCGGGCGTCCGGCGATCGAGCGGACCGCGACGACGACGGTCGCCGTCTCCCCGGGGACGAGCGCGGCGATCGACCGCGCCTCCCGGCGCGCCCGGGGCAGGTGCTCGAGGAGCTCGCCGACGCTGCGCAGGCCGAGGGCCTCGGCCGCCTCGGCCGCCTTGCCCTTCAGCTCGAGCGGGGCGGCGAGCAGCGACGGACGGGGCCACCGGAGCGGGGCGGCGAGCAGCTCGCCCCGGCCGACCGGATCTCCGGTCGCGAAGGCGGGCGGCCCGGTCGCGCAGATCGATGACGGCTCCATGACCACCCCATGATGAACCGCCGGGCGGTCATCTCCCCCGCCTACTCGGCGGCGAACAACCACCAGTAGCTCGGCTGGCCGCCGACGCTGTGCTCGAACTCGATCCCGTCGGGTACGAGACTCGAGAGCCGGGCGGCGTCGAGCGGGGCGCCGGCCCCTTCGATGCAGGTGAGGAGCTCGGCGCCGGGCGCGAGCGCGGCCACCACGGCGGCCACGGTCGACTCGGGCTCGCCCCAGGCGATCAGCTCCTCCTCGACGAAGCCGACCGCTTCGCCGACCCGGAAGCGGCCGTCGGCGTCGTCGCGGGCGACCGGGGCGACAGCGCCGGTCCGCACCCGGGCGAGCGCCTCGCCGAGGGCGGCGGCGTTCTCGGCCGCGCTCCGGCTCGGATCGAGGGCGATGACGGCGGCGAGCCCGGCCTGCTGGGAGCGCGAGGGGACGACGACCACCTGCTTGTCCGAGAGCTCGGCGGCGCGCTCGGCGGCCATGAACACGTTCGGGCTGTTGGGGAGGACGATGATCTCCTCGGCGGCGATCGCGTGGATCGCGGCCAGGAGCTCGTAGGTCGACGGGTTGAGGGTCGGCCCGCCGTCGAGCGTCTCGGCGCCGAGGCTCGCGAAGAGCTCGGCGATCCCGGGCCCGGCGACCACGGCGAGGAGACCCGATCGAGCCATGTAGGCCGACTCGAGGCCAGCGAGGCGATGGGCGACCTGAGCGCGCATGTCGGCGACGTCGAGCCGCGAGACCTGGCCGACGCCGGCGAAGACGGCGGTTGCCGCCTCGGGCGTGTCGGTGTGGACGTGCACCTTGAGGGTGTGGGCGTCGCCGACGACGAGGACCGAGTCGCCGAGCGCCTCGAGCGCCGGGATGTAGCGGCCGGCGACGAGATCGCTCCCGATCACGGCGAAGTTCGTGCAGTAGCGGTGGGTGACCGACGCGTGCTGGGGGTGGGTGATCCGGGCCGGGGCGTGATGCTCGAGGGGGGGCGGCTCGTCCCCGCGGAGGGCGGCGACGATCCCGGCGAAGATCACCGTGAGGGCGTACCCGCCGGCGTCGACGACTCCGGCCTCGCGGAGCACGGGGAGGAGCTCGGGTCCGCGCTTGACCGACTGCTCACCCGACTCGACCGCCCCGGCGAGGATCGCGGCGATCGCCCCCTCCTGGACCTCGGGGGCGGCGTCCTCGGCCAGGCGGGCCTCCGGGCGGTGGGCGAGGTCGCCGGCGATGCGGTGGGCCATCTCCCGGACCACGGTGAGGATCGTGCCCTCGGCAGGGTCGCGGACCGAGGCGTAGGCCCGCTCGGCGGCGCGGGCCATGGCCGCGCCGATGAGCACCGGATCGACGAGCTCGCCGGGGCGGCTGACCAGCTCCTCGGCGGCGCCCCGGATCAGCTGGGAGAGGATCACCCCGCTGTTGCCGCGGGCGCCGAGGAGGGCGGCCCGGGCCACGGCATCCGACGATCTCGTCGCGGCCGATCTCGTCGATCGTCCGGTCGCCGTCGGCCGCGAGGCGGTCGAGCTCGTCGAGGACCGAGCGCAGCGTCAGCACCATGTTGTCGCCGGTGTCGCCGTCGGCCACCGGGAAGACGTTGAGGTCGTTGACCTCTTCGCGGCGGGACTCGAGGTGGGCCAGCGCACCGGCGACGACCGTGCGAAAGCGAACTAGGTTGGGGTCGGTCACGACCCGCGGGCGGCGGTCAGGCCGCCTTGGTGACCTTGCCGGCCTTGAGGCAGCGTGTGCAGACGTAGACCCGGCGGGCGGTCCCCCCGACGAGGACGCGCACCTTCTGGAGGTTCGGGTTGAAGCGTCGCCGGGTGGCGACCATCGAGTGGCTGCGGGAGTTGCCGAACGCCGGCTTGCGACCACAGCTGACACATACCTTGGACATCGAGTGCGGCAGTGTAGACCATCGCCTCCTCGGCCGTGGGCCGGCGAGAGTCGTCGTATTCTTCGGAGCGGTGGCCGCCGTCAGAGCCGCCCGGCCGGGGTCAGGCGACCGCGCAACTCGGCCAGGGCGAGCGCGGCCTCGGCGGCGTGGCGCCCCTGGTCACGCTTGGCTCCGCCCGACCGGGCGAGCGCCTGCTCCATGTTCTCGACCGTCAGGACCCCGAACGAGCAGGGGACGCTGGTCTGGAGCATCACGTCCTCGATCCCGCGCGCCGCCTCGGCGCAGACGTGGTCGTAGTGGGAGGTCTCGCCGCGGATCACCGCGCCGAGGCAGACGACCCCGGCGTAGCGGCCGGAGCGGGCGGCGTAGAGGGCGGCGAGGGGAAGCTCGAAGGCGCCGGGCACGTCGAAGACGTCGGCCGTCCCGGCGCCGGCCTCCTCGAGCGCGGCCTGGGCGCTGGCCACGAGCCGGTCGGCCAGCTCGGCGTAGAAGCGGGCGACGACGAGGGCGAAGCGCCCGGGCGGGTCGGTCACCGGTCGCGCTCGCGGTCGTGCTCGCGCTCGGCGCGCAGGAGCTCGGCGTCGAGGTTGAGTCCCTGGTGGTGGAGGGTGTGGCCCATCTTCTCGGCCTTGGTCCGCATGTAGGACTCGTTGTGCTCGTTCGGCGCGTGCTCGATCGGGATCTGGGCGCTGACCGACAGGCCGTAGCCCTCGAGGCCGCGGATCTTCTTCGGGTTGTTGGTGAGGATGCGGATCGACGAGAGGCCGAGGTCGACGAGGATCTGGGCGCCGATCCCGTAGTCGCGCAGGTCGACCGGGAGGCCGAGGCGCTCGTTGGCCTCGACCGTGTCGAGGCCGTCCTCCTGGAGGCGATAGGCCTTCAGCTTGTTGAGCAGGCCGATCCCCCGACCCTCCTGGCTGAGGTAGAGGAGGACGCCCTCGCCGGCCCGGTCGATCATGGTCAGGGCCGACTCGAGCTGCTCGCCGCAGTCGCAGCGCAGGGAGTGGAAGACGTCGCCGGTCAGGCACTCGGAGTGGACGCGGACGAGGACGTCGGGCTTCCCGGCCACCTCGCCCTTGACCAGGGCGACGTGGTGCTTGTCGTCGACGAGCGAGCGGTAGCCGATCGCCTCGAAGAGGCCGAAGCCGGTGGGCAGGCGGGTCGAGACGACCCGCTCGACGAGCTTGTCGTTGCGCCGCCGGTAGGCGATCAGGTCCTTGATCGTGACCATCTTCAGCCCGTGGCGCTCGGTGTACTCGACGAGGTCGGGGACCCGGGCCATCGAGCCGTCGTCGTTCATCACCTCGCAGATCACCCCGGACGGGTTGAGGCCGGCCAGGCGGGCGAGGTCGACGCTCGCCTCGGTGTGTCCGGTTCGCTCGAGCACGCCGCCCGGCTTGGCCTTCAGGGGGTTGACGTGGCCCGGCTGGACGAGGTCGTGCGGGCGCGTGCGGGGATCGATCGCCACCTGCATGGTGTGGGCCCGGTCGTGGGCGGAGACGCCGGTGGTCACGCCTTCGCGGGCCTCGATCGTGATCGTGAAGGGCGTCTGGAGGGGCGACTCGTTCTTCGCCGTCATCAGGTCGAGGCCGAGCTCGTCGCACCGGTCGGGCGTCAGGGCGAGGCAGATCCAGCCGCGCCCCTCCTTGGCCATGAAGTTGATCGCCTCGGGCGTGGCGAACTGGGCGGCGAGGACGAGGTCGCCCTCGTTCTCCCGGTCCTCGTCGTCGCAGACGACGACCATCCGGCCGTGGCGGATCTCCTCGATTGCCTCGTCGATCGTGGCGAACGGCGTGGCCGCGACCTCGGGGGTCACGCGGCCACCAGCTTCTCGAGGTGCTTGGCCAGGACGTCGACCTCGACGTTGACCCGGGTGCCGGGCCGGGCCGCCCCGAGCGTGGTCCGGCGGCGGGTCTCGGGGATCAGGGCGACGGTGAGCGACCGGTCGTCGACCGCTGCCACGGTCAGGCTGACCCCGTCGAGGGCGATCGAGCCCTTCTCGACGACGTAGCGCAGGAGGGCCGGGTCGACGGCGACGGCGATCTCCCCGGACGGGTCGACCTGCGTCACCTCGCCGAGCCCGTCGACGTGTCCGAGGACGACGTGCCCGCCCATCCGGTCGGCCGCGCGCAACGGCAGCTCGAGGTTGACGTGCTCGCCCGCCGCGAGCCGGCCGAGCGACGAGCGCCGGAGGGTCTCGGCCACCACGTCGGCCTGGAACGAGCCGGCATCCGGATCCACCGCGGTCAGGCAGACGCCGTTGACCGCCACCGAGTCGCCGGGGCCGAGCTCACCGCCGAGGCGGGTCTCGATCCGCAGGCGGGCGGCGTCGCCGCAGCGGTCGACCGCGGCCACCGTCCCGAGGTCGGCGACGAGCCCGGTGAACATCACCACTCCCGCAGGCGGGCGGAGATCAGCAGGTCGTGTCCGACCCGCTCGGACTCGAAGGTCAGCGCGCGGGTGGCCTCGGCGATCCGGTCGACCCCCTCCCCCTCGAGGGGATCCCGGGCGCTGCGGCCGCCGAGGAGGAGCGGGGCGAGGAAGAGGCGGATCTCGTCGATCTCGCCGGCGTCGAGGAACGCCCCGGCGAGGTGGGGGCCGCCCTCGAGGAGGACCGAGGTGATCTGGAGCCCGCCGAGCTGGTCGAGGGCCGACCGGACCCGAGCCGGCTCGTTCTCGCCGGTCGCGACGACGACCTCGGCGCCGGCCGCCTCGAGCGCGTCGGTCTGGGTGCGGGGGGCGGCGCGGGAGACGACGACGATCAGCGGCACGTCGCTGGCCAGGGAGATCAGGTGCGAGCCGAGCGGGACCCGGGCGAGCGAGTCGAAGAGAACCCGGCGGGGCTGGTGGTGGACGCCGTCGAGGCGGGCCGTGAGCTGGGGGTCGTCGGCCAGGGCCGTGCCGATCCCGACGGCCACGGCATCGGCCGAGGCCCGCCACTGGTGAGCGCGGAGCCGGCTCTCCTCGCCGGAGATCCACTTCGAGTCGCCGGCGGCGGTCGCCACCTTGCCGTCGAGGGTCATCGCCGACTTGAAGAGCACCCAGGGCCGCCCGGTCCGGGCGTGCTTGCGGAACGCCTGGTTGGCGAGCCGGGCGCGGCGGGCGAGGTCGGGGTCGGCGACGATCACCTCGACCCCGTCGTCGCGGAGGATGCCCGGACCGCGGCCGGACGCCTTCTCGGTCGGGTCGTCGCTGGCCAGGACGACCCGGCGGATGCCGGCGGCGACGATCGCGTCGGTGCAGGGCGGCGTCTTGCCGGTGTGGCAGCACGGCTCGAGCGAGACGTAGAGGGTCGCCCCGTCGAGGCTGGCCTCGCCGCAGGCGGCGATCGCGTTGACCTCGGCGTGGCGGCCGCCGTACTCCTCGTGCCAGCCCTCGCCGAGGAGCTCCTCCCCCCGGGCGATCACCGCCCCGACGACGGGGTTCGGGTTGACCCGGCCGACCCCGTTGGCCGCGAGCTCGATCGCTCGGGCCAGGTGGATCCGGTCGGTCTCCGTGCAGGTCGCCATCGCCCGTGGAGCATGACACGATCGGGCGGGCGGACCGAGGCTCCGACCGTCGCGTTTGCCATCGGTCGACCACGACGCTACATGATCTTCCTGCCCCAGGACGTCGACACATGCATCCTCCCGGGCGCGTGTGCGTCGAACACGTTCGGCGGCTACCACGGGATCTCCGACCTCGGCCACGGGACGACGATCTACGCGAACATGCCCGACCCGGAGATCGCCGGGCGGCTGCCGGATGTCGCGACCTTCCCGAACGGGAACCCGGACGCGGAGATCGCGGCCCACGAGACGGTCGAGGCGATCACCGACCCCCTCGCGACCGGCTGGATGGACCCGAACGGCTTCGAGGTCGGCGACAAGTGCGAGTTCGGGCCGATGCTCGGGACGATCCTCGGCCAGGCCCCGAGCGGGGCGGACGACAACCAGGTGATCAACGGCCAGGCGTACCAGTTCCAGGAGATGTGGTCGAACGCCGACAGCGGCTGCGTGCAGCGGACGACCCAGACCGGGTCGCCCCTCCCGCTCCCCAGGTCGGCCTGCGCCAGTTCTCCGGACAGGTCACGGGCAACGTCGGCTCCCACAACGCGTTCAACGTGACGGTCACCGTCGTGCGGGCGGGGGTCGCCGTGGCTGCGGCGAGCACGGTCTCCGACGCGGCGACGGGCGCCTGGTCGGTCTCCCTGCCGGGTCACGCGGTGGGCGACGATCGGGACGTGCTGAGCGTCGCCTACGGAGGGGCGGCGGGGGCGCCGCCGGACGCGACGATCCTCACGGGAAACGGCGGTCACCCGAACAACGAGTCCGGGTGGACCGGCTGGGGCGATCTCGACACGGGCTTCTCGGTCGCGCCCGACGGGAGCGCGGTGGTGGACTTCCCGTGCTTCCAGACCGGCGTCCTCACGCTGCTGATCGACGGGTCCCGGAACCCGCTCGGCGTGTGCGACACGGAGACCGACGTCGCGGTGACCGCGGCGGCGGTCACGCCGGCGAACGCGTTGGCCCTCGAGTTCGAACGACAACCGTGCGTTCTCACCGGTCAACCCGAACGGCGCATTGGTCGACCTGACCGTGCCGCTGGGCGGGCCTGGGCGGGGGCTTCCCGGTCTGTAGCGGGGACCTCTACGGGGGACGGTCTCGTGCACGGGCCTCGTCCCGACCAGCGCCTACGCGGCAGTCCGCACCCGCGGGGCGACGGCCACCACGACGGCGGGGACGAGCGACGCCTCCGGTGGGCTCGACCTGACGCTCCCGGGGACCCCCGGGCTCGCCGGCGGGGACGTCGTCACCTTGAGGAACGCGGCCGGACGGGCCCTGACCGCCCTCCATGTCGCCCATCTGCGGGTCGACATCACCGGCGCGCAGACGGTGCTCGCCGGCGGCCGGTGCGAGCCGGGCGACTACTACGGGGCGTTCGCCATCGCCCCGTCGACCAGCGCGAGCGCGGGCGGCCCGGGCGGCCCGGCGAAAACGGGGACGATCTGCCCGGTGAGCGGTGACGCGACCGGTCTCCCGACCGACGCGATCGCCCAGACCGACGACGCGAGCGGCGGTCAGACGCAGACCGCCCTTCCGGCCGTGATCGACACCTCGCCGATCCAGGGCGAGACGGTGTACGGCGGCTTCACCGCCCTGGCCGACGTCGGCTTCACGGGTCCGAGCAACTCGGTGACGCCGACGTCCGACGTCGCCGCCCTGACCATCGCCCCGGCGACCGGCGGGGCGGCGGTCTTCACGGCGGCGAAAGCGAACACCGCGGCGGGCGTCCCGGTCCCGGCGCTGACCCCGGGCACCTACACGGCGACCTGGCAGGTCGTCGACCCGAACGGGGACCGCCGAACGGTGACCACGCGCTTCGTCGAGCAGGCGGCCAACGCCGGCCCCCAGGGCACCCCGGGCCCGACCGGCCCGCCCGGCCCGGTCGGGCCCGCCGGCGCGCTCGGAGCGACGGGCGGTCCAGGGGCGACGGGACCGGCCGGCCCGAAGGGCGCGACCGGTCCGGCCGGCCCGCGGGGGAAGACCGGTCCGCGGGGTCCGGCGGGCCGGGTCACCTGCCGGGTGGTCGGGTCGCGCTTCCGGTGCTCTAGTCATCGCGGCCATCCCTCCGTCATGACACACCCTGCCGCCCGCGCCTAATCTCCCATCGAGAGCCGTGACGGGCGGCGGATCACGCCGCGCACTTCCCCCCCGTCAGGTGATAGATGTTCATGATCGGCCCGGGGTGGCCGTAGTTGAGCGGGTAGTAGTCGAATGCCCAGTCGAAGTTGAACGGCACCTGGGCCTGGTTGCGGCCGTAGGGGCTGCCCCGGAAGACGAGCGTCCCCTGGCGCTGGAGCTCCTTGTAGTAGGCGATCGCCTGGGGCACCTGACTGGGGTCGACCTCGGCCCGGCCGAACTGGGTCGATCCGCTGACCACCCAGCAGTAGCCCTTGTCCTGGTAGAGGTTGACGAGCGCCGGCTGGAGCGTCCGCTCGTAGTTCTCGATGTTCACCACCGGGCCGAAGCCGACGCCGATCGTCCCGTCCTGGGCGACCTGGGTGTGGGTCGCCGGGAACTTCAGCCACCGGTAGCCGTTGGGCGTCGTGACGGTCACGTGGCCGACGTCCTGGGCCCACTGGTCGGGCACCACCGGCTCGACGACGATGTGGGACCCGGCCGGGACGTTACGCACGAGCCAGTCGCGCGCCT
>CAWFQO010000036.1:0-26789 GCA_963817865.1 uncultured Solirubrobacterales bacterium | reverse complement strand
GAAGGGCAGGCCCTGCTTGACCCCCCACAGGCGCAGCCCGAACGCGAGCGCGAGCACGCCGCCGAGGGCGAGGGCCCACCGGGGGCGGTGGCCGATCTCGGCGGGACGCAGGCCGCGCCGGGGCGGCGGATCGTGGTGGCCGTCGTCGAGCGAGGTCGGGTGGGAGAACGCGGTGGCGGCCATCAGCAGTGCACGTAGGCCCCGTAATACTGGGTCCGGGCGACGCGGTCAAAGCCCGCGAGGGGGACCTGCTCGCGCGGATCGTCGGTCGCGTCGACCAACGCCTGGCGCAGGACGGCCAGGTCGGTTGGGTAGAGGGCGACCCCGCGCTGGATCTCCTCGGTCAGGCGAGTCCGCCCGGCGGCGGCGGCGGTGAGGGCCTGGCTGCGGGCGATCACGCCGGCCGGACCCCGGTTGAGGATCCACCGGGCGTCGGGCACGAGCTTGTGGTTCGGGACCGAGAGCGGACCGCAGCGGAGCCCGGCCTTGACCTTCGGGTTGCGAAGGATCGCGGCCAGCGCGAGGTGCGAGTCGTTGCGGAAGCCGAGCTCGGTCTGGATCTTCTGGACGCTGAGGGTCGTCGCCGCCCCGGCCGCGCCGTAGAGGAGCAGTAGCGCCGCTCCGGCCGCCCACACCCGGCGGACGAGGCCGCCCGGCTCGAGCATCGTCCACCCGGCGAGGGCGACGGCGCAGAAGACGATCACCATCAGGGCGGGGACGAGGAGGTAGCGGTCGATCACCGAGAGCCCGGCCCCGCCGATCAGGAAGAAGGTCCCGAGTCCGACGACGAGCAGCGCGAGCGGCATCCAGACCCGCCGGGGGACGAGCCAGACGGCGAGCACGAGCCCGGCGATCGCCCCGATCAGCAGCGGTGTCTTGTCGAGCCGGACGAGGTACTGCCAGAGGAGGCTCGGAACCGACCCGATCCCGGTGGCCCGGCCGAGCGAACCGGCGAGGTTGCTGGTCGAGTGCAGGGAGAAGAGCGGGTCGCCGGTCTCCAGCAGGTCGAGCCCGGCCCAGAGCAGCGGCCCGGCCGCGGTCATCGCCGCCCAGAGCGCCCGCCGGGGCCAGGAGGCGCGCCGGGCGCACCAGAGGAAGTAGAGGCCGGCGAGGATCCACGCCTCCGGCCGCAGCAGCTCGGCCCCGAGCAGGAGGACGAAGACGAGGGTCCCGCGCCGCGGCCGCTCGGCCTCGAGCG
The DNA here is from genome assembly GCA_963817865.1 of uncultured Solirubrobacterales bacterium. GTDB lineage: Bacteria > Actinomycetota > Thermoleophilia > Solirubrobacterales > Solirubrobacteraceae > Palsa-513. The sequence goes on along the minus strand of CAWFQO010000036.1, from coordinate 25,591 downwards.
CCGCCGCCCAGACGACGATCGCCATGTAGGGGATGTCGATGTACCCGCGCACGGCGAGGAAGCTCAGGTTGAAGCGGGTGATCAGGAGCATCGCCGCGGCCGCGCCGACGAGCGGGGTGAAGGCGAGCCGTCCGAGCCGGTAGAGGCCGGCGGCGAGGATCAGGAAGGAGGCGATCGTCGCGGCGATCATCACCCGCTGGGCGTAGGGGCCGAGGGGGTCGAGGAGGGCGCCGAACGCGATCGCCAGGGGGTGCTCGGTCGGGGCCCGGTAGCCCTGGAAGGTCAGCGCCTGGAAGTGGAGGGCCTCCCGCCCCCAGAGGAGGGCGTAGACCGAGTCGTAGACCGGGTAGGTCGGGTAGATGAAGAAGCCGACGAGGGCGGCGAGCGACATCCCGGCGAAGGCGAGCTTGGCCCAGAGGCCGGCCGGCACGGCAAGCAGCCGCGCAAGCCATGCTGGCCCGGTCCGAGGCCGGGTGAGCGTCGTCGCGTATTCCATCGGGATTGGCCAGCGCGCGGCGGGCAGGGGAGCGGTTTGGCGCCCCGCCGCAGCTCTGGGATACTGGCGGGCCAGTCTACGGCAACATCGGAGCCGTAAGATCCGCTCGGCAGCCCGGCCCCCGCGGCGAGCGCGCGCGCCGGTCGTCGTCGCAAACTGATGAAGCTGATCATCCAAATTCCCTGTAAGGACGAGGCCGAGCAGCTTCCCGCCACCCTCGCCGACCTTCCCCGCGAGCTGCCCGGCTTCGAGCGGGTCGAGTGGCTGGTGATCGACGACGGGTCGACCGACGAGACGATCGCCGTCGCCCGCCGCCACGGGGTCGATCACATCGTCAAGCTCACCAACAACAAGGGCCTGGCCCTCGCCTTCCAGGCCGGGCTCGACGCCTGCCTGAAGCTCGGGGCCGACGTGATCGTCAACACCGACGCCGACAACCAGTACCACGGGGGCGACGTCGCCAAGCTCGTCGCCCCGCTCGTGGCCGGCCGGGCCGACATGGTCGTCGGCGACCGGGTGGTCGCCTCGATCGAGCACTTCAGCGCCTTCAAGATCCTCCTCCAGCGCCTCGGCTCCTGGGTCGTCCGCCGGGCGTCGGCGACGACCGTCCCGGACACGACCTCGGGCTTCCGGGCCTACAACCGGGAGGCGGCGATCCAGATGATGGTCGTCTCGAAGTTCACCTACACGCTCGAGACGATCATCCAGGCCGGGAAGCTCCTCGTCGCCGTCGACCACGTCCCGGTCCGGACGAACCCGAAGACCCGCGAGTCGCGCCTCTTCCCGTCGATGGGCGCCTACGTCCGGCGCAACGCCGTCTCGATCTTCCGCATCTACTCCCAGTACGAGCCGCTCCGGGTCTTCTGGGGGGCGGCCGGGCTGGTCGGGCTGGTCGCGCTGATCGTCTGGGGCCGCTTCAGCTACTTCTACCTGGCCGGGGACGGCAAGGGCCACGTCCAGTCGTTGATCCTCGGGGCCGTGCTCTTCAACGCCGCGGTCGTCCTCGCCGCCCTCGGCGTGATCGGCGACCTCCTGAGCGCCCAGCGGGTCATGACCCAGCGGACGTTCGAGCGGGTCCGGCGAATCGAGCTGAAGATCGGCGTCGCCCCGTCCCACTACGAGCCCGGGGCCCACGAGACCGGCGTCGCCCCGACGACCGGGGCGGCGAGCGCCGGGGCGACGGGCAAGCTCGAGACGATCGAGGTATGACCGCCACGACGTCCGCCGAGGGGATCGTCACCGGCAACACCTACGACAAGTACGGCTCGACCAACCCGGTCGTCCGCCGCCTGATGGCCCGCTTCGAGACGACGCTCGACGAGCTCTTCGACCGGGCCGACCCGGTCTCGCTCCTCGACGTCGGTTGCGGGGAGGGCGTCCTCACCCACCGCTGGGCCGGGCGCCTGGCCCCCCACCGGGTCGTCGGCCTCGACCTCGACGACCCGCTGCTCCACGCCGAGTGGGCGAAGCGGGCCGCCCCCAACCTCTCCTACATGGTCCAGAAGGCGGAGAACCTCCCGTTCGCCGACGGGGAGTTCGACCTGGCGACGGCGATCGAGGTGCTCGAGCACGTCCCCGACCCGGAGCACACCGTCGCCGAGATGGCCCGCTGCGCCGAGCGTCACCTGCTCGTCTCGGTCCCCCGCGAGCCGCTCTGGCGCGCCCTCAACCTGGCCCGGGGCGCCTACGTCCGGGAGCTCGGCAACACGCCGGGGCACCTCAACCACTGGAGCCGGCGGGGCTTCGAGCGGCTGCTCGCCCGCCACGGCGAGGTGGTCGAGGCGCGCTCGCCGTTCCCGTGGACGATGCTCCTCGTGCGCCTGTAGTGGCGGCCGCGACGCGCTCGTACGCGAGCGGCGCGCGGCTCCTGTCGATCGGCATCGCCGCGACCGGGGTCCTGACCTTCGCCTTCTTCTCGATCGCCAGCCACGTCCTCCCGGCGGTCGACGCCAAGCGGATCGACCTTCTCTGGTCGGTGATGTTCGTGATCATCTCGGTGATCTACCGGCCGATCGAGCAGCTCCTCTCGCGGACGATCGCCGACCGCCGGGCGCGCGGGCACGAGCGCCAGGCGATGCGGGTGCCGATGACGATCCAGGCCGCCTCCGCGCTCGTTTTCCTCGGGGTGGCGCTGCCCCTCCACGACACGGTCGTCCAGGGCGTCTTCGACGGGTCGGCCGCCCTCTACTGGGTGCTCGTGGTCGGGACGCTGGCCTACGCGGCGAGCTACTTCGCCCGGGGTTGGCTGGCCGGCCACCAGTACTTCGGCCTCTACGGGGGGCTCGTCCTGATGGAGGCCACCTCGCGGGTCGCCTTCGCTCTGGCCGTCGCCGTCGGCGTGGCCTCGGGCCAGACGGCGGTCGCCCTGGGGATCGCGGCGGCGCCGTTCGTCTCGCTCTTCGTCGTCCCGGCCGCCTTCGCCAGGAACCGCTCCGGAAGGACCGGGTCGGTCCCCCCGCCCGGCGGCGACCCGGAGTCGCTCTCGCTGCGCGGCGGCGCCGGGTTCGCCGTCTCGGTCTCGGGGATCCAGCTCGCGGAGCAGACCCTCCTGAACGTCGCCGTGCTCACCGTCGCGGCGACCTCGCCCAACCGGGCCCTGGCGGGGATCGTCTTCAACGTCCTCCTCATCACCCGCGCCCCGCTCCAGCTCTTCCAGGCGATCCAGACCTCCCTCCTCCCCCACCTGGCCGGTCTCGAGGCCGGCCGCGACGGGCAGGTCGCGTTCGCCCGGACGATCCGCGTCACGCTCCTGTCGATCGCGGGCTTCTCCGGGGCGGTGGCCGCCGGCATGCTCGTCCTCGGCCCGTTCGCGATGCGCCATCTGTTCGGCCAGCACTTCGTCTACGACCGTTTCGGGCTCGCCCTGATCGCCGTCGGCATGGGGCTCCACCTCGCCTCCGGCGCGCTCAACCAGGCGGCCCTGGCCCGGGGCCGGTCCCGGGCGGCGGCGGCGGCGTGGCTCGGGGCGGCGGCGGCGTTCGTCGCGTGGATGGTCGCGCCGGTCGTCGGCGATCAGCTGCTTCGGGTCGAGCTCGGCTACTTCGGGGCGACCGGGCTCCTCGCCGTCGCCCTGTGGCTGCTCTACCGGCGAGGCTAGCCGACGCGTCCCGGAAACCACGCTCCTCGCCGGGCCGCCGGCGCAGGCTCCGCTGCGTTCGTCCCCGACGGATGCGGCGCCGGGATCAGGCCGCAACCGATCGGTGACCCGCGTCTGGACTGCTCGTGGTGCGCCAGTCGAGTTCGGCGACCGCGCCACTGGTGATGCGCACATCACGCGCTCGGGGCGTGCCGTGCGTCCACAGGGTGTAGGCGCCCACGATGAGCCTGTCGAAGACGGCAGCGTAAGTGGTACCAGCGTTGACCGGGCGTTCCAGCACGTGCTGGTGTGCTCGGCTCGCATCGTCGCCGGCCGGACTGACCTCGATCTGGAGGTCCAGATCCGTCGAGTCGGCGTATACGACGAGCGCGCCGACGTCACCCCCGATGTCCAGGACGACTGGCTCGGGGTGGGGGCGGGCTTCTGGTTCGGTGCTCATGGTGACCTCCGGGACGGTCGGCGGCGCGGCAGGCCCTCGGGGCCGGGCCGCACCGCCGAAGGATGAGCGAACTCTAGGACGAGGCGGGCGAGTCGAAGCCGTCGTGTGGCAGCCCAAGATAGGGGAATGACGGGAGGAATCGAGCCGAGGCGTCAGTGCCCGTGGGCGGTGTCTCGACGCCCTGGGTGACCTTCCCGGCCGCCGCGTCCGGGGTGTAGCTCTTGTCCACCAAGGCGTAGGTCACACCGGCGACGGCCCTTAGTTCGATCGTGACGACGTCGTCCGTCACCCGACGCCCGTTCGGGAACCCGGCCGCGTCGTTGCCCAGCAGACCCAGCGAGCTGGGCGTGGAGGACGGGGGGATCGCGACATTCAGCCGGAGCATGTCGGCTGGTGCCTTGCCCGTGAAGTTCTGAAATCCCGGAATGATCCCGCCGGGGATCCCGGTCAACAGGATTGCCATCAGATCGCCCCGGGCGGTGCCCTTCTTCACGAGCGCTGCGAGGTTCGGGAAGACATCGGGATAGAGCACAGGCAGCAGCTTCGCCAACTCAGGGTGCGCGACGCCATCGACGAAGGCCCGATCATCGAGCGGCTGACCGCGGTTCCATTTGTCCTTGCGATCGACCGTGACGAGCAGCTCGTTGAAGAGGGGGTTTCCCAGGCGGGAGACCTGCACCCACGGACCGGACGCGGCACCGTCGTTGTGCTCGTCGCCGCGCAGGACCATCCGGCGTCGACTCGCCGCCCCCCAGATGCCGACCGTGGCCATCGCGCTCGCGACGTCCTTCGGCACCGAACCGTCACGCGTCAACGCCGTGATCGGGATCTGGAGAGCAATCGTGTGTACGTTGATCCCACTCTTGAGCGTGTCGATACCGGCCGCGGCCGCCATTGCGGCGATGTGCAGGTTCTGGAACGGCCTGAGGTCGGCAAGGTCGAACACCGCGCCGAGGTCGGCGAAGAATCCATCGTTCCGCTGCCCGGCAAACACCTTCTCCCCGCTTGGCAATTGATGCACGGCCGCCTGCGCCAGCGCGGCGTAGTTCGGCGTGGAGTGGGGACCGATGTTGCACGGAGGCGACGCCAGGCCGCGGGCCAGAACCTTCGGCTCCGCGCCGCGCTTGCCATGATGTCCGCGCTTCCGGTGAGCGTCGACCGTCGGTCCCGCGTTCTGGGAGCCACGCACCCGGCTGACCGCGTAGAACTGGCGGCGGTTGAAGTTGGGATCGTCGAGCGAGCCGATCGGGCCCGTGTTGTAAAGAAACGAGCCCGGATTGCGCAGCCGGGTCTCGAACCGGAACTCATAGGTGATGTCAGGAAGCCCGGTGCCGCTGTTGCTGATGTGAATCGAATACAGGACGTCGTCGCCAAACTCGTAGAAGTTCGGTCCGGCCGCGGCTGCCTCGAGCGGGATGTAGTTGGTCAGGATCGTCACCGTATCCGGACGGTCGGGACTGACGAACGCATAGGTGTCGGTGTTGTCCGCGACCGGGTCCTTGCTGATCTCCGGCGCTTCGCGATGGGACGACATCTACTTGACCTCCGAGATGGTGGGATCCTGAGCGCGCGCGGCGTCGACCAGGCGCTGGGCGAGAACTGGATCGCGGTACGTCCGCTCGACGGTTCCCGACAAGACCGTCACCTCGCCGCTGGGGGCGTCCCTCAAGTAGGCCGTAACCGGCTCGGCGGGTACCGCGAAGGCCGGGTCGGCGGCAACCGCCTCGGGCAGCGCCGACGCACCCGCCGTGGTCGGGCTGAGGGCGAGCACGGCGGCGGCAGGCGTCGCGACCGTCATCGCCACACCGGTGGCGGCACCAACTGAGCTTTGCAGGAACGTGCGTCGACTCGAGCTGCCTCGCGCCGACCGATCGTCAAGCGGTTCTTGTGACACCTAGGCTCTCCTCTGTAGCTTGCTGTTGATCGTGGCAGGAGCCAAGACTGATGCACGGGTCCATTCGGACGCCGGCCGGCCAGCGGATCAATTTGGTGCCAATCTGCGCGGAGAGCAGATCCGACTTCACATCGTGGGGAGGTCCCGAAGGGGCGTGTCCTTCGGTGGCTTGGGCGCGTACGTGTTCAGGCGTCCTCGTCCAGACGACGGCCTACCTGGAGGGCCCCGCCGACGTCCCGTGGCCTTTCGCCGACGAACCGCGGGCCCTCTGCCGTTTCCAGGCTCAGAAGGTCGGCCGCCACCCAGCGAGCAGAGCCTCAGCTCGCTAGGCCGGGCGCCCCGGCGCGGATCGCCGCGGCGATCGCCGCGAAGGCCTCGGCCGGGTCCGGGGCGCCGAAGATCGCGTTGCCGGCGACGAAGAGCGACGCCCCGCGGCTGGCGCACGGACCGGCCGAGCCGGCGTCGATCCCGCCGTCGACCTCGAGGTGGACCTCGTCGGCGAGGAGCGGAGCCAGCCGCTCGAGCTTCTCGAGCGAGTTGGGGATGAACTTCTGGCCGCCCCAGCCGGGGTTGACCGTCATGCAGAGCGCGAGGTCGAAGCGGCCGTGGAGCTCGGTGAACACGTCGAGCGGGGTGCCCGGGCAGACGCACAGCCCGGCCGCCACCCCGGCCTCGCGGATCGAGCTCAGGGCGTAGTCGATGTGGGGGGTCGCCTCGGCGTGGATGGTGATCACGTCGGCCCCGGCCGCGGCGAACGCGTCGACGTGACGCTCGGGGCGCTCGACCATCAGGTGGACGTCGAGGGTGACGTCGAACTCGCGCAGCCCGGCGACGACCCCCGGACCGAAGGTCAGCGGCGGGACGAAGTGGCCGTCCATGATGTCGACGTGGATGACCTGGGCGCCGGCCGCGACGATCTCCTCGACCTGCGCGCGGAGGCGGCCGTGGTCGGAGGCGAGGATCGACGGGGCGACGTGATTACCGGCGGGCAGCTTCATCGTTCGCTCCGTGGATCGCGTGAGGACATGCGATTCATCCTATATCGGGACGAGCATGCCGGCCCCGCAGGAGTTGCAGCTGACGATCGCGGTGTTCGACATCCGCACGAACGTCGAATGCTCGCCGCAGTTCGGGCAGACCGAGACGAGTTCGTAGCGGTGCAGGCAGTAGACGCACCGGTAGCGGCCGGGGAGGTTGGTCGTGCGCAGCCACGGCTCGCCGCAGTTGGGGCACGGCGGTCCGAGGTCGACGGGGTCGTCGCTCATGAGAGGAGGCTACGCGGCCCGGCGCAGGCCGGCGATGAAGAACCCGTCGCTCCCCTGGACGTTCGGGAGCGCGAGGAGGTGGGGCCCGGCGGGCGCCGCCCAGGCCGGGAAGCGGGCGGAGAGCTCGAGCGCGGCGAAATCGGAGTGGGAGGCGAGGAAGGAATCGATCTGGCCTTCGTTTTCCGCCGGGGAGATCGTGCAGGTCGAGTAGACGAGCGTCCCGCCCGGCGCCAGCACGCTCGCGGCCGCGGACAATAGCCGGCTCTGTACCTCGACGAGGTCGGTCAAGGCGGCCGGCGAGGCTCGCCAGCGCAGGTCCGGGCGCGACTGGAGGGTCCCGAGGCCCGAGCACGGGGGGTCGAGGAGCACCCGGTCGAAGCCCCCCGGGCGGCGGGGCGGGCTCGCCGCGTCGGCGCGCCGGACGGCGACGTTCGTCGCCCCCATCCGGGCCGCCGTCCGCTCGAGGGCACGGGCGCGGCCGGCGTGGCGCTCGACGGCGACGACCTCCCCGGTCGCCCCCATGAGGGCGGCCAGGTGAGTGGTCTTCCCGCCGGGGGCGGCGCAGAGGTCGAGCACCCGGTCGCCGGGCTGCGGATCGAGGGCGTGGGCGACGAGCATCGCCGCCCGCGACTGGGGCATGAACGCCCCGGCCCGCCAGAGCTCGGACCCGTGGGCGTCGAAGGGCTCGAGGGCGACCACGGCCTCGTCGGGCTCGCCGGGGACGCGCGTCCGGACCGGGAGGGCGGCGGCGAGGGCGGCAGCCGAGCCGACCAGGGTGTTGGCCCGGAGGGCGTGCTCGGCCGGCTCGTTGCACCGGCGCAGGAGCGCCCGGGTCGCCTCGGCGCCGAGCGCCGTCCACCACGCCTCGACGATCCACGCCGGCATCGAGTGCTTGACGGCGGCCGCCGTCGGGTCGGCGTCGTCGAGCTCGCCGAGGAGCGTCGGGCCGTCGCGGGTCGCCCGGCGCAGGACGGCGTTGACCAGGCCGTGGCCCCGGGCGGCCTTGGCCAGCTCGACGGCGTCGTTGACCACCGCGTGGGGGGCGGTCTCGAGCCAGAGGAGCTCGTAGAGGCCGAGCCGCAGGGTGGCGCGGACCGGCGGGTCGAGGGCGCCGACCGGCCGGCCGGCGAGCCGCTCGATCAGGTGGTCGAGGGTGACTCGGTGCTGGACGGCCCCGTAGGCGAGGCGCATGGCCAGGGCCCGGTCGCGGGCGTCGAGGCCGGTGGCGGCGGCGTGGAACGCCCGGTCGGTGAACGCGTCGTGCTCGAACGTCCGGCGCAGGACGGCGTGAGCGCAGGCTCGGGCCTCAGACGGCATGGCCGCGCAGGTAGTCGGCCGCCTCCATCGGCCGGCCCCCGGGGGGCTGGACGCGGAGAAGCTCGAGCGCGCCCCCGGCCGCCCCGAAGAGGAGCCGCCCGGAGCGGGCGTGGAGCTCGCCCGGGGGGACGGCGTCGTCGGTCGGCCGGGCGGCCACGACTCGGAGCTCGCCGATGCGGGCGCCGATGTGGGGATCGAGGGCCCGGACGATCCGCTCGAGCTCCTCGGGCGGGCGGGCCGGGTCGAGGCGGCGGTCGCCCGGGCCGATCTTCTCGGCGTAGGTCAGGCCGTCCTCGGTCTGGGGCACGAACTCGGCCGGGCCGTCGAGGCTCTCGAGCAGGAGCTGGGCCCCGAGCTCGGCCAGGCGGGGGGCGAGGGTCCCGTAGGTGTCCTGCGGCCGGATCGGCTCGGCCCGGATCGCGCAGATCGGACCGCTGTCGAGGCCGGCGGTCAGCCGGAGGATCGAGACGCCGGTCTCCGGGTCGCCGGCCATCAGGGCCCGCTCGATCGGGGCGGCACCGCGCCAGCGGGGGAGGAGCGACGGGTGGACGTTGAGCATCTCGTAGGCCGAGAGGAGGGGCTCGCGGACGAGCGCCCCGTAGGCGCAGACGCAGACGGCGGTCGGGGCGACGGCGGCGACCTGCTCGAGGGCGTCGTTGAGCGCAGGCGGCTGGAGCAGGTCGATGCCGAGCTCGCCGGCGGCGACGGCGACCGGGGGCGGGGCCGGCCGGCGGCCGCGGCCGCGCGGGCGATCGGGCCGGGTGAGGACGAGGGCCGGGCGGTGGGGCGAGTCGGCGAGCCGCTCGAGGACGGTGACGGCGAAGGCCGAGGTGCCGATGAAGACGGTGGCTATGGCCCGTCCCCGGCGGCGGCGGCGGCGGCCGCCGCTGCCTCGCGCATCAGGCGCATCGCCTCGCGGCGCTGCTCGCGGGTCGTCCGGTCGAGGATCAGCACGCCGTCGAGGTGGTCCATCTCGTGGGCGATCACCCGGGCCTCGAGGCCCGAGGCCTCGACGAGAACCGGCTCGCCGTGCCCGTCGCGGGCGCGGACCCGGACGCGGATCGACCGCTCGACGTCGACGTGGACCCCGGGGAGGCTGAGGCAGCCCTCCTCCATGACCTCCTGCTCGTCGCCCGACCACTCGAGCTCGGGGTTGACCAGCGCGATCACCGGGCTCTCCTGCTGGACTCGGTAGACGAGGAGGCGCTGGAGGAGGCCGAGCTGGGTGGCGGCGAGACCGACGCCCATGGCGTCGTCCATGAGCACGCCCATCCGCTCGATCTGCTCGCGGAGGCGGTCGTCGAACCGGTCGACCTCGATGGCCCGGGCGCGGAGGACGGGATCGCCGAGCTTGCGGACGTAGCGGAGGGCCGCGCGCCGGCGGGCGAGGAGCTCCGGGTCGATCTCGGGCTCGGGCGGGACCTCGGGGGTCGGCTCGAGGTCGAGCGCGGCCGCCGGGCCGGAGCCCGGCGGGGGCGGGCCGGCGACCGCGGGCTCGGCGTCCTCGGGGGCGAGCTCGGAGCCGGGCTCGGGGGTGGACTGGGTGGCCATTTCCCTCCCAGTCTAGGGCGCCTGCCGGAGCTCCCAGATGGCCGGTGGGCGGCCGGGGCCCGGGTCCTCGAGGCGGGCCTCGTCATCCTCGCGTGGCCGGCGCTCGTGGCCTGGCGAGCGGGGCGAGCAGCCGTGGACGGACGACCGGGAGGTCCGGGGCGCGCGCCAAGCCCCGCCCACCCGACCGAGTGGCGGCCGGGTGGTGGGGCCAGCGCGGCGAACGCCGGCGCTCGGGAAGCCCGAGCGCGGGTCACTGGTTGAAGTAGACCTCTCCCGTCGAGCAGTCGACGGCATACCCGTCGGAGTAGACGATCGTCCCGCCGAAGTCGCCGCAGACGCTGGCCAACTCATCGGGGGAGAGCACGTAGATCGGGTCGCTCGAGGACGCTTGGTATGACGGGGCGGGGTTGGCGCCCTGCGACAGGCTGGCGGCGCCGGGCGAGGCGACCGCCCGGGCGCTCGCGGGGGTGGCGATGACGGCGGCCCCGAGCGATCCGGTGGCGAGCGCGACGGCGAGGATCCGGCTGGGCTTGCGGGAGATGGCGAACATGACTGCTCCTTGGTCGTGGACCGCGGGGTCCGTGGGTTGTGCGCCCACGCTACGAGGACCAAGGCCACCGGTCATCGGTCATCTGGCCTATAGCGTGTGTGCGCTTCGTCACACACCGACCCGATCCGAAAAGGCCCGGATTCGATGGTCGCGTCCGTGACCCCGCCTCCTGGGTAGTGCATCCACTCTGTGCGTCTGACGCTGGCGTCGTGCGCCCGATGGCGAGCGAACCGCCGCGGGAAGCGGAGTGGCCATCAAACTCCAGCCTAGGGCGCGAGGCGTTGCGTCCACGCGCGTCGACGGGGTCCCTGCGGAGGCGCCCGTCGGCCGGTCAGCGGCGGCCCGGATCCGCCACCCGCAGCCCGGCCGTGCGCAGCTCCCACGTCTGAACGCCCCAGAACACGCCAAACAGGACGATGAAGGCCGTCTCGATGGCAATCGTCGCGTACGGCCAGCCGGCGATCGCCGCAGCGCCGGCGAGCACGGCAGCCAGAACCATCAAGCCGGCGATGGCCATGTAGCGGTTCTTCAGCGAGTCCCCGACGCCTTTCCACTTGTAGTCGTAGGCGTTGTTCACGGCCACGGCGAAGATGGAGACGAACAGGAGGACCGCGGCCGCGTAGTGGCCGTTTCCCAGGAAGAAGCGACGCGCCAACGCAAACACGAGCGTGGTTACGACCCAGACGATCACGGCGGCTGCGTAGGAGATGAGACCGGGGCGCGTCCGCTCGCTCCGCCAGGTGAGGACGCCGGCGGCCACGAGGGCGAGCGCTCCGAGCGCGAGCAGGGCGAAGACGTTGTTGGCGACGTTCACGCCGACACCGTCTACGGCTTCGCGGAACGAGCCGCACGTAGCCGGTTTCGGCGTTGGAACGAACCCGACGATCGGTGCGAACATGCCGGCGAGGTTGAGGAGGACATCCTCGGTGTCGGTGCTCCCCCGCAGGCACACGAGGCAGACCGCCATGCCGATGAGCGTCCCGACGAGGTAGCTGTGCACGGGCGTGTAGAAGTAGGCGCTGATCGACGGCTCCACGCAGCCACGAGGCTTCCCCAGCTCGAACAGGATCGAGACGGCGAGCCCCACTACGAGCGCGACCAGCGCCAGCCGGAGGTAGAGCCATGTCTTGACCGCGTACTCCGGATACGGGGCCGGTCCGACAGGCGTCGATGACGGAGTGTCACGTGTCATGATCAGCTCGAGCCGCATACCCAAGCGGTCTCGGTGCGTGGGACCGCCTGCCTGCTCAGCCATCCGGGGTTGCAGAGCATGCTCCTGAACGGGGTGCCCCACGCACCCTGCGCCGGAGGAGCGCGCGGCCCGGGCGAGATCCGGGTTCGGATGATTCCGAACGGGCTGAGGTTGTTCTCGAGGCCCCAGGTGCCGGAGAACGAGAGGATCGGCTCGGCGGTGGCGAGCGATATGAGCCGCAGGCGCGGTACAGGTCGGGCGCCATCGGCCAGGTCGCGGATCCCGCCGAGGTAGGTCAGGGGGATCTCGAGCCGCGAGCCGTCGAGTGCCGGGGAGAAGAAGAGACCGGCGACGCCGAGGTAGCGGGGCGTCACGCCGAGACTGCAACGCAATTCGCGCACCGGCACGCTCACCGGGCGCGGGTAGTTGGCGTGCGATCCGCGCGCGACGAAGACGATCGGGTGGCTGCCATTGGCCCAGCGCACCCGCTCCGCGGGCAGCCGAGCGCCATAGCAGTGCTCGCTGAACGCCACCTCGACGGGACGAACGACGCTCCCGGTCCGGTGCACGAGCACCGACACCTGCTCCCAGTCGGATTGGTGCCACTGGGTGATCGCCCAGGTGTGAAGGGAGTCGTAGTTGTAGAAGACCCAGTACTGGATCACCGTCCACGCCCCGCCGCCGGCCGACGGGGAGCGGTCCTTCGGACTCGCGTTTCCGCGATCGACGTAGCGGTAATAGAGGGCTGGGTCGTCGGCCCCGCTGATCGCGCACGGTCCCGGGTCCGCGACGTCGCAGGACGACGAGATCTCGTAGCAGCCGGGCGGCGGCCGCCCAGGTGCGTGAGCGTCGCAGAACGGCGGAGCGGTGTTCGGCCTGGGGTTCTGTCGCACGTACCAGGTGACGGTCGTGGGCGTCCAGGGCTCTGCGGTGGTGAGCCGCAGGTCCGGCTCGAACGTCCGCGCCAGGTACGACGACTTCAGGCTCGCCTGCTGATCGGTGATCGAGACCGTCGGCACGGGCTCCGTGGCGCCCGACCAGAGTTCGCGATGCGCGTGGCCTTCGAGGTCGGCAGCCGCGATCACGGCGGCGGCGATCACCAGGCAGACAGACAGGGCGCTCGCGTTCATGCCGTGGCGAAGGCGGCGATGCGGCTCGTGCTCGGAACGCTCGCGCCGAGCGAGCAACAGCCAGGCGCCGCCCGTGCCCACGAGCCAGAACAGCACCGGCAACCACAAGGTGAGGAGCCGGCTGGTCTCGTGCGGAGCCGGCGTGTCGGCCGTCCCGTTGTAATTGGTCGTGACGGTCGTGACCAGGGCGGTGCAGAAGGCGCTCATCAGCAGGCCAGCCGAACCGAGCGCCGCGCCGCGTCGCGCTTCGCGCCACGGTCGGCGCCCGGCTTGGGTGGATCGCTGCCACCGGTCGGCGCGACGGTGGGCGCCGAGCAGGCGATGGACCCGCCAGATCACATGTCCGAGACCGGCAGCGACCCCGAGGATCAGCCAGCTGGCCAGGGCACCGAGAACAGCGCCGGCGAGAAGATCGATGAGGAAGTCGACCAGCATGTACCCGACCCCGGCTTGGTCGGGGGCCCATGAGCTGAGGGCAAGCCCACCGGCCACGACGACGCTCAGCACGACGAGAGATGTCGTCAGCCACTGGACTGGTCCCGCCAAGCCGCGCAGGCGTCCATCCAGCGCGCGGGCGACGCCGTCTGAGGCGAGCATGAGCGCTCCCGTGCTGATCGCCACGAGCGTGATCACGGCGACGATCCGCACCGCGACGGGAGTCGTACGGGGGATCGCCAGCGCGATCGAGGCCGCGGTCGCGATCGCCGCGACGCCGAGCCACAGCGCGGCGAAGCTCAGCGCCCGGAGGCCCTTCGGAGGGTCTTCCGACAGCCTGAGACGGGCCCTCTCGATCACGACACACATCTTGACGGTGTGACGGCGGCGCGCGGCCGCCGGGCGGACCGCTCGGGCTTAGCGCGCGCCGCGGCGGACGCCGGCCGCGTAGGCCGACAGGTGCACGGCCAGCCCGAAGATGATCACCGCGAGGGGAATGTGGACCGCGAGCGCGCCGGGGTGGCCGGTGCTCGCGCCGAGATCGCCTACCTGCTGGCCGATTCCGACCTCCGCCGCCGCGGCGACGAACAGGACCGCGGTCTCGGCGACGACGACGTTGCCGCCCACCTTGCCGCGCCACATCACGAGCGCGACGATGAGCGCGACGAGCGCCATCGCGGCGATCAGGTAGGCGACGCCGCCGTGGGCGTTGATCAGACCGTCGTGGTTCGCCTGGCGGGCGAATACGCCACCGCTCACGGCTTGGAACAGGACACCGAGGAGAACGACGCCGGTGACCGCAGAAATGGCCTTCACGGCGGACATGCTCGGCCGCTCAGCCGCGCTCGACATCATCGCTCCTCACGTCGGGGACGGGTGACGGCTCGATCCTACCGGGTAGTGCCACGCCTCGAGATCCGCGTCGGAGACGCGCGACACCCCCTTGACGCGCGGTCCACCCCGCGACTATTATTCAACCGAATGGTTTATCAACTACTCCGGTGAATACCTGATGGCGACCGACGAGCTGAGCACGACGTTTGCGGCCCTCGCCGACCCGACCCGTCGCGCGATCCTCGCGCGGCTCGCCCGGGACGGCGAGGTCACGGTGAACGAGATCGCCGAGCCGTTCCCGTTCACCGTCCAGGCGATCTCCAAGCACCTCAAGGTGCTCGAACGGGCGGGCCTGATCACCCGCGGCCGCACGGCCCAGCTGCGCCCCTCCCGCCTGGAGGGTGCGCCCCTCCGCGAGGTGGCGGACTGGGTCGAGCAGTACCGCGAGCTCTGGGACGGCCGTCTCGACCGCCTGGCCCTGCACCTCCGGGACATCCAACGAAAGGCAGACGATGACTGAGCAGACGGCATTGACCGAGCGGACGATCGTGATCGAGCGCGTCTTCGACGCCCCGCGGGACCTGGTCTGGAAGATGTGGACCGACCCCGACGAGGTGGCCCGCTGGTGGGGTCCCGACTGCTTCACGACCCCGCGCGAGACGATCGAGTTCGACGTGCGCCCGGGCGGCGTCCGGCGCCTGACCATGGTCGGCCCCGACGGCGAGGAGTACCCGAGCGACGGCCGCTTCGGCCTCGTCGAGCCGCCGGCCCGCCTGTCGTTCGCCGAGGACATCCCCGACAGTCCGATGATCGAGTCGGCCGCGGCGACGATCGAGTTCATCGAGGAGGCCGACCACCGCACGAAGGTCGTCATCACCTCGCGCATGATCTGCGCCGACGAGATGGTCGGCATGGCCGAGGAAGGCTGGCGGACCCAGCTCGACAAGCTCGAGCGCCTGTTCGCCGGGTAGCCGGCCCACCCCGCGCCTACTGGGGGTCGACGTCGACGCTGACCGCGACGCCGCCCCCCGGCGGGCGGGCGACCGCCGCCCCGACGGCGGCGACGGTCGCCGCCCGCTCGCCGCCCTTGATCACCAGCTGGGCCCGCTCCCGTCCGCGGAGGCGAAAGAGCGGCGCTGGGCCGAGCACGGCCGCGCCCGGGACCACGAGTTCCGCGCGGAGCCGCTGCGCCCCGGCGAGAGCCGCCCCGGAAAATTCAGATGAGCAGACGATGCGGATCAGCTCGCCGAACGGTGGGTAGCGGAGCGCCTCCCGCCGCCCGAGCTCGGCCGCGAGGAAGCCGTCGCTGTCGTGCCGCGCGGCGAACTCGATGCTCGGCGCCCCGGGCGCCAGGGTCTGCACGAGCACCCGCCCGCCCGCGCCTCCCGGCCCCCGGCCGGCCCGCCCGGCGAGCTGGGCCACGAGCGCGAAGGTCCGCTCCTCCGAGCGGAAGTCCGGGAAGCGGAGGGTGGCGTCGGCGTCGAGCACGACCCCGAGCCCGACCCCGTCGAAGTCGTGCCCCTTGGCGACCATCTGGGTGCCGATCAGGACCCCGGACGGCGCCTGCTCGAAGCGGCGCAGGACGGCCGCGGCCCTGCCCTTGGTCGCGGCTACGTCCCCGTCGAGGCGGAAGATCTGGTGGTCGCCGCCGCCGAGTGCCGCCGCCAGCTCGTGCTCGAGGCGCTCGGTCCCCGTCCCGTGGCGGGCCACGCTCGTCGACCCGCAGTCCGGGCACCGCCGGGGCACCAGCTCTCGGTGGCCGCAGTGGTGGCAGGCGATCAACCCCTCGGCCCGGTGGAGGACGAGCGACACGTCGCAGTCCGGGCACCCCCAGACCCGGCCGCAGGAGGTGCAGGAGAGGAAGTTCGACCAGCCCCGCCGGTTGAGGAGGACGATCGCCTTGCCGCCGTCGTGGCGGAGGTCGACGAGCGCGTCGAACGTCGTCGGATGGAGGGCGCCCCGCTTCTCACGCATGTCGAGCACCTCGACCGCCGGCAGCCGGCCCCCGTCGACCCGATCGGGCAGCCGCAGGTGGACGAGCCGGTGGTAGCTCTCCGGCCGGGGGGTGGCGCTCCCGGCGACGAGGACCGCCCCGTGGGTCTCGGCCCGTCGCTCGGCGACGTGGCGGGCGTCGTAGCGGGGGTCGCCCTCGTGCTTGTAGGACGGGTCATGCTCCTCGTCGACGACGATCAGCCCGAGCCGGTCGATCGGAGCGAAGACGGCCGACCGGGGACCGACGCAGATCCGGGCCTCCCCCCGGCGCAGCCGCAGCCACTCGTCGTGGCGCTCGCCCGCCCCGAGACGGGAATGCAGGACGGCGACGGTCTCGCCGAACCGGTCGATGAACCGCCCGACCGTCTGCGGGGTCAGGCCGATCTCCGGGACGAGGACGATCACCCCGCGACCGCGGTCGAGCGCCTCCGCGGCGGCCCGGATGTAGACCTCGGTCTTTCCGGAGCCGGTCACGCCGTGCAGGAGGTACCGGCGGGGCACCCCGGCGGCGATCGCCTCGGCCAGGTGCCGGAGCGCCACCGCCTGGGCGGGCTCGAGCACGGCCGGGCCGGCGCGGCGGGCCCCGATCGGCGTGTGGGCCGGGCGGCGACCGACGACCCGCGGCGCGAGCTCGACCAGACCCCGGCCCTCGAGTCGGCGCAGCGCGGCCCGGGCGAGGCTGGCCGGGAGCGGGCCCTCGTCGCGCAGGCGCGCGAGGAGCTGGCGCTGGGCGGCGGTCAGGCGGGCCGCCGGGTCGCCGAGCGCGGCCGCGCCGTCCGGGCTCAGTGCGGCGACGAGGTGGGCGCGCGGGCGGGTCCCGCCGGCGGTGCCCGGCGGGAGCATGAGCGAGAGCGCCCGGGCCCGGGTCGAGCAGTACTCGCCGGCCAGCCAGCCGGCCAGCTCGACGAGCTCGGCCGGGATCCCGGGGTCGATCACGCGGACGGGGGCGAGCAGGCGGTCGGCGGGAACCTCGCTGCCCGCGGCCAGCCCGACCACGACTCCCAGGAGCTCCCGCCGGGCGAACGGAACGACGAGGAGCGCCCCGACGGCGACCGACGGGCCGAGCGCGGCCGGGACCAGGTAGTCGAACGGCCCCCGGAGGGCGCGGGCCGTGGTCAGCGGTTCGACCTGGGCGATCAGGGGCACCGGCGGAGCGTAGAGGCGCGCGCGGAGGGCCCCGTGCGACCGGCTCAGCCGCCGGCCCCGGCGGTCACGGCCGTCAGCTGGCGCAGGAGCGCCTCCATGCCGGCGATCGCGTGGACCGACCGCTGGCCGCCGGCCCCGCCCCCACGCTCGAACAGCCCGGGCAGGACCTCGAGCTGACCGGCGCAGCCGAGCTCCCCGGCGTGCGGGGCCGCGAGCTCGAGCGCCTCCTCGAGCAGATCGCCGACCGGGCGCAACCGCCCCTCCGCGTCGGGGAGGCGACCGTGGACCCCGTAGCGGGCGGCCCGGAAGGCGGCCTCCTCGAGCACGTCCCCCGGCGGGTCGGCCTCCGGCTCCGCCTCGGCCAGGTGCCGGGCCAGGCAGTGGACGAGCGCGACCAGCCCGGCCGTGTCCTCGAGCGACGCCTGGGCGTCGAGCGCCCGGATCTCGACCGTCCCCAGGCGCGGGTGGGGACGGAGCTTCCACCAGAACCACGTGTAGTCGGGCACGTCGGCCGCCCGGATCAAGAGGTCGGCGGCCGCCCGGAAGTCGTCGTAGTCGCGCATCGCCCGGGGGACGCCCGACCGCGGCCAGGCGCGGATCGTGACCTCCCGGGCCGAGGCCAGCCCCGTGTCGCGGGCGTGCCGGAAGGGCGAGTTGGCGGCCAGGGCCTGGAGGAGGGGCAGGTGACGGCGCAGGCCGTTGAACGTGCGGATCGCCGTCTCGGCGTCCGGCATCCCGACGTGGATGTGGAGTCCCCCCACCGGCGTGGCCACCGCGTCGCCCAGGGACGCGCGAATCTGCTCGTAGCGCTCCTTGTCGGTGATCTCGGCCTCCCCCTCTGCGGCCGACGGGTGGGTCCCCGAGCCGAGCAGGCCGGCCCCGGTGTCGAGGACCGCCCGGCGCAGGCCGGCGAGCATCTCGACCGCCTCGCCCACCGTCTGGCAGACCTCGGTGATGAGCTCCATCTGGCAGGCGTGGAGCTCGCGCTCGACCTTCCCGGCGACCGGCCCGAGCCGCTGGCCGACCGCGCTCGACGAGTTCGCCTGGCGCCCGGTCACCGGGTCGACGAGGAAGAGCTCCTCCTCGACGCCGACCGTGAACGGCTCGCCCGACCCGAATGCGTCCTCATCGCCGGACATCAGGGCCCGGTTCTGCCCGGCCGGGCCGGCCGGGAAACGCCGGCCGGCCGCGCTCGGTCAGGAGGAGGACCGGGCGGCGCGAATCGCGTCGATCAGCTCCCACTTGCCCATCTTCGAGCGCCCGGGAATCTGCTCCTTGCGGGCTACCTCGTAGAGCTGCTGGCGATTGCGATCCTCGAGCGCGTGGCCGGCCTCCCCGCCCCGGCGGCGACCCCGGGCCGCCTGCTTGCCGAGTTCGCGGCGCGTGCTGTCCGGGAGGTTTGCGAGTGTCCGTTTCTCCTTCGCCGACTTCTGCGCCGCCTTGATGTTGCGCCGGCTGGCCTCGGTCTGCTTCTTGGTCGCCATTGCTCATCGCCTCCTTCTGGTCAGGTCTCCGCCCGGCGTCGCAGGCGGGTGGGGTGGTCAGTCGCCGCCCACACTCGGCGGCTTGACCGGCTCGCGTTGGGGAAGGTCGGTGAGCTGCCGGCTGGTCGCGATCCGGCCGATCGCGCTCCCGACCGCCACGATCACCGCGAGCACGAGTAGCCCGGCGACGACCGGCGTGCGGGGCAGCGCAAACCAGAGTCCGAACGCGATCACGGTGATGACGCCGGGGACGAGCCACAGGCGAACCGCCACCGGTGAGCGCTTGGGCAGGCTGTAGGTCTCTCTGATAGTGGGGGGCATGCTCTGAGTGTTCCCGCTGGTCCGGTGGCGAAACCCGGCTCAGGGTGCGCTCATCCAGTAGGTGGCGCTGACGTCCTCGGCCCCGTGCTCGTCGGCCCCCTCGTCGAGGCGCTCGCGGATCATCCGGGTGAGCGGCAGGTCGAGGTGGCGGCGCGCGGCGGCCTCCTCGACCAGGCGCGCGTCCTTGGCGGCCAGGGCCAGGCTGAAGGACGGCTCGAAGTCGCGCTCGACGATCGCCCTCCCCTTCAGCCGCAGGTACGGGAGGTCGAGCGGGCCGCCGTCGACCGCCTCGAAGAACAGGTCCGAATCGACGCCGAGCCCCTCGGCGAGGGCGATCGTCTCGGCCGCCCCCTCGACGACCGCGAGGATCCAGTTGTTGGTGACGAGCTTCAGCCGCGTCCCCTGCCCGGCCGCGCCCACCCACATCGTCTTCTGCCCGATCGCGTCGAAGATCGGCTGGACCCGCTCGCGGACCCCGTCGGGCCCGGAGGCGAGGACGGTGAGCTTGCCCTCGCGGGCCGGCTGCTTGGTCCCGACCACCGGGGCGTCGACGAAGGCGATGCCCGGGCGGCCGGCGAGCTCGGCGCACCGCTCGGTCCCGGCCTCGCCGATCGTGCTCATCTGGAGCCAGACGGCCGCGGGGTCCGCCCGGCCGAGCCCGCCCTCCGGCCCGTCCATCGCCGCGACGACCGCGTCGGCGTCGGCCAGGATGGTCACGATGAACCCGGCGCCGGCCGCCGCCCGGCCCGGGGTCTCGACGACGGTCACGCCGTCCGCGACGAGCGGCTCGACCTTCTCGCGCGTGCGGTTCCAACCGCGGACGGCGAACCCGGCCCGCGCGAGGTTGCGCGCCATCCCGAGCCCCATCGTCCCGCCGGCGCCGAGCACGGCCACAGTCCCCCGGTCTGCGTTGGTCATCGCGACCCGTCCGGTACCCGCAATCGCCGGCTCGGCAAACCGGTGGGACCCGCGGCGGGCCGGCTCGGGCCAGGCGGTTGCTTCGTGTCGCCGCCGGCTCGGTTGGGGGGAGAAACCCGAATGCGACAGCATGTACTCGTGCCGAGTCCGCGCATGCCCTCCGCCTCCGCCTCCCACCACCCAGCGCCCGCCCGGCGGCCCCGCCGCTGATGGCCGCCGAGCACCGCCCGGCGATCGTCGCCGTCGACGACGAACCGGCCGTCCTCGCCGCGGTCGCCCGGGACCTCCGGCGGGGGTTCGGCGAGCGCTACCGGATCCTCCGCGCCGGGTCCGGGGCCGAGGCGCTGGAGCTCCTGCGCGAGGTCCGCCGTCGGGCCGACCAGGTCGCTCTCCTGATCGCCGACCAGCGGATGCCCGGCATGGCCGGGACCGACTACCTGATCGAGGCGCGCAAGCTCGTCCCCGACGCCAAGCGCGTGCTTCTGACCGCCTACGCCGACACCGAGGCGGCGATCGCGGCGATCAACGAGGTCGCCCTCGACTACTACCTCCTGAAGCCGTGGGACCCGCCCGACGAGCACCTCTACCCGGTGCTCGAGGACCTCCTGACGACCTGGGAGGCCGGGGCGGCCCTCGAGGCCGGTCGGGGTGCGGGTCATCGGCCACCGCTTCTCCAAGGACTCCCACGACCTCCGTGACTTCCTCGCCCGCAACCGCGTCCCCGCCCGGTGGCTCGACGTCGAGCGCGACGCCGAGGCCCGCGAGCTCCTGACCGTCGCCGACATCGGCCCCGATCGCCTCCCGGTCGCCCTCCTCGAGGATGGGACGGTGCTCGAGCGCCCGACCGTCTTCGAGCTCGCCGAGCGCCTCGGGGTGAGCGGGACCCCGGCCCAGGAGCACTACGACCTCGTGATCGTCGGCGGCGGGCCGGCCGGCCTCGCCGCGGCCGTCTACGGGGCGTCGGAGGGGCTGCGGACGGTGATGGTCGAACGCGAGGCCCCCGGCGGGCAGGCGGGCCAGTCGAGCCGGATCGAGAACTACCTCGGCTTCCCCAACGGCCTCAGCGGGTCGGATCTCGCCCGGCGGGCGACCGACCAGGCCCGGCGGCTCGGTGCCGAGCTCCTGACCATCCAGGACGCGGTCGGCCTGCGGGCCGAGGGGGCCGGCCGCCTCGTCGACCTGAGCGACGGGGGCACGCTCAGCGCCAACACCGTCCTGATCGCCTCGGGCGTCTCCTACCGCCAGCTCGACGCCCCGGGGTTCGCCGAGCTGACCGGGACGGGCGTCTACTACGGCGCGGCCCTGGCCGAGGCCCGGTCGTGCGCCGACCAGCACGTCGTGATCATCGGCGGGGCCAACTCGGCCGGGCAGGCGGCCGTCTACTTCAGCGGCTACGCCCAGCGGGTGACGATGCTCGTCCGCGGGGCGTCGCTCGAGCGCTCGATGTCCCACTACCTGATCGAGCAGCTCGCCGCGCTCGCGAACGTGACCGTCCGCACCGGGACGACCGCGTCCGGGGCCGCCGGCGACGGCGGCCACCTCCGGTCGCTGCGGGTCCGCGACGGGGACGGGCCGGAGGAGACGCTCGACGCCGACGCGTGCTTCGTCTTCATCGGGGCCTCCCCGCGGACCGACTGGCTCGAGGGGGTGGTCGCCCGGGACGATCGCGGGTTCATCCTCGCCGGTCCCGATGCCCTGGCCGCCGGCTGGCCGCTCGCGCGCGAGCCCCGGCCGCTCGAGACGACCGTGCCCGGGGTCTTCGTCGCCGGCGATGTCCGGGCCCGCTCGATCAAGCGGGTGGCCAGCGCCGTCGGGGAGGGGTCGATGGCCGTCTCCCTGATCCACGAGTACCTGGCCGACGGATGACCCCGCCCGCGCTCGGCCTGGCCGACCTCCGCCGGATCAACCTCTTCGACGACCTCGACGACGCCCAGCTCGGCGAGTGGCTCGCCGTCGCCCGGCCGCTCGACGCGGCGGCGGGCGAGATCCTGATCGAGCAGGGGGCGACCTCCCGGGGGCTGATGCTCCTCCTCGAGGGCTCGGCCAGGTCGTACCTGATCGGCCGGGGCCAGGCCGAGTCGCTCAAGCGCCACCGGGCCCCGACCTGGATCGGCGCGGTCAGCGCGCTCCTCGCCGAGCCGATGGATCTGCGCATCCAGGCCGAGGAGGACCTCCGCATGGCGCTGATCGAGCCGGAGGACTTCCGCCGGCTGACGCTCTCCGCGCCGCCCGTCCACCGCCGGATCATGGCCGTCGTCAGGCCGATGATCGGCCGGATCACCGCGCTCGAGCAGAACCGGGAGCGGCTTGCCTCGCTCGGGACGATGGCCGCCGGCCTGGCCCACGAGCTCAACAACCCGGCCGCCGCGGCCCAGCGGACGGCGACCCAGCTGGGCGAGGCGCTCCGCGTGATCAACGGGGCCCTGCGCGCCTTCGTCTCGTCGGGGATCGAGCGGGTCGACGCCGAGCAGCTCCTCGCCCTTCAGGACGAGGCGCTCGCGGCGGCGGCCGGCCGAACGGCGCTCGACACGCTCGACGCGGCCGACGCCGAGGAGGCGCTGATCGAGCAGCTCGAGCAGCTCGGGGTCGAGGAGCCCTGGCGGTGCGCCGAGCCGCTGGCCGCCGCCGGGGTCGACCGGGAGTGGCTCGAGCGGGTCGCCACCCTCGCCGGGCCGGCCACCGGCAACGCGCTTCGGTGGGTCTCGGCGAGCCTCAGCGCCGAGGGGCTCGTCGCCGAGCTCAAGGCGTCGACGGACCGGATGTCCGAGCTCGTCGGGGCGGTCAAGTCCTACGCCTACCTCGACCGGGGCGGCCTCGTCGAGGTCGACCTTCACGAGGGGATCGAGACGACGCTCCTGATCCTCGGGCACAAGCTCAAGCACACGACGATCGAGGTCGTCCGCCGCTACGACCGGTCCCTCCCGAAGCTGACCGTCCACGGCTCGGAGCTCAACCAGGTCTGGACGAACCTCCTCGACAACGCGATCGACGCGCTCGGCGAGTCCGGGACGCTCACGGTGACCACCCGCCGGGAGGGGACCTGTGCGGTGATCGAGATCGAGGACGACGGGCCGGGGATACCGGCGGAGGTCGGCGAGCGGGTGTTCGACTCGTTCTTCACCACCAAGGCCGTCGGCCAGGGGACGGGGCTCGGGCTGGCGACCGCCCGGAGGTTGGTGGCCGATCGCCACGACGGGTCGCTGACCTTCTCGTCGGAGCCCGGCCGGACCACGTTCCGCGTCTCCCTGCCCTTCACCCAGACTGACCGAGGAGGATCAACATGGCCACCTGCAGGCACCTCGATCACATCCTGATCACCGAGCTCCCCGCCGCGGTCGACGGGTGCGTCGACTGCCTGGCGACCGGCGACCCGTGGCTGCACCTGCGGATCTGCCTCGAGTGCGGGCACGTCGGCTGCTGCGACGACTCGCCCAACCGCCACGCCACGGCGCACGCCCGGAAGAGCGCCCACCCGATCATCCGCTCGATCGAGCCGGGCGAGGACTGGTCATGGTGCTTCATCGACCAGCTCGCCATGCGCATCCCAGGAGTCCGGGGTCACACGCGGATCCCGCCGTCGCCGCTCGGCTGACCGTATCCTTCGCCGGGATGCTTCCCGGCGAGAGGTTTGCGCGCGGCGAGGAGTGCTACGCCGTCGAGAGTCACCTCGACGGCGGGATCGTCGTCGTCGAGCTCGTCCACTATCGGTGCCGGCCGGGCGGGTTCGGGCACAAGCACTGGACCCGGCTCGAGCGGGTGGCGAGCGAGCGCTTCGGCGGCCTGGAGATCGACGGGGCGCGATCGACCGGCGGATGCGCGGCCGGCGCCTGGCGACCGACATCCTCGGGGATCGCCGCTTCGATCCGACGGCTCCGGATGCCCTGGTCGCG
This sequence comes from uncultured Solirubrobacterales bacterium, assembly GCA_963817865.1. GTDB lineage: Bacteria > Actinomycetota > Thermoleophilia > Solirubrobacterales > Solirubrobacteraceae > Palsa-513. The sequence goes on along the minus strand of CAWFQO010000036.1, from coordinate 1,640 downwards.
AGCGCCGAGTTCGCCGAGGAGCTCCGGGCGCGGGCCGGCCAGCTCAACGACGACGCCGACGCGGCGGCCGCCGACGCCGGCGTCCGGGCCGCGCAGGTCGCGGTCGACGAAGCCGAGCGGGCCCGGCTGGCCCGGAAGCTCGCGGAGATCATCCGGGGCGAGTCGGAGCGGTAGAAGGCGGTCGGCGATCCGCGCGAGCGCCGTCTGGGTGGGCCTCGACCTCGGCACGTCGGGGGTCCGAGGGGTCGCCGTGACCGGCGACGGCGAGCTCGTCGGACGGGGCGAGCGACCGCTCGAGAGCCGGCGGGCCGGCGACCGCCACGAACAGGATCCACGGACCTGGTGGCCGGCCGTGGCCGGGGCCTGCCGCGACGCGCTCGCCGACGTCGACCGGGCCCGGGTGCGGGGCGTCGCGGCGTGCGGGACGTCGGGGACCATCGGCCTCGTCGATCGATTCGGCGCGCCGCTCGGGCCGGCCCTGATGTACGACGACGCCCGGGCCGGCGCCCAGGCGCGGCGGATCGGCGCGCCGCCGTCGTCGGCCCTCGCCAAGCTCCTCTGGCTGCTCGAGCGCGACCCGGCACCGCCGGCCGGGGCTCGGCTCGTGCACCAGCCGGACCTGATCGCCGGGCGACTCGTCGACGCCGGCGTCCCGGCCGACTCGAGCCACGCCCTGAAGACCGGGTTCGACCTCGTGACCGAGGCCTGGCCCCCGGGCGTCCGCGACCTCGTCCCGCCCGGCCTCCTCCCCCGGGTCGTCCGCCCGGGGACCCGCCTGGGCGGGGTGTGCGCGGCGGCGGCGGCCGAGACCGGGCTCGCGGCCGGGACACCGGTCATCGCCGGGATGACCGACGGCTGCGCCGCCCAGATCGCCGTCGGCGCCCTGCGCCCGGGCGACTGGAGCTCGGTGCTCGGCACGACGCTCGTGCTCAAGGGCGTCGCCGGCCACCGGATCACCGACGCGGCCGGGGGGGTGTACTCGCACCGGGCCCCGGACGGCGAGTGGCTCCCGGGCGGGGCGTCGAGCTGCGGGGCCGGAGCCCTGGCGGCGGCCTTTCCCGGGGGCGACCTCGATGAGCTGACGGCGGCGGCCGGGGCCCACGTGGGGACGCGGGTCATCGCCTATCCGCTGATCGGCCGGGGCGAGCGGTTTCCGATCCGGGCGCCCGAGGCGGAGGGATTCGTCGTCGGAGAGCCGGTCGGCGACGCCGAGCGGTTCGCGGCGCTCCTCCACGGGCTGGCCTTCGTCGAGCGCCTCGCCTTCGACGTCCTCGACCGGCTCGGGGCCCCGCTCGCCGGCGAGCTCTCCCTGAGCGGGGGGGCCGCGGCCAACCGCTACCTCAGCCAGCTGCGGGCCGACGTCCTCGGCCGCCCGGTCCGCGTGGCCGGGCAGGGGGACTCGGCGTTCGGCATGGCCATCCTCGCCGCCTCCCCGGGCCACCGGCTGGCCGAGGTCGCCGGTCAGATGGTCCGGCCCGGCGAGCAGCTCGACCCGGACCCGACCCGGACCGGGCTTCTCCTGACCGGCTACGCGGCGTTCGTCGAGGAGCGCTTCGCCGCCGCGGCTGGCTCGACGCCGGGGATGCTGCCCGGGCGCTCGCACGGGCGACCGCGTAGCCCGCGCGGTCCGGCGCCTCGGG
>CAWFQO010000035.1:0-34788 GCA_963817865.1 uncultured Solirubrobacterales bacterium | reverse complement strand
AGGAGGAATCGCCGCCGGGGCCGCCGCCGGCGGCCTGAGCGCGTTCCCGGGCCCGTGGGCCCGGGGCGCTCGGCGCAAGCACCCCCTATCCTCTTAGGCACCGCTGTGGTTGACGATCGCCCGACGACGGACGCCGCGGAGGATTCGCTCGCTCAGGGACACGTCGCAAAGGCGCACGGTGCGCGGTTGCGCCCGGCCCAGGGTCCCGTCCCCCAGCCCGAAGTCGAGGCCCCCGATGAACGACGACCACCCGACCGCGGCGGCGGACGGCGGCGACCCGCCGCCGAACCTCCTGAGCGCCGTCTCCAACGAGATGGTGCGCATCTACAAGGATCAGTTCGGCCGCGGGCCGACCAAGACCCGCACGAACTGGGCGGGCCCCGACGTGCTCGTCGTGACCCTCGAGGACACCTTCACCCCCGCCGAGCGGCGCCTGCGCTCCTTGGGCGAGCACAAGCAGCTGCGGGAGCTCCGCATGCTCTTCCAGTACGCCGAGATGGCGGACTTCTGCGCCCCGGTCGAGCGCCTCACCGGGCGCAAGGTGCGCGCCTTCGTGAGCGGCATCGACACGGCCGCCGACGTGGCCACCGAGATGTTCGTCCTCCACCCGGACGGGTACCCCGGCCCGTCCCGGATGGAGGCCGGTTAGGCCGGGCCCGCCAGGCGGCGGGCGCCGGCCCTAGCGGTTGTCGAGGGGCTTGACCGGCAGGATCCACCGGCCGAAGGTCGAGAACATGACCTGGGCGAAGGAGACGTACCAGGCGGCGGCGGCGGTGGCCAGGCCGAAGTAGCCGCCCCACTTGACCAGGTTCGGGTGCGGTCCGGTGTTGCCGAAGCCGAGCAGGAAGAACGTGATCGCCAGCAGGAGGAACACCACCATCACGCCCGCCGAGATCCGCAGCGAAGCCACCCACATGTAGGCGGTGAAGATGCCCCAGGCGATCAGGAAGAGCCCGACCGCGTCGCCGGCGTCGCCGAGCGGGATGCCCTTCGCGTAGAACGCGACGAGGGCCCAGTACGAGAGCCAGAAGGCCCCGTAGGAGGTGAAGGCGACGGCCGCGAACGTGTTGCCCCGCTTGAACTCCCACATCCCGGCCAGGAGCTGCGCGAGGCCGCCGTAGGCCAGGGCCAGGCCGAGCACCACCGGCTCGCCTCCCTTGCCGATGAGGTCGGCGTTGAACATGCTGAGCACGAACGTGGTCAGCGCGAACGCGGCCAGTCCGAGCGGTCCTGGGTCGGCGATCGCCAGCGCCGCCGCCGGCGCCGCCGGCGCCGCCGGCCCCCGGGTCGCGGCAGCCGGACTCTCGGGACCGATGCGCGAAGCTTCCATGGCTCCTCCTCTGCCCCCGTGCGCCGTGCCCAGTCGGCGCCCGGTTCGCCCGGGGGATAGTTTGGCTGGATCTACCCGTGGGCGGTCCTCCTGACCCGCCGACTTTTCCCGGTCGGCTCAGGCGCGCCGGCGGCGCGGAAGCGGGCCGTCGAGCTTCCAGCGCGACCCGGCCCGCGCCGGCCAGAGGAGCCACACGGGGATGGCCACGAGGCTGAGCAGGAGGCCGGTGGCCAGGCCGGGGCGCTCGCCGTAGCCCTTGCGCTCGGAGAGCCACGAGGCGACGACGGCGGAGATCAGCCACGCGAAGAGGAAGTAGAGCGCCTTGGCGCCGATCAGGGCGAGGACGGTCATGTGCCGAGGTAGGCTCGCTGGACCTCGGGGTCGTCGCGCAGGGCCGCGCTCGCCGCGCTCAGGGCGACGCGTCCCGTCTCGAGCACGTAGCCGCGCCCGGCGATCCCGAGCGCGTAGTTGGCGTTCTGCTCGACTAGGAGGATGGCCACCCCGCCCCGGTTGATCTCGCCGATCGTCTCGTAGATCCGCTGGACGAGGATCGGGGCGATCCCCATCGACGGCTCGTCGAGGAGGAGGAGCTTCGGTCGGGCCATGAGGGCGCGGCCGATGGCCAGCATCTGCTGCTCCCCGCCCGACATCGTCCCCGCCTTCTGGCGCTGACGCTCGTTCAGACGGGGGAAGAGGGTGAACACCCGGTCGAGATCCTCGGCGATCTCCGGCCCGCGGCGCAGGTGGGCGCCGAGGTCGAGGTTCTCGCGCACGGTCATCCGGGGGAAGCAGTGGCGCCCCTCCGGGGCGAGGGCGATGCCCAGGCCGACGATCCCCTGGGCGCTCGTCCGGGTGATCTCCCGCCCCCCGAAGCGGATCGTCCCCGACCGGGCCGGCGTCAGCCCGGAGATCGAGCGCAGGGTGGTCGACTTCCCCGCCCCGTTCGACCCGATCAGCGTGACCACCTCGCCCTCCTCCACGGTCAGCGAGATCCCCTTCAGGGCCTCGATCGCGCCGTAGCTCGTGTGGATGTCGTCGACCTCGAGGAGGGCCGTCATTCCTGAACCCCCAGGTACGCCTCGATGACCGCCGGGTCGGCGCGGACCTCGGCCGGCTTGCCCTCGGCGATCATCTCGCCGTAGTTGAGGACGGTGATCCGCTCGGAGACCCCCATCACCACCTTCATGTCGTGCTCGATCAGGAGGATCGTCAGGCCGAGCTCGTCCCGGAGCCGGCGCATGAAGTCGGTCAGCCGGTCCGACTCCTGGGGGTTCATGCCCGCGGTCGGCTCGTCGAGCAGGAGCAGGCGCGGGTCGGAGGCCAGGGCGCGGGCGATCTCGACCCGGCGCTGGTCGCCGTAGGAGAGGTTGACGGCCAGCTCGTGGATACGGTTCTCGGCCACCCCGACGTAGGCCAGGAGCTCGCGCGCCCGCTCGCGCACCGCCCGCTCCTCGGTGCGGACCGCCGGCGTCCGGGCGATCGAGCGGAAGAGGCCGGCCCGCATCCGCGAGTGGCGCCCGACGATGACGTTCTCGAGGGCGCTCATCGCCCCGAACAGGCGGATGTTCTGGAACGTCCGGGCCACCCCCAGCCGGTTGATCACGTCCGGCCGCAACCGGGTCACGTCGCGGCCCTCGAAGGAGATGCGGCCGGTCGTCGGCTTGTAGAGGCCGGTCAGGATGTTGAAGAACGTCGTCTTCCCGGCCCCGTTCGGCCCGATGATCGAGACGATCGACTTGCGCGGGATTGTCAGCGAGACCCGGTTGACCGCGACCAGGCCGCCGAACTCCTTGGTCACCTCCCGCGCCACCATCAGCGCCTCGCCCTCCGGTGCCGTCGTCACCGCCGCTCCGGCGGCCGGCGTCGCGTCGGTCATGGCCCCTCCTGCGGCCCGGCCGAGCCCTCGGCCGTCGCTACCTGCTCGGTCAGCTCTAACGCCCGCCGCCGCTCCGGAAAAAGACCCTGGGGGCGCAGGACCATCACTAGCACGAGCAGGAACCCGAAGATCCCGAACGACAGGTCGGTGAGGTTGAAGCTCAGGCCGAGGGCGCTCGGGATCCCGTTGAGGACGTCGGGGATCAGGTAGTAGTTGATGTAGGAGAGGAGCAGCGCCCCGAGCAGCGCCCCCCAGATCGAGCCGAGGCCGCCGACGATGATCATGGCCAGCACGAAGATCGAGAACGAGAACTGGAACTGGTCGGCGTTGACCGTGTTCAGGTAGGCCCCGAGGAAGACCCCCGCCGTCCCGCCGAACGCCGCCCCCGTCGCGTAGGCCAGGAGCTTCGTCCGCACCAGCGGGATGCCCATCGACACGGCGGCCACCTCGTCCTCCCGGAGCGCGACCCACGCCCGGCCGAGGCGCGAGTCGCGCAGGCGGAGGTTGACGAAGAGGACGATCAGGACGATCGTCAGGATCGTCCAGTACCACGGTCTCAGGTCGAGCTGGTTGAAGCTCCCGATGCCCGGGAAGAAGACCGGGTCGACCGGGGTGATGCCCTGCCGCCCGGCGGTCAGGGTCCCCCCGAAGATGTGGATGCTGTCGCCGTTGACCGCCAGCGTGTAGATGATCTGGCCGAAGGCGAGGGTGACGATCGCGATGTAGTCGCCCCGGAGGGGGAGCGTCGGCAGGCCGATGATGATCCCGGCCAGCGAGGTCACGAGGATCGCGGCGAGGATGATGAGCACGAAGTTCAGGTGCACGCCCGGGAGCTGGCTCGACAGGTGGGAGACGGCCACGTGGACGTTCGCCTTGTAGAAGAAGCTCGACCCGAACCAGCCGACGCAGTAGGCGCCCAGCGCGAAGAAGGCCACGTAGCCCAGGTCGAGCAGGCCGGCGAACCCGACGACGATGTTCAGGCCGAGGGCCATCACCACGTAGGCCAGCGACACCACGGTCGCGTTGAGGAACCCGCTGGTCGGCAGGAAGAGGTACGGGAGCAGGACGCCGAAGGCGATCAGGGCGGCCACCGCCGCCCGCTGCCACCACGGCGGCATCCACCCGGGGAGCCCCGGCCGGCGGGTCAGCAGGTCGAGCGGCCTGCTCATCCGGCCTCCCGCGTCTCCTCGCCGAGCAGTCCCCGCGGGCGGAGGACCATGATCATGATCAGGTAGGCGAAGACCACCCCGGCCGTCCACTGCGGGCCGATCCGCGCGTCCGAGAGCTGCTGGATGCACCCGATGATCAAACCGCCGAGCACCGCCCCCCGGACGTTGCCGATCCCGCCCATGACCGCCGCCGTGAAGGCGATCAGCCCGGCCTGGAAGCCCTGGAAGTACCAGACCGTCGTCTCGTACAGCGCGTACACCAGGCCGGCCGCCCCGGCCAGCATCCCGCCGAGGAGGAAGGTCACCGAGATCGTCGTGTCGACGTTGATCCCCATCAGGCGGGCCGCCTCCGGATCCTGGGCGGTCGCCCGCATCGCCCGGCCCATCCGGGTCCGGCCGATGAACCAGGTCAGGGCGATGACCAGGGGAATGGTCACGCCGACCGCGAGCACGTCGGCCCGGCGGACCGTGACCCCGGCCACGCTGAACACCGCGTCACCCTGGCGGATCAGGTCGTCGACCCCGGTCGGCGCCCCCCCGCGCCAGAGCAGCCCGACGTTCTGGAGGATGAAGGTGAAGCCGACCGCCGTGATCAGCGCCGCCAGCTTCGGCGCGCTCCGCAGCGGTCGGTAGGCGACCCGCTCGATCAGCACGTTGAGGCTCCCGCTGACCACCATCGCCACGAGCAGCGTCGCCAGCAGCCCGGCCACCAAGCCGAGCGGGCCGGTGGCCAGGCCCAGGCCGATCGTCCCCCAGATCGACGCCGCCGCGAACGAGCCGATCATGAAGACCTCGCCGTGGGCGAAGTTGATCAGCTCGATGATCCCGTAGACCAGCGTGTAGCCGATCGCGATCAGCGCCCAGATCGACCCGTTGGAGATGCCCTGGACGAGGTTGCCCCCGAGGTAGGCGAGGTCGTGGCGGGTGGCCGCGTGGCCGGCCACGTAGGCCGGGTAGCCGCTCGTCAGATCCTTGATCGCGTAGTAGACGGGCAGCGCCGCCAGGGCGGCGATCAGGCCGTAGCGTTCGAGGTAGCGGCGCAGGACCCGCAGCGGCTGGGAGGCGGCGGCTGCTGGCGGGGCGAGGGTGTGGGCTTCCATGTGGACCTTTCGGCGCCGTGCGCCGCGCGCCGCGCGCCGCGCGCCGCCGGGAGGGAACGGCCGGCGAGGGCGCCTCGTGCGCCCCCGCCCGCTCGTCTGCTGTCTAGGTACTCAGACGACCGTCTTCTCGAACAGGGGGCTCCCGTCCGGGCCGACCTTGTAGAGCCCGTAGGCCTTCAGCGTCGTGTCCCCGTTCGCGTCGAACCCATAGGTGCCCAGCACCGACGACCGCGCCTTGGTCGCGAACAGCGCGGCCAGCACCGACGCCTTGTCGTTGCCCTTCGGGCCGAGGCCGGCGATCGTGTCGAGGCCGAGCTTCATCGCCTCGTAGCCGTAGATCGCGTACGGGTCCGGGCTGCCGGTCCCGTACTTGGCCTTGTAGGCGGCGAGGAACGTCTTCCCGCCCGGGTAGGCGTTCAGGTCGAGGGTGGCCACCGTGCACTGGATGTTCTTGTCGATGCCCAGCGGCACCCCACCCTTCGCCGGGTTCGTCCACGTGCTCGTGCACATGCCGTCCGGGCCGTAGATCTTCGCGCTCGGCAGCGCCTGCGCGACGTCCTTGGTGATCTGCACGCCGCCGTTGGCGACGATCCCGCTGAACACGAAGCAGTCGGCGCCCTGGGACTTGATCGTCTGGGCGTAGGTGCGGAAGTTCGGCTGCTTCGGGTCGATGCCCGTGTTACTCGAGATGTTGACCCCGTACTTGCCCTTCTGGAGCTCGAGCAGCGCGGCGAGGCCCTGGCCGTAGGTGTCCTTGTCGTTGGCCACGGCCACGTTCGTGCACCCGTTGGCCTTCATCGTCTTCAGCAGCGCCGCCGCCTGGATCGTGTCGCGCGGCACGATGCGCAGGTAGGTCCGCTTGCCCGTCGGGTAGTACTTGAGCGGCTCGCCCGCCGCGCTCCCCGCCTCGTTGGTGGTCAGGCCGACGTAGGTGTTGGCCGGGCTGACCTCGGCGAGCCCGCTCTGGTTGAGGATCGGGATGGCCAGCTTGCTCGCCCCCGAGTTGAACTCGCCGATGTAGTAGACGGCCTTGCTGTCCTGCGCCGCCTTGCGGGCGTTCGCGTTGGTCTGGGCCGGGTCCCAGGCCCCGGTCTGGGCGGTCGAGTCGTCGAGCGACTGGTAGTTGACGCTGAACGTCCCGGCCTTGTTGTTGGCCTCGGAGAGGGCGAGCCTGATCCCGTTGACCATCGGCATGGTCTGGGCGCTCGACGCACCCTGGAGCGGCAGGCTCGAGTAGACGTCGATCGTGTTGGCCCCGCCCCCGCTCGTGCTCCCGCTCGAACTAGTGCTGCTGCTGCTGCTGCCGCAGGCGGCGATCCCCGTCGCCGCTACCACGAGCAGGCCGACCATGCCCCATCTCGTCATCACCGCTGGCTCCTAAGTGTCGCGGCCTCACCGCACCCGGCCGATTCGGACGATCCTAGACCGGCCGCCCGGCTGAGGCAACCGCTGCATCCCCGGTGGCCCCCGTCGGCGGCTCCGGTCGGGCCGGTCGGGTCGAGCGGACGATGAAGGCGACCGAGGTGACGACGATCGCCGCTCCGGCGAGCGTCGTCGGGGCGATCCGCTCGCCGAGGAGGCCCCAGCCGAGGGCGACGGCGATCACCGGGTTTACGTAGGCGTAGGTCGAGACCCGGGAGATCGCCACCCGCTGGAGGAGCCACGCGTAGGCGGTGAACGCGGCGAGCGACCCGAACACGACGAGGTAGCCGAAGGCGAGCCCCGAGCGCAGCGACAGGGCCGCCGGGTCGACGCCGCTCGCCTCCCCGGTGGCCAGGCCGGCGAGCACCATCACCACCCCGCCCGCCGTCATCTGGACCGCCGTCGAGACGAGCGGGTCGGCGGGGAGGGTCACCCGCGTGCTCGTCACCGACCCCGCCCCCCACGAGACCGAGGCCGCGAGCACGAGCAGGACGCCGAGGACGCCGGTTCCTCCGTGGCCCGCCCCTGGGACGACGAGGACCGCGACGCCGCCGAAGCCGAAGGCCACGCCGAGGAGGGCCGCCCGGCCCACTTGCTCGCCGGTCAGGGCCCGCAGCAGGACGATGACGAGCGGGACCGACGCCACCACGAGCGCCGCCAGGCTCGAGTCGATGTCGCGCTCGGCGACCGTGACCAGGCCGTTTCCGCCCGCGGTCAGGAGGATGCCGACGAGGGCCGCGCCCGCCGCCTCCCGCCGGTCGAGGCCGAGGACGGGCCGGGGCGGGGCGCCGGCGCCCGGCTTGCCGGGTTGCCCGGCGCGATTGGCCGGGTTGGCCGGGTTGGCCGGGTTGGCCGGGTTGGCCGGGTTGGCCGGCTTGGCCGGCTCGGCCGGTTGGCCGGGTCGCCGCCGGTGCGCCGGCCGCGCCAGGTCAGCCAGGCGCCGAGGAGGACCCCGGCGGCGACGAAGCGCACCCCGGCGCCGAGCAGCGGCGGGACCGTCTCCACCATCACCCGGATGGCCAGGTAGGTCGAGCCCCAGACGACGTAGACCGTGCCCAGAGCGAGCCACGCCAGCCAGGCCGGCGCCCTATCGTGGACGCCATGATCGGCTTCGACGACTTCTTGAAGGTCGACATGCGGGTCGGGCGGATCCTCGCCGTCGACGAGTTCCCCGAGGCCCGCAAGCCCGCCTGGAAGCTGACGATCGACTTCGGGGAGGAGCTCGGGACCCGTCGCTCGTCGGCCCAGATCGTGCACTACCCGGCCGCCGCCCTTCGCGGCCGCCTCGTCGTCGGGGTGGTCAACCTCGAGCCCCGGCGGATCGGGCGCTTCTTCTCCTCGGAGGTCCTCGTCCTCGGGGCGCTCGACCCCGACCTCGGCGTCGTCCTCCTCGCGCCCGACGCCGACGCGGCCCCGGGCAGCCGGATCGGCTGAGCGGTCGGGTCGTCCGGGGCGCGCCGCCGGGTCACCGGCCCTGGGCTCGGGGGACGGCGGCGGCTGCCGGGCGCTCGGGCGCCCAGGTCCGGGCCCGGCGGGGCTTGTCAGCCCGGGCGCGGGCGCGGAGCGCGTCGAGCAGGTCCCCGCTCGGCTGGAACGGGTCGGCCACGGCGCCGGCCCCGTCGAGCGAGGCCGCCGCCCAGAGCTCGCCGGCGACCTCGGCGACGACGACCCGGCCGCTCGGGACCGGCCCCTCGTCGAGGGCGGCCAGGCGGGCGAGCGCGAGGGCGTCGTCGGGGTAGGCGGGGCGGATCGTCACCGGGAGCCCGTCGGGCAGGGCGCGGAGCTCGACCTGGTGGCGGCGCCGCGCCCAGACCCGCCTGATCGCCGACTCCGTATTGTCATCATTGCGGTTCATTCGGGGTTCCAAACGTCGTACAATGGGGGCTGGATCGAGCCTTTCACTCCGGAGGTCCCTGGTCAATGTCATACAATTTGGATTTGTCCGCCCTCGAGCGCGACACCCCGGTATCGCTCACCCAGCAGCTCGTCGACCTGATCGGCGCGGCGATCGACCGCGGCGACCTCGCCGCCGGAGAGCGCCTCGAGCCGACCCGGGCCTTCGCCGAGCGGGCCGGAGTCAACCACCTGACCGCGGTCCGGGCCTACCGGCGCCTGGCCGAGCTCGGCTACGTCACCGCCGCGGTCGGTCGCGGGACCTTCGTCCGGCGGATGCCCCCGGGTCGCCCCCCGGCCGCGGCGAGCGGCGACTGGCAGGCCGGGGTCCTTCCCCCCCGGCGGCCGTCCTACGCCAACGAGGTTCTCGCCCAGAGCTTCCGCATGCCCGCGGAGGTCGACATGATCTCCCTGGCCACCGGCTGGCCCGATCCGGCGCTCTACCCGGTGGCCGAGCTCGCCCGGATCGCCGCCGAGCTCTTCGCCGAGGCGGGCGGGGACGCCCTCTCCTATCTCGATCCCGAGGGCCTCCCGGCCCTGCGCGAGCAGATCGCCGCCCGCGGGCGAGCGAGCGGGTTCGCCGCCGACGCCGAGGAGATCGTCGTCACCTCCGGCGCCCGCCAGGCGCTCGACCTCGTCTGCCGGGTGCTGCTCCGCCCGGACGACGTCGTCGCCGTCGAGGCGCCGACGTTCACTGGCACGCTCAGCTCGCTCCAGGCCACCGGCGCCCGGCTGATCGGGATCCCGGTCGACGGCGACGGCCTCGACGTCGACGCCCTCGAGCGGGTCCTCGCCCGCCACGAGATCAAGCTCTGCGTCCTCCAGTCGGCCTGCCAGAACCCGACCGGACGCGACCTCTCGCCCGCGCGGGCCGCCCGGCTCGTCGAGCTCGCCCGAGAGCGCTCGTTCTTCATCCTCGACGACGGCGTCTACGCCAACGTCCGCTTCGACGGCGTCGAGCGGCCCCGCCTGCGCTCGCTGGCCCCGAACCACGTGATCTTCGTCGACTCGGTCTCGAAGACGATGGGCGGAGGACTCCGCCTCGGCTGGATCGCCGCCGGTGGCCCGGTCCGGGGCCGGCTGGTCGACCTCAAGCTCGACAGCGACTTCCACACCTCGAGCCTGATCCAGCACCTCGCCGCCCGCTTCCTCGCGAGCGGCGGCTACGAGCGGATGCTCGAGCAGACCATCCCGGTCTACCGCGACCGCCGCGACGCGATCCTCGCGAGCATCGACCGTCACCTCGCTGGCGAGGCCGGCTACTCCTTCCCCCTCGGCGGGCACCACGTCTGGGTCACCCTCGCCCGGCCGACCGACGAGCGGCTCCTCCTCGGTGAGGCGCTCCGCCGGGGCGTCGCCTTCACCCCCGGGCGGGCGATGGTCCCCGAGGAGTCGGTCCGCGGCCAGCTGCGCCTCTCCTTCGCCCTCCATGACCCGGACGCGCTCGACGAGGGCGTCCGCCGGCTCGGCGCGGCGCTCCGTCAGCTGCGCCGCGACCGGGCGGGCAGCCCCCGGCCGTCGATGGCGATCTCCTAGCACCGGACGGCTGGGCGCCGCCCGGCCTCGGTAGGCTGCTCGCGGCGTGCGCCGCCTCCGTCAGTCGATCACGACACACGGGCATGTGTCCACCGCCCTTGCGGCTGCCCTCACCATGGCCGCGTCCGGGTGCGGGAGCTCGGCCGGCGCGCCGCGCCCGGCGGCGACGACCGGGCTCGCCCTCACCTCGGTCCGCTGCTCGGGGGCGGCGACTGGTCCGGGCGCCCCGGCGGCCGGCGGCCGGTGTGTCTACGTGCTGACCGACGGCCGGCGGTTTCGCTGCCCGGAGGCGACCTTCGGCGCCGCGACCCCCGCGATCGGCGCGCTCGAGCGGGCGCCGAGCTGCGCCCGGCTCAAGGGGCTGGCGATCTCCTCGGCCCAGCGGCGGGCGTTCGCCAGCCTGGCGACGGCCCGGGCCTGCCTGGCCGGCCGGGGGCTCGGCGTGACGGGCGGCCCCATCCTCCCGCGCAACCCGCGGACCCCGGATGCGCCCGACGGCGAGCTCATCGTCGGGGCGCGGGGCGGGGCGGCCTTCGTCGGCTTCTACCGCGACGCGCGGATGGCCGGCCAGCGGGCGGCCGACCTCGAGGCCAACGCCCAGCGCCTCGGCGGCCAGGTCGTCCGGCGGGGCACGGTGACCGTCGTCTGGATCCATCCGCCCCCGAGCGGCCTGCGCACCGACGTGCAGGTCTGCGCGGTCGGCTGAGCCGTGACGCGCTTCTCCGACCGGGTCGCGGCCGGGATCGAGCTGGCCGGCCACCTGGCCCATCACGCCGGCCGGGCTGACATCATCGTGCTCGGCCTGCCGCGGGGCGGAGTCCCGGTCGCGGCTGAAGTGGCCCGCGCCCTCGGGGCGCCGCTCGACGTGTTCATGGTGGCCAAGATCGGGCTCCCCGGCCGAGTCGAGCTCGCCGTGGGTGCGCTCGGCCCGGGCGGCGTGCGCGTCCTCAACGAGCGCGTCATCCGCGCCGCGGGGATCGGCACCGAGGCGCTCGACGTGCTGGCCGCCCGGGCCGGGGAGAAGCTCTCCGAGCGCGAGCGGCGCTACCGGGGCGACCGGCCGCCGCTCGAGTTCGCCGGCCGGCTGGCCATCCTCGTCGACGACGGCCTGGCCACCGGAGCGACGATGCGGGCCGCGGTCACCGCACTGCGCCAGCTCGGGAGCGCCGGGGTCGTCGTCGCCGTCCCGGTCGCCCCCGCGGTCACCGTTGCGGAGCTCGCCCCGCTCGTAGACGAGCTGGTCTGCGTGCGCACGCCCGAGCCCTTCGTCGCCGTCGGCGCCTGGTATGAGGACTTCTCGCCGACCAGCGACGCCGAGGTCCAGCGGCTGATGGCCGGCTCCTGACCGGGGTCGTCGGTCAGGCGGGTGCGCCGCTGCGCCCGCAGACCGGGCAGGTCTCCCCGGCGGCGAGCTCGGTCCCGGCGCAGTGGGGGCAGTCGCGGGACTGCTCGAGCACGCCGAGGAGCTCGGAGACCCCGCAGACGAGCAGGCGCTCCTCGTCGACCTCGACCCAGGCGCCGGCGGACGCCGGGAAGACGACGTGGTCGCCCGGGCGCACCGGCATCTCCAACCCGGCCGAGGCCCACCAGTCGATGCCGGGCCCGATGGCCAGGACGATCCCGTGTTGCGGGGGTGGCTCGTTCGAGCCGGCGGGCACGACGAGACCGGAGCGCCGGAAGCGGTCGGGCTCGAGCTCCTTGATCACGACACGGTCGAAAAGCGGTCGAAGCTGGCGTCTGATGTCTCACCCCGGGCTGTGGATCGAGCGCGAATGATACGTCGGTTCGGGGACCCCGACCCCGATTCTCGGTCTCAGGTGGCAGGCAGACGCGCGGCGGCGTTAGCCTGCCGGTGTGCCGCAGCCGCGCAACCCGCTCACCTACCTGATCATCGGCACCGCGATCGGCCTGATCCTGGGCGCGGTGATCGGGATCGCGATCGGCGGTGGTGGGGGCGGGGGCAGCGGGGTGGCGGCGGTCAGCGTGCGGACGGTGTTCTCCACCCAGACCGTCGCGGTCGGTCCGTCGGGGAGCACGACTACGGCTCCGACGACCACGACCACAACTCCGGCGCACCGGGCCGGCGGGACCGCGGCGACGACCACCACCACCACGGCGGCCACCACTCCGACCGCCACGACCACGGCGCCGGCCGCTCCGACGCCGGCCTACCAGCGGACCGTCGACACCACCCCGAGGCCGGTTCCGCCGGCGACGCCGACGACCGACACCTCGACGCCGGGGGCCGACCCGAACGACATCCCCCCGCCCGATCCCTACGCCCCGCCCCCGCACTTCTGCTCGACGCACGTCTGCGCCCAGGGCTTCACGCACGGGACCGGCTACGCCGTGCAGTGCGCCGACGGGATCTGGACGTCCGACGGGGGCGAGCCGGCGGCGTGTAGCCGCGACGGCGGCCTCGCCTGACGGCCGCCTCCGGGCTGGCCGCGGGCCCGCACCGGCCTCGGGGACGACGATCGCCTACGGTGGCGGCGTGTCGCCGATGGCCGGCATCCGTCCGATGGAACCCGGCGACCTCGACCGGGTCGACGAGATCCATGCCGCGGCGTTCGAGCTCGACGGGGCCCTCGGGTCGCCGTTCTTCCGCGGCCGGGTCGAGCACACGCTGGCCACCGACCCGGGCGGTTCCTTCGTCGCCGCCGGTCCGCGGGGGCGGGTCGACGGCGTCGCCGTGGCCACCCGGCGCGAGGGGCTGTGGGGCCTCTCGCTGCTGGCCGTCGACCCGCGGGTCCAGGACCGAGGGCTGGGCGCGCGCCTGCTCGAGCGCGCGCTGACCTACGCCGAGGCCGGCGACGCGCGGATGGTCCTCGCCTCCCACGACCCCCGGGCGCAGCACCTCTACGCCCGGGCCGGGCTCACTCCCCCGTCCGACCGTCGCCGCCCGGGGGGTGGTCGGGCGCCGCCGGCTCCCGCAGACCCGCCGGCCGCGCGAGGGGCGGATCGCCGACGTCGATCTCTGCACCCTGGTCGACCGCCGGGTCCGCGGCTTCGCCCGCCCGGCCGACCTCGCCTTCCTGATGGGGCGGGGCGCGCGCCTGTGGCTGGTCGACGACGCCGGCGGGCGCGGCTATGCCCTCGGCCAGCCCGACCGCCTGGCCACCCTGTGCGCGACCGACGGGGGGACGGCGGCCGCGCTCCTGGCCGGGGTGCTCGCCCAGGCCGGGGGCGGCGAGTTCGAGGTTGGCTGGCTGACCGAGCGCCAGGGGTGGGCGTGGCCGGTGCTCTTCGCCGCCGGTCTCGACATCGTCCCCTGGGGGCCGCTCTGGGTCGCCGGCGGCGTCGGCGAGCTCGTGCCCTACGTGCCGAGCGGAGCCCTCCTCTGAGCCCGCGAGCCCGGCGCCTGGCCACCGTCGGTGTTTACGGCTTCTCCGCCGAGACCTTTCTCGAGGCGCTGCGCCGGGAGGACGTCAGGCTGGTCATCGACGTGCGCCAGCGGCGGGGGGTGCGGGGGAGCGAGTACGCCTGGGCCAACGCGCGCCGCCTGGTCGCCGCCCTCGAGGCGGCGGGGCTCGACTACCGCCACCACCGGGAGCTCGCCCCGACGACCGAGCTCCGCCGGCTCCAGTACGCCGAGGACGACCGCCAGGGGGTGGGCAAGCGATCGCGCGTCGCGCTGGCGCCGGCCTACCGCGAGCGGTACGTCGCCGAGATCCTCGACCGGGTCGCCCTGCGGGCGATCGAGCTGCCCCCGGCCGGCGTGGCGGCCCTGCTCTGCGTCGAGCGCGACCCGGAGGCCTGCCACCGCTCGCTGGTGGCCGAGCGCCTGGCCGCCGAGCGCGGGCTCGAGGTCCGCCACATCAAGCCGGCCGAGGACGGCGCCGGGGATCAGGGGTCGACGCGGTAGATCCTGCCCGAGCGGGAGACGTCGGCCCAGGCCATCACCGTCGTGCGCAGCCCGCGATGGAGGCCGCCGGCGGCTCGGTTGGCGCCGATCACCGAGTTGAACGTGGTCGTTCCGAGGGTCCTCGTGTCGAGGAGCAGCACCTGGGCGGTTCCGGCCCCCGGGTCGAGGGACGAGACGAGCAGCGTCGTCTCTTCGCGCGTGAGGGCGATGCCGGCCGGGTCGCCGAGCCGGATGCCGCGGGCGACCTCGGTCAGGCGACGGCCGACGAGTCGCAGGACGCGTCCGCCGAGGCGGTCGCCGCGGCCGCGGTCGCTGACGTAGATCGCGCCGGTCCGGGAGACGGCGACGCCGTCGGGCGCGACCAGGGGGGCACCGGTGGCGATCGCGGCCGGCCGGGCGGCCCCGGCGGTCGGGAGGCTGAACAGGCCGGGGCGGCCGGTGGACGGCTCGCGGCCGGTGAAGACGACCCGGGCGGACGATGCGCGCGGGTCGACCTCGAGGCCGCGGGGGTTGGTCCCCTGGCTGCCGGCGAGCGCGGTGACGCCGGAGCGGCCGGCGGCGCCGGTGACCGGGACGACGAGGATGCGCCCGGCACCGGGGTCGGCGACGAAGAGGCGTCGGCCGTCGGCGGAGACGGCGAGTCCGACGGGATCGACGAGCGGGGCGCCGCGGACGACCGTCCGGACGGCGCCGCCCGCGGCGGGCACCCGGAGGATCGCCGGCCCGGCGGGTCCGTCGGTGGTGAAGTAGATCGTCCGGCCGGCGGAATCGGGGACGGCGTCGAGCGGGTGGTCGGGCCCGGCGACGGTGGCGACGAGGGTGGCCGTGGTGGCGTGGGGCGGGGCCGGTGCCGCGGCGGCGCTCACCCCGAGGAGCGCGAGGCCGGCGGCCGTGGCGGCGAGGACGGTGGTGCGGACGGGCAGCATGGCTTTTGGAACCTCCGGTCGTAGGTGGGAGCTGGATTTCGAGCTCCGCCGGGGCGGCGGCCCGGGCGGACATTCGGTGATCCCGACGCTACGCCCGGGGGCCGGGCCCGCCATCGGCCATTCGGCCCATCTCGGTCCGTGCGATCGGTCACGCGGGGCACTAATGTCGCCTGGTGGGAGTGACCCGTCCGCCGAGCGCGCCGCCGACCGTACGCCTCGCCGAGGTGCTCGCAGCCGTCTCCCTGGCCAGCGACGCCGGGCACGACCAGCCGCTCGAGAAGTCGCTGCGCAACGCGGTGATCGCCGTCCGGCTGGGGGAGGAGCTCGGCGTGCGGGGGGAGGAGCTCTCGGCGGTCTACTACGTGGCGCTCCTCCGCTCGATGGGCTGCACGGCCAACGCCCACCGGACGGCCGCGCTCCTTGGCGGGGATGACCGGGCGTTCGCCGGCCTCGTCCAGGCGCTGGCCGGGGGCGGGGCGCGGGAGTGGGCGCGGCGGGCGGCGCGCCTGGTCGCCGAGTCGGCGCCGGAGCTGGCGGGCGAGCGCTCGGAGGAGTGGTTCCTCACCGAGGGCCGAGTGGCCGGGGCCGCGGCGCGGGACTCGGCGTGCGAGGTGGCGGCGGCCCTCGCCCGCCGGCTCGGCCTGGCGGACGGGGTCCAGGCCGGCCTCGAGCAGGTCTACGAGCGCTGGGACGGGCTCGGTCCGGGCCGGATCGGCGGCGCCGAGCTCGAGCGCTCGGCCCGGGTGTCCCACCTGGTCGACGTCGTCGAGATCGCCCACCGGACGGGCGGGATCGCGGCCGCGGTCGAGGTCGCCGCCGGCCGGGCGGGCCGGCACTTCGACCCGGAGATCGCGGCCGCCTTCGTCGGGGCCGCCGGGGAGATCCTCGGGGGCTTGGAGGACGTCGACATGCTCGATGCCGCGCTCGACGCCGAGCCGCCGCCCGAGCCGCGCTGCCCGCGGGCCGAGCTCCCCGAGCTGGCCCGGGCGATCGCCGACTTCGCCGACCTGAAGTCGCCGTGGACGGTGGGCCACTCGCCGGCGGTGGCCGAGCTGGCCGCGCGGGCGGCGTCCGACGCCGGGGAGGCCGAGAGCCTCCGCCTGGCCGGCCTCCTCCACGACCTCGGCCGCCTGGCCGTCCCGAACGGGATCTGGGACAAGGCGGGCGAGCTCGGGTCGGCGCAGTGGGAGCGGGTGCGCCTGCACCCGTACTACACCGAGCGGATCCTCGCCCGGACCCGCGTCTTCGCGAGCGTGGCCAGGGTGGCCGGCGCCCACCACGAGCGGCTCGACGGCCTGGGCTACCACCGGGGCCTCGGGGCCGACGCCCTGACCGAGCCGATGCGGGTGCTGGCGGTGGCCGACGCCTACGTCGCCATGACCTCGGACCGCCCCCACCGGCCGGGACGCTCGGCCGCGACGGCGAGCCTCGAGATCCGCCGGGGGGTCACGGCGGGGCGCTGGTGCGCGCGGGCGGCGGGCGCGGTGCTCGAGGCGGCGGGCCACGGGCAGCGGTCGGCGCCGACCCCGCCGGGCGGGCTCAGCGAGCGCGAGGTCGGCGTCCTCCAGCTCCTCGCCCGGGGGCTGACCAACAAGGAGATCGCCGCCGCGCTGATCGTCTCACCCCGCACCGTCCAGCACCACGTGGCCCACATCTACGACAAGATCGACCGGCGGACGCGGGCCGGGGCGGCGATGTTCGCGATGGAGCACCGGCTCGTCTGAGCCGGCGGCGGTCCGGCGCGCCGGCCGGGGGGCGGGAACCGGTCAGGCGACGGCCGCGCCGGCGATGAGCATCGGGTCGGCCTCCTCGATCCTCGTCGCGAAGTAGTCGCCCGGGGCGATCCGCCCGAGGGCGACGAGCACGAGCCGGAGGATGCCCTGGTGGCCGACGATCACCGGGCAGGCGGCGCCGGCCAGGGCGTCGGCGGTGGCGAGGCGGGCGCGGGCGAGGGCTTCGCCGAGCGGCTCCATGCCGGGCACCGGCGCGCCGAACGGGTCCTCGCGCCAGGCGGCGAAGGCCGCGCCGAAGCGGTCGCGCGCGGCCTGGCGGTCGAGCCCCTCGAACGGTCCGTAGTCGACCTCGATCAGGCGCGGGTCGACCTGGGCCGGAACGCCGGTGGCGGCGGCGATCGCCTCGGCCGTGTCCCGGGCGCGGGAGAGCGGGCTCGAGAAGATGGCGTCGATCCCGGCGGAGGCGAGGATCTCCCCGGCGCGGCGGGCCTGGTCGCGCCCGAGGGCGGTGAGCGGGACGTCGGTCTGCCCGGAATAGACGTGGCGGGCCGAGCGCTCGGTCTGTCCGTGGCGGACGATGTAGGCGCGTTGCTCGTCGGGCGGCGGGGGGACGGTCATCGGAGCGGCATTCTTACGGGTGGGCCCGGCCTCGCGGATGCCGGGCCATCGGCACGGGATCGTGCAGCCGGGCGCGGGCTCCGGCGGCGCTGTTATAGATGGGTCAGATCAAGCCGGGTTGCCGGGCCGCGGGGCGCGGGGGCGCGGCGCGTGCCGAGCCACCGCCGGAAGGGGCCCACGGCCGGGCCGGTGGGGCGAGTCGCCGGGAGCGCGCCGGCGGGACGCCGGGTGCGCAGACCACCCCGCAAGGCGAACCCGACGACGGAGAGGACGCGATGCCCGGGCAGGAAGAATCGACGCGTCAGCGCCCGGCGCGCGGCTCGGCGCGGTGGTGGGGCGCGCGCCGGGGCGTCCGGGCCCGGAGGATCGGACGTCTCAGCGCGAGCGTCCTCCTCGGGCCGCTCGCCCTCTTCGGGGGCGCCGAGCCGGCCGGGACCCCGGCGGCGGCCGACCAGCCGCTGCGCCTGCGCCCGCTCGACCGGTGGGACGCGGCCGCGCTCGGCTGGATGGCCCCGGCGGTCGGCCGGACGGCGCGCCCGGTGGCGGTGGCGGTCGTCGAGCCCAAGGACCCGACGACCAGGCTCGTGCGGCGGATCTTCCTGGCCGGCGACCGGATCGCCCGGCTCCCGTACAAGTGGGGCGGGGGCCACGGCTCGTTCGTCGACACCGGCTACGACTGCTCGGGCTCGGTCTCCTACGTGCTCCACGCCGCCGGTCTGCTCGACTCCCCGGAGGCCTCCGGGGCCCTCGCCGGCTACGGCGTCCCGGGGCCGGGACGGCGGGTCACCGTCTACGCGAACGCCGTCCACGCGCTGGTCACGGTCGACGGTCGTCGCTTCGACACGATCAACCTCCAGGAGACCGGGACGCGCTGGTCGCCGCGGGCCGGGTCGCTGAGCGGCTACGTGCTCCGGCATCCGGCCGGTCTCTGATCGCCATGTCGGGGGGCTCCGTCGGGAGGCGCTGCTAGAGTCGATCCCGTCCTTTAACCCGGTCCGGTGAGACCAGGAAGGAACCGATGAGCACCGAGAAGGTCGTTCTCGACGCCGACGGCATCCGGCGCGCGCTGACCCGCATCGCCCACGAGATCGTCGAGAAGAATCCGGATGGGGATCCGCCGGCCCTGGTCGGCATCCATCGCCGGGGGGCGCCGCTGGCGAGCCGCCTCCAGCGGGTGGTCAGCGAGCTGCTCGAGGCGCCGGCGCCGCTCGGGGACCTCGACATCACCTTCTACCGCGACGACGTGGCCACGCGGCCGGAGGCGCCGGTGGTCAACGCGTCGAACCTCGATTTCGCAATCGACGGGCGGACGGTGGTGATCGTCGACGACGTGCTGTTCACCGGGCGGACGGTCAGAGCGGCGATCGACGCCCTCTTCGACTACGGCCGGCCGGCGCGGGTCCAGCTCGCCGTGCTCGTCGATCGCGGCCACCGCGAGCTGCCGATCCGGCCGGAGTACGTCGGCAAGAACCTGCCCACCGCTCGCAGCGAGCGGGTCAACGTCCGCGTCGTCGAGCTCGACGGCGTCGATGAGATCGCCATCGCCATTCCCGGGAGGAACTAATGCATCACCTGCTGTCGATCGAGGACCTCGACCGCGACCAGATCGAGCGGCTGCTCGACCGGGCGGCGTCGTTCGCCGAGGTCTCCGATCGGGAGATCAAGAAGGTCCCGGCCCTCCGGGGGCGGCTGGTGGTCAACCTCTTCTACGAGGCGTCGACCCGGACCAGGTCGTCCTTCGAGCTGGCGGCCAAGCGCCTCTCGGCCGACGTGCTCAACTTCGCGGCGTCGGGCTCGTCGGTCGAGAAGGGCGAGTCGCTCAAGGACACCGTGGCCACGTTGGCCTCCTACGGACCGGACGCCCTGGTCATCCGCTCGCCCCGGGTCGGCGCGGCCGCGCTCGTGTCGCGGTGGACGACGGCGGCGGTGATCAACGCCGGGGACGGGACGCACGAGCACCCGACCCAGGCTCTCCTCGACGTCTACACCCTGACCCAGCGGATCGGCCCGCTGGACGGCCGGCGGATCTGGATCGTCGGCGACGTGCTCCACTCGCGGGTGGCCCGGTCGGGGATCCTCGCCTTCGGCCGGATGGGGGCGGCGGTGACCGTCTGCGGCCCGCCGACGCTGATGCCGGCCGGAATCGAGTCACTCGGCTGCGACGTCCGCTACGACCTCGACGACATCGGCGAGGCCGACGTGGTCTACGCCCTGCGGATGCAGAACGAGCGGATGCGCGAGGACTACGTGCCGTCGCTGCACGAGTACACGTCGTGCTACCAGATCAACGCGAAGCGCCTCTCGGCCCGGCAGGTCGTCATGCACCCGGGTCCGGTGAACCGGGGGGTCGAGCTCTCGAGCGATGTCGCCGACTCGCCCCAGGCCCTGATCGGCGCCCAGGTCCGGGCGGGGGTCGTCGTCCGGATGGCGGTCCTCTACGAGCTGCTGGCCGGGGCTCGGCGGCCGGGCGGCGGTCCGGCCGACGCGTCCGACGCGGCCGGCCAGACGTCGACCGAGGCGCAGCTGGCATGAGGCGGCTGTTCAGCGCCCCGACCCGGCCGGCGTCCTTCCTGATCCGGGGGGCCCACGTCCTCGACCCGCGGAGCGGCCTCGACGCCCCGGCCGACGTCCTCGTCCACGACGGGACGATCGCCGCCCTGGGCGACCCCGGGTCGCTCGAGCCGCCGGAGGGGGGCGAGTCGATCGCCGGGGCCGGGCGCCACGTGTTCCCGGCCTTCGTCGATCCGCACGTCCATCTCCGGGTGCCGGGGCAGGAGCACAAGGAGGATCTCCACAGCGGGACGAGGGCGGCGGCGGCCGGAGGCTACGGCGCGGTGGTCGCGATGCCCAACACCCACCCGGTGGTCGACACGGCGGCGGTCGTCGGCTCACTCCGGGAGGCGGCGATGCGCGAGGCGCGGGTGCCGGTCGGCTTCACCGCGGCGATCAGCCCGGGGCTGGCCGGTGAGCGGCTGACCGAGATGGTCGAGCTGCGGGCGGCGGGCGTCGTCGGCTTCACCGACGACGGGCGCCCGGTGGTGTCGGCCGGGCTCCTGCGTCGGGCCCTCCAGTACCAGCGCCTGGCGGGGGGCGTGCTCGCTCTCCACGAGGAGGATCCGTCGCTCTCGGGCTCTGGGGCCATGCACGAGGGCGCGGTGTCCGCGGTCCTCGGGATCGCCGGCATCCCGTCGATCTCCGAGTCGACGATGGTCGCCCGGGACGCGGCGATCGCCGGGCACGAGGGCGGCCGCCTGCACATCCAGCATCTCTCGGCTCGGGAGTCGGTCGAGGCGGTGGCGGCGGCCAAGGCGGCCGGCGTGGCCATCACGGCCGAGGCGTCGCCCCACCATCTGACGCTGACCGAGGACGACGTCCGGGAACTCGACACGCGGATGAAGATGAACCCGCCGCTGCGGGCGCGGACCGACCGGGCGGCGCTGGTCGACGGGCTGCGGAGCGGGACGATCGACTGCGTCGCCACCGACCACGCCCCCCACGCCCGGGAGGACAAGGACGTCCCGTTCGAGGAGGCGGCGATGGGCACGACCGGGCTCGAGACGGCGTTCGCCGCCCTCTACACGCTGCTCGTCCGTCCCGGCCTCCTGACCCTGCCGACGCTGGTCGAGCGGATGACGGCCGGAGCGCGGGTGATGGATCTCCCGGTTCCGGGGATCACGGTCGGGGCGCCGGCCAACCTCTGCCTGGTCGACCTCGAGGCGACGTGGGAGGTCGGGGAGGCGGGCTACGAGAGCCGGTCGGAGAACTGCTGCTTCGGGGGGCGGGAGCTTCGCGGGCGGGTCCTCCTGACGATCGCGGCCGGAGGGGTGGCCTACCGCCAGCGAGCCTTCGCGATCGGGCCGGCGTAGGGGGCGCGGAGGAGGCCGGCGGGCGAGCGGCGTTAGGCTGGAGGCATTAACCGAGCGACCCGCGCCGCCTAGCGTCGGCGAAAGGAGCGAGAGATGCCACCTGCGCCTCGACTGACCCTCTTCGTCTGCGAGCTGGACGAGGAAGGACCGAAGTCCCACGCCTGCCGGCTCGCCGGCGAATCGCTCCGCGACGCGGGGCACAACTTCGAGAAGATCATGGCCGACAAGCGCCGCCCGGGCGGGATGATGGTCAAGGGGAAGCGGCCCGAGTTGCTCGAGGCGACCGGCCAGGAGAAGCTCCCGGCCCTGAGGCTGACCGACGGGACGACGATCATCGTCGGGAGCAAGCCGATCGCCGCGTGGGCCCGGGAGCACGACCGGACGTCGATCGGCAAGCCGGTCCCGGTGCCGGGGGCGCCGAGCGGCCGGCCCAAGGAGGATTGCTGAGGCGAGCTCGGTGAGCCGGGGCGCTCGGTCCAGCCCGCCGGCCGGGCGCGCTGCGAGACTGCCGAGATTCGACTCCGGAGGTGGGCGTGCCGGTCGCGGATCTTGTGTTGGAAGGCGGCGGTATGAAGGGGCTCGGCCTCGCCGGTGCGGCGATGCGTCTCCTCGAGCGGGGGTACACGTTCCCGCGGGTGGCGGGCACCTCGTCGGGCGCGGTGGCCGGGGCGCTCCTGGCTGCGGGCGTGGATGCGGCGGGGTTCGCGAAGTTGATGGGCCGGCTCGACTACTCGCGCGTCCCCGACCGCGACGCGCCGGGGATCCCGGTGGCGAGCGAGACCGCGTCGCTGCTCGCCAAGGGCGGAGCCCACCCGGGTCGCTACATCCACGGTTGGCTTCGTGAGGAGCTCGAGCAGCTCGGCGTGCGCACGTTCGGCGACCTGCGCCGGGCGGACGCCGGCGCCGACGCGAACCTCGTGGCGAGTCGTCGCTACAAGTTGGTGGTGATGGCCACCGACATCACCTTCGGGCGCCTGCTGCGGCTGCCGTGGGACTACGAGCTGTTCGACCTCGACCCGGATCAGCAACTGGTGGCGGACGCGGTGCGGGCGTCGATCTCGATTCCGCTCTACTTCGAGCCACCGAAGCTCCGCGACCAGGGGACGGGGGTCGAGTCGACGCTCGTCGACGGCGGCGTCCTCTCGAACTTCCCGGTCGAGATCTTCGACCGCACCGACGGTCTCGATCCGCGGTGGCCGACCTTCGGGGTCAAGATCATCCCGGCGCTGCCGGGCGCGGACGCCGAGCTCTTCCCGCCGCTCGCGCTGCCCACGCTGCCCCCGGTCCGCCAGCTCGAGCAGGTCCTGGCCACGGCGATCGTCGGCCACGACCAGACGTACATCGAGCGGCCGTGCGTGCGCCGGCGGATGATCGACGTCGACACCCGCTCGATCGGCATCCTCGATTTCGACGCCGACCAGAGCAGGCGCGATCGGGTCGCCGAGGAGGGACGAGACGCCGCGGACGCGTTCCTCGCCGGCTGGGACTGGGACGGGTACCGGACCGAGTGCCGGGGAGTCAGTCTCGCGGGGTGAAGTCGGCGGCCTTGGGGTCGAGGCTTGTCTCTGCTTCCCCGGCGGAGCCGTAGCCGAGGTGGCGCGGCCGGCCGGGGCCTTCGGTGTCGGGTTCGGGAGCCGCGGCCGGGTCGGCGATGATTCGGTCGTAGTTGATCCGCATCAGCTCGATGATGTCGCGGACGTCGGCGTCGTCCTCGATACGCCGCTCGGCCGGGCCGGGCTTGCCCGAGAAGACCGGGTGTTCGAGGATCCTGTTCTGCTCCTTGAGCTCGAGCCAGACATCCTCGGGGAAAGCGAGGTGGGCGGTATGGTCGCCGTGGAGGTGACCGAGTTCGCGGCGTCCGACCCTGAACGCGATCTCGCCCCGCCTCCCGTGGGCCGTCTCGACTCGAGGCCACGCCGCGACCGCTTCTGTGATCCGTTCGCTGGGTGTCTTGGGGGCGATGGGGGCCGGATTCACGCGGGGCGGTTGACCATGTGCTGGGCCGTCGTCTCGAGATAGGCGAGGAGCTGGGCGGCGTGGCCGGTGGCGAGACCGGCCTCGTCGACGGCGGTGCGCATGGCCCGCAGCCAGGCGTCGCGCTCGGCTGCCCCGATCGTGAACGGGGCGTGGCGCATCCGCAGCCGGGGATGGCCACGCAGCTCGCCGTAGGTCGCCGGACCGCCCCAGTACTGCATCAGGAAGAGCCGCAGCCGCTCCTCGGCCGGCCCGAGATCGGGGTCGGGATAGAGGGGGCGGAGGATCTCGTCGGCGGCCACGAGGGCGTAGAACCGGCCGACGATCCGGCGGAAGGTCGGCTCGCCGCCGACGGCCGCGTAGAAGCTCGGGGGATCGACGGTGCTCAGGAGGACGATCGTACCGACGGTCTGGTCTGGGGGCTTTCGGAGCTGGTTTCGCCAGCGCGGCCGTGGCCGGGCAGCGCGCGCTGGAGGATCGCCCAGACCTGGATGGGCGGGAGCGCGGCGTCGATCACGAGGTCGCCGGGGTCGGGCCAGGTGCGCTCGCGAGCCACGCGCGCGACGAGGGCTGCGTCGCGATCGCTGGCCGGGTGGTGGTGGGCGGTGGCGGCCTCGACGCGGCGGACGGCGTCGGCCGGGGCGAGGTCGAGGTGGACGCCGACGAGGGTGGCGCCGGTGGCGAGGGCGAGCTCCCGGGCCCGGTCGCGCTGCCAGCGGTGAGCGAAGCAGCACCCGTCGAGGGCGACGCGGCCACCGCGGCGGAGGGGCCCCTCGGCGGCGGCGAGCATCTGCTCGAAGGCGCGCCGTGTCTGCTCGGGGGTGTGCCGGTCGGGCCCGGGGAACATGTCCGCGCGGATCAGGTCCCGGCTGATCAGCCTGAAGCCGGCCGCGGCGCCGGCGGCGAGGAGCAGGGTCGTCTTCCCGGCGCCGGGGAGGCCCGAGACGCGGAGGAGGAGGCCGCCCGCGGGGGCCACCGGGGGGTCAGGCGTTGACGAGCTCGCGGGTCCGCTCGACGTGCGACCAGAAGTCGCGCTCGAACTCGTCCCAGAGATCCGGGCCGGAGTCGGGGCCGGGGCCGGGGTCGACGGGGTCGGGCCCGCGGCCGTCTCCCCGGCCGTCGTCGTTGTGCTCCTCGGCGAGGAGGTAGGCCGGGATGACACAGGCGACGCCGAGTCCGACCATGGCGAGGGCGATCCGACCGTGGGCGACGAGCATCAGGGGGCTGGGGATGACGAGGGCGAGGAACCCGGCGATGCAGTGGTTGGCCGCAGAGCGGGCGAGGAGGCGACGGAAGACGAGGACGATCAGGGCGGCGAGGACGATGGAGGAGATCGTGAAGAACGCGGTCGGCGCTTGCGCGGAGGTCATCACCAGGTTCGCTTTCTGGGATCGAGCGCTCGGTCGGTGGGTGCGCTCAGCTTGAGGAGAGGTAATCCGTCTTTAGGGAAGTCGGTCGAGAACGCGGAAACCTTGAGGGCTTTTCGGGAAGGTACCCGGGTGGGCGGGGCTCCTCACCTCCTCGGCGGGAACGGTCACCGGCCCGTTAGGCTGCCGGACATCTCCTGTCCCCAGCAACCCGATCGCCCGCGGCGACGCTCGGACGTCGAGGCCAACGAGGCCCACGGCCGGATCGTCCTCGTCCGGCCGGACGACGGCGGGTTCTACCTGCTCGACGAGCTCGGGGCCCTGATCTGGGAGCTGTGCGATGGGGGGCGTTCGGTCGAGGAGGTGATCGCCGGGGTCGCCGTCGAGCTCGATCGCCCGGCGTCCGGGGTGGCCGGGGACGTGCGCGAATGGATCGCCGAGCTGCGGACCGAGCGGCTCGTGGTGACCTAGGGCGCGCGAGCGGAGCGCCGGGTGGCGGCGGCCCGGCGCAGGCCGCGTCCGGCCAGCCGGGCGAGGGTGCCGAGGAGCCGGGCCAGCAGGCGACGGAGCCCGGGGAGCCCGGCCCGGGCGAGGCGGAGCGCGAGGAGGATCGCCGCGCGTCGGGCCTCGGACAGGGCGGCGAGCCGGCGGATCAGGATCCGGGCGGCCAGGCCGAGCGCGGCCAGGATCAGGGCGAGGAGGCCGGCCTGCTGGGCAGGACGGGCGCGGCGCGCCCGGCGGGCGAGCAGCCGGGCGAGCCGCCGGACGGGGCCGCTGACCAGGCCGCGACCGAGGAGCCGGACTAATAGGGCGAGGGCGCGGATGGATCCGCGGGCGAGGAGGCCGACGATGAGGGCGCGGAGGGTGGTCGGGCGGGTCGCCGGGAGGCTGCGGGCGGGGCGGGCGCGCTGGAGGGCGCGGCCGATCCGCCCGACGCCGGGCGACTCGCCGTCCTCGGCCGCGGGTTGCCGGCCGAGGCGCCGCTCGAGCGCGGCGACCAGGCGCTGCTCGAACGGTCCGGGCCGGCGGGTGCTCGGGCCGCCGGTGAGGCGCTGCTCGACGGCCTGGGCGAGCCGGCGCTCGAACGCGCGGAGGAGCCGGTCGCCGAGGGGGGCGACGGCGCGCCGGGTCCGGCCGGCCGGCGTCGCCTCGCCCCCCGGGCGGCGGGCGAGGGCCGCGGCGAGGCGCGGTCCGAGGGCGCCGCGCTCGGACGGGGTCGGCGCGGGGTCGGGCCGGCGTTGGAGGGCGGTGCCGAGGCGGGCCATCGTGCGCCCAAGCGTAGTCGGCGGTCCGGCGGGTCCCGGCTACTGCTCGTACCCCTCGACGGTGCCGGCGTCGCGCAGCGACGCGTCGTCGGGGTTGAGCCCGGCCTCGCGGCGGGCGCGGCGCTGGCGCAGGAGGTCCCAGTAGCGGTCAAGCTCGACCCGGACCGTCTCGAGGCGTGCGCGCTCGGCGTCGGAGAGGCCGTCGGCCTCGTGGGCGTGGAGGAGCCGCTCCTCCTCGGCGACGAGGTCTTCGATGTGCTGGTGGAGCGAGGGGTCGTCCATCGGGTCTCCGTTCCGGTTCGGGAGAGCCACGATAGCGCCGGGGTGCCGGCGTTCCCGAGCGAGGGCTAGGCTCGTCGGCTCGACATGGGGACGGCATCGACCGGTGAGGAGATCGACCGGACCGGGAGGCCGGCGTCGGCGGGCCGGGCCTGGGCGCTGGTGGCGGCGGCGACCGTCGTCGCCGTCGGTCTGCGCGCCCCGTTCGTCGGGGATCCGAGCCTCGGGTACGAGGAGGTCTTCACCGCGGCGATCGTGGGCCACGCGACGCCCGGCGGGGTGTGGGAGGCGGTGCGGGCGTCCGAGTCGACGCCTCCGCTCTTCTACCTGCTGAGCTGGGCCTGGGTTCATCTGGTGGGGAGCCAGGGGGTCGCCGCGCTGCGGACGATCTCGCTGCTCGCCGGGGTGGCGACCGTGCCGGTCGCGTTCGCGGCGATGCGCTGCTTCGTCTCGACCCGCCTGGCGGTGGCCGTGGCCTGGCTGTGCGCGATCAGCCCGATCCTCGTGGGCTACTCGATCTACGCGCGGTCGTACGCCCTCTTCGTGCTCGTCGCGACGGCCTCGGTCTGGGCGGTCGGGGCGGTCCTGGCACGGCCGTCGTGGGGGCGCTGCCTGCTCTGGGCGGTGGCGGCGACGGCGTGCCTGTGGACCCACTACTTCGCGGTGTACCTGCTCTTCGCCGAGGTCGTCGTGCTCTTCGTCGGGGTCGGTGAGGCCCGGTCGAGGCTGGCTGCCGCGGTGGGCGCCGTCGGGCTGGCGGTGCTCCCGTTGTGGTCGCTGTTCCGGGCCCAGAGCGGGGCGTCGGAGCGTACGGCCTACATCGCCGGGCGGCCGCTGACCGGCCGGGTGGAGGGCATCGCGCGCGAGCTCGGGATGGGGACGAACGTTCCCTACGCGTGGCTCGAGGCGGCCGGGCTCGTCCTCGTCGTCGGAGCGGCGCTCGCCGGGCTGGTCGGGACCAATCGGCGGGTGTCGACCCGGGTCCTGGTGGCGCTCGCGGTCGGGGGCGGCGGCCTGCCGATCCTGGCCGCCGTGACCGGGGTCGACGACCACCTCCTCCCCCGGAACATCGCCGGGATCTGGGTCTGCCTGGCCGGGCTCGCCGCCTGGGGACTGACCCGGCTGCGCGGGGTTCCGCTCGTCGCCTACAGCGCGGCCTGCGTGGCGGCCGTCGTCCTCGCCCAGACCGACTGGCGCTACCAGGCGGCGACCGACTGGCGTGGGGCGAGCCTGAGGGTCCGCGCGGCGGCGGCCGGGGCGCCGGTCGCGGTGATGCCGGGGTACGTGATCCCGGTCGCCGAGCTCTACCTGGGCCGCCGCCCGCTGGCGGTGCCGGTCGCGACCAGCGATCTCTGGGTCATGGTCGAGCCGGCGCGGGGCGCCGGTCAGCGAGCGCTCAATCCGGTCGCCGACCCGCCGATCGGGCGCCTCTGGGGTCCGGACTTCCGGCCGGTCGGCGAGATCGACTACCGCGGCTTCCGCATGATCCACCTGCGGAGCCCCGCGCCGACCGTGGTCGGCCCGGCGCCGGCCGGGGACAACGGCCCGGCGAGCGCGCCGCTCGCCCTCGTCCTCGCGCCGTGACGGGTCTCGCTGGTGGGGCCGTCATCACGGGTTCGACTTGCCTCGAGCGCACGGCCGGGGATGGCGGATCTCCACCCGCCCGACACGCCGCGGCGGACTACCGGACGATCGCGTACACGTAGGCGTCGAGATGCTCCTCGCCGTGGCGGAGGCAGGCCGGGCGAAGACCCTCGCAGGACGAGACGGCCGGCACGGGGAGATGGTCGCACGCGGAGCCCCTTGCCGAAGGTCAAATACTTATGCTAGGCTAGGGCAGTAAGTATAAGTATAAGTAAGGAGCAAGCGATGGAAACCGAAGCAAGCATCGACGAAACCAAGCAGATCACGATCGACGTGCCGGCGGAGCGGCTCGCCGAGTTCTACGCGTTCTTCAGTCGCTTCCTGGCCGGGGGACCCGGTCGCGGGCGGCGACGCCACGGCCACCACGGCCACCACGGCCCCGGCCATCGGGGTCACGGCTGCGGTTCGCGGACGAGGCCGAAGGCGAAGAGGCCCAGGCGACCGGCGGGGCGCCGGCGGGGACGACCAGCGTCTGATGGCCGACAAGCAGGTAACGGTCCCGGTGCCCGAGGAGCGGGTCGCCGAGTTCTACGCCTGGTTCGCCGCCTTCCTCGCGGCCGAGCCCGGACGCGGGCCGGGGCGGGGGGGCTTCGGCGGCCGCGGCCGGCGGGGCGGCCGTCCCCACGGTTCGGCCGCCCCGTGGTCGAGCCGCGGACGCCGAGCGGGCGGCCTGGCTCTACGGCCGGCTGGCGCCGGCGGCCCAGGAGCTGTTCGACCTGCTCGCCGCGGCACCGGGTCGCCGGTTCTCCGGCAACGAGGTCGCGGCCCGGCTCGGGCTCGAGAAGGGGGCCCACGGGGTCGCCGGGATCCTGGCCTGGCCGGGACGCTACTGCCGCCACCTCGACCGGGCGCTGCCGATCGCGACCGAGGGCCGCGCCGATGGGGGGACCGACTACTTCATGGACCCGGAGGTCGCCGCGCTCTTCGCCGGCCGCCCGACCGGTTGAGCGGCGACCGCGCGGTCACAGCCGCCGGTAGCGGGCCTCGGCGAGTGAGGCGGCGGCGAAGATGAGCAGCCCGACGGCGACGAGGCCGAGCAGCCATGACCCGTACGGCTGTTCGGCCACCGCGCGGAGGGCGCCGTCGATCCCGACCGCCTTGCTCGGGTTGTAGTCGATCGCCGTCCGGATCAGGAAGTAGCCGATCAGGGCGAAGACGAGGGCCCGGGAGACCAGGCCGATCCTCCCGACGAGGTCGAGCGAGCGGCGGACCTCCGGGCTCATCTCGTGGGTCTTCGCGTCTTCGAGGTAGCTCCCGGTCAGGCCCTGGTAGGCCTCGTAGAGGCAGACGCCGACGAAGACGAGGCCGACGAGGCCGACGATCCACCGGCCGCCGGGCCAGCCGAGCACGCCGGCCGCGGCCCGCCGGGGGGCGGCGGACTCGTCGGGGTTGCTCCCGACGAGGACCTTGACGGCGAGCACGCACAGCCCGAGGTAGGCGACGCCGCTCGCGAGGTTGCCGACCCGCTCGCTCGCCTCGCTGCGGTCGCCGCCCTCGAGGCCGCGGCCGATGACGGCCTGCCCGATCTGCCAGACCGCGTAGGCGAGGAGGCCGACGGCCAGGGCGACGAGCGCGACGCCGCCGAGCGGCGCGCCGGCGATCAGCGCGAGGGCGCCCTGCTGGTTGGTCGCCGCCCCACTGCCGGCCCCGAGGGCGAGGGCGAGGGCGAGGGCGCCGATGATCCCGTAGACGAGGGCCCGGGCGACGAACCCGGCCCGGACGAGCCAGACGAAGCCGCTGGAGCGGCCGAGGGCCAGGGCCTGGGCGGACGCGGATGGTTCGGGGTCGGGAGTCACGGCGGCGGGCGCGTTCGGATCGCACGATCGTGTACCCGCGGACGCGTAGGCTCGGACGATGAACTTCAGGAGGGTCGCGAGGAACACGGTGGTCGTGGGCGGTGCGCTGGCCGCCGCCGTCGGAGCCGGGGGGTGCGTGTCGCCGAGCGGGATGCCGGCCGCGGCGCGCGTCCCGCCCGGCGTCGAGCTGCCCCGGGCCCCGGGCAGCGGCCGATCCGGGAGGGTGGAGCCCGATCGCCGCCTGACCCCGGGGGCCGTCTTCCCGGGTGCGACAGTCGGGGAGATCTGCCGGCCGGGATACGCGGCGAGCCGCCGGGAGGTGCCGGCGTCGCTCAAGCGCCAGGTCTTCCTCGCGTACGGGGGGCCGCGGGGACGGTTCACGGTCGACCACCTGATCCCGCTCGAGCTCGGCGGCGCCAACCTCGGCCGGGATCCGGCGACCGGCCGGGTGGTGCCGACGGCGAACCTCTGGCCCGAGCCGAGCGACGGAGCCGAGTCGGCCGCGGTCAAGGACCGCCTCGAGAACCGGCTGGCCGAGCTCGTCTGCCGGGGGTCGGTCGGCCTGGCCTTCGCCCAGCGCCTGATCGCGAGCGACTGGATCGGCGCGGCCCGTTGGGTGGACGAGCGCTTTCCCCCCGGACCGCGGCCGCCCTGAGGCAGTCGGGCCCTGGTCTGACGGCTCGGCTAACCGCGCCTGGACCGCGGCCGGCCTTACGCGGGCCACGCCGCGGCCGGCCCTACGCGGGCCACGCCGGGCCGGCCCTACGCGGGCCACGCCGAGGCCGGCCCTACGCGGGCCAGGCGCGCGGCCGGCCTACGCGGGTCAGCCCGCGGCCGGCCTCAGGCAGGCCGGCCCGATAGGGCTGCTTGGCGAACGGGGCCCCGGGTATGGTGCGGCGGGATGGCGGCGTGAGCACCGGCGGGCGGGAGCGCCTCGACGAGCGAGTCGGCGACACGGTCGAGCGACTGACGCGCGCCCACCACCGGCGCCGGCTCGGCCGGCTCGGCTCGGCCGCCCGGCTCGACCCGCCGGCCGACGGGCTGTGGTGCGCCGGCGACCCGCGCCCGCGGTCGGGGAACGCCCTCGAGGTGATGGTCGACGGCGCCGACGCCCTCCCGCGGATCGCCGCGGCGATCGCCGCCGCCCGTTCGCACGTCCACGTCGCCGGCTGGCACGTCGAGGCCGACTTCCGGCTCGGGCGGGGGCCGGGCGCTCCGACGGTCCGGGGCCTCCTCGGCGAGCTGGCCGAACGGATGCCCGTCCGGGTCCTCGTCTGGGCCGGGGCGCCCGTCCCGGTGTTCAAGCCGACCCGCGCGGCCGTCCGGCAGGGCCGCGAGGAGCTCTGCGCCGGGACGCGGATCGAGTGCGTGCTCGACCGTCACGAGCGCCTCGCCCACTGCCACCACGAGAAGCTCGTGATCGTCGACGACGAGGTCGCCTTCGTCGGCGGGATCGACCTGACCGGCCTCGGCGGCGATCGGTTCGACCACAACGACCACCCCTACCGGGCGGCGCTCGGCTGGCACGACGGGGCGGTGTGCATCCGCGGACCGGCGGTCGCCGACGTCGCCGAGCACTTTCGCAGCCGCTGGCAGGAGGTCGCCGGCGAGCCCCTCCCCCCGCCGGCGGTCCCCGCCCCGGCCGGGGACGTCGAGCTGCAGCTCGTGCGGACCGTTCCCGGAGCGGGCCTACGAGTTCGTTCCGAACGGGGAGTTCCGCATCGTCGAGGCCTACACCCGGGCCTTCCGCTCGGCCGAGCGGCTCGTCTACCTCGAGAACCAGTTCCTCTGGTCGCCCGAGCTCGTGCGAATCCTCGCCGAGAAGCTCCGCCGCCCGCCGGACCCCGACTTTCGCCTGGTGATCCTCCTCCCGGCCCGGGCGAACAACGGTGCCGACGACACCCAGGGTCAGCTCGGCGTCCTGATCGAGGCCGACGCCGGGCACGGTCGCCTTCTCGCCTGCACCCTCTACTCCCGCGACCCGGCCGCCGGGCAGAGCGCCCCGGTCTACGTCCACGCGAAGATCGGCATCGTCGACGACCGCTGGATGACCATCGGCTCGGCGAACCTGAACGCCCACTCCCTGTTCAACGACAGCGAGGTCAACATCGTCACCCAGGACCGCGGCCTCGTCCTCGACGTCCGCCGCCGCCTCTGGGCCGAGCATCTCGAGGCCGGGCCCGAGACGGTGGTCGGCGACCCGACCGAGGCGATCGACCGGCTCTGGCGGCCGATCGCCACCGAGTCACGCCGGCGGGCCGACGCCGGGGAGACCCCCGCCCACCGCCTGATCACCCTCCCCGGGGTCTCGCGCCGATCGATGCGGCTCCTCGGACCCCTCCAGGGGCTCCTCGTCGACGGCTAGTGGTGGACGCGTCCGGAAGTTCGGCGGGGAGACGGACGCGTCCACCCGGCGAGCGGCTCAGGGACGCAGCTTCAGCCGTTGCCCGGGGACCAGGAGGTTCGGGTTGGCCTTGGGGTTGAACTGGGCGATGTCGGCCACGGCCGCCCCGGTCTTGGCCGCGATCGAGCTGTAGGTGTCCCCCCTCTGGACGACCCAGAAGGGCGGTATGAGGCGCGTGGGAACCCGGGTGCCCGGCTCGTGGACCCGCAGCCGGAGCACCTGGCCGGCCTCGATGCTCGTCGGATCCTGGGTCGGGTTGAGCTGCTGGAGCTGGGCGCTGCTCAGGTGGTTGAGGGCGGCGATCGAGTCGAACGTGTCGCCCGGACGGACCTGGTAGTAGGGCGGCAGCGTGCGGGTCGCCACGGCCATCGCCGCCGGGGAGGTCAGGTTCGGCGGTGGGCCGCTCGACGTGGCTTCGAGCACGGCGGTCGCGATCAGCACCCCGACCAGCATGATCGACGCGACCCCGATGAGGACGAGGACCCGGAGGCTAGAGAGCATGCGCCGTTGCGCCCCTCGATCCCGGGGTCCAGGTGGGGGACCGGTCGGGCCGCTGGTGCTTCGCCGTCGTCAAGGGAGCCGCTCCACGGAGGGGTTTGGCCGTCCCGTCGGCGAGCTGTCCGAAGATCGCTTCCCGCGTGACGACGTCGAGACGAACCGGGCGCCCGCGACACGGTCCGCCCCGTCCACTCCATGTGTACCCCGGAGAGCTCGTTCGGTCACACTGCCCTCGTCCGGTTCAAGCGACCAGGTACCGTGTTACTGACCCCGCCTCCCGACGGACGGAGTGTGTACGCATGGCTGAACTCGAAGCGACGCCGACCACCCGGCCGGGCGCGCCCCCCGACCTCGAGCGGCAGCTCGAGCGCCACCGGGCCGAGCTGACCGGCTACTGCTACCGGATGCTCGGCTCGGCCTTCGAGGCCGAGGACGCCGTCCAGGAGACGCTCCTGCGGGCCTGGCGGAGCTACGATCGCTTCGAGGGGCGCTCGGCCCTGAAGTCGTGGCTCTACCGGATCGCGACCAACGTCTGCCTGACGATGCTCGAAGCCCGCGGGCGCCGGGCCCGTCCGGTCGACCTCGGGCCGGCCGGCGGGCTCGACGGGGCGCTGACCTCGCTGCCAGACGGGGCCTGGATCGAGCCGGTCCCCGACGACCGTGTCGTCCCGACCGAGGGTGACCCGGCCGACCTGGCGATCGCCCGAGAGACGCTCCGCCTCGCCTTCGTTGCCGCCCTCCAGTACCTCCCGGCCCGTCAGCGGGCCGTCCTGATCCTCCGCGAGGTGCTCCGCTGGCAGGCGAGCGAGGTCGCCGAGCTCCTCGAGACGAGCGTCGCCTCGGTGAACAGCGCCCTCCAGCGCGCCCGCGCCACGCTCGCCGACCGGGAGGTCGCCCCGACCGGCCGCCGGCCCGAGCTCGACGAGGCCGACCGGGCGCTCCTCGGCCGGTACGTCGAGGCGTTCGAGAGCTACGACATGGACGCCCTCGTCGCCCTCCTCCACGAGGAGGCGACCCTCTCGATGCCGCCGTACGAGCTCTGGCTCCAAGGTCCGGACGATCTCCGCGGGTGGTTTCTCGGGATCGGCGCCGACTGCCGCGGCTCGCGTTTGCTCCCGATCGTCGCCAACGGGTCGCCCGGGTTCGCCCAGTACCGGCCGAGCGGGCCGGGCGGTCGTCACGAGCCGTGGGCGCTTCAGATCATCGACATCGCCGACGGCCGGGTCACCGCCATCAACTGCTTCCTCGATACTGCTCGGCTGTTTCCCCTCTTCGGCCTCGGGCCGACCCCGGTGGCGGCGTAGCCCGGCCGACGACGCCGGCCAGGCCGGCGAGCCCGAGCAGGCCGAGCAGCTCGGGCGACGCCCCGGCGAGCCTGATCTCCCGACCGAGTCGGCGGGCGGTCAGCTCGAGGCGGGCCAGGGCGTCGACGGTCAGGAGGTCCGCCGAGAGCGCGCCGACGTCGCAGACGACGACCGTCGACTCGCTGGCCAGGAGGCGGAGGCGGAGGCCCTCGCAGAGGAGGGGCAGGTCGACGAGCGGGTGGGGGATCACCCACGGGCCGTCCGGCCGACCGTCAGCCGCGCCCATCGCTCCGCCCGTGCGTGGGCTCCGGCCGGCGGTGCGCCGCGCCGCCGCGGGCAGGCGGCGCCCGCCCGGCGAGCTCGCGGGCGGCGGCGGTCGATCGGTTCATGGCGCCTCCTGGCGGCTGCGGGGATGTTCCGCTCCAGAGACCCGGGACGGCTCGGAAAGTAATCGGGCGGTCGGCCGGCGGCAGGCATCCTCCGGGGCGCGTCGAACCCACGATGGATGCCGCCCACGGATGCAGGCGCCGCGGCCCCGCGCCCCGGACGGGACGCCAAGCGGTTCCGGCCGCTCCCGGTCGAGCACAGCATGCTGGTGACCGCCACCCTCTGCCTCCTGGCCGCCGGAGCCGTGATGGTGTTCAGCGCCTCCTCGCCCCGCTCGCTGCTCGCCGGGCAGGGCGCGGCCACCGGCTACCTGATCAAGTTCGTCGGCTACGGGGCGGTCGGCCTGGTCGGGATGCGGCTGCTTGCCCGGGGCGGGCTCGACGCCGTCCGCCGGGCCACCCCCGGGCTGCTCATGGCCTCGTTCGCCCTCCTCGTCGCGGTCAAGCTCCCCGGTATCGGGCGGAGCATCAACGGCGCCCGCCGCTGGCTCGGGGCCGGCCCGCTCCAATTCGAGCCGTCGGAGCTGATGAAGCTCG
>CAWFQO010000034.1:0-16420 GCA_963817865.1 uncultured Solirubrobacterales bacterium | reverse complement strand
CGTCCGGCCGGCCCTGCGCGACGTCTCACTCGACGTCGCGGCCGGACAGACGGTCGCCCTCGTCGGGGCGACCGGGTCGGGCAAGACGTCCCTGGCCGCGCTGATCGCCCGCCTCTACGACCCGACGGCCGGGCGGGTCACGATCGACGGCGCCGACGTCCGGGAGGTGGCGGTCGACTCGGTCCGGGGCGCCGTGGCCCTCGTCACCGACGACCCGTTCCTGTTCAGCGCCTCGGTCCACGACAACATCGCCTATGCCCGGCCGCAGGCCACCCGCGAGGAGGTCGAGGCGGCCGCGCGGCGGGCCCAGGCCGACGACTTCATCCTCCGCCTCCCGGACGGCTACGAGACCATGGTCGGCGAGCGCGGGCTGACCCTCTCCGGCGGCCAGCGTCAGCGGCTGGCGATCGCCCGCGCCCTGCTCGCCGATCCGCGGATCCTGATCCTCGACGACGCGACCTCGTCGGTCGACGCGTCGACCGAGCAGGAGATCAAGCGCGCCCTGCGCGAGGTGATGGCCGGACGCACCACCTTCGTCATCGCCCACCGGCTCTCGACGATCGCCCTGGCCGACGAGATCATCGTGCTCGAGGACGGCCGGGTCGCCGCCCACGGCACCCACGACGAGCTCCTGCTCCTGTCCGACCACTACCGGGAGATCGTCGAGAAGGGCCTCCCCGACCAGGTGTTCCTCACGCGCAAGCCCCGCGAGCGCGAGGTGGCCGGGCTGTGAGCTGGGAGATTCGCCGGCGCCTGCGCGGGACGAGCGGCCGCGGGCGGCGCCTGCGCGGCCTCGTCGCCCTGCTCCGACCCTACCGGTCCCGCGTGGTCGCCATGTTCGTCGCCCTGGTCGCCGGGACGGCCGCCTCGCTCGCCCCGGCGCCGCTGGCCAAGCTCGCCATCGACGACGGCATCAGCCGCGGCGACCGCCACGCCCTGACCCTGATCGTCATCGCCTTCCTCGTCGCCGCGGGGATCGTCTGGGTGGCCACCTACGCCCAGACCTACCTCGTCGAATGGGTCGGCGAGCGCGCCCTGGCCGACCTGCGGATGGCGATCTTCGACCACCTCCAGCAGATGCCGGTCGCCTTCTACGAGCGCCGCCGGGCCGGGGTTTTGATCTCGCGGATGACCAACGACGTCGAGGCGCTCGACAGCCTGGTCACCGACAGCGTGATCACCCTCTTCCAGTCGTCGCTGACCCTGATCGGCACGGTCGTGATCCTGCTCCTCCTCGACCTCCGCCTCGCCCTCCTGACCTTCGTGATCGTCCCGGTGATCATGCTCGGGTCGCTCGTCTTCCGGATCGCCTCGGCCGACGCCTACCGGCGGACGCGGGAGACGATCGGCCAGATCACCGCCAACCTCCAGGAGACGCTCTCCGGGGTCCGGGTCGTCCGCGCCTTCGGGCAGGAGCCCCGCCACCGCCGGCGCTTCGCCGAGCTGAACGAGGCCAACCGGGCGGCGAACATGACGACGGTCAACCTGAACGCCGCCTACTTCCCGGCGATCGAGCTGATCGCCGCCCTCGGGACCGTGGCGATCCTCGTCTACGGCGGCTTCCAGGCGATCGACGGGGCGATCACGATCGGGGTGATCGTCGCCTTCATCGCCGCGCTCAACAACTTCTTCGATCCGATCACCCAGCTCTCGCAGCTGTACACGACCTACCAGTCGGGGATGGCCGCCCTCGACAAGATCTTCGAGCTCCTCGACGTCGCCCCCGACATGGTCGAGGCGCCCGACGCGATCGAGCTCGGCGAGCTCCGCGGGGAGATCCGCTTCGAGGGCGTGACCTTCGCCTATGCGGCCGGGCCGACCGCCGCCGCCGCGGCGGCCGCCGCCGCCGTCGAGGACGGGACGGTCGCGGCGATCCCCGAGCCGGTGATCGCGCTCGACGCGGTCGACCTCGTCATCGCCCCGGGCCAGACCGTTGCCCTCGTCGGGGCGACCGGCGCCGGCAAGTCGACGATGGCCAAGCTCGTCGCCCGCTTCTACGACCCGACCGACGGACGGATCCTCGTCGACGGCCACGACCTCCGCCAGGTACGGACGGCCTCGCTCCGGCGCCAGATGGGCATCGTCCCCCAGGAGGCGTTCCTCTTCTCGGGCACGGTCGGCGAGAACATCGCCTTCGGCCGCCCCGGGGCGAGCCCGGACGAGGTCCGGGCCGCCGCGACCGCGGTCGGGGCCCACGAGTTCATCGCGGCGCTCGACCGCGGCTACGACACCGAGGTCGGGGAGCGGGGCGCCCAGCTCTCCGCCGGGCAGCGGCAGCTCCTCGCCTTCGCCCGGGCCCTGATCGCCGACCCGCGCATCCTCATCCTCGACGAGGCCACCTCGAACGTCGATCTCCACACCGAGGGCCGCATCGAGGCCGGCCTGCGCCGCCTGCTCGCCGGGCGGACGGCGCTCGTCATCGCCCACCGGCTCTCGACGATCCGGGCGGCCGGCCGGATCGTCGTCCTCGACGGCGGGCGCATCGTCGAGCAGGGAACCCACGACGAGCTGCTCGAGGCCCGCGGGGCCTACTGGGACCTCTACCGCGACTGGTCGGTCCAGGCGGCCGTCGCCTGACCGATCCCGCGCAGACCCCGGTGGCCGAGCTCGACGGGCTCGAGCGCCGTCAGTCCGGCTTGCGCTCGGCGTCCGCCTCGCCGTAGGTGGCGTCGACCGGCTCCTCGTCGATCCGGGACTCGGTCAGGACCCGGGTGTCCGAGCGGTCATCGCCGTGGGAGGCGTGCTCGATCAGCTCCGCCTCGGTCAGCTCGAAGCCCTCCGACTCGCCGCCGCCGGCCTCCTCCACCGCCTGCCGCTCCTGGCGACGGCGCTCGAAGAGGTTCCTCAGGTGCTCGGACGATGGGTCATCGGCCATAACCTCACGGTAGCGGGTTCTCCGCGCCGACGAACGGCGCCGCCCGCTCCGGCCGGCGAGCCCGCGGACGACCTCCGGCTCGAGCCCGGGCGGGGTGTGGCGGTGGCCTATCGTGTCGGGCAACGTTCGCGGCGATGGAGGACGGGCACGGGATGAAGGCAGTTCGGTTCAGCGAATACGGCGGCCCCGAGGTCCTGAGGGTCGATGAGGTCGAAGAGCCCCACGCCGGCGACGGGCAGATCCGGGTCGCCGTCCGCGCGGCGGGGGTGAACCCGGTCGACTGGAAGATCCGCAGCGGCGCGATGGCCCAGACGATGCCGGCCGAGCTGCCGCGGACGATCGGCAGCGACGTCTCCGGCGTGGTCGACGAGGTCGGCGCCGGCGTCACCGACGTGGCGATCGGCGACGAGGTCTTCGGGAGCGCGATCGGCGGCGCGAGCGCCGAGTACGCGCTCCTCGACCACTGGGCGGCCAAGCCGGCCGGACTCGACTGGGCCGAGGCGGCCGGACTCCCGGTGGCGGTCGAGACGACCATCCGCTCGTTCAAGTTGCTCGGGCTCCGGTCAGGGCAGACGATCCTCATCAACGGGGCGGCCGGGGGCGTCGGTCTCGCCGCCGTCCAGCTCGCCCGGGCGCGCGGGGCCAGGGTGATCGGCACGGCGAGCGAGGGCAACCATGAGTACCTGCGCGGGCTCGGCGCCGAGCCGACGACCTACGGCGAGGGACTCGTCGAGCGCGTCCGCCAGCTCGCCCCCGACGGGGTCGACCTCGCGTTCGACGCCGCCGGCCACGGGGCGCTTCCCGCCCTGATCGAGCTGACCGGGAGCCCGGACAACGTCGTGACGATCGCCGACTTCACCGCCCCGGAGCTCGGGGTGCGCGTGAGCACCGGCCGCGAAGGGCGCTCCTGGGAGGCGCTCGGCGAGGCGGCAGAGCTCCACGCGCGAGGCGAGTTCACCCTGCCCGTGGCCCGGACATTCCCGTTCGCCGAGGCGGCCGAAGCCCACCGCCTGAGCGAGGACGGCCATGTCCGCGGGAAGCTCGTCCTCACTCCCGACGCGCATGGCTGAGTCCGAGCCCGCCGCCGGCCCGAAGGGGTGGTGCGTGTGCGGGGAGAAGGTGACGATCGCCGATGCGCTCGAGATCACCCTCCCGAACGGCCGCCCCGGATGGGAGGGCCACTGTCCGGAGTGCGGGGCCCCGCTGTTCGCGATCCGCCGCAAGCCGGCCGCTGCGGGCGGCTAGTCCGCCGGCGCTCGGGTTACCTGCGATCCTCGGGCGCACACCAACGAGGGAGAAGGGCCAAGACGTGGAAGCCGACCAGACCCGCTCGACCGCCGAACTGACCATCGAGGAGCGCAAGGAGCTCCGCCGCTCGCACGAGCGCCTGCGGGCGGCGTCCCAGGAGCTCGAGGGCCTGGTGGCCACCGAGCCGGTCCGCGGCCGCTGGGCGCCCGAGCCGCCGCCGGCGGAGATCCTCGAGGCGACGCGCGCCGAGCTCCGGCGCGCCTACGACGAGGTCGTGCGCTGCCACGCGGAGATCCTCGGCGGCTAGGGTGGGGCGCCCGGCGTCCGGCGAGGCCCGGCCCCTCCTCACCGCGCGCTGGGGGAACCTCCTCGTCGTCACCTTCCCGGTGGCCGACCGGCTGCTCGAGCCCCACCTCCCCCCGGGGGTGACGATCGACCGGCTGGCCGGCCGGGCGCGGGTCAGCTTCGTCGCCTTCGAGTTCGCCCGCACCCGCCTGTACGGCGTCGCCATCCCCGGCCACACCCACTTCCCCGAGATCAACCTCCGCTTCTACGCCCGCTACGGCGCCGATCGCGGCATCGTCTTCATCCGCGAGTTCGTCCCCCGCCGCGCGGTCGCCCTCGTCGCCCGGGCCCGGTACAACGAGCCGTACCTGACCATCCCGATGCAGAGCGGGACACGGCCGAGCGGGCGAGACCGGCTCCTGATCACCCACCAGTTCGGGCCGGGCCCGTCGTCGGTGGCGGCCGAGGTCGATGCCCGGGGGGAGCTGCCGCCGACCGACTCCGACGAGTACTGGCTGACCCACCAGGCGTTCGGCTTCGGGCGCACGCATCGCGGGACGGCCC
Organism: uncultured Solirubrobacterales bacterium; assembly: GCA_963817865.1. GTDB lineage: Bacteria > Actinomycetota > Thermoleophilia > Solirubrobacterales > Solirubrobacteraceae > Palsa-513. Next base: position 11,448 of record CAWFQO010000034.1, on the reverse strand, counting down.
GCCGCTACCGGGTCGATCATCCGGTCTGGCCGCTCCATCCGGTCCGTGAGCTCCGGGTCGACGTCGACTTCGCCGGCCTCTACGGCCCCGAATGGGCCTTCCTGCGCGACGCCGCGCCGAGCCACGTGACCTTCGCCGCCGGCTCCGAGGTTGCGCTCTACCCGCCCGCTCGCGGACGGGAGCCCTGACCGGCCCGCGACGAGTCGACGCGCGCGACCGCGAGCTCGAGCACCCGCCCGAGCTCCCGCGCGTGGAAGGGGTCGCGGTTCTCGGCCAGGCGTCGGCGGGCGGTCTCCTCGTCGCACCACTCCTGGCGGCGGAACGACTCGGCCGGACCGCCGGTCCGGGTCACGCGCAGGAGGAACGCGGACACCACGTCCTCGCCCCCGCTCCGCCCCGGGTAGCGGTAGGCGAGGAGGCGGCGCTCGTCGATGACGCCCCCGACCCCGGCCTCCTCCCCGGCCTCGCGCGCCGCGGCGCTGGCCAGCGATTCGCCCCGCTCCCGATGGCCCTTGGGGAAGGTCCAGCGCTCGCCGTCCCGGGTGCTCACGAGGGCGAACCGGAGCCCGTCCTCCTCCCAGCGGTAGCACACGGCCGCGGCGATCTCGCGGCGCCCGCGCCGGGCGAGGAGCCTCCGCACGGCCGCGGCCAGGCGCGTGCCGCGCCCGTCAGCCGAGCCGAAAACCGATTGCATCTACAATCATCCTCATGGCGGACGGGATCCTCCTCAGCGTGCTCGACCAGTCCCCGATCCCCGAGGGGACGACCGGGGCGCTGGCCCTGCGCAACTCGGTCGACCTCGCCCGGCTGGCCGACGACCGAGGCTACCATCGCTACTGGGTGGCCGAGCACCACGGCGGCCCGATGCTCGCCGGACCGAGTCCGGAGGCGCTGATCGGACCGATCGCCGCGGCGACCACCCGCCTGCGGGTCGGGAGCGGCGGGGTCATGCTCCCCCATTACAGCCCGCTCAAGGTGGCCGAGACGTTCAGCGTGCTCAGCGGGCTCTTCCCCGGGCGGATCGACCTCGGGCTCGGGCGGGCGGCCGGGACCGATCCGCTGACCACCGTCGCCCTTCAGCGCGACCGCCGCCAGCACCCGCCCGACGACTTCCCCGACCAGCTCCGCGAGCTGCTCGACCTCCTGGCCGACACGCTGCCGGCGGCCCACCCCTTCGCCCGGCTCGGAGCGACGCTCCCCGGGCGGCCCGAGGTTCCCGAGCCGTGGCTCCTCGGGTCATCCGAGCAGAGCGCGATCTGGGCCGGTCAGCTCGGCCTCCCCTACGCCTTCGCCGACTTCATCAACCCCCACGGGTCCGCGGCCGCCGCGCTCTACCGCGAGCACTTCACCCCGTCGGACCGGCTCGCCGCCCCCCGGGTCGCCGTCGCCGCCTGGGCGATCTGCGCCGAGTCCGACGCCGAGGCCGAGCGCCTGACCTCGAGCAGCCGGATGGCCATGCGGCTGCTCCGGCGCGGGCGCCTGATCCCGGTCCCCCCGGTCGAGAAGGCCGTGCGCTTCCTGGCCGCCGACGGCCCGGGCGACGGTGGCCGGCGCCTGATCGCCGGCGCACCCGCCCGGGTCCGCGCCGAGCTCGAGGATCTCGCCCGCCGCTACGGGGCCGAGGAGGTCATCGTCGTCTCGATCACCCACGACCACGCCGCCCGCCGGCGCTCCTACGAGCTGATCGCCTCCGAGTTCGCCCTCAACGAGCCGGGGCCCGGTGTTCGGGTGGCTCCGGCTCCGGCTCGGATCGCCTGAGGACGCTCAGGCCTGGGGGATCTCGACGCAGTTCGTCGCCTGGCACTTCGCGCAGCGGATCCGGACCTTGCGCATCTGGGCCGCGGGCATCGACTCGGCGAGCAGGTTGCCGCACGTCGCGCAGAAGTAGTCGTCCGGGCCGTTGAGGTGGAACACGGGGACGTCCGGGTTCTCCTGGACGGCGGTCCCGAAGGCCTCGGGAATCGCCTCGGGGGGCAGGTCGATCATGGTGATGTCGGCCATACGTCGGCTCCTTCGTCTCGGGCTCAGAGGACGGCCGGGCGCCGCCGTGGGGCGCCTCCGGCTCGGACGCGGAAGTAAAGCACGCCGACGCCGCCACCCGGCCCCCCGGCCTGGCCTGGCCGGGTCCGGGTCGGGTCGGGTCGGGTCGGGTCGGGTCGGGTCGGTTGGGTCGGGTCGGGTCGGGTCGGGTCGGGTCGGGTCTGGGACTCAAGCATCGGGACGGCCACGTCGATCCATTCCCCGTGGACGGCGCCGTGTCCCCTCCCCCGCCGAGCCCGAGGGCGACGCCCGGCCTCGGGGTACGGCCATGACCGTGCGCCGGCTGATCGTCTCGGACTTCCACTTCGGGAGCGGCGACGACCTGATGCGCTCGGCCCGGGCCCTCGAGCGGATCGAGCCGGAGCTCGCCTGGGCGGACGAGGTCGTGATCAACGGCGACCTCTTCGAGCTCGTGTTCGCCTCCCTCTCCGAGGCCGTCGCCGCGGCCCGGCCGTTCCTGAGCCTGGTCAACCGCCACGTCGAGCGGATCCACTTCCTCCCCGGCAACCACGACCACCACCTGGTCGCCCTGGCCGGCGACGAGCGCCGGCTGGCCGAGCTGACCGGCGACCCGAACCCGCCCCCCTTTCGGGTGATGCCGGCCGAATGCTCGGGTCGGTGCCCGAGCCCCGGAGCCGGGGACGGCGGCTCAGCCGGCGCCCGCTCCTGCGAGCGGCGGCCTAGACGTCGGTCGGGACCGCCGCACCGGGCGGCCTTTTATACTGGCCGGACACCGATGGGGAATGGTGTAATCGGCAACACGCCTGCCTCTGGAGCAGGAATTTGGGGTTCGAGTCCCTGTTCCCCAGTCATCAGGCACCCGGGCCGACCGCGCCCTACCGGTGCTGGCCGTTGGGCGAGAAGAACGGGGTGATGGCGTCCTCGAGGCCGGGATCGAGGACGAGGAGAACCTCGTCGCCGGCCTCGATCACCGTGTCCGCCTTGGGCACGAAGCCCTGGCCGTCGCGGAGCACCGAGATGACGAGGCTCCCCTCGGGAAGCCCGACGTCGACGACGCGGGTGCCGGCGGCCGGCGCGTCGGGCAGGACCTCGAGCTCGATGATCTCGAGCCGCTCCTCCTCGAGGGCGAGGAGGTGGACGAGGCCGTAGCGGGGCACCTCGTGCTCGATCAGGCGGAGGATGAGGTCGGTCGCCGAGACCACCGGCTGGACCCCGAGCAGCTTGAAGTGCTGGAGGTTGCGGGGGTTGTTGACCCGGGCGATGACCCGGTCGCAGAGGTACTTCTCCTTGGCGACCTGGCAGACGAGCATGTTGTCCTCGTCGTCTCCGGTCACGGCGATGACGAGATCGGCCCGGGAGATGCCGGCGCGCTCGAGGACCCAGAGCTCGGTGGCGTCGCCGTACTGGACGGCGTGCTCGAGCTCCTCCTCGACCACGAGGTACCGGCGCCGGTTGGCCTCGAGCAGCGTCACCTCGTGGCCCTTCTCGATCAGCTCCCGCGCCAGGTTCCAGCCGACCTTGCCCGCCCCGGCGACGATGACGTACATGCCGGCTCAGACCGCCAGATCGACGGCGCGGGCGAACATCTCGATCGCGTGCTGGGTCGGGGAGATCGTGTGCAGCCCCTGCTCGGCATACCAGGACGCCCGGGCCGGGTCCATGACCCGGCAGATGACCTTCTCGACGCCGTAGCGCCGCTGGGCGATCTGGGCGACCGTCAGGTTGGTGTTGTCGCCGTCGGTCGAGGCGATGAACACGTCGGCCACCTCGATCCCGGCCTCCTCGAGGGCGTCGACCTCGAGCGCGGTGCCGACGGTGAAGCGACCGCCGGCGTCCTCCCACCCGCGGCCGGTGATCTCATCGAGACGCTCGTGGGAGAGGGGGTCCTCGTCGAGCACCGAGACCTCGTGGCCGGCGGCGAGGGCGCGCTTGGCGACGGCCGCTCCAACCCGCCCGGCACCGACGATGAGGACGAACATTGGCGCCCATGTTAGTCAATTCCTCCCCCCCTCTCGCCCGGCTCGCCGGCCCGGGCTCCGCGGGCGACCGCCGGCCGGGCGCCGTCCGGCCTCGCCGGGGCCGGCGCGGACGGGACGGTGGCCTGATGGGGCGGCGCGGTGAGGATCACCCGGCACGGGGCCTTGCTGACCACGTAGCGGGTCATCGCCCCGATCGAGCTCTCCCCGAGGCTGGCGCGCCCGCCGAGGAGCGCCCCGCCCCGGATCCGGGGCGACTCCTCCGCGGCCAGGACGATCGCCTCGACCCCGCGCCGGCGGGCCTCCTCGACGATCGCGTGCCCGGTGCGGCGGGCCCGGACGGTCGCGGTCGCCACCTGGACGCCGCCGTACTCCTCCCCGACCGCCTTCGCCCGGGCGAGGGCGGCCCGGGCCTCCTTGAGCTGGGCGTCGGGCAGGCGGGCGTCGAGGGGGAGGGCCATCGGCACCTGGAAGACCCAGATCGCCTCGATCGTCACCTTGTCGATCGCCGCCGCGTCGGTCTGCTCGCCGGAGACGAGGAGGGCCGCCGTCTGAACGATGTCGTCGTCGAGGCCGGTCCCGAACAGCGGCACGAGGATCGACCCGAAGTCGCGCTCGGCGCGCTCGGCGCGGAGGACCGCCGCCGGGACGACGACTCGGCCGAGCACCGGCTTGCCGGCGCTCTTGCGGTAGCCGACGTAGAGGACGACGCCGAACACGCCTGCCTCTGGAGCAGGAATTTGGGGTTCGAGTCCCTGTTCCCCAGTCGATCCGGCACGTCCGGGCCGAGGGGCCGGCGGCCGCGCCTACCGGTGCTGGCCGTTGGGCGAGAAGAACGGGGTGATGGCGTCCTCGAGGCCTGGATCGAGGACGAGGAGAACCTCGTCGCCGGCCTCGATCACCGTGTCCGCCTTGGGCACGAAGCCCTGGCCGTCGCGGAGCACCGAGATGACGAGGCTCCCCTCGGGGAGCCCGACGTCGACGACGCGGGTGCCGGCGGCCGGCGCGTCGGGCAGGACCTCGAGCTCGATGATCTCGAGCCGCTCCTCCTCGAGGGCGAGGAGGTGGACGAGGCCGTAGCGGGGCACCTCGTGCTCGATCAGGCGGAGGATGAGGTCGGTCGCCGAGACCACCGGCTGGACCCCGAGCAGCTTGAAGTGCTGGAGGTTGCGGGGGTTGTTGACCCGGGCGATGACCCGGTCGCAGAGGTACTTCTCCTTGGCGACCTGGCAGACGAGCATGTTGTCCTCGTCGTCTCCGGTCACGGCGATGACGAGGTCGGCCCGGGAGATGCCGGCGCGCTCGAGGACCCAGAGCTCGGTGGCGTCGCCGTACTGGACGGCGTGCTCGAGCTCCTCCTCGACCACGAGGTACCGGCGCCGGTTGGCCTCGAGCAGCGTCACCTCGTGGCCCTTCTCGATCAGCTCCCGCGCCAGGTTCCAGCCGACCTTGCCCGCCCCGGCGACGATGACGTACATGCCGGCTCAGACTGCCAGGTCGACGGCGCGGGCGAACATCTCGATCGCGTGCTGGGTCGGGGAGATCGTGTGCAGCCCCTGCTCGGCATACCAGGACGCCCGGGCCGGGTCCATGACCCGGCAGATGACCTTCTCGACGCCGTAGCGGCGCTGGGCGATCTGGGCGACCGTCAGGTTGGTGTTGTCGCCGTCGGTCGAGGCGATGAACACGTCGGCCACCTCGATCCCGGCCTCCTCGAGGGCGTCGACCTCGAGCGCGGTGCCGACGGTGAAGCGACCGCCGGCGTCCTCCCACCCGCGGCCGGTGATCTCATCGAGACGCTCGTGGGAGAGGGGGTCCTCGTCGAGCACCGAGACCTCGTGGCCGGCGGCGAGGGCGCGCTTGGCGACGGCCGCTCCAACCCGCCCGGCACCGACGATGAGGACGAACATTGGCGCCCATGTTAGTCAATTCCTCCCCCCCTCTCGCCCGGCTCGCCGGCCCGGGCTCCGCGGGCGACCGCCGGCCGGGCGCCGTCCGGCCTCGCCGGGCCCGGCGCAGACGGGACGGCGGCGGGATGGGGCGGCGCGGTGAGGATCACCCGGCACGGGGCCTTGCTGACCACGTAGCGGGTCATCGCCCCGATCGAGCTCTCCCCGAGGCTGGTGCGGCCGCCGAGGAGCGCCCCGCCCCGGATCCGGGGCGACTCCTCCGCCGCCAGGACGATCGCCTCGACCCCGCGCCGGCGGGCCTCCTCGACGATCGCGTGCCCGGTGCGGCGGGCGCGGACGGTCGCGGTCGCCACCTGGACGCCGCCGTACTCCTCCCCGACCGCCTTCGCCCGGGCGAGGGCGGCCCGGGCCTCCTTGAGCTGGGCGTCGGGCAGGCGGGCGTCGAGGGGAAGGGCCATCGGCACCTGGAAGACCCAGATCGCCTCGATCGTCACCTTGTCGATCGCCGCCGCGTCGGTCTGCTCGCCGGAGACGAGGAGGGCCGCCGTCTGGACGATGTCGTCGTCGAGGCCGGTCCCGAACAGCGGCACGAGGATCGACCCGAAGTCGCGCTCGGCGCGCTCGGCGCGCAGGACCGCCGCCGGGACGACGACCCGGCCGAGGACCGGCTTGCCGGCGCTCTTGCGGTAGCCGACGTAGAGGACGACGCCGACGACGAGCCAGGCCGATCCGACGTACCGAGCGCCGGAATGGAGGACGATCACGCTGATCCAGGCGGCGAAGGCGATCACGCCGCCGACGGCGGCCGGAAGCGGGAGCTGACCGCCGCGCACCGGGACCGAGACGGGAATCCGAAACGGCCGGTCGCGGTCCGGCTCGCGGTAGCGCAGGACGCAGATCGCCGTATGGGCGATCGTGAAGGCGAGCATCGCCCCGAAGGCGTAGATGCCGACGAGGAAGTCGAGGTCGGCCGGGACGACGAGCATGGCCGCGAGCGCCGCGGCGATGCCGATCAGGACGTAGGGCGTCGATCGCTGGGGGTGGAGGCGGCCGATCAGGCTGGGGATCTGGCGGTTGGTGGCCAGGGAGTAGGCGAGCCGGGAGAGGCCGAGCATGGCCGAATTGGCTGCCGCGACGAGGGTGAAGGCCGCGGCCGCCGCGACCACGTACTTGAGCGTGTCGGCGAGGGCGGCCGGGTGGAAGCGAACGACGATGCCGATCACCGGCGCGCCGAGGTGGCGGTCGCCGAGGGCGGTGTGGCCGGCGACCACGGGAATCGCGGTCACGGCGACGATCGCCATCCCGACGTAGATCACGTAGACCGAGAGGTTGGCGCTCACCACGAGGCGACGGAGCCCCCGCGGCCCGAGCGTCACCTCCCCCGAGAGGCCGGAGGCCGACTCGAGGCTCGTGAAGGCGACCGTGGTGATGGCGAACGCGTAGACCACGTCCGACCAGGTCGGCGCGGAGCCGAGATGGATCGGGCCGGTGATCGTCGAGAGATTGAAATAGAGCACCAGGCCGATGCCGATCACCAGGAGCTGGATCGCCAGGTCGGCCACGACGATCAGGGCTGTGCGCTGGGTCCGGCGGGTCGAGAAGCCCCGGATGTTGCTGTAGGCGACGAAGGCGATGATGGCCAGGGCGACGACCAGGCGGGGGGCGCCATGACCTAGCGGGGCGTAGAAGGCGGCCAGGTAGCTCGTCGCCGTGAGCGAGGCGATGGCGATCAGGATCACGTAGTCGAGGAGGATCGCCCAGCCGGCGACGAACGAGACGAGCTCGTTGAACGCGTAGCGCGCGAAGACGGTCGACCCGGCCCGGTCCTGGTGGAGCGCCGCCCCCTCGGCGTAGGTCATCCCGGTCAGCGTGAAGAAGACCCCGGCGGCGAGGAAGACGAGCGGGGTCAGGCCGAGCGCGTGGCCGGCGACCACCCCGAGCGAGAAGTAGATCGAGCTGGCGAGCGACGTCCAGACGATCGCGAACAGCGCCGGCGATCCGAGGCTCCGCCGGAGGATCAGCGCCGTGCGGGCCGTCGGCGGCGCCGCCGGTGGCTCGGCCTCCCCCGCGGCAGCCATCACCCCTCCCGGCGCCGCCGGCGGCGCATCCGGGTGCCGACGTAGAGGCGCCCGATCCCGGCCACGAGGAAGAGCAGGCCGAGCACGGCGCTCAGCGGCTGGAGCCGGGCGATCAGGGCCACGCCGATCACGACCATGGCGAACGACAGCACCGCGGTCGCCCGGTCGTGCACCTCGGCGAGGAGCCCGGGACGGGCCCCTTTCGGATCGCTCATCAGCCGGGAAGCTTACGGCCGGCGACCGACACGAGCGATTGCGCGTTTCGCGGTCGGGCGCCGTTCGGACGTCCCCGCGGTCGGGTCGGTAGTAGTGTCAGGGGCTCGGCCGCTCTGCGCTCCTTGCCCGCCGCGGCCGGGTCACAGAGAGGAAGTGCCCTGTCTCGCCTGTCCCCAGTTGACGCGTCGTTCCTCCATCTCGAGTCGGCGCGGGCCCATATGAACGTCGGCTGGAGCGCGTTCGGGACCCTGCCCCCCGGGGTCGAGCGACCGACGGTCGACGCCCTGCGCGCCCGGGTGTCCAGCCGGCTGCGCTTCGTCCCGCGCTGCCGCCAGCGCGTGCAGTTCCATCCGCTCGGGCTCGGCGAGCCGCGCTGGATCGATGACGAGACGTTCGACGTCGCCGCGCACGTCATGGACCTCGGGGAGCCGTTGAGCCTCGAGCGCTTTCGGGAGCTGCGGGACGAGCTGCTCTCGACGCCGCTCGACCGCTCGCGTCCGCTCTGGCAGATCGCCTTCGCCCCGCGGCTGGAGGACGGCCGGATCGGCGTCGTCGGACGCGTCCACCACGCGATGGCCGACGGCGGGGCCGCCCTGCTGATCGCCGCGCTCGGCCTCGACGGCGACGACGACGAGGTCGCCCCGCCCCGGTTGACGACGTGGAAGCCGGCGCCGGCGCCGGGGATCATCGTGCGCGCGGTCGACCCGCTGCTCGAGAGCGCCGAGGTCACCGCCCGGCTGGTCGGCGAGGTCGCGCGCGGCGCGCTGCGGCCGCGAGCGAGCGCCCGGGCCGTCCTGCGCGACACGCAGCGGGTCGTCGGGGCCCTCACCGAGGACCTGCTCCCGCGCGCTCCGAAGTCGCAGCTCAACGAGAACCCCGGCCCCCGCCGGATGCTCCTCGGCCATCGCGAGCCGCTCGACGATCTGCGCGGCGCCGGTCCGGGGACGCTCAACGACGTCGCCCTCGCCGTCGTCGCGGGTGCGCTCCGCGCGCTCGCCCTCGAGTCCGGCCGTCCGGCGCAGCCGCTGAAGGCGCTCGTCCCCGTCGACGTGCGCCAGCCGCACGAGTTCGGCGCGCTCGGCAACCACGTCTCGCTGGCGGCGGTCTGGCTGCCGCTCAACCTGAGCTCGCCGGCCGCCCGCCTGCACCAGGTCCGCGCGGCGACCGCACGGTTCAAGCTGGCCAACCGTCCGGCCGGCACGACCACCCTCCTCGCCGGCCTCGGCCTGCTCCCGAGCGGCCTGCGCGCGGTCATGGTCCGCGCGGCGGCCCCCGGCGCCTTCAACCTCTCGGTGTCGATCATCCCCGGCTCGCGACGCCCGCTCTACATGCTCGGGGCCCGCCTCGACGAGATCTACCCGGTGGTCCCGATCGTCGAGGACCAAGCCCTCTCGATCGGGATGCTCCGCTACCACCGCCACCTTCACTTCGGGCTCTACACCAACCCGGACGCCCTCCCCCAGGCGACCCGGCTCCCCGAGCTGCTCGCGCAGGAGGCCGCCGCCATCACCGGGCAGCGTCCGCCTAGGTGATCAGCGGGATGATCAGGATGGCGACGATGTTCGCCACCTTGATCATCGGGTTGATCGCCGGCCCGGAGGTGTCCTTGAACGGGTCGCCGACCGTGTCGCCGGTGACGGCCGCGGCGTGGGCATCGGATCCCTTGCCGCCGAACGCCCCGTCCTCGATCAGCTTCTTCGCGTTGTCCCACGCCCCGCCCCCGGCGGTCATCATCACGGCGAAGAAGAAGCCGACGACGATCACGCCGATCAGGAGCCCACCGAGCGCCTGGACGTCGATCAGGCCGACGATCAGGGTCATCCCGATCGGGAGCAGGGCCGGGATGATCATCTCGCGCTGGGCGGTCTTGGTGACGATGTCGACGCAGGTCGCGTAGTCCGGCTCCTCCGTCCCCTCCATGATCCCCGGCTTCTCGCGGAACTGGCGCCGGACCTCCTCGACCACCGCACCCCCCGCCCGGCCGACCGCCTCCATCGAGAGCGAGGCGAACAGGCAGACCATGAGCCCGCCGAGGAGGAGGCCGATCAGGACCGGCGGCTGGTCGATGCCGAAGGAGATCGAGCCCGACCCGGTGACCGGCTTGTTCGACTTGACCGCCAGCTCGTGCTGGAAGCCGGCGAAGAGGACGACGGCGGCGAGGACCGCCGAGCCGATCGCGTAGCCCTTGGTGACCGCCTTGGTCGTGTTGCCGACCGCGTCGAGCCGATCGGTGACCTCGCGGACCTCCTCGGGGAGATCGGCCATCTCGGCGATCCCGCCGGCGTTGTCGGTGACCGGGCCGAAGGCGTCGAGGGCGACGATCAGGCCGGTGAGCGACAGCTGGCCCATCACGGCGACGCCGATCCCGTAGATCCCGACCGCGCCGCCGCCCGCCAGCTTCCAGGCGCCGAGGACGCCGAGGACGAGGACGAGGGCCGGGAGGGCCGTCGCCTGGAGCCCGGAGCCGAAGCCCTGGATGATGTTGGTCGCGTGGCCGGTCTCCGACGCGGCCGCCGTCTTGCGAACGGGGGAGAAGCGGGTCGAGGTGTAGTAGTCGGTGATGACGAAGAGGAGGGCCGTGACCCCGATGCCGATCAGCGAGCAGAGGTAGAGGTCGGTGGCGCTCGGGGCGGTGATCGGGGCGGACGGATCCTGGTAGCCGAGGGCGCCGCCCATCAGCCACTTCGTGATCGGGTAGAAGGCGGCCGCCGCGATCACGCCGGAGGCGATCAGGCCCTTGTAGAGGGCCATCTCGACGTTGCCGGTCCGCGTGCGGACGAAGAAGGTTCCGAGGATCGAGGCGATGATCGCGGCCGCGCCGAGGACGAGCGGATAGAGGACGACCTGGCTCTGCTGGTTGAACGTGAGCACGCCGATCAGCATCACGGCGACCGCCGTGACCGCGTAGGTCTCGAACAGGTCGGCGGCCATGCCGGCGCAGTCGCCGACGTTGTCGCCGACGTTGTCGGCGATGACCGCCGGGTTGCGCGGGTCGTCCTCGGGGATGCCGGCCTCGACCTTGCCGACGAGATCGGCCCCGACGTCGGCCGCCTTGGTGAAGATGCCGCCTCCGAGACGGGCGAAGACCGAGATCAGGGACCCGCCGAAGCCGAGTCCGATCAGGGCGTCCACCGCCGTCCGGGGCGAGTCGCCGAAGAACGAGGTCAGGGCCCCGTAGTAGCCGGCGACACCGGCCAGGGCCAGGCCGACGACGAGCATGCCGGTGATCGCCCCGCCGCGGAAGGCGGCGTTCAGGGCCGGGGAGAC
>CAWFQO010000033.1:0-44938 GCA_963817865.1 uncultured Solirubrobacterales bacterium | reverse complement strand
GATCGCCGGCGCCGGCGGTGAAGCTGACCTCGCGCAGGGCCTCCCGCTCGCCGTAGCGCATCCCGAGGCCGTCGGCCTCGAGCGCCGTCCGGGCCGTCGCCGCCCGGGCGGGCGGGCGTTGGGTCGCTGGGTCGGCCACGCCGGGCGAGGCTACCCGGGTCCGGTGGGGGGCGGCGGCTGCGCCCCCCACGGCTCGAGCACGACGTGACGGCGGAGGTAGTCGATCGTCTCGCGCAGGATCGCGGCCACGGGCAGGGCGATGAGGGCGCCGACGAGGCCGTAGATCGCGTTGCCGAAGAGCAGGGCGAAGATCACCAGGAGCGGGTTGATCCGCAGGGCGTGGCTGAAGATCTGCGGGGCGACCACGTGCCCCTCGAGCTGCTGGAGACCGAGGAAGAGAAGCCCGACCCAGAGCGCGGTCAGCGGGTTCGAGAACAGCGCCACCGCGACCGGCGGGACCGCCCCGAGGACGGGACCGATGAACGGGACGAGCTCCATCACCCCGAAGAAGGCGCCGAAGGCGAACGCATAGGTCCGCCCGTCGGGGAAGATCCCGAGCACCCCGAAGAGGTAGAGGGCCACGCCGGCCGTCGCTCCCATGATCAGGCTGAAGAGGAACTGGCCGCGGACGTAGCCGGACACGGCGCGCTGGACCCGGAGCGGGAAGTCCTCGGCCGGCCCGCCGCCTCCCGCCGGCATCACCCGCCGCACGAGCGAGCCGATCAGCCGCCCGTAGACGAGCATGTACACGCTGAGGACGAGGATCAGCACGAGGTCGAGCGAGACGCTCGCCGCCTTCTTGAGGAGCCCGCCGCTGAACGAGACGAGCGAGCTCGTCCCCTTGACCGCCTGGTCCTGGAGGGTCTGGAGCGCGGTCTCCCCCTGCTTGATCAGCATGACGTGGATGCCCTGGTCGTTGAAGAACTTCTGCACGCTGGCCAGGCGCTGGTTGGCCTGGCGGCCGAGCTCGGGGACGTTGCGCTGGAAGGAGCTGACCTGGTTTGAGATCGGCGAGGAGAGGAGGAAGCCGATCCCGACGAGGCTGGCGAAGAACGAGAGGTAGACGAGGAGGATGGCGAGGCCCCGGGGGACCCGGGCCCGGTGGAGGCGGGCGACGATCGGATTGAGGATCAGGGCGATCAGGCCGGCGATGAGGAAGAGGAGGACGACGTTGCGCGCCGCCCGGGCCGCCACCCACAGCCCGAGCAGCCCGACCCCGAGCAGGACGAGCTGGACGTTGCGCGGGACGACGAGCGGGGGCGGGGGCGGGGACGTCGTGTCGGCCGGCGGCGGGGCCCCGGGCTTATCGGGCCGGTCGAGCTCCGCCGGCGCGATCGGCGCTCGGGTCGCCTCGCCGGGGGACTGGCGCTCGGTGATGGTCATGGATCAAGTATGCCCAGCCTTCGGACCGGCGCCCTGGGGGTGCGCCTGCGGGCGACCGGCCGATAGGCTCAATCGGGGTGAACGGCTCGACTCAGCAGGCGGATGCGCGCATCCTGTTCCTCGGCGACGTGGTCGGCAGCGTCGGCCGGCGCGCCCTGCTGCGGACGCTCCCCGTCCTGCGCGAGCGCTACGAGCCGACCTTCGTCGTGGTCAACGGGGAGAACGTCGCCGGCGGCCTCGGCATCACCCCGAAGCTCGCCGACGAGATCATCGCCGCCGGGGTCGACGCCATCACCCTCGGCAACCACGCCTACCACCACCGGGAGATCTACCCCTACCTCGACCGCGAGCCGCACATCGTCCGCCCGGCCAACTACCTGCGCGGCCAGCCCGGCCGCGGGTACTGCGTCGTCGAGCACGGCGGCCTGCGGCTCGGGGTGATCAACCTCTCGGGGAACCTGTTCCTCAACGCCGGGCGGTCGGCGTTCTCGGAGATCGACGCCGTCCTCTCCGACCTGCGCGGGAAGGTCGACCACGTCCTCGTCGACATGCACGCCGAGGCGACGAGCGAGAAGATCGGGATGGGCTGGCACCTCGACGGCCGGGTGAGCGTCGTCGTCGGGACGCACACCCATGTCCCGACCGCCGACGCCCGGGTGCTCCCGGAGGGCACGGCCTACATCACCGACGTCGGCATGACCGGCCCCCGGGGCGGGGTCATCGGCGTCAAGCGCGAGCAGGCGCTCGAGTCGCTGGTCACCCAGATGCCCGTGCGCTTCTCGACCTCCGACGAGGATCCCTGGGTCATGGGCGTCCTCGTCCGCTGCTCGAAGCCGCTCTCCGCGGATTCGATCGAGCAGATCCTGATCCCGTCGACCTGAGGTTGTCCTCCTTGACCTACACGCCGCCACAGCAGATCCTCGAGCGCTACGCCGACGTCCTCGTCAACTTCGCCCTCGGCGGCGGGGCGGGGATCAAGCCGGGCGACGTCGTCCGGGTCGCCGCCCACGAGTACGCCAAGCCGCTGTACGCCGAGCTGCTCCGGGCGATCTGGCGGGCCGGCGGCCACGCGATCACCCATTACCTCCCCGACGACGACGAGGAGTACCGCCTCTCGCGCGACTTCTACGAGCTGGCCGGCGATGACCAGATCGACTTCTTCCCCGAGCGGTACATGCGCGGGCTGGTCGACCAGCTCGACCACCAGGTGTTCGTGATCTCGACGACCGACCCCCAGGCGCTGAAGGGCGTCGACCCGAAGCGGATCATGCGCACCGGCAAGGCGATGAAGCCGTGGATGGACTGGCGGATGGAGAAGGAGAACGCCGGGCGCTTCACCTGGACGCTCGGCCTCTACGGGACCCCGGCGATGGCCGCCGAGGCCGGGCTCGACCTCGAGGACTACTGGCAGCAGATCATCGACGCCTGCTTCCTCGACGAGGACGACCCGATCGCCCGGTGGCGCGAGGTCAGCGGCCAGATCACCGACTGTGTCGAGCGGCTCAGCGCCCTCCCGATCGACCGCCTCCACGTCGAGGGCGAGGACGTCGACCTCTGGATCACGCTCGGCGAGAAGCGCCAGTGGGTCGGCGGCAGCGGGCGCAACATCCCGAGCTTCGAGATCTTCACCAGCCCCGACTGGCGCGGGACCGAGGGCTGGATCCGCTTCAACCAGCCCCTCTACCGCTACGGGAACCTGGTCCGCGACGTCCGCCTCGAGTTCGAGGGCGGGCGGGTCGTGCGGGCCACGGCCGCCGAGAACGCCGCGGTCCTCGAGGAGATGGTGGCCACCGAGAACGCCGACAAGGTCGGCGAGTTCTCCCTCACCGACCGGCGCTTCTCCCGGATCACCAAATTCATGGCCGAGACCCTCTACGACGAGAACGTCGGCGGGCCGTTCGGCAACACCCACATCGCGCTCGGCTCCTCCTACCACGACGCCTACGCCGGCGACCCCGACGGCGTCGCCAAGGAGGAGTGGGCCCGGCTCGGCTTCAACGACTCGAGCGTCCACACCGACATCGTCTCGACCGCCGACCGGACGGTCACCGCCACGCTTCGCGACGGAAGCGAGCGGGTGATCTACCGCGACGGGGAGTTCCAGCTCTAGGCCGCCCCCCGTCGGGCGGGACGGCGTGGCGGGCGAGCAGGGCGACGATCGCCGGGGCGTAGAACCAGGGGATGTAGAGGTAGAACCAGTGGGTGATCCCCAGCTGGAGGGCGATCACCACGGCCGCGGCGAGCGCGGCCAGGCCGATCACGTCGGGCCGGCGGGGGACGAGGGCGACCGCGACCGCGAGCAGGACGGCGGCGATCTGGACGGCCGACTGCTCCCCGTCGAGGCCGCCGTAGAGCCCCCAGACCGAGAACGGCGACCCGCGTCCCGACTGGTAGGCGATCGTCCGGTCGTAGATCTCCGAGAGGCTGTTGTGGGCCACGGCGGGGATCGCGGCCACCGCGGCGGCGGCGGCGAAGGCGAGCCCGAAGAGGAGCACCGCCCGGGCCCGGCGGCGGCGGCTCGGCTCCTCGCGCAGCCCGTGGGTGGCGAAGAGCGGGGCGAGGGCGAGCGGGGCCACCTTGGTCAGCCCGGCCAGGGCGGCGAGGGCCCCCCGGGCCGGTGGCGAGACGGCGAAGGCCAGGGCGGCGAGGACCAGCACGGCGACCAGCGAGTCGTTGGTGTCGCTCTCGAGGGCGAAGAGGGTGAACGGGTAGGCGGCCCAGGCGTAGGCCAGCGTGATGCCCAGGGTCGGGCCGCGGATCCTGCTCCCGATCAGGAGCAGGAGCCCGATGCAGGCGAGGTCGAAGCCGACCGCCGCGGCGTGCGCGGCGGGGAGGTCGTCCCACTGGCCGCTGAAGCCGAACGCCCCGACGAACGGGACGTAGGCCTCGTAGGCGACCGGCCCGTAGGTGTCCCCGTGCTGGTTGTTGGCCGGGAACGTCCCGTAGATCGCCCTGCCGTCGGTGATCCGCTGGGCCCCGAGCGCCCCGGCGTAGCCGACGTCGATCACGTTCGCATCGGTGACGTTGAGGGCGATGCGGAAGCCGACCAGGAAGACGAGGCCGATCGTCAGCCAGGAGACGGGCACGGCCAGGCGCAGCACCGGCGGGGGACGGTCGGGCCCCCCGTCCCGGCGCAGGCCGATCCAGAGCATCCGGCCGAGGAGGTAGAGGAGCGGCGGGTAGGCGAGGGGGACCGACCGGTAGATGTCGCCGTGGTTGAAGAAGGCGAGCGAGATCGAGAACGACCAGAGGACGAGGAGGTCGAGGTGGAGGATCCGCCCTGGCCGGCGGCGGTCGAAGAACGGGACGAGGAAGAAGAGGCTGAGGGGGATCCACACGTAGAGGGCGTTGACCTTGCGCCCGAACGCCCCCGGGTAGCCGCGGGCCATCGACCAGGCGACCTGGAACCCGGTCCACGCCTCGCGCACCTGCCCGCTCGCGTCGTCGATCAGGACCTGGGCGATCTCCTTGCCCCGACCGAAGTAGCTGACCTGCCACTGGAGGGCGCCCTTCTCGTAGGCGACGGGGTAGGAGCCGGGGTTGGCCCGGACGACCGCGGCGATCTTCGGAATGCGCCGGGCGATGGCGATGATCTGGTCCGGCGTGCGGAAGTGGGCGGGCGGGGGGCGGTCGAGGACGGTCGGGCGGACGAGCGGGTTGGCCGGGACGGTGGCGGTGACGGTGACCGTCCGCACCCGGGGCGCCGGGCCGGCGACCGGCGCGGTCGGGCGGGTGCTCGCCGTCGGGGTGGCCGCCGACGCCGGGGCGGCCAGCGCTGCGCCGGCGGCGGCCGCGGCGAGCAGGAGGGGGACGAGGAGGCGACACGCAGGCCGCGGTGGCCGCAGCGACCGCGGCCGGCGACCAGCGGCGCCGGCCGGGTCCCCTGTCAATCCCGGGTCCCGCGTGCGCTGCTCACCGGGGGGGCGAGGCCGCCGTCGGGGTCGGCCACGGCCCGCGGGCCCTTCTGCCGGGGCTTGGCGGCCGGCTTGCCCCGGGCCGAGCGCAGTCCGAAGTGGGCGCGGACGAGGGGAGCGACGTCCTTGATCGACCACTGCTCGCGACGGATCTCGCCCTCGAGGCCGGCGCAGATCAGGGGCGCGAGCGAGTCGGAGGCGTGCAGCGAGCCGTGGCTCCCGCCGCCGACGTGATGGGCGCCCCCCCAGTCGCAGAACTCGTAGGCCGGGGCGGCGGAGAAGAGGACCTCGCCCGAGGTCGCGCAGGCCAGGGCGTCCCAGGCGCGCCCGAGGGCGTCGGGGTAGCTCTCGCTGCGCAGGACGCCGCCGTCCCGCCGGGCGTCGATCGTCGCGAGGTCGCCGCTCACCCGCCAGCGCCGCCCCCGCGGGTCGGCGAGCTGGCCGCCGGGGGCGAAGCGGAGCTCCCCCCGCTCGCCGGCGAGGACGGCCCGGATCCCGTCCGGTGAGTCCTCGCGCCACATCGTCAGGTCGAGGCCGGGGATCGAGCGGGCCCGGCGGACGAGCTCGCGCTTGAGCTTCGGCGCCGACCCGAGCAGGTAGATCATCGCCGAGCGCTGGGCCGGGCAGAGGGCGATCTCGGCCTCCTCGGGGCGGGTGGCGGACGGGCGCAGGACGGCGAAGTCGGAGAACTCGTCGGCCAGCGGGATCGACCGCTCGACGGCGCCGTGGGAGTGGTCGGCGACGACGATCACCGCGTGGTCGGCGAAGAAGGCCTCCTCGCCCCCGCCGGCCTCGACAAGCCGGGCGAGCTGCCGGTCGGCCTCGGCGATCGAGTCGACCTGGGCGTGGGGGCCGTTCTTGTGCGAGTGGGCGTCGTTGTCGGGCAGCGAGAGGAGCAGGAAGTCGAACAGGTCGTGGCGGACGAGGTATTCGCCGACGCAGCCGGAGTGCTGGTCGCGGACTCCGGGCATGCCGAGCTGGCCGCGGCAGTCGGTCTCCCGGCTGGCGAAGATGTCGGCGTAGAAGAGCTCGCGAGCCCCCATCACCGGATGCTTCATCAGCACGCGGGAGGCGAAGCGGGTCATCGCGGTGTCGAGCGACGGCTCGTGCTCGTAGCGGCCGCGATAGATCAGGTACGTCGTGCAGGCCGTCCGGATGTCGGCGTCGTCGAGCGACTCGAAGATCGTCGCCGTCTCGGCCGAGAGGTGGGCGCGGTTCATGTTGTAGATCAGGTCGGTCAGCTGGCGGGCGAACCCGGCTCGCCAGGAGGCGCGCAGGCTCGAGCCGTACTCGACGTAGCGGCCCTCGCCGCGGTCGTACCAGTTCATCGAGGGAATCAGGTGGCGGTCCTGGGCGACGCCGGTGGCGATCGAGGAGGCGCAGACCGGGGTGACCGACGGGAAGACGGCGACAGCGTTGCGCACATAGGTCCCCCGCTCGATCAGCTGGGCGATGATCGGCGCCCGTCCCTCGGCCACGGCGCGCTCGAGCATCGCCGGCTTGGCCCCGTCGATCACGGCGAGGACGAGCTTCTTCGGGGTCACTTGAGGATGCGCAGGCCGGCGTACTTCTCGCCGGCCCGACGCCGGGCGCCGTAGAGGAGCCGGGCGAAGAACGCGAGGGCGACGAAACCCACCGGGGGGACGAAGATGGCCGCCGCGGCGAGGAGCACGGCGACCCCGTCGACGTAGACGGTGAGGGCGTCCCGGGCGACGCCGGCGGCCAGGCGGGCGCGGGTGCGGGCCAGGAGCGGCCGGGCGGCGAGCTGGGCCAGGCCGGCGCAGAGGAGCCCGCCGACGAGGCCGGCCCACGGGCTGTCGTGGTGGACGGCGAGCACGGCGGCGAAGAGGACGGCGCCGACGCCGACGCCGACGCCGCCGATCGCCGCTCCGAGCGGACCCTGCTCGAGTCGCTCGGCGCCGAGCACCCGCTGGGCGATCAGCGAGGCGGCGAGGGCGACGACGACGGCGAGGAGGAAGGCGGTCGACTGGACGAAGGAGTAGTCGGTGTGGCGGAAGTCGAGCTTCAAGCCGGCGTAGAGGCTGAGGCTGTCGTAGGCGAGCACGCCGGTCAGCAGGGCGGGGAGGAAGGGGCGCAGGCCGGCGGCCGCCGCGAGGCCGGCGCCTTCGCCGATGTAGAGGATCAGGTGGAGCAGGTTCATGGTTCGCTACGGTTTCGGGGCATGACGATAGTCCACGGCCCGACGGGGTCGCCGCCGGACGCGGCGACCTTCACGCGATGACCACGGTTGGTGGGGGACGCCCCCCGCAGCGGCCCACGTCGCACGAGCTCGAGCGCTACGCCGGCCTCTTCGCCGCGCGGACGCGGGTCATGAAGTCTTCGATCATGCGCGACCTGATGGCGATCACCGAGCGCCCCGACGTGATCTCGCTGGCCGGCGGCCTGCCCGACACGTCGACCTTCCCGCCGGCCCTCTTCCGCGATGTGATGGGGCAGATCGCCGACGGCGCCACCGCCCGGGCCCTCCAGTACGGGCCGACCGAGGGCCTGGCCGCCGCCAAGGCGTGCGTGATCGACGTGATGGCGGCCGAGGGGATGCGCGTCGGCCCGGACGAGATCCTCATCACCTCGGGCGGCCAGCAGGTGCTCGACCTGGTGTGCAAGACCCTGGTCGACCCGGGCGACGTGATCATCGCCGAGGCGCCGACCTACCCGGGGGCGGTGCCGACGTTCTGCTCCTACGAGGCCCGGGTGATCCAGATCGAGATCGACGCCGAGGGCATGCGGATCGACGAGCTCGAGCGGACCCTGGCCGCGCTGGCCGCCGAGGGGGTCCGGCCGAAGTTCATCTACACGATCCCGACCTTCCAGAACCCGGCCGGGGTGACGATGTCGCTCGGGCGGCGGCGGCGGCTGATCGAGGTCGCCCGCGAGCGGGAGCTCCTCGTCTTCGAGGACAACCCGTACGGGCTCCTGCGCTACGAGGGCGAGTCCCTGCCGACCCTCCGGTCGATCGACGGGGGCGACCTCGTGATCTACCTCGGCACGTTCTCGAAGATCCTCTCCCCGGGGATCCGGGTCGGCTGGGCCACGGCCCCGCGGCCGGTGCTGGCCAAGATGAACCTCGGCAAGCAGGCGGCCGACCTCTGCTCGTCCTCCCTGACCCAGTACTTCGTGGCCGGCTACTTCGCGGCCGGGGGCTTCGCCGACCAGCTGGCCGGCCTGCGCGAGCTCTACCGGCGCCGGCGCGACGTGATGCTCGACTCCCTGTCCGAGCACTTCCCGGCCGACGCCCGGTGGACCCACCCGCAGGGGGGGCTGTTCATCTGGGCGACGCTCCCCGAGTACATCGACACGACCGACCTCCTGGCGCTCGCCCTCGACGAGAAGGTCGCCTTCGTCCCGGGCGAGGGGGCGTTCGTCGACGGGCGGGGGCGGTCGTCGATGCGGCTGAACTTCTCGGGCGTCGGGGAGGACGACATCCGCGAGGGGATCCGGCGGATCGGGCAGACGGTGGCCGCCCAGGTCGCCCTCTGGGACGCGGTGTCGGGGACGCGGCGCCCGCCGGCCACCGCGCGCGCCCCCCGGGACGCGGCGCCGCCGGGCCGGGGCCGGCTCGGCCCCGCCGGCCCCGGGCGAGGCGGGCGCCGCGGCGCTGGCCGACGTGCTCGAGCTGCCGCGCCGGGTCGGCGGTGGCCGCGAGGCGCGCCGGCGCCCGTCCCCGTGACCCGGGTCGCGGTGCTCAAGGGGGGCCGGTCGCTCGAGCGGCAGGTCTCGCTGAAGTCGGGGGCGCGGGTCGAGGACGCGCTCGCCCGGCTCGGTCACGAGACGGTGGCGATCGACGTCGGCCACGACCTGATCGAGGCACTCGAGGCGGCCGCGCCGGAGGTGGCCTTCGTCGCCCTCCACGGTCGCGACGGCGAGGACGGGACCGTCCAGGAGCTGCTCGAGATCCTGGGCATCCCGTACACGGCCTCGGGCGTCTCGGCCTGCATCCGCTGCGCCGACAAGGTGCTGGCCAAGCACGTCATGCGCGACGCCGGCCTCCCGACCCCCGACTTCTACGCGTTCAACGAGACGGCGTTCAAGGAGCTCGGGGCGGCGGCCGCCCTGGCCGGGATCGAGGAGCGGCTCGGCTTTCCCCTGGTCGTCAAGCCGGCGTCCCAGGGCTCGGCCCTCGGGGTCAAGCTCGTGGCCGCGGCGGCCCGGGTGCCGGCCGCGCTGGTCGCGGCGTTCTCCTACGACCGCAAGGTGCTGCTCGAGCGCTTCGTCGACGGCCGCGAGTTCGCGGTCTCGATCCTCCAGAGCCCGGACGGCCGGTGGGCGGAGTCGCTCCCGGTGCTCGAGGCGGTGACCCGGCCGGGGGACCACGACTTCTTCGCCGCCCGCTACGAGATCGGCCGGACGACCTTCACCTGCCCGGCCGACCTCCCGGCCGCGGTGGCCGAGGAGGCCCAGGACCTGGCGCTCGGGGTCTACAAGCTGATGGGCTGCTTCGGCCTGGCCCGGGTCGACATGATGCGCGACGGGGAGACCGGGGCGTTCGAGGTGCTCGAGATCAACGTCATCCCCGGCCTGACCGAGACGAGCCTCCTGCCCCAGGCGGCCGACGCGGCGGGGATCTCCTTCGACGAGCTGATCGACCGGATCCTCCTCTCGGCGGCGGCGCGACCCTAGGGGCGGTGCCCTCAGGCGAGCAGGCGCTCCGACGCCGCCCAGAGGCGCTCGGCGTTCTCCGGGTCGAGCGCGTAGACGGCGACGCCGCCCATGTCCTCGGTGCGGTGGTCGACCGGGACGGCCTCCTGGTTGTCGACGAAGTAGCGCCCGCCGATGCCCTCGAGCCGGGGGGAGCAGGCGAGGAGGACCGAGGTCGCGGCCCCCTCCGCCGGGGTCTTCTGGAGCTCGGCCGGGGTCTTCATGCCGCCGGAGTGGCGCTGGAGATTGGTGGCGATCGCCCCGGGCATCAGCGAGTTGGCGGTGATCCCGTCGCTCGCCCAGCGGGCGGTGGCCCCGACGGCGAAGAGGACGTTGGCCGTCTTGGCCTGGGCGTAGGCCAGCCAGGGGTCGTACGGCCGGAAGACGAAGTTGATGTCGTCGAAGACGACCGGGGAGAGCTTGTGGGCGCTCGAGCTGACCGAGACGATCCGGGCCGGAGCGCCGGCGGCGAGCGCCGCGTGGAGGCCGCCGGCCAGGGCGAAGTGGCCGAGGTGGTTGGTGGCGAACTGCATCTCGAGGCCCTCGGGGGTCCGCGCGAGCGGCATGGCCATGACGCCGGCGTTGTTGACGAGGATGTGGAGCGGTCCGCTCCAGCCGGCGACGAAGCCGGCGACCGAGGCGCGGTCGGTCAGGTCGAGCCGGGCCGCGCGGACGTCGGCGCCGCCGGTGCTCGCGGCGATCTCCGCGGCGGCGCGGGCGCCGGCGTCGAGCCGGCGCACGGCCAGCGTGACCTCGGCTCCGGCGCCGGCCAGGGCCCGGGCCGTCTCGATGCCGATCCCCGAGCCCCCGCCGGTGACGATCGCCCGCCGGCCGTGGAGGTCGACGCCGGCGGCCACCTCGGCGGCTGTCGCGTGGAAGCCGAAGGGGGTGGTGATGCGGGTCATCGCGTCCGCCGGCGGCCGGGCCGCCCGCGGCTCAGGACTCGCCGCCGGCGAAGTCCTCGGGTGAGACCTGGTCGAGGAACTCCTTGAACTTCTCGACCACGTCGTCGGTGTCCTCGACCTCGTGCTCGAACTCGATCGCCGACTCGGAGATGACCTCGTCGGCCGCGAAGATCGGCGCCCCGGACCGGACGGCGAGGGCGATCGCGTCGCTCGGGCGGGAGTCGATCTCCATCTCGCGGCCGTTGACGCTGAGGGTGATCGAGGCGTAGAAGGTGTTCTCCCGGAGCTCGGTCACCGCGATCTGGGTGCACCGGACCTCGAGCTCCCCGAGCATCGAGCAGAGCAGGTCGTGGGTCATCGGCCGGGGGGTCGTCGCCCCCTGGAGCTTCATCAGGATCGACGCCGCCTCGGGATGCCCGATCCAGATCGGGAGGAACTTGTTGCCCTCGACCGTCTTCAACAAGACGATCGGCTGCTTGCCGACCATGTCGAAGCTGACGCCGTATATGACCATCTCCTGCACGCGCACTCCCGGCTCGTCGGAGGACAACTCAAGTATAGGTAGCCGCCTCGGCCAGCCGGCGGGGGCGCCGCGAGGCGAGTTGGAGGGTGAGCATCCCGGCGAGGATGAAGGGAACGAAGTTGACCACGTGGAGGACGATGGCATAGGGCAGGGCGTCGGTCTGTGAGATCCCGAACGCCTTGAGCGCGAGCACGCCGGCCGCCTCGAACACGCCGACCGCGGCCGGCGGGGCCGGAATGATCATCGCCAGCCCGATCGCCACGATCACCAGGACCCCGGCGTCGAAGCCGAGGCGGGGCTGGAAGGCGAGCAGGACGAGCCAGGCCCAGAGGGCCGACATGAGCCAGATGCCGACGCTCCAGACGAGCGCCTCGAGGGCCACCCGCCGGTCGCGCAGGCCGCTCAGCCCGGCGGCCAGCTCGATCCCGAAGCGCTCGACCCGCTCGACCGAGAGCTTCGGGAGGCGGCTCAGCGGGCGCAGGACGAAGCGCAGCGGCCGGTCCCCGTGGACCGCGAGGACCCAGATCGCCGCGCCGAGGAGGAGGGCCATCGCGCCGGCGAAGGCCGCGGCCGTCCCGAACCACCCGACCGGCGGCAGCCAGGGGGCCGCGCAGAAGAAGATGATCAGGATCGAGAGGATGTCGTAGGCGCGCTCGACGACGACCGTCCCGACGATCTCGGCCGGCGGCGTCCCCGCCCGCTGGGTCAGGGCGACGACCCGCGCCGCCTCGCCGGCCCGGGCCGGCATGATGTTGTTGAACAGGTAGCCGATCAGGGTGGCCGCGCCGACGGCGCCGAGCGGCGGCCGGCGCCCCGGGGCGAAGAGCGAGCGCCAGCGCAGGACGCGCATGAAGGTGGCGAGGACGAACGCCCCGAAGGCCGGGATCAGCCACCAGTAGTTGCTCGTGCGCATCGCATGCCAGGCGTCGTGGAAGCGGACGTCGCGCACGGCCAGGTAGATGAACACGGCGGCGAGGACGAGGGTGAGCAGGTAGCCGATCATCCGCCCCCGCGAGTGGTCGGAACCCGACTCCGAGCCGGGCGTCGTCCGGGTCGGGTGCGGCGTCGGTGGCGGGCCGGCGAGAGCGGGGGCGGGGGCGGGACCGGGGGCGGCTCCCCCCCCCCGGCGGCCGTCCTCGTGTTCCTGGGCGCCCACGCGACGAGCCTAGCAACCCGGACCGGACCGGCCGCCGGCCCCGACCGGCTACTGTCGGGCGCCGTGCCCATCCCGGCGGCGACCGACAACACGCCTCTGGCGATCCTCGCGGTCGCCTCCCTCGTCCTCGGCTACGGGGGCATCTGGGCCCTCTGGCACTTCGTCTTCAGCCCGCGCAATCGCCACGACGACGACGTCGATCGGGCCCGCCGCGACCCGGCGGATCCGCCGGGCGACTGACGCGCTACGGCAGGCGGGTGCCCGCGGCGAGCGACGCCGCCCCGGCGGCGGCGAGGAGGGCGAGCCCGACGACGGCGAAGGCGGTGGAGATGTCCTGTTTGCGCGAGGCCGTCCCCAGCTGGCTGCCGAGCCGCTGGTAGATCGAGTTCAGGGAGCCGGCGTCGGCCGCGGTGAACGTCTGCCCGTGCGAGGCCTTCGCGATCGCCGCCATCAGCTCGGGGTCGGGGGGGGCGGCGAGCGGTGGCTGGAAGGGGTTGGGATTCGGAACGACGGCGTTCGAGGTGCCCAGGGCGACGGTGAAGATCGGGACCTTCGCCGTCGCGGCGTCCCCGGCGACGGCGAGCGGATCGAGGCCGGCGTTGGCCGAGCCGTCGGACAGGAGCACGACCGCCCCGGGGATCTTCGGGCCCTGGTGGAGGAGCCCGAGGGCCAGGTTGAGGGCGTCGCCGGTCGCCGTCGCCCCGAACGCGGTCTGGGCGTCGACGACCCGCTGGGCGGCGGCGTGGTCGAGGCTCGGCGCCTGGACGGCGTCCGGGGCGCTGCTGAAGGTGACGACCCCGACCCTGACCTGCTTGGGCAGCCGGGCGATGAACGTGTCCGCTGCCTTCTGGGCCGCGATCAGGCGGCTCGGTTGGACGTCGGTCGCGTCCATCGAGCCGGAGTGGTCGAGCACGAGCACGATCGACGCCCGCCCGACCGGGATCCGGACGCTCCGCTGCGGGCGGGCGAGGGTCAGGGCGAGCGCGGCGAGGGCGCTCAGGAGGAGGGCGGCCGGGAGGTGCCGCCGCCAGGGCAGGGTCGTCCCGGCGGCGAGGCGCAGCGAGGTCGCGGCGGGGAAGCGGACGGCGTAGCGTCGGGCTCGCTTGCGGTTCGCGACGTAGGCGGCGACCGCCAGGGGGACGAGGAGGAGCCCGAGCAGCCAGAGGGGCGAGGCGAAGCTCATCGGAGGCGGCGGCCGAGCTCGAGCAGCCAGTCGCCGCCGGTCGAGAGGGCGGCGTGGTCCACCCGCACGCGCTTGAGCTCCCCGGCCAGCGTCGCCCGGCGGTCGGCCTCGAGCTCGGCGAAGCGCTTGCGCACGCGTCGGGTCACGTCGACCTCGACCGTCTCGCCCGTCTCCGGGTCGACGACCATCAGGCGGCCGGCGGCCGGGAGCTCGGCCTCGCGGGGATCGGAGACCTCGACGGCCAGGACGGCGTGCCGGGCCCGGAGGGCGGCGAGCGGGCGCAACCACTCGTCCTGGTCGCGGAAGTCGGAGATCACGGCGACCAGGCCCGGCGCGCGGGTGGCCATCCCCACCTGGCGGAGGGCGTGGGCCAGGCCGTCGGGGTCGCGGTGGCCGTCGCGGGCCACGCCCTCGGCGAGCACCCGGCGCAGGGCGAGCATCCCCGGTCTCGAGGAGCGGGGCGGGTGGAGGTGGACGGCGTCGGCCCCGAAGGTGACGAGCCCGAGGCTGCCGGCGCGGCGGACGCCGAGGCGGGCGAGGACGAGGGCGGCTCCCTCGGCGACGTCGGCCTTCAGGCGCCCGGCCGTCCCGAAGGCCATCGACGGGGAGACGTCGAGGATGATCCACGTGACGTGGGTCCGCTCGGGCACGTGGAGGCGGATGTGGGGCTCCCCGGTGCGGGCGGTGGCGGCGGCGTCGATGTTGCGGACGTCGTCGCCCGGCTCGTAGGTGCGCAGCTGGGCGAGCTCGGTCCCGGCGCCGACGCTCGCCGCCCGGAGGTCGCCCGGTCGCCCGTGGGCCGAGCGGCGGACGAGGCCGAGGCCGAGTCGGTCGATCAGGCCCTGGGGCATCGGGCCCGGCCCCTGCCGGGCGGCCGGAGGCTCGATCGCCGGCCGCTGGCTGGCGGCCCGGAGGGCCGGTGGCGGGCCCCCCGCCGGGCCGTGGCGCGCCCGGGCGTTCCCGGCGCCGATGCGGTCGCGAACGCTCACGCGGCGCGGATGTGGTCGTCGAGGGGGACGGCGACGGTGGCCAGGAGACGCTCGAGGATGCGGTCGGCGGTCATCCCCTCGCTGATCGCGTCGTAGGAGAGGACGATGCGGTGGCGCAGGACGTCGGGGGCGAGGTCGCGGAGGTCGTCAGGGGTCACGTAGTGGCGCCCGCGGAACATGGCGAGGACCCGCGCCGCCCGGACCAGGCCGAGCGACCCGCGGGGGCTGGCGCCGTACTCGATGTACGGGACGAGCTCCGGGGCACCGTAGGCGACCGGGTCGCGGGTCGCCGAGACGAGGGAGACGGCGTAGCCGATCGTGTCCCGGTCGACGAGGACGGCCTCGGCGGCCGCGGCGAAGCGGTCGAGGTCGGCGATCTCGAGGCGCTGATGGACGACCTGCGCCGGACCGAGGCTCCGTCCGACGACGGCGGCCTCTTCGCCGAAGGACGGGTAGTCGACGACGATCTTCATCAGGAAGCGGTCGACCTGGGCCTCGGGGAGGGCGTAGGTCCCCTCGGACTCGATCGGGTTCTGGGTGGCCATCACGAGGAACGGGCGCGGGACCGGGTGGGTGATGCCGCCGATCGTGACCTGCTGCTCCTGCATCACCTCGAGCAGCGCCGACTGGACCTTGGCCGGGGCGCGGTTGATCTCGTCGGCGAGGACGAAGTTGGCGAACACCGGGCCGAGGTCGATGTCGAAGCGGCCGGTGTCGGGCCGGTAGATTCGCGTGCCGACGAGGTCGGCCGGGACGAGGTCGGGGGTGAACTGGATGCGGCTGAACGAGCCGCCGAGGACCTGGGCGAGCGTCTTCACGGTCAGCGTCTTGGCCAGGCCGGGTACCCCCTCGAGGAGGACGTGCCCGCCGGCCAGGAGGCTGACCAGCAGGCGCTCGAGCATGGCTTCCTGGCCGACGATGACCCGCTTGACCTCCGAGAGCGCCTCCTGGAGCTCGGTCCGCGGATCCCCGGTCAGGCCGAGGTCGATGTTCGTCATGTGCGTGTTTCTCCTGTCTAGATGAGGCGGCCGAACCAGAACAGCGAGGTCCCGGCGCCGACGAGCAGCAGGGCGAGACCCGAGCCGATGAAGTAGCCGGCGATCTGGTGCTGCTCGGTCCGGCGGCCGAGGCGGGCGCCGAGCTGTTGGTAGACGGCGCTGAGGCGGGTCGGGTCGGTGGCGGTGAACGTCTCGCCGCCCGACGCCTTGGCGATCGCGGCCAGGGCGGTCGGGTCGGGCGGCACGCGCACCAGCGCGCTGCCGCCGCTGCGGCGCCGGACGGCGATCGTCCCATCGGGCGTGCCGAGGGCGACCGTGTAGACGGGGA
This sequence comes from uncultured Solirubrobacterales bacterium, assembly GCA_963817865.1. GTDB lineage: Bacteria > Actinomycetota > Thermoleophilia > Solirubrobacterales > Solirubrobacteraceae > Palsa-513. The sequence continues at coordinate 28,903 of CAWFQO010000033.1, read as the reverse complement.
TGTGGAGGCGGGCGGCGTCCTTGGCGGCGGCGACCGGGTCGGCTCCGCTCGTCTTCTTGCCGTCGGAGAGGAGCACGATCGCCCCGGGGGCCTGGCGGCCGTTGGCGGTGCGCAGCTGGCCGAGGACGCCGACCGCCGCCTCGATCGCGTTGCCCGTGGCCGTGCCCCCGCCGGGCTGGAGGTGGCCGAGGGCGGTGAACGTCTCCACCCGGTTGGTCGACGGGAGGGCGAGGACGGTCGGCGACTGGTTGAACTCCATCACGCCGACCCGGACCGACTTCGGGACCTTGAGGACGAACGCGTTGGCCGCGCGCTGGGCGGCGGTCACGCGGTTGGGGGGGACGTCGGTGGCCAGCATCGACCCGCTGACGTCGGTGGCCAGCATGATCGACGCGCCGCCGAGGGGTACCGAGGCGTTGACCCGGGGGTCGGCGGTGGCGAGGACGACGACGACGATCGCCACGAGCAGCACGAGCATCGGCAGGTGCCGCCGCCACCCGGGCCGGTGGGGCATGACCGACGGGGCGAGCGCCGGGCTGGCGAACGCCCGGGCGATCTCCCGGCGGCGGCGCTGGCCGCCGAGGTACCAGTAGAGGGCCGCCGGGACGATGAGGAGCCCGCAGAGGTAGAGCGGGGTCGCGAAGCTCAAGCTCGGTCCCCGGCCGGGCGGAGGTCGAGCGGGCCGGGCGCGTCCGGGAGCGGGCTCGCGTCGATCATCTTCGGCTGAAGTTAGGGACTGCTACTTAGCAGGCAGTAAAGGGTGGCTGTGCGGAGTCTTAGAAGACCGCGGCCAGCGTCGCGACGAGGCCCGGGAGGCCGGCGGGACCGGCGGCGGCCTCCCGCTGCCAGGCCGGATCGGGCCGTTCGCTGATCGTCTGGGTGGCGGCGAGCTCGGCGGCGCACCCGAGATCCTCGGCGTGGGGGCGGCAGGCGGCGAGCGTGTCGGCCAAGAGCTCCCGGACGCCGACGCGGTGGCCGGCGACCGGGTCGATCAGCTCGGCCTCGACCCCGTCGCGTGCGGCGAGAAAGCGGTTCTCGTCGAGCACCTCGGGGGCGCCGACGAGCTCGGCCGGGGCGTACCCCTCCTCGACCTCGAGCCGGACGAGGCTCTGGACGAGGGCGACGAGGGCGGCGCATCGGTGGACCTCGGTCTGGGCGTCCATGATGCGGATCTCGATCGTGGCGAAGCGCGGCTGGAGGCGGACGTCCCACCAGAGGAAGGTCGGCTCGGGGAAGGCGTCGCAGCGGAGGAGGAGGTCGATCGACTCGACGTAGTCGGAGTAGCCGGCGAACGCCCGGGGGATACCGACCCGGGGGAAGGCCTGGAAGAGCGGCGTCCTCGCCGAGGCGAGGCCGGTGTCGCGCCCCTGCCAGTAGGGGGAGTTGGCCGAGAGGGCGAGGAGCAGGGGGACGTGGGCGCGCATCTGGTTGAAGGCCCGGATGGCGGCGTCGCGCCCGGGGAGGGCGACGTGGACGTGGAGGGCGAAGGTGGGCTCGCGCCGGGCGAGCTCGCGCATCGACCCGTGGAGGAGCTGGTAGCGCGCTCCGGCGGAGATCTGGGTCTCCTGCCAGACGGCGAACGGGTGCATCCCGGCGACGGCCGCGCACAGCCCGAGCGGGGCGAGCTCGGCGTCGAGGGCCCGGCGCAGCGAGCGGAGCTCGCCGACGCCGCCGCCGACGGTCGCGTGGACGCCGGTCCGGAGCTCGAGCGCCGAGCCGTGCGTCTCCGCCCCGACGTGACGGGCGAGCGGCCGGGTCAGCGCGGGGAGGACGGTGTCGATCTGCGGGGTCAGGGCCCAGGAGCTGGGGTCGAGGAGCATGACCTCCTCTTCGATCCCGATGGTCCACGGTTCGGCCGCGGCGGCCGTGTCCCAGTGCGCCCAGCCGGGCTCGGCGACGATCGGTCGCTCGGGGGCCTCAGGCCGCGTCGGCACAGGCGGCCGCCTCGGCCGGCGCCTCGGCGGCGAGCACGAGCCGGGCGGGTCGAGCGGCGTGGACGCGGGCGGCGAGGACGAGCTGCTTGAAGAGCGCGCGGTGGCGCCGGGCGGCGACCAGCGTCTCGGCGTGCCATTGGACGCCGAGCACGAGCTCGCGGCCGGGGGCCTCGACCGCCTCGATCGTCCCATCCGGCGCCCAGGCGACGGCGACGAGGCCGCGGCCGAGGCGATCGATCGCCTGGTGATGGAACGAGTTGACGGCGAGCGGGGCGGCGCCGACCGCGGCGGCGAGGCGGCTGCCCGGGGCGATTCGCACCGCGTGGCAGGTCAGCCGGCCAGGCGCGCTCTGGCGGTGGCCGATCGAGCCGTCGGTGACGTCCGGGAGATGCTGGTGGAGGGTGCCGCCGCGGGCGACGTTCAGCGCCTGGGCGCCGCGACAGATGCCGAGGATCGGGATCCCCCGGCGGTCGGCCGCGCGGGCGAGGGCGACCTCGAAGGCGTCGAGGGACGGCTCGGTCGGCCCGAGCAGGGCGTGGCTCTCGGCGCCGTAGGCGAGCGGGTCGAGGTCCGGGCCGCCGGAGAGGAGCAGGCCGTGGAGGCTGGCCAGCAGGGAGGGGATCGCCGGCCCGCGGAGCGGGGGCAGGACGACGGGGACGCCGCCGGCCCGCTCGACCGCCTCCAGGTACTTGAGGCCGAGCGCCATCTCCGTCTGGGCGGGCTCGCCCTCCGGGGTGGGGGTCGCGGCGCGCCGGAGCTCCGAGGTCGTGACCCCGATCAGTGGGCGCGTCACGCGAGCACCCAGGTGTCCTTGGCGCCGCCGTTCTGGGACGAGTTGACCACGAGGGCGCCGGGGTCGAAGGCGACCCGGGTGAGGCCGCCGGGGATCACGTCGACCTCGTCGCCGCGGGCCATCACGAAGGGCCGCAGGTCGACGTGGCGCGGCTCGAGACGTCCGTCGCAGACCGTCGGCTGACAGGAGAGGAGGACCATCTCCTGCGCAATGTATTGCTCCGGGTTGGCCGAGACGGCCGCGGCCGTCAACTCGACGTCGCGGGGCTCGGCGTGGGGGCAGACGACGACGCCGGCGCCGCCGTGGCCGCCGCGCGGCTTGATCACGAGCTCGGCGATCCGGTCGAGGATCATCTCGAGCTGGCGGGGCTGGCCCGGGTCGTAGGTCGGGACCGAGGGCAGGAGCGGCTCCTCGCCGAGGTGGAAGCGGACGATGTCCTCGACGTAGGCGTGGATCAGCTTGTCGTCGGCCACCCCGGTCCCGAAGGCGTTGACCAGGCCCAGGCGCCCGGCGCGCCACGGCTCGGAGAGGAGCGCCCCGAGGGGGATGAGGGCGCCGGTGGCCTCGTGGAGGCGGTCGACGTCGGTCCGCCGGTAGACGACGTCGACCACCCGCTCCCGGCCGTCGAGGAGAGCCCGGAGCCGACCGCCGCGCAGGACGAGGTCCGCGGGGCGCAGGAGGGGCAGCCCGAGCTCGGTGGCGATCGTCCGATGCTCGTAGTAGGCGACGTTGTGCGGGCCGTCGCTGAGCACGACGATCGTCGGCTCGTCGACCCCGGCCGGGGCGGCAGCGCGGAGGGTGCGCCCGAGGAGCTCGTAGGCGGGGTCCAGCGAGCGGACCTCGACGCCGGGCGGGACGGCGAGGCTCCGGGTCAGGGCGTCGCGGGCGGCGATCGCGTAGGCGAGCCCGGACGGCGTGCGGACGTTGTCCTCGAGGACCTTGAAGTCGCCGGCCGGGTCGCGGACGACGTCGAGGCCGGCGAGCGGGATCCACGTCTCCGGGGGGGCGGTCATGCCGACGAGCTCGGGCTCGAAGTACTCGGCCGAGGTGATCGCCCGGCGGGGGACGACGCCTTCGCTGACCACCCGCTGGGCGCCGTAGACGTCGGCGACGAAGCGGTTGAGGGCGCGGACCCGCTGGGCGAGCCCGGCGGCGAGGGGCGCCCACTCGGCGGCGGAGATCACCCGGGGGACGGGGTCGACCCGGAAGTCGCCGTCGTCGCCCGACCCGAAGGTGACGCCCCGGCCACGCAGGCGGCGGGCGACGTCGTCGGCGAGCCGGGTGAGGTCCACCCCGGCGAGCGTGGTGTCCATGAACCCGGTGGGATCCTCGTGGGCGACGACCGGCGCGTCGCGGTCTTCCGTGCCGTTGAACGCCATCCGATGATTATGTGGCCGTGGGCGGGCGATCGGCTTGGACCGGTGTCCAAAGCCGGGCGGCCGGTCCTGGACCGGTGGTCCGGTTGGCGACCGTCGTCGCCACCACCGTGGCGCGGTGGGAGCGGCCTGGGTCGATTCGCGGGAGACTGGGTGGGGACACACCCGAGAAGGAGAGTCATGCCCGATGAACAGCCGGAGCCCTACGCGATCAAGAACCTCCGGGAGGTCGAGGACTTCGCCGTGAAGTTCGGCTTCTCGGAGACCCAGGAGGCCCGGTTCCCGCGCCGGGATCTGGGGGCCGAGACGGTCGGGCTCGCCTACCACATCGTCCGGCCGGGCTGCCGGCAGGCGTTCGCCCATCGCCACGGCGAGGCCGAGGAGGTGAACGTCGTGCTCTCGGGGAGCGGCCAGGTCAAGCTCGACGCCGAGATCCGGGAGATCGGGCCGCTGGATGCGATCCGGGTGGCTCCGGGGGTGGCGCGGTCGTTCGCGGCCGGTCCCGACGGCCTCGAGCTGCTCGTCTTCGGCCCGCACCACCCCGACGACCGGGGCGAGATGATCGAGGACTTCTGGGCCGACTGAGGGTCGCCGGCCGCCCGGTCGGCTTTCAGCAGGGGGCCGGATCGTGGGCCGGGGCGGTTCCCGCCCGGCCGGCCGGGACCGCGGCGGCGGTCCCGGCCGCGCCGGGGGCCGAGCGCCGCCGACCGAGGCGGCGACGGCGAGTCTGGCGGTGGGGATGGTGGCCGGCGGCGCGGAGCAGATCCTGCTGGCGCTCGGCGGCCATGAGCTGGGTGAGCAGCGTCATCGGGCTCCCTTCGGTCCGGCCCCGGCGGCGAGCCGGAGCACTTCGACAAGGCTGAGCGTCTCGGCGAACGGGTCGGCGATCGCCCGTCCTGCGGGGACGGTGACGGCGGCGAGGAGACGACCGTCCACCTCGGCGAGGAGGAGCGGTCCGCGGGGGACCGGGGCGCTGTCGAGGGCGGCGAGGCGGCGAATCCCGGCCGAGTCATCGGTCTGGGCGGGTCGGATGGTCAACTGGGTGGCGGCGAGAGTGCTCATGGACAAGACGATGGCAGTGCCACGGCATAACTTCAAATGACGTTCTGGCACCGATGCGATAACCTTGCCTTATGTTAGATCTGAACCGCCTGCGGGTCCTGCGTGAGGTCGGCCGGCAGGGCTCGTTCTCGAGCGCGGCCTCGGCGCTGGCCTATACCCAGCCGGCGATCTCGCGTCAGATCGCCACCCTCGAGCGGGAGATCGGGGCGACGCTCGTCGAGCGCAACCCGCGCGGCGTGCGCCTGACCGACGCGGGGGAGGCGCTCGTCCGCCACACGGAGGCGATCCTCGCCCGGCTGGCCGATGCCGAGGCCGAGGTCAGGGCGATCGGGGACCTGCGGGGCGGGCGGCTGCGGATGGCCGCCTTCCCGACCGCGGCGGCGACGATCGCGCCGCTGGCCGTGGCCGCGTTCCGCCGGGCCCATCCGGAGGTGAAGCTGAGCCTGACCATGGCCGAGCCGGTGGACGCGCTCCCGGAGTTGATCTGCGGCGAGCTCGACATCGCGCTGAGCCTGGAGGGGATGGACGACGCCCTGACCGCCGGGGTCGAGCGGCTGTGGCTCTTCGACGACCCGATGTACATCGCCCTGCCCGCCTCCCACCCCCTGGCCGGGAAGCGACGGATCCGGCTGACCGACTTCCGCGAGGAGGAGTGGATGCTCGGGACGACCGACCGCTGCCCCGACGCCCGTCTCTTCAGCCAGGCCTGCCGGGCGGCGGGGTTCGAGCCGAAGCTGACCTTCCAGAACGACGACTACGCGGCGATCGCCGGGTTCGTCGCGGCCGGGGTCGGGGTGGCGATGATCCCGGACCTGGCGACGACGAGCGTCCGGGACGACATCGTCCTGCGGAGCCTCGGGCCGGGCGGTCCTTACCGGCGGATCGTGGCGGCGACCAAGGCCGGGGGGTACCGGTCGCCGGCGGCCCGGGCGATGATCGACATCCTCGTCGAGGCGAGCGCGACCTGGACGGCGTCGCGGTCCGAGGCGCGCGCGGCGGCGTGACCGCCCGCCCGGCGGGCCGGCGGGGCGCCTAGAGCGAGAGGACGACGAGGTAGTAGAAGCAGGCGCCGAAGGCGGCGGCTGTGCTCCCCCAGAGGGCAGCCCAGGCGAGGGCCTGGCGCTGGGTCATCTGCGGGCGGCCGACGCCGAAGATGAAGAACCACTCGAGCAGGACGCTGACGACGATGAAGGCCGCCGGGCTCAGGCGGCCGAAGATGGCGCCGACGAGGAGGAGGATCACCGGGACGCCGGCGACGGCGCCGGCGGCCGAGAGGGTGAACACGAGCTGCTCGTTGAACGCGTCCCGATAGAGGGGGATGCGGGGGTCGAAGGCCGCGATCAGCTTCCTCTGCTCCTGGCGTTCCACGGCGGGCATCATCGCACGGTCGCGGCGCGGCGCGAGGGCCGGGCGAGCTAGATTGGACGGCGCGATGCCGGCCACCGTCTCCGCCCTCGCGCTCGCGCCGGTCAAGGGCATGCGCATGATGGCGGCCGAGGTCCTCGACATCGGGGCGGCCGGGGCGGAGGGGGATCGCGCGTTCGTGGTCGTGGAGGCGGACGGGAGCCTCGTCGTGACGGCGCGGACGCCCGCCCTCCTCCAGGTCGCCCCGCGGTGGGACCCGTTCGTCACGGGCGTGCTCTCCCTCTGCTTTCCCGACGGCTCGGAGGCGGCCGGCGTGCCCGAGCTCGGAGCCGAGGCGACGACCGAGCTCTACACCGGTCGGCGGCTGCGGGGCCGCCTGGTCGCCGCCGGCCCGCTCGGCGACGCCCTGTCGATCCATCTCGGCCGCCCGGTCCAGCTGCTCGCGGTCGAGCCGGGACAGTTCGGGGCCGACGACTTCCCGGTCACCCTGATGTCGACGGGGTCGCTCGGGGCGCTCGGACGGGCTCTGGCCGGAGGGATCCCGGATGCGCGGCGGTTTCGGATGAACGTGACCGTCGACGGGGTGGCGGCCTGGGCCGAGCACGACTGGGCCGGTCGGGAGCTTGTGATCGGGCCGGCGGTCCGGCTCCGGGTCGTGGATCCGGTGGCCCGCTGCGTGGTGACGACCCGAGACCCGGAGGACGGGTCGGTCGACGTCCCGGTCCTGCGGACGCTGGCCGAGCTCCGCGGCAAGGACGACGTGACGTTCGGCGTGTGGTGCGAGGTCGTCGCGCCCGGACGGATCCGGCGAGGGGACGAGGTGATCGTGTCAGGGTGAGGCGCCGACGCCGGGGCCGCCCGAGGGGGCCCGGACGTCGGCGGTCAGTGGCCGTCCGCCGCGAGCGTGGGCGTGGCGGCGTGGGTCGGCTGAGCGCATGAGCTGTCGCCGCTGCTGGACGGGAAGCGGAGACGGAGCCCGAGGTCGCCGGCCGTCCGCGCGTTGATCGCGATCCAGCCGCCCGGAGCGCCCGTCAGGCAGGCGCGCCCGCCGACCGCCGTCCAGTACTCGCTGTAGCGAATCCGGAGCACGAGCCTCCCGGGAGCGTCGGCGTGGATGGCCACGGCGGCGGGGCCGAGCGCGGTGATCTCTCCCCGGCCGGTGAGCATGCCGGGGGCGCCGCTGAGCGCGTAGATGCGCCAGTGGGCGCTCTGCCAGACCTGGCGCAACCCGGGAACGCCGGCGCGGAGCAGCCGTCCCTCGGTCGTCGCGGCGTAGTCGAGGGGAACGTCGGGGAGCGCCACGTACCGGACGCCGTTGTCGGAGAGCCACGCGCGGTACGTGGCGGCCGTGAGGGCGCCGTCGTAGAAGAGCGGGTTGTCGGCGGTGTCGAGCTGGCGCTCCCACCCCCGCGCGAGCGGGATCGCGGGCGCCAGGTAGGCGGCCTCCCAGTGCAGCGCGGTCGGGACGCCCTCGACCCGGCCCCGGGGGGCGGCGTGCGCCGCCAGGAAGGCGAGCACCGGCCGGAAATATGCCGCGTCGGCGGACGGATCCCCAGCCGAGCGCACGACCGTCCCGACGGCGGGTCCCCACTGGAGGAGAAGCATCGGCAGGGCGACGGCGGCGAGCAGACGCCGGCGCTGGGGCCAGAGCACGCACGTCAGCAGCGGCGCTCCGACGCACTCGCCCAGGCGACTGACGTTTCCGCCGACCGCGGTGGGGAGCACGTAGCTCGCCACGATGGCACCCAGGTAGATCATCGCCGCGATGCGCAGCGACCCGTGGCTCGCCGGGACGGCGAGGATGCCGACCGCGAACACGACCAGGAGGACGGCGAAGTCGAGCGCCGGGAACGGCATCGGACCGGCGCCGCGGAAGAGGAGCGCGGGGGCCGCGGCCGCGAGGACGGCCGCCCCCGCGAGCCCGAGGTAGGAGAGCCGGCGCCGCGGCCACGCCGACAGAAGGCAGGCGGCGGCGGCGAGGCAGAGGAACGCCCCGGCCAGGGGGCTGGCCAACGACGCGGCGAGGGCGAGCGCCAGGGAGACCGCGTAGAAGCGGCGGCTCAACGCCCACAGCGCAACCAGGGCGAGCGCCTCGCCGAGGAGGAACGGCAGCTGGCCGATGGCCACCTGCGCGAGCGTCCCGACCGCAAACAGGAGCGAACCCGCCCGGGCCTGCGCGCCGTAGTGGGCGGTTACCAGGCGGTCGAAGGTCCAGGCTGCGACGGTCGCGCTCAGCACCTCGGTGAGGGTGATCCCGAAGGTGGCCGCGACGGCCGGGAAGAGGACGCTGTAGTCGAGGGTCCAGTGCCCTCCGTACCACTGGCTGTCCCACAAGGCCAGGCCGGCGCGGTGGAAGAGGTCGACCCGGTACACCGCGGCGGCGAGATCCACGCCCTGGAGGCCGGCGGCGACGACCAGCGACGCCAGCGCGGCGGCCACCAGCGCGGCCCAGCTGCCCTCGCGGCGGGCGAGGGAGACGACCGCAGCCATACCGCCCGGTCCCTAGGCCGCGGTGGCGACGGTGGCTGGCGAGACGCCCGGCAGATCCCCGCGGGCGCGGGTCCGGCCGGGCCGGACTGCGAGGCTCGAATCGTCACCTGCGGCGGGCAGCACGACACGAAGCATGTCGCAACCGCGGTCGGATCGGTGCCGTCGCCGCGCGGAGGCGCCCGCGACCGGGCCGCCTACGGCCTGCCGGGGTGGCGCTGGGCGTCGTAGGCCACCCCGTAGTCCCCACCGGGCGCCCCGCCGCGGACGTGGATGTAGGTGAGGTAGGAGACCGAGAGCGCCGCCTCGGCCACCACGAGTGCGAGCAGGAGACGGCGACCTCGGACGGGCGCGAGGAGCGCGGCCGCGGCGACGGCGACGAAGGGCAGGGCGAAGGTGACGATCATGTAGTGGCGATAGATCAGGACGCCGCTCGCCGTGATCAGGAGCCCGTAGCCCCAGAAGGATCCCCGGACGAGGAGCCCGCTGCTCGAGGCCGGGCCGCCGAGCGGACGGGCGGGCTGGCGTCGCCGTGGCCAGACCGTGAGGGCCAGGGCCTCGGCGCAGATCGCAGCGCCGAGGGCGAGGATCACGCCGCACGTCAGGCCGGCGAGATAGAGGGACGTGCCGCCGGCCGTGGGCCAGGCGAGGAAGTTCCGCGAATCCGTCCCGAACGAGTCGAACAGGTCCGCCGAGAAGGGGTAGGTGATCCACAGCCCCCAGATCCGGGGCTCGAGCGAGTTCACGAAGGTCCGCATCGGGGTGCCCTGATGTCCGAGGACGCGCACGAGCCAGGGGACGAGGGTCGCCGCTCCGAGCGCCGATCCGGCGAGCCACCAGCGCCAGCGGACGCTCTGGCGGTCGCGCCAGGCCGTCCAGGCGGCGAGGCCCCCGGCCGCGAAGAAGCCGCTCATGTGGATCTGTCCGAGCCAGGCTCCGAGGAGCCCCCAGGCGAAGGCGCCGCCGCGTTGGCCGCGGCGCCACCAGGCGAGGAACGTGGCCACGACGAACGGCGGCAGGGCGGACTGGATCCAGAGCTTGCGGCTGAAGAGGATGGCCAGGGGGTTCACCGCCACGAGCGCGGTGCCCCAGATCCATGGCTCCCGCTGGCGGGGCGGGACCACGCGCAGGGCGAACGCCGCGAGCGCGACGAGCGCGACGGCGTTGAGGACCATCACCCCGCGCACGAGCGCGACCGGGGTCTGGAGCCGGAACCCCTTCGCCATCAGCGAATAGACCCAGATGCCCATGCCCGGGTTCGGCGTCCCGACCCCGGACGACTGGCCGACCCAGGGAAAGGGGTGGGCGCCGGTGGCGTGGGCGAACAGGAAGAGCTCGTCGGCCTTGTACTCCATGTCCGCGGGCCAGAGGAGTCGCAGGACGACGCCGAGGCTGACGGCGGCCGCGAGTACGAAGATGGCTCGCCGTCCCACCACCCGGATCATCGGGCGGGCGCCGCCGCGCGTCAAACCGGCCGGCGGCCGATGGGCGATCCAGGACTCGAACCTGGGACCTCTTCCTTATCAGAGAAGCGCTCTAACCGACTGAGCTAATCGCCCGGGATGCGGTGCGCCATTCTAACGACCGCGCCACGCGCCGTCCGGGGCAGCGGGGCGGACGGCGCCCGACGATCGTCTGCGGCGTTCAGGCGCGCTGGCGGGGACGGAGTCCCTCGGCCAGGGCGAGGGCATCCTCGACCGAGTCGAGCCGGAGCTCGGCGCGGTAGGAGCCGTCGCGGGTCGGGGTCACGCGGACGTCGGCACCGAGGGCGGTCCCGAGGGCGTCGGCGATCGTCGCGCACGCCTCGTCCTGGTCGGGATGGCGCCGGTCGGGCGTCCGTGCCGGCTTCGGCGCGGTCCCCGCGGTCTCGTTGGCCGCGCGCGCCCGCTGCTCGAGGACGCGAACCGACCAGCCCTCGCTCGCCGCCTCTGTGGCCAGACGCCGGCGGTCCTCGTGGTCGGCGGCGAGGAGGAGCGCCCGGCCGTGGCCCTCGGTCAGGGTCCCGCCCTCGATCAGGGCGAGCGCCTCGTCCGGGAGGTCGAGCAGCCGCAGCAGGTTCGAGACGGCCACCCGCCCGCGGCCGACCCGCAGGCCGACGTCCTCGCGGGTCAGGGACAGCTCCTCGACCAGGGCGGCGCAGGCACGGGCCTCCTCGATCGGGTTGAGGTCCTCCCTGGCCATGTTCTCGATCAGCGCCAACTCGAGCGCCTCGGCGTCCCCGCGCTGGCGTACGAGTGCCGGGATCCGCGCGAGCCCGGCCAGCTTCGCCGCCCGCCAGCGACGCTCGCCGGCGATCAGCTCGAAGCTCCCTCCCGGCTTGGGACGGACGAGGACCGGTTGGAGGACGCCGCGGGCGCCGAGCGAGGCTGCCAGTCCGCTCAGCGCCTGCTCGTCGAAGCGCCGGCGCGGCTGGCGGGGATTGGGGGTGATCAGGTCGACTGGGAGCTCGCGCAGCTCGTCGGTGTCGCCGTCCTCGGGCGCCGAGACCGAGAGGATGGCCGACAGACCCCGGCCGATGCCGCGCGAGCGCGCTCCCGACCCGCTCATATTGGTTCGGGGCCGAAGCTAAGCAAGGGCGGCGACCTCCCGGGCCAGGGCGACGTAGGCGTCGGCCCCAGCGCAGTGCGGGTCGTGGACGGTGATCGGGACGCCGAAGCTCGGCGCCTCGCTGATCCGGACGTTACGCGGGATTACGGTGTCGAAGAGGAGCTCGGGAAAGTGCTGGCGCACCTCGGCCGCGACGTCGCGGGCCAGGCGGGTCCGGTTGTCGTGCATGGTCAGGAGCATGCCCGCCACCCGCAGGCGTGGGTTGAGCTCGCGCTGGACGAGCCCGACCGTGTCGAGCAGGGCGGCCAGGCCCTCGAGCGCGTAGTACTCCGTCTGGACCGGCACGATCAGCCGGTCGGCCGCCACCAGGGCGTTGACGGTCAACGGCCCGAGCGACGGCGGGCAATCGAGGAGCACGAAGGCGAATCGCTCGTCGAGGCGGCCGAGCGCGTCGCGGAGGAGCGCCTCCGACCCGGACACCCGCGGCAGCTCGACGTTCGCGCCGGCGAGCCCCGCCCCCGCCGGCATCAGGGAGAGGCCCTCGACCGCTGTGCGGTGGATCGCCGCCCCGGCCTCGCACTCACCGGCCAGGACGTCGTAGACGCTCGGCCGGAGATCCCGGGCGGCCCCGAGCCCGACGGTCGCGTTGGCCTGGGGGTCGACGTCGATGAGCAGGGTCGGGTAGCCCGCCTCGGCGATGCACGCCGCGAGGTTGACGGCGGTCGTCGTCTTGCCGACACCACCCTTCTGGTTGGCCACCGCGAAGATCTTCACCTCCGACCACCTTACGGCCGGGCGCGGTCTCCGAGGTTGCCCGCGCTCCTCCGGGCCGTCGCGATCGTTCGGCCCCGATCGATCGTCGTCGCCGGCCGCATGCGCGCCCGACGGGGCGCGGTCGAACCAGGCGCGGTCGCTCGTCTCCTCCGGCACGTCCGCCGTGACCTCCGCCTCGACCCCATCGGCGGCCACCGTCGCCGACCCAGCCGCGACCTCCGGGGCGGTCGCCGACCCAGCCGCGACCTCCGGGGCGGTCGCCGACCCAGCCGCGACCTCCGGGGCGGTCGCCGACCCAGCCGCGACCTCCGGGGCGGTCGCCGGCCCAGCGGCGACCTCCGCCTCCGGGGCGCGCGCCCCACCCGCGATCTCCCCGGACGCCGGCCTCGCGGCCGCTTGCGCCTCGCTCCCACGTCCACCATCCACATCCCCGGGCTCGGCTCCGGCCCGGCCGGAGCCCGTTCGCGACTCCGTCCCGACGTCGCCGCCCGGCGCCGGGGCGTCGGGCCCGGATCCGCTCGGCGCCCCTCCGGACGCAGGTTGCGCCCGTCGGCGGCCGAAGAGCCTCACCCTCACGCGGAGGCTCCTAGGGGTCGTTTGCTGGCTCTTCCTGGTCGGCGCGGAAAGCGGTCCGGGGTTTCCATAACTTTCAGGTACAGGTGGAGATGATGGTCGACGCTCCCAGGATACGGCCGACTCCGGACCGGATCGCGTGGTTCGAGGCCGAGGACCGCCGAAGCGCGGACGGCGGCCTCTTCCTGACCTCGATCTCGACCGCCCCGCCACGCGACAAGCGCCCCGCCGACCCGCAGCAGGGGGCTGGCGTATTCGCAGAGCACGGACAGCGGCGCGACCGCGCGGGCCGTGACCAGGTCGTGCGCCCCCAGGCCCTCGGCCCACGCCTCGGCCCGGGCGGCCACGACGACGGCGTTGCCCACGCCCCCGGCCGACCGCGCCCGCTCGATGAACTCGCACTTGCGCGCCGCCGCCTCGACCAGCGCCACCCGTGCCTCGGGCAGCGCGACCGCGAGCGCGAGTCCCGGGAACCCCGGCCCTGAGCCGATGTCGGCGATCGCTCGGGCCGAGCACACCGCCTCCAACTCGAGCGCCGCGAGGGAGTCGGCGAGATGGACGTCGACCGCCTCGCGTGGGGCGGTCACGCTGGTCGGGGCATAGGGATCGCTGGCCAGGACCTCGAGCAGGCACAGGAGCTGGCCGCGCTGGGCGTCGGTGAGCCCGTGCCGTCTGGTGATCTCCTCGAGCCGCGCCGCCGCGGCACGGTCGGCCGGGCTCACGGGCGCGCGGCCGCCCGCGCGATGAAGTCGGCGTAGCGCTCGCGCATAGCCGCCAACCGCTGGGCCGCATGAGCGTCGAGTTCTTCGGTCAGGGTCTCGTCGAGCACGGGGAGGACATCGTTGATCAGCGCCGGGCCACGCGCCATCCACTGGTAGTAGCTGCGCCCCCCGTGGCCATAGGGCCCGTAGAGCTTGGTTCGCGGGAACCGCAGCATGAGCCACCGGAACAGAGCCTCGTGCCGGACGTGCATCCGCAGCGTTATCTGCGGCTGCCTCCCGTCGCCACCGAACGACCCCTCCCCGATTAGCACGCCCACCACGATCCCCTGCTCGAATGGCGACAGCGTCGGCATGGCGGCGATTGTCGCAGGCGCGGGCGTCAGGTTGTTTCACCGTCATGAAAAACGTGAAACGTCGGCCAGCGACGGCACCGGCTGGTTCAGCTGCTGCCGGGCGGACCGACGACGAGCCGCCGCTCGGGCTCGTCGCCCTCGCTGTGCGTATCCACGCCGCCACGTTCGCGCAGATACTCGTGGACGAACCGGCGCTCGGCCGACGACATCGGCTCGAGTTCCACCGCGCGCCCCGTCCGCACGGCTGCCTCGGCAGCCTCGTCGGCCTGGGCGCGCAGCGTCGCCTCCCGGCGAGCCCGGTATCCGGCGGCGTCCACGATCACCCGCGGTCCGCCGCCCCCGCGAAGCACGATCCGCTGCGCGAGATGCTGGACCGCCTCGATCGTCTGCCCATGCCGGCCGATGAACCGGCCGAGGTCCTCGCCCTCGACCGTCCCGACCAGGGCGTCGTCCGTCTCGCCGATCACGACCTCACCGTCCAGGTCCATCGCCTCGAGCAGCGTCTCGAGGAGATCGCGCAGCTCTTCGGCCGGGGTCAGCTCACCTCCGCTCAGGAGATCTCCGGTGCTGGCCATCAGCGCCGCCGGCCCGATCGCTTCTTCTTCTTGCGGGGTGGTGGCGGCGGGGCGGAGCCCCGGGGGCGAGCCGTCCGGGCCGGCTTCGCCTCGCCTGCCTTCTCGTCCTGGCCCGCACCGTCGGCTCCGGTGGCCCGCCCGTTCCTCGCCGCCCCGGCAGCGCGGCCCTTGCCTCGCGCGGGCGCGGGCTGGGAGGTCTTGGGGGCGGGCGGCTTCTTCGCCGCGGTGTCGGCACCGGCCCGGCCGCCCTTGGCCGAATTCGGCTTCGGCCCCCCGCCCCTGGCCGACTCGGTCTTCGCGGTCTCCGCCTTCTCTGCCGTGGCCATCCTCGCCTTCGCCGCGGCGCCCCGGACGCCCCCGCCCGCCTTGCCGTCGCTGGCCGCGGTTGCCGCCTTTCCACCTCCGGCTGCCGGCTTTCTCGTCCCGGCGGCCGGTTTCCTGGCCGGGCCCGTATCCGCCGGCTCCGCCCGCGAAAACAGGCCTCGGAGCGAGAGCTTGCCCGCGTCCGCGCCGGCCCCGGCCAAGGTGGGAGGCGGGAAGTACTTGCGCACGATGAACTGCTGTCCGACCGTCCAGAGGTTCGTCGTGATCCAGTAGAGGATCAGGCCGGCGGGGAACGAGAGGATGAAGATCGTGAAGACGAACGGGAGCCCGAGGGCGATCAGTCGCTGGTTGCGATCGACGGTGGCCGTGGTCATCAGGCTCGAGATCAGCTGCGAGCCGATGTAGAGCACGATGAGGACGATGAGGACCCCGCCCGTCGCGCTCGCCGTCACGTCGGGGATGAACAGGAACTTCCCCGACCCCGGCGCAACCGATTGACAACTCGTCTTCTGGACGTACGAGTCGCTGAACGTCTGGCCGATCTGGATCGCGTGGGCATGCAGCGCGCTCCCGCAGATCTGGATCTTGAGGTCGCTGCGGAGCATGTAGAACAGCGACAGGAAGACGGGCAACTGGAGAACCAGGGGCAGGCAGGAGCTGAACGGATTGACCTGGTTCTCGCGGTAGAACTTCATCATCTCCTCGTTCAGCCGCTGCTTGTCGTCCTTGTGGCGGGCCTGGAGCGCCTTGATGTCGGGGCCCAGCGCCTGGAGCTTCGCCATCGAGGAGAACTGCTTGACGGTCAGGGGCACCAGGGCGGCCCGGACGATGATGGTCAGGCCGATGATGGCCACGCCCCAACTGCCGCCGGTGACGTTGTTGTGGAGGAAGACGAGGATCGCCTTGAACACGCTGATCAGCGGCGAGAAGGCATCCTGGATGAAGTTGGTGGCGAGGATCGACGGCATCAGCGTGGGGTGCGCGGCGCCGAGGCGGGGAGATCACCGGCAGCGCTCCGGAACAGCCGCTGGGCCGAGACCGGGTCGAAGCCGCCGTGACTGAACGGGTTGCAGCGGAGCAGCCGCCAGCCGGCGAGCACCACCCCGCGGAGTATGCCGAACTCGCTCACCGCCTGGGCGGCATACCGTGAGCAGGTCGGCTCGTACTTGCAGTGCCGGGGCAGCCCCGGCGAGATCGCGCGCTGGTACACCGAGATCAGCCCGACGACCAGCCGGCGCACCGGATTCATCTCGCCCCGGCGGACGAGCGCATCCCCGCCTTGCCGAGCAGCTCGGTCACCGCCTCCGAGATCCCCGCGAGTCCGCGTGAGGTCGCCAACTCGCGTGCGTCCGGCCGCGCCACGACGACCAGATCGTAGCCCGGGGCCAAGTCGGGCCCCGCGGCACCGAACGCCTCGCGCAGAAGGCGCTTGACCAGGTTTCGCTCGACCGCCCCGCCGACCTTCCGACCGACCGACAAGCCGAGCCGGGGCGACTCCTCGCCTCCTCGCGGAAACGAGTACAGCACGAGATATCGGTTCGCTACCGAACGACCCTGGCGGTATACGCGGTCGAACTCGGCGCTGCGCGACAGCCGGCCCGCCGTGCGCCGAGCGCTGGAGGCCTGCCGGCGCTCCAACACGCTCAGACCGTCAGGCGCTTGCGGCCCTTCGCGCGCCGCCGCTTGACCGTCAGCGCTCCGGCGCGAGTCTGCATCCGAGCACGAAAGCCGTGCGCTCGCGCACGCTTGCGCTTCTTGGGCTGATATGTCCGCTTCATCAGGCAGGCTCCCTTGCCGGCGGCCCGTGCGGGCCGCGCCGAAGCCGGAAAGTATAGGGACTCGCGGGCCTCGGCCTCGCCTCGGCTCGCCGGGCGATTTTCCCGCCAATATGCGGGCTGCCCCGGCGGCAGCCAAAACCCGCGTTGGTATATTCGCCGCTCCGGGGCCTTGAGCCCCTCTCGCCAGCAGGATCGACATCGGACCCGCAGGGGAGGCTCTCGCGCGAGTTGTCTATGGAGCTTGAGCACGCATGGGCCGAGATCCGCACCGCCCTGGGCGCAGCGGTGGGCGCGCGCACCTTCGGCCTCTGGATCGAACCCCTGCGCTGCGTGGCGCTGCGCGACGGCCGTCTCCACCTCACCGGGCCCCCCGAGGTCTGCACCTGGACGGCGGCTCGGCTCGGCCCGGTCCTCGAGCGCTGCGTCGCCGGCGTCCTCGGGCCGGACGTCAGCGTCGATGTCAGCGTCGACGCCGCGCCGGCGGCGGCCCCGGCCGCGACGTCCGCGCCCCCGGCGAGCGGCCCCCTCAACCCGAAGTACAACTTCGAGCAGTTCGTCATCGGACCGTCCAACCGCTTCGCCCACGCCGCCGCCCTCTCGGTCGCCGAGCTCCCGGCCCAGGCCTACAACCCCCTCTTCCTCTACGGGCCGCCCGGCCTCGGGAAGACCCACCTCCTCCACTCGATCGGCAACTACGTTCGGGCCTTCGGCGGCGGGCTGCAGGTTCGCTACACGACCGTCGAGGCCTTCACCAACGAGTTCGTCTCCTCCCTCGGCGGCGGACCGATCGGCAAGGAGGCCTTCAAGCACCGCTTCCGTGGCGTCGACGTCCTCCTCATCGACGACATCCAGTTCCTCGAGCGCAAGGCCCACACCGAGCAGGAGCTCTTCCACACCTTCAACGCCCTCTACGAGTCCGGCAGCCAGCTCGTGATCACCTCCGACCGCACGCCCGCCGACCTCGCCGAGCTCGAGGACCGCCTGCGCGAGCGCTTCCAGTCCGGCCTGGTAACCGACATCGGACGCCCGGACTACGCCACGCGCCTGGCCATCCTGCGCAAGCGCGCCGCCCACGACGGCCTTCAGGTCGCCGACGATCGCGCCCTCGCGCTGATCGCCGCCAGCGTGACGACCAACGTCCGGGCCCTCGAGGGCGCCCTCATCCGCGTCGTCGCCTACGCCTCGCTGACCGGACAACGCCTGAGCGCCGCCGTCGCCCAGGAGGTCATCGAGCGCCTCGGACTCCGCTCGGCGCCGGCCTGCGCGCCGACGATCGAGGTGATCCAGGACGCCGTCTGCGCCCACTTCTCGATCACCCGCGAGGAGCTCCTCTCCCGCTCACGCGCCGAGCGCCTGGCCTGGCCGCGCCACGTCGCCATGTACCTCGCTCGCGAGCTCACCGACCACTCCCTTCCGGTGATCGGCCGCGAGTTCGGCGGCCGCGACCACTCGACGGTCCTCAACGCCTGCCGTCGGGCCGGCGACCGCATCATCGCCGACCGCGCGGCCTACAGAGCCGTCGAGCAGTTGACAGCCGATCTCACGGCCCCCACCGCCTGACGCGTCCGCGCCCTTCTCCCGGGCTCTCCACACGCCGCTCCACAGCAACGTCCCCGCACCGTGCGAGCATAGGATCCCTGTCCCCCTCTCCACAGGCCCTATGACTCCTATTGAAGGCAGCCGTCAGTCGTGAAGATCTCCCTCTCGGCGAGCGAACTCGTCCGCCAGTTCCAGACCGCCTCACGCGTCGCCTCGACCCGGAGCGCGATCCAGGCCCTCGCCGGCGTGCGGATCGACGCAGGCGACAGCGGTGTCGAGATGCTCGCCACCGACATGGAGGTCGGCCTTCGCCTGCGCCTCGACGCCGAGGTCCAGCGCCCGGGCACCGTGGTCCTCCCGGCTCGCCTCATGCTCGACGTCGCCCGAGCTCTCTCCGGCCCGGCGGTCACGCTCGAGCTCCGCGACGCCGAGCACGACGTCGAGATCGTCTGCGGACCGAGCACCTTCCACCTGCGCACCCTGCGCACCGACGACTTCCCGCTCCTTCCGTCGGTCGAGGACGGGGAGCGCGGGGTCAGCGTCCCCGCCCAGGCCTTCGTCGACACCGTGGCCAAGGTCGCCCGCTCGGCCTCTCGCGACGAGACGCGCCCGATCCTCACCGGCATCCTCGTCTCCGCCTCGGGCTCGGAGCTCCGCATGGTGGCCACCGACTCCTACCGCCTGAGCGTCAAGCAGACGGCGCTCGAGGAGCCGCTCAGCCAGCCCTTCGAGGCCAACGTCCCGGCCCGCGCTCTCCAGGAGCTCGCGCGGATCGCCGGTGCCGTCCAAGCCGAGACGCTGACCGTGAGCCCCCGCCAGAACCAGATCGTCTTCGAGCTCGACGGCGTCGTCCTCTCCTCGCGCCTGATCGATGGTCAATTCCCGAACTATCGCCAGCTCCTCCCCGAGACCTCCGAGCACGAGCTCCGCGTCGCCCGCGAGGAGCTGACCGACGTCGTCCGCCGGATCAGCCTCCTGGCCCAGAAGAACGCGCCGGTCCGGCTGGCCTTCAGCCCCGGCGAGCTCACCGTCTCCGCCCGCACGCCCGACGTCGGCGAGGCGAGCGAGGCGCTGCCGGTCCCGTTCCAGGGCGAGCCGTTCGACATCGGCTTCAACCCGGAGTTCCTCCGCGACGGGCTCGAGAGCGTCGAGTCGGACGATCTCGTCCTCAAGCTGACGAGCCCGCTGCGGCCCGGTCTGATCGAGTCGGCCGACGGCAGCGGCTTCGTCTACCTGGTCATGCCGATCAGGCTGAACGTCTGAGTCGCCCGTGCGCGTCACGCGCCTGCGCCTGCGCGACTTCCGCTCCTACGACGCGGCCGACGTCGCCTTCGGGCCCGGGCTGACGGTGATCCACGGCCCGAACGGCGCGGGCAAGACGAACCTCCTCGAAGCTCTCTACTTCGGCTGCACCGCCCGCTCCTGCCGGACGACCAACGAGCGCGAGGTAGTCCGCTTCGGCGCCCGGGCGACCCGGGTGGTCGTCGACGGCGAGGACGCCGACGGCGCCCACGAGCTCGCCGTCGGCTTCCAGGCCGGCGAGGCCGAAGCGGATCACCGCGGACGGGGCCCCGGTCGAGCGCCTCGCTCGACGCTCCGCACCGGCCGCTGATCTGCGTCTTCCTCCCCGGACCGCCTCGAGCTGGTCAAGGGCGCTCCGGGCCTGCGCCGCGCCCACCTCGACCAGGTCGTCGCCGGCCTCTGGCCCGGCCGCGCGGCGACCCGCCGCGCCTACGCCCAGACGCTGGCCCAGCGCAACGCCCTGATCGCCCGGGTCCGCGCCGGCCGCGGCGGCGCCGACGCGCTCGCCGCGTGGAACCTCGAGCTCGCGACCCACGGGATCGCCCTGCGCGACGACCGCGCCGCCGCCGCGGCCCTGCTCGACGCGCCGTTCGCCCGACCACGCCGACGCGCTCGGCCTCCGCGGCCCGGCGAGCCTCGCCTACCGGCCGCGGACGACGGCGGCCACGCCGTACGAGCTCGCCGCCGAGCTCGCCGACCGGCTCGCCGTCGACCTCGAGCGGGGCTTCACGAGCCACGGGCCCCACCGCGACGAGCTCCTCCTGCGCAGCCGCGACCGCGACCTGCGCGCCTACGGCTCGCAGGGCGAGCAGCGGCTCGCCCTCCTCGTCGCTCCTGCTGGCCGAGCGCGACGCCCTCGCCGGCGCCCGCGACCGGGCACCCGCTGATGCTGCTCGACGACGTCATGAGCGAGCTCGATCCCGAGCGGCGCGAGCGCCTGGCCGGCGCCCTGCGCGACGGCGGGCAGGCCGTGGTCACCACGACCGACGTCGACCACGTCCCGGGGTCCGGCGCGCCCGGCGTGGCCCGGGTGGGCGTCGCCGAGGGGACCGTCGTCTCCGAGCTCGTCGCCGCGTGAGCCGGCGCGCCCCCCGGCCGGTCGGCCAGACGCTCGCGAGCCTGCTGACGAGGCTCGCCCCGGCGAGCACGCTGGCCGCCGTCCAGGGCGTCTGGGCGGCCGCGGTCGGGGACGTCGTCGCGGCCCAGGCGGCCCCGATCGGCGAGCGCGACGGCGTCCTCACGGTGGCCTGCGCCGAGGCGGTGTGGGCGCACGAGCTCGAGCTGATGGGCCCCGAGCTGGTCGACCGGATCAACGCCGCGCTCGGGCGCCAGGCGCTTCGCGCCCTGCGCTGCCGGGCCACCCCGTCGAGATGACCCGCACCGGGCGCTCGCGGCCCGCCTGATATGGGCGATTTGCAGGGCTTTCATCCGGCCGTGGGGAGGCTGCCAGCGGGGCCCTTGTGGTATCATCACGACAACCAGAAACACCCGCCCCGGAACGGCGTCAGCCCGACACCGACCGGGGCGTTCTCACGTAATCGGAGGATCTTTGGCAGACCAGAGCAACCGCGGCGCCGCTGACTACGACGCCGGGGACATCACCGTCCTCGAAGGGCTCGAGGCGGTCCGCAAGCGCCCCGGCATGTACATCGGCTCGACCGGCGTGCGCGGGCTCCACCACCTCGTCTACGAGGTCGTCGACAACTCGGTCGACGAGGCCCTCGCCGGCTTCGCCAACTCCGTCGAGGTCACGATCCACCCCGACAACTCGGTCACCGTGGCCGACGACGGCCGCGGCATCCCGGTCGGGATCATGGAGAAGGAGGGCCGCCCGGCGGTCGAGGTCGTCCTCACCGTCCTGCACTCCGGCGGCAAGTTCGGCGACGGCGGCGGCTACAAGGTCTCCGGCGGCCTGCACGGCGTCGGCGTCTCGGTGGTCAACGCCCTCTCCGAGCGCCTCCTCGTCGAGATCCGCCGCGACGGCCACGTCTTCCACCAGGAGTACGCCCGCGGCGCCCCCCGGCACCCGCTGGTCAAGGGCGACCGGCTCGCCGCGGGCGCGCCCACCGGGACGACGATCACCTTCCACCCCGACCCCGAGATCTTCGAGGTGCTCGAGTTCGACGTGCGCACGCTCGAGGAGCGCCTGCGCGAGACCGCCTTCCTCACCCGCGGCCTGCGGATCACCCTGACCGACGAGCGCGACGCCGGCTCGACCGTCGAGTTCCAGTACGAGGGCGGCATCGAGGACTTCGTCCGCTACCTCAACCAGAACAAGGAGCCGGTCGGCAAGCAAGATCATCTTCTTCTCCGGCGAGAGCGACGAGGGCGCCGTCGAGGTGGCGATGCAGTGGAACGCCTCCTACCAGGAGTCGATCTTCTCCTTCGCCAACAACATCAACACCCACGAGGGCGGCAGCCACCTCTCCGGCTTCCGCTCGGCGCTGACCCGGACGCTCAACCGCTACGCCCGCGAGAAGGGGATGCTCAAGGAGAAGGAGGACAACCTCGTCGGCGAGGACGTCCGCGAGGGGCTGACCGCGGTCATCTCCGCCAAGCTCCGCGACCCCCAGTTCGAGGGCCAGACCAAGACCAAGCTCGGCAACCCCGGCATGGCCGGGCTTCGTCGAGTCGATCGTCAACGCCGGCCTCTCGGAGTTCCTCGAGGAGAACCCGCACGAGGCGCGCGCGGTGATCATGAAGTCGGTCCAGGCCGCAGCGGGCCCGCGAGGCCGCGCGCAAGGCCCGCGACCTCACCCGGCGCAAGTCGGCGCTCGAGAACTCGACCCTTCCCGGCAAGCTCGCCGACTGCTCGATCAAGGACCCGTCGCTCGCCGAGCTCTTCGTCGTCGAGGGCGACTCCGCCGGCGGCTCGGCCAAGCAGGGCCGCGACCGCAACACCCAGGCCGTCCTCCCGCTCCGCGGAAAGATCCTCAACGTCGAGAAGAGCCGGATCGACAAGGTGCTCCAGAACACGGAGATCCAGGCGCTGATCACCGCGATCGGCACGGGTGTGCGAGATGAGTTCAACATCGAGAACGCCCGGTATCACAAGGTGATCCTGATGAGCGTCGACGGCACCGAGTCGGTGCTCGTCCGCGACGGCGCCGGCGTCCGCATGACCACGATCGGCGAGTTCGTCGATCCGTTGGTCGAGGACCGGCCCGTCGAGGGACCACAGGCGCTGGTCCGGTCCGCGTATGCGCGCTTCGGCGAGGTTGCGTCCGTCGGCCTCGACGATCACGAGCTTCACTTCGGAGCCGTCAAGGGCGTCGTCCGCCACGAGACCGCCGAGCCCCTCTACGAGCTGAGGACCCTCTACGGCCGGTCGCTCCGCGTCACGGCCAACCACTCGGTCTATGTCCACGAGGACGGCCAGCTCGCCACCAAGCGCGGCGACGAGTTGCGGCCCGGCGACGTCGTCGTTGCCCCCCGTCGGATCCCGCTGCCGGCGACTGCTCCCGATTCCATCGACCTGCTCCGCGAGCTCCACAAGGTGCCCGCGGCCGCGCGCCAGGTCTGGCTGCGCGGACCCGCCGTCCGCGCGTGGGGCCAGCAGCGGGTCGTGGTCGAACGCGCCGCGAATCCGCAACTGACCGAGGCGCGCGTCGACGTGCCCGCGGACGTCCGGGTCGAGCTCGCCACCCTTCGCCGCGGCAACCGGGTCTCGCAGCGGTCTCTCTGCGACGCGGTCGGCATCCGCCAGCCCGTTACCTTCTACGCCTGGGAGAAGGGCACGTCGCGGCCCATCGTCTCGCATTTCGAGGCCTATGTCCGCGCTGTCGGCGGCGAGCTCGAGTCGATCCGCGCTCGCGTCCGGGTGTGCGAGAGCGCGCTCGAGCGGACCTGGCGGCGCCAGTACCGTGCGGCGCCGCGCGGTCGCGTCCGGGACGAGGTTCGCCTCAGCGACCTGGAGGAGCGCGACCTCGACTTCTTCGACGGGCGCGACGATGTCGCCCTGACTCCGGAGCACTACGCGCATCAGCCGATCAACAGGCACGTCGCCGTTGACGAAAAGCTGATGTCACTGCTCGGCTTCTACCTGGCCGAGGGGTGCTCGTCGGCGCGCGGCGGCGTGCGGCTCTGCTTTGGCGACGGCAATCGCCGGCTCCTCGGCGAGATGACCGCCGCGATGACCTCGGCGTTCGGCGCGACTCCGCGCGTCTACGCCGACGCCATCCGGCCGACGAGCGAGCTCAAGTTGGTCAACCGAGTCGCCGCGCTCGCCTGGGCGCACGTCTTCGGCTTCGACGGTTCGACGTCCATCTCGAAGCGGATTCCCGACATCGTCTTCAACGTCAGCGAGCCGCTCCGACTCGCCTTCCTCCGCGGCTTCCTCCTCGGTGACGGGACCGTCACCGGTGGCCGCGTCGTGCTCTACACGTCCTCGCGGCAGATCGCCGACGGACTCGGCTATCTCCTCGGTTCCCTCGGCGTTGTCGCGTCGACCTCGTCGAGGCAGCCCGACGGCGTCGTCGGGGAGCTTCGAGGCCTGCCGATCGAGCAGAGGCACCGGCACTGGGCGGTCACCATCACCGATGCGTCGGATCTGAGGACGCTCGAGACCGCGTGGGGCGACCACCCGGGGGCCCACACCATCCGCGGACGCCTCTCCGCCGGCCGCTCGCTGCCGCGGCGCTACACGCCGATCTCCGACACCCTCATCGGTCTTCCGATCAAGTCGGTGTCACGGACGGCGGCGAGCAACGGTTGCGTCTACGACCTCTCGGTGTGGGGCGATGAGAACTTCATCGCCGGCGGACTGTGCGCGCACAACACCGACGCCGACGTCGACGGTGCTCACATCCGCACCCTCGTCCTCACACTCCTCTTCCGCGAGATGCAGGAGCTGATCGAGGCCGGATACGTCTACATCGCCAAGCCCCCGCTCTACAAGCTCAAGCAGGGCAGCCGGGAGCGCTACATCGAGAAGGAGTCCGAGCTCGGCGAGATCCTCGTCTTCGACAAGCTCGACAAGTTCAAGGTCTCCGACCGCCACGGGCGCGAGCTCAAGCTGACCGAGGCCCGCTGGCAGAAGCTCCTGCGCCTGCTCCGCCAGTACGAGGGCTGGTCTTCCTCGCTGCGCGCCGCCCACGGCTCGGACGTCGTCCGCTTCATCGACGAGTGCTCGATCCTCGAGCAGGCGGTCGAGGGCTCCGAGGCCGTCGTCGCCCTCCTCGCCCGGTCGGCGGCCGAGAACGCCGTGTACCTCGCCGAGCTGGTCAGCGAGGACGAGGACACCCTCCTCGTCCGGGTCACCGAGCGCCGGACCGGCTTCGCCCGGACGCTCGCCCTCCGGCGCAGCCTGTTCGACTCGACCGAGTACCGCCAGCTCGTCCGCGTCCACCAGCAGCTCACCGAGCTGGCCGGGACGCCGGCGTTCAGTGTCCGGCTCGGCGACGCCCACGAGCAGCCGGCCTCCTTCGAGGGCCTCCGCGACGCGGTCATGGGCATGGTCCAGAAGGGGATCTCGCTCCAGCGCTTCAAGGGCCTCGGCGAGATGAACGCCGAGCAGCTGGCCGAGACGACGATGGACCCGGCCTCGCGCACCCTCTCCCAGGTCAAGATCGAGGATGCCGTCGAAGCCGACCTGATCTTCTCGATGCTGATGGGCGACCAGGTCGAGCCTCGCCGGGTGTTCATCGAGGACAACGCCCGCTCCGTCGTCAACCTCGACGTCTGAGCAGGGAGGTGACGAGCGATGGCCACTGAGATCCTGAGCGGCGGCAACGTCGAGCCCCGCGCCCTCGAGGACGAGATGCGCTCGGCGTACCTCGACTACGCCATGTCGGTGATCATCGGCCGGGCCCTTCCCGACGTCCGGGACGGCCTCAAGCCGGTCCACCGGCGCGTCCTCTTCGGGATGAGCGAGCTCGGCCTCGGCCCGACCCGGGCCCGCGCCAAGTGCGCCCGCATCGTCGGCGAGGTGATGGGCAACTACCACCCCCACGGCGACTCCGCCATCTACGACGCCCTCGTCCGCCTCGCCCAGGACTTCTCGATGCGCTACCCGCTCGTCGACGGCCAGGGCAACTTCGGCTCCGTCGACGACGACCCGGCCGCCGCGATGCGCTATTGCGTCACCGGCGCGACCCGGGTGGCGACGCCGGACGGAACCTTACGAATCGACTCGATCGTCCCCGGCGCGCCCGCCGAATCGGATACCGACACCGACCTGGCCGTCCTCGACCGCCGTGGCCGGCCGGTCCCCGCCTCCCGCCTCTTCCACTCCGGCGAGCATCTGACGCTCCGACTCCGCACGGCCGAAGGCTTCGAGCTCACCGGCACCCGCAACCATCCCTTGCTCTGTCTCGTCGACATGGCCGGGGTCCCGCTGTTGATGTGGAAGCTCCTCGAAGAGATCCGCCCGGGCGACACGACGGTGATCGCGCGCATGCCTCGCCCTGACCTCGCACCGCTCTCGGAGGCCGATCGTCACCTGGCCCTGCTCCTGGGGGCGTTCGTCTCCGAAGGCTGGGTCGGCCAGCGTCGGGCCGGCTTCAACAACATCGACCCCGACTTCTTCACGCAGGTCCTCGATGCCTACGACGCAGTCATCGGCGGCACCCGATACGTCCAGGCGAGGCCGATCGCGTCCGGAAGCCTCCTCCACGAGATCGACATCCACAACCTGTCGGCCCTCCTCGCGAGCCCGCTCGCCGCGCTGGCCGGGGTGAGGAGCGCGGCCAAGTGCGTTCCCGATCACGTATGGCAGTCGACCGCCGCGTTCAAACGCGCGTTCCTCCAAGCGCTGTTCACCGGCGATGGCTCCTCCTCGATCCTCCCGCGCAACTCGATTCAGATCTCCTACTCGACCTACAGCGAGCAGCTCGCCCGGGACGTCCAGCTGCTCCTCCTCGAGTTCGGCATCGTCGGTCGCCTCGGCCGCCACGCCACGGGCGAGTACAAGGTCGTCATCGGCAACCGGCGCGACGCCCGCCTCTTCTCCAGGCGCGTCGGCTTCCTCGGCGCCAGGCAGCGCAAGCTCGCCGCCGCTCTCGAGACGATTCCCCTCTCCAGCCGATCGCTCGGCCGCGACCACGTTCCCCATGTCGCCGAGTTCATCGGCCGGGCGCGCGGCCGCTCCGTCGACCGCGACTGGCTGCGGCGCCACAACGTCGATCGGATCGAGCGCTGGGAGCAGCATGGACCGGCCATCCTCGAGCGGATCTCCTCGGACGAGGTCCGCGACGTGGTCGAGCCACTCGTCGACGGCGACTACTACTACGCGACGGTTGCCTCGGTCGAGGACGCCGGGCTCCAGGCTGTCTATTCCCTGCGCGTGGACACCGACGACCACTCGTTCCTGACCAACGGCTTCGTCAGCCACAACACCGAGGCCCGCCTCGACCGCCTGGCCACCGAGATGCTCCGCGACCTCGACATGGACACGGTCGACTTCGTGCCCAACTACGACGGGCGCAAGCAGGAGCCGACCGTCCTCCCGGCCCGCTTCCCCAACCTCCTGGTCAACGGATCGTCGGGCATCGCGGTCGGGATGGCGACCAACATCCCGCCCCACAACCTCCGCGAGGTGATCGCCGCGACGATCGCCTACATCGACAACCCGGCGATCGACGTCGACGAGCTCGCCCGCCACGTCAAGGGCCCGGACTTCCCGACCGGCGGCATCATCCTCGGCCGGTCGGGGATCGTCGCCGCCTACGAGACCGGCCGCGGGCGGGTCCGTGTCCAGGCCCGGGCCCACGTCGAGCCGCTCACCCACGGCAAGGAGGCGATCATCGTCACCGAGCTTCCCTACATGGTCAAGAAGGGCGGCGACGGCGGCC
This sequence comes from uncultured Solirubrobacterales bacterium, assembly GCA_963817865.1. GTDB lineage: Bacteria > Actinomycetota > Thermoleophilia > Solirubrobacterales > Solirubrobacteraceae > Palsa-513. Next base: position 1,609 of record CAWFQO010000033.1, on the reverse strand, counting down.
TGATCCAGAAGATCGCGGCCCTCGTCCACGAGAAGAAGATCTCCGAGATCTCAGACCTCCGCGACGAGTCCGACAAGCGGGGCATGCGCCTGGTCATCGAGCTCAAGCGCGACGCCCTCCCCAAGGTCGTCCTCAACAAGCTCTACAAGCACACCTCCATGCAGTCGACCTTCGGGGTCAACATGGTCGCCCTCGTCGACGGCGTCCCGAAGACGCTCTCCCTCCGCGAGGTGATCCACCACTACGTGGTCCACCAGCGCGAGGTCATCGTCCGGCGCACCAAGCACGAGCTCGCCGAGCGCGAGGCGCGGGCCCACATCCTCGAGGGCCTCCTGATCGCCCTCGAGAACCTCGACGCCGTGATCGAGCTGATCCGGTCCTCCGCCAACCGCGAGGCCGCCCGCGAGCAGCTCGTCGCGCGGTTCGAGCTGACCCTGATCCAGGCCCAGGCGATCCTCGACCTGCGCCTCTCCCAGCTCACCGCCCTCGAGTCCGACCAGATCCGCAAGGAGCACGCCGACACGATGGAGCGGATCGGCGAGCTCCGGGCCATCCTCGGCGACGAGCTCCGCGTCCTGTCGATCATCAAGGAGGAGCTCACCGAGATCTCCGACCGCTTCGGCGACGCCCGCCGGACCGAGATCTCCGCCTCGGACGACGAGATCGACATCGAGGACCTGATCGCCGACCAGCAGATGGTCATCGCCATCACCCGGTCCGGCTACATCAAGTCGCTCCCCCTCGTCACCTACCGCCAGCAGCACCGGGGCGGCCGGGGCGTCACCGGGATGGACATGAAGGACGGCGACTTCATCGAGCACCTCTTCATCTCCTCGACCCACGACTACCTGCTCTTCTTCACCAACCGCGGCAAGGTCTACCGCTCGAAGGTCTACGAGCTCCCCGAGGCCTCCCGCACGGCGAAGGGCCGGGCCCTGGTCAACATCCTCCCCCTCCGCGAGGGCGAGCGGGTCCAGTCGGTCCTGGCCACCCGCGACTACAACGAGGGCGCCTACCTCGTCTTCGCGACCAAGCAGGGGATCGTCAAGAAGACCGAGTTCGGCGCCTACAACACCCCGATCAACGCCGACGGGATCATCGCCATCAACATCCGGCCCGACGACGAGCTCGTCGCCGTCCGGCGCACCTCCGGCGACGACGACATCCTCATGGTCAGCCGCTCCGGCCGGGCCGCCCGTTTCCACGAGGCGCAGGTCCGCCCGATGGGGCGCGACACCTCGGGGATGAAGGGGATGAACGTCTCCCACCCGGGCAATCAGCTCCTGGCCATGGACGTCGCCCGCGACGACCAGGAGCTCCTCGTGGTCACCGAGAACGGCTACGGCAAGCGCACCGCCCTGGCCGACTATCCGCGCAAGGGCCGGGACACGATGGGCGTCAAGACGATCGCCCTGACCGAGAGCAAGGGCGCCCTCGCCGGGGCCCTCGTCGTCCGCGAGCACGAGGATCTCGTCTTCATATCCCACTCCGGGATGGTCCAGCGAACCTCGGTCCGCGGCATCAACCGCTACGGCCGCGGCTCCCAGGGCGTCCGGGTGATGAACCTCAAGGAGGACGACAAGGTCAGCGCGATCGCCCTCGTCGCCGA
>CAWFQO010000032.1:0-22945 GCA_963817865.1 uncultured Solirubrobacterales bacterium | reverse complement strand
AGGGTCTTGAGCGTCCGGGCGACGTTGACGCCCTTGCCCCCGGCGAGCGTCCGGCGCTCGACCGACCGGTGCCGGCGGCCGAGACGGAAGTTCGGCACCGACAGGGACTTGTCGATCGCGGCGTTCAGTGTGACGGTGATGATCACCGCTCACCCCGTCGCTTGAACATGACAAGCAGGCTACACCCAACCAACAGCCCCAGGAGAGCCCCGCCGGCGAGCCCTCCGGCGAGGAGCAGCGTCGTCGCGCGCCGGGCGGGCGGCGCGGCGAGCGGGCCGCGGGTCACGAGCGGGACCCGGGCGACCACCCGGCCGTCGAGCATGACCGCCAGCTGGCCGAGGACTGTGCCTTTTCGGAGCGGTCCCCGCGCCAACTCGGCCAGGTTGGTCGGGTACACGGCCAAGCGCGCGCCGTGGCGGCGGACGAGCCGCACGCCGCGGGCGGCGACGAGGGCGGCGCGCTCACCGGGGCGCCCGCCGACCGGGAGGGTCGCGTAGACGCGCCCCCGGCGGACGGCCGCCGACGCGCGGTAGAGCGAGAGGCCGTAGCGGAGGAGGGCGAGGGTGTCGGCATCCCGCGTGCCCTCGGTCGGGTCGCCGAGCTCGACGCTGATCACGTTGACCCCGTCCTGCCTGCCGGCGCCGACCAGGCAGTAGCCGGCCTGGTTGGTGTGACCGGTCTTGACCCCGACGACGAACGCGTACCGCCCGACCAGGTCGTTGCGGTTGACCACGGTCAACCCGGTCGGAAGGGTGGCCCGGCTGCGGGCCACGGTCCGGGCGAAGAAGGGGTTGCGCAGGAGGGTGGCGGTCAGGGTCGCGAGGTCCCGGGCGCTCGAGTAGTTGCCCGGGGTGTCGAGGCCGACGTCGGTCGCGAAGTGGGTCTCCCGGAGGTCGAGCGCCCGGGCCGCCCGGTTCATCCAGCCGACGAAGCGGGCGTTCGAGCCGGCCAGGCCGATGGCCAGGGCGTCGGCCGCGTCGGCGCCGCTCGGGAGGAGCATCGCGCTCAGCAGGGCGCCGACGCTCAGCCGCTGGCCGGCCCGCAGGCCGGCGACGGTCTCGGACCCGATCGGTGTGTAGGGGAGCGCGGTGAGGATGCGGGTGAGCGGCGCCCGCTCGAGGGCCACGTAGGCGGTCATCAGCTTCGTCTCGCTGGCCACCGGGACGGGGATGTCGGCCCGGCGGGCGTAGATCGTGGTCCCGAGGTCCCGCTCGACGACGATCGCCGCCCGGGCGCTGAGCGCGGGCGGCGGCGGATCGGCCGCCCGGGCGGGCCCGGCCGCGGCCAGCGTGACGGCGCTCGCGGTGGCGAGCGCCGCGCCGCGGGCGCGCCGCCCCCCGGCCGTCGCGAAGGTCAGGCCGCCCGGGCGCGTCAGAGCGACCACGCCAGCTCGCGCAGGCGCTCGGCCGCCCGGCGGGCCGCCGCGGCCGGCTCGGAGCCGTCGGCCTCGTCGGCGGCGGCGATCGAGCGCGATGCGGTGACGAGGCCCCCGGCCCGGCCCGGCCCGAAGGCGGGGGCGAGGTCCTCGACGCGCCCGCCTTGGGCCCCGACCCCGGGGAGGAGGAAGATCGCGTGGGGCATCAGCTCTCGCGCGCGCGGCAGGTGCCACGGCTCGGTCGCCCCGACCACGGCCCCGACGTCGGCCAGGCCGCTCTCCCCCGGGCTCCCGAGCCCGGCGACGATCCCGGCCAGCCGCTCCCAGAGCGGGCCGCCGCTCGCGAGCTCGAGGTCCTGGACGTCGCGGGCCCCGGGGTTCGAGGTCCGCACGAGGACGAGGACCCCGGCCCCGGTGGCCACGAGCGGCGCGAGGGCGTCGACCCCGAGGAGGGGGTTGGCCGTGAACGCGTCGGCTCCGAGCTCCCCGGCCAGGGACTCGGCGTAGACCGCCGCGGTCACCGGGACGTCGCCGCGCTTCCCGTCGGCGATGACGAGGAGATCGGCCGCGCGGGCGTGGTCGACGACGCCGTGGAGCGCGCGCCACCCGGCCGCCCCCAGGCGCTCGAAGCACGCGAGCTGGGGCTTGACCGCGACGCACGCGGTCCCGGCGGCGTCGATCACCGCCCGGCAGTGCGCGAGCACCCGCTCGCCCGGCTCGGCGCCCGCGACCCCCGGCCAGAGGCGGCGCGGGTCGGGGTCGAGGCCGAGGACGATCTGCGACTCGCGCCGGGCCACCCGGCGGGCGACCTCGTCCCCGAAGTGCCGGGGCACTAGGGGAGCTCCCGAGCAGCCTGCTTGAGCGCGGAGCCGGCGGTGAAGCGCGGGACCCGGGTCGCGTCGACCCAGATCGGCGCGCCGGTTCGGGGGTGGACGCCGGCCCGGGCCGCCCGGCTGGCGACGTGGAAGCGGCCGAAGCCGGACAGGTTGACCTCGCCGCCGCCGGCGAGCGCCTCCTCGATCAGCCCGAGCGTCGCATCGAGTGCCCGGCCGGCCTCGCGGCGCGAGAGACGGCTCCGCTCCGCGATCAGCCCGATCAGCTCGGCCTTGGTCACGCCGCCGACGTCAGGTCACGCGGGTCGGGTTTTCATCGACCGACCGTAACATCGGTCGCGGACGCCACACACCGGAGGTCGTACTCGGCGAGCGCGCCGGCGTCGGGGAGGAAGGCGGCGACTGCGTGGTCGCCGACCCGCACGGCGAGCAGCGAGTCGACCCGCGCCCGCCGCCCGCCACCCCGCTGGAGCTCGCGCGCGGCCCGCGCCGGCTCCCCTTCGGCGCCGGCCACGAGGGCGCCGCCCGGGCCGATCACGGCCACCTCCCGGGCCTCCGGCTGGAGCTCGCGGAGGTAGGCCAGGGCGCGATCGGGGCGGAGTTGCATCGGCGGCGGCGGCGATCACGCGAGAATACGGCGGATGCCCATCCGCCGAATCGCCTGGCTGGTCACCGTGGTGATCGCCCTCGTCGTCTCCCTCATGTGCCTGCTCTCCGGGTACAACGGGTACGCCGCCGTCTTCCTCGCCGTCGGCGCCTCCGCCGCGATCAACCTGCTCTAGGCGGTCCGGCGGCCCCTGGCCACCGGGATCTCGGTGCCCGGCTGGACGCGGTCCTCCGGCTCGAGGTGGATGAGGATGTCGGCCCCGCCCAGCCGGCTCGAGATCTGCGCCTGGAGGGCGTGGGCCGTGCGATGGGCCTCCTCGAGCGTCGTCCCCGCCGCGAACTGGACGTGGAGGTCGACGTGGCGCTCAGAGCCGGCCCGCCGGGCCCGGAGCCGGTGGAAGCCGACCACGCCGTGCTCGCCGCCGAACTCGACGACCGCCGCCCGGATCGTCTCGAGCTCGACCTCGGGGAGAGCCTCGTCGACGAGCGCCCGGGACGAGCGCCGGAGGATCCGCACCCCGGCGACGACGATCGCGGCGGCGACGAGCAGCGCCACCGCCGGATCGATCCAGGTGGCGCCGGTCAGAGCGACGGCGATCAGCCCGAGGAGCACGGCGACCGAGGTGGCCGCGTCCGAGCTCAGGTGGGCGGCGTCCCCCTCGAGCGCCGGCGAGTCGGTCGCCCGGGCGCGGCGGCCGACGAAGATCGAGACGCACGTGTTGGCCACCGCCGAGACGGCGATCACCCCGATGCCCAGGCCGAGCGTGTGGACGTGCGCCCCGTTGAGGAGGCGCTTGACCGACTCGTAGGTGATGATCGCCGCGCCGAACAGGATCAGGACGCCCTCGATCGCCGCGGCCACGTTCTCGACCTTCGCGTGCCCGTAGAGGTGGTCGGCGTCGGCCGGCTCGTCGGCCTTGCGGACCGAGACGAAGGCGACGAGGGAGGCGATCAGGTCGGTGGTCGAGTGGGCGGCCTCGGTCAGGATCGAGACCGACCCGGTGGCGATCCCGGCGACCAGCTTGAGGGCGATCTGCGTCATGTTCGACGCGACCGACAGCGCGGCCGCGTTGCGCTTGACCGCGGCGTCGCCGTCGCCGTCCACGGTCATTCCCCGCGCTCGGCGGCGTCGAGCCAGGCGACCAGCGCCCGGGCCGCCCGGCCGCGATGGCTGATCGCGTGCTTGGCGGCGTCCGGGACCTCGGCCATGGTCAGGCCGGGCGGTCCGTCGTCGGGGAGGAACGCCGGGTCGTAGCCGAACCCGCCGCTCCCCCGCGGCCGGTCGGCCAAGCGCCCGGTGCAGCGTCCGGAGAAGACCTGCTCGACGCCCCGGCCCGGATCGACGTAGGCGATCGCGCACACGTAGGCGAGGCGGCTCCCGGCCGGCGCCTCGGCCAGCAGCTTGGCCAGGTTCTCCTCGTCGGTCGCCTCCTCCCCGGCGTACCGGCGCGAGTAGATCCCCGGCCGCCCGCCGAGGGCCTCGGCCTCGATCCCCGAGTCGTCGGCGATCACCGGGCGTCCGGTGGCCCGGGCGGCGACCCGCGCCTTGCCGAGCGCGTTCTCGGCGAACGTCTCCCCGACCTCCGGGCCGAGCTCGACCCCCGCGGGCAGGCGGTCCACCCCGCGCGGGTCGAGCAGGGCGGCGAACTCGCGCAGCTTGTGCTCGCTCGAGGAGGCGAGGAGAAGTCTCACTGTCCCTCGAGCGCCCGCTCCTGCGTCTCGCGCAGCTGCTGGATCCCGTCGGCGGCGAGGGCGAGGAGGTCGTCGAGGTGCGCGCGCGAGAGCGGCGTCCGCTCGGCGGTCGCCTGGACCTCGATCAGGCCGCCCTCGCCGGTCATCACGACGTTGGCGTCGACCTCGGCCGCCGAGTCCTCCGCGTAGTCGAGGTCGAGCAGGGGCAGCCCGCCGACGATGCCGCACGAGACCGCCGCCACCGACCCGGTCAGCGGCGACCGCGCGAGGTCGCCGGCCGCCTCGAGCCTGCGCAGCCCGAGGCCGAGGGCGATGTAGGCCCCGGTGATCGAGGCGCAGCGGGTCCCGCCGTCCGCCTGGAGCACGTCGCAGTCGAGGTAGACGGTCCGCTCGCCGAGCGCCGTGAAGTCGACCACCCCGCGGAGCGAGCGGCCGATCAGCCGCTGGATCTCCACGGTCCGGCCGTCGAGGCGGCCCCGCGTCGCGTCGCGCTGCTTGCGCTGACCGGTCGACGCCGGGAGCATCCCGTACTCGGCGGTGACCCAGCCGCGGCCGCTCCCGTGCAGCCACCGGGGCACGCCGTTCTCGATCGACGCCGTGCAGATCACCTTGGTCGCCCCGACCGCGATCAGGGCCGAGCCGGTCGCCGGGGCGACGAAGTCGACCTCGATCGTCGTCGGGCGCAGCTCGTCCGGCGCGCGCCCGTAGCTCCGCTCGGCCTGGGGCGCGTTTGCGTGCATCGCCCGCCATGATCCCAGACTTGGCCGCCACCCTCGCGCACCCGTGATGCGCGCCCTCGTCGTCTCCAACATGCGCCCGACCCCGGCGAACCCCGGGCGCGGGATCTACGTGCGCGAGCAGGTCGCCGCCCTCCGGCGGATCGCCGGCCTCGAGGTCGACCTCCACCAGTTCCCGCCCGGGCCGGCCGCCTTCCCCGCCGCCACGCTCGAGCTCCGCCGGCGGACCGGCCACTACGACATCGTCCATGCCCATTTCGGCCTGACCGCCTGGCCGGCGCTGGCCGTCCGCTACGTCCCCCACGTGGTCACCCTCCACGGCAACGACCTCTACCACCCGCGCACCCGCCGCCTCACCCTCGCCGTGGCCCGGCGGATGGATCTCGTCGCCACCGCGTCGGCCGCCCTCGGGCGCGAGCTCCCGGCCGGACCCTGGCGCACCGCCGTGCTCCCGTGCGGCGTCGAGCTCGACCGTTTCAACCCGATCCCCCGGGAGCACGCCCGCCGCGCCCTCGGCCTCGACCCCGACCGCCCTTGCCTGCTCTTCCCCTTCGATCCGGCCCGCCAGGTCAAGCGCTTCGATCTTGCCCAGGCGGTGGCCGGTGAGACCCAGTTGATCACCCTCGGGGCGACCGAGCCGGCCCACGTCGCCCTGGCCATCAACGCCGCCAACGCCGTCCTCGTCCCGTCGGACTTCGAGGGGTTCGGCCTCGCCGTGCTCGAGGCCCTCGCCTGCGGGGTCCCCGTCCTCGCGACGCGGGTCGGCGCCCATCCGCTCGCCCTCGACGGGCTACCCGGGACGCTGTGCGCCGAGTTCGACCTCGGCCGCTGGCGTGCCGCCCTCGCCCCCCACCTGGCCGCGCCCGATCCCCGCGTCGACGGACGGCCGCGGGCGGAGCTGTTCTCCGCCGACCGGATGGCCGCCCGGGTCGCCGTGGCCTGGCGCGAGCTCGTCGAGCGGTAGAGACGGACCATTAGCATTGCGAGCGATGGGACGCTTCTCGAAGCTCCGCGCCCCGGCGGTCGGCTGGCCGGTCGCCCCGCCGCCGCCGCCCGAGCCCCGGCCCCAGCCTCGACCGGCCGACCGCACCGCGCCCCCACTCGCGGCTCCCGAGCCCCGGCCCCAGCCTCGACCGGCCGACCGCACCGCGCCCCCACTCGCGGCTCCCGAGCCCCGGCCCAGCCTCGACCGGCCAACCGCACCGCGCCGCCGCCCGCGGCTCGCGCGCCCCGCCCGAGCGCGGAACCGAGGCGCCCTACCCCGTCCGCACCGGCGGCGCCCTGGCTCCCGGCCCCGCCCGACCCGGCGGCGAGCGCGACGACCGACCTCGCCGCGCCGGCGCCCGCGGCCACCAGCTTCCGCGACCGCGCCCGGATCCGGCGGCGCCTGCGCTACCTGCGCCAGACGCGGGAGCTCGCCTTCCGCGACCTCGGCGGCTTCGTGTTCGACTCCCGCCGGCTCGAGCGGCCCCGCGAGGACATCGTCGAGGCGAAGCTCAAGGGGCTGCTCGCCATGGACCGCGAGCTCCGGACGCTGGAGACGGCGCTCGACGAGCGCCAGGAGCTCCTCCTCCTCCACGAGCCGGGCATCACCGTCTGCCACCGCTGCGCGACGATCCACGGGAGCGACGCCAACTTCTGCCCGAGCTGCGGGCTCCCCCGCCAGGGCAGCCCCTTGCTCCCCGCTCCCCGGGCGCCGCTGCCGCCGGCGCCCACCGGCGAGTGAGCTCACCGGCGGCCTGCCCGTTCTGCGGAGCGCCGCTCGCCGCCGACCAGTCGTGGTGCGTCGAATGCGGCGCGGCCGCCCGGACGCGGCTCGCCCCGACGCCGCGGCGGTGGCGGACGGCCGCCGCCGTCCTCCTCCTCGCCTCGGTCCTGGCCGTCGCGGCGATCGCCCTCGCCGTGGCCATGCTCATCCGTCCCGGCTAGCCGGTCGCCTCGAGCCGGAGCCCGCGGGCCGGGACGGGCCCTCAGGTCGCCGTCGCGTGCTGCTCGCGGCGGCGGCGCTCCGGGGCGATGGCCTCAGTCGCGGTGGACGGGCCCGCGGGCGGGGACTCGAAGAGCATCAGCACGACCGAGGCCGCCAGCGGTGTCTTCGCCTCGGCCGTGCGCGCCGCGCTCTCCTCGGCCATGCGCGCCGCGCTCTCCTCGGCGATGCGCGCCACCCGCTCGGTCATCGCCTCGAGCTCGCCGGCCAGAGCCCGCCAGCCCTCCTCGTCCACGGCCACGGGGTTGCGCGTGAGGTGGACGTCGGAGCGGTCGAACCCGCCGGCGGCCGCGGCTGTTCTGATGTAGACCGAGAGCTGATCGAGCGCGGCGCTGACCGCCGCCTGCTTGACGATCGGCGGCACCTGCCCCCACGCCTCGTCGGTCACCCGGGGACGGGCGACCGACGTGTAGTAGTGCTCGATCGCGCCCCGCCTCGGCGTCTTCTTGACCAGCTTGATGAACCCGAGCCCGAGCAGGCGCTGGACGTGGTAGCTGACCGACCCGAGCGAGATCCCCAGCTCGCGGGAGAGCTGGTTGGGACTGGCTACGCGGTTGTGGAGCGCCTCGAGGATCTGGACGCGGATCGGGTGGGCTAGTGCCTTGACCCCGCGTGGGTCGGCGATGTTGGCGTATAGGGTCAAGAGGCTCGTTCCATGAGCGTGCCCAGACGGTTGCGCGCTCGGTGCAGCCTGACCTTGGCCGTCCCCTCGGGGATGTCGAGCGCCTGCGCGATCTCGGGCTGAGAGTAGTCGTAAGAATACCGCAGAGCGATCAGGAACCGCTCGTCGGGGCGTAGGCCGGCCAGCGCCCGGCCGACGTCGACCCGATCGATCACGCGGTCGGGCTCGTCGGTGGCCGGCTGGTCGGTGTACTCGCGGAGCTCCTCGGCCGCGACCGGCCGGCGGGCGATTCGCCGGAACGCCTCGTGCCGGGTGATCTGGAGACACCAGGGAAGGGGCGCGTGGGGCGACTGGCATGAACCGCGCCGGCTCCACGCCCGCATCATCGCCTCCTGGACGACGTCGTCGGCCTCGACCGGGTTGCGGAGGATCCGTCTCGCCTCGGCCCCGCAGCGCCGGCGGATCGTCTCCCAGTCCCACGCTCCCGTCTTGTCCAAGAGATCCGTCCACGGCAACGACGGAAAGATTTCTCGAGCATTGAAACGGTTTTGCTCGGCGGCGGGTCAGACCCAGTATGAGCTACCTCGAGATCGCCCACCCCCCCGCCCGCGCGGCCTACGCGAGCCTCGCCCCGCATTATGATCGCTTCACCGACGGGTACGACCACGAGCAGTGGTTGACGGAAATCGAGGCGCGCGCCCGCACCGCCGGGCTCCGCGGCCGGCGATCGCTCGACATAGCGTGCGGCACCGGCAAGAGCTTCGCGCCGCTCCTCGCCCGCGGCTACGCGGTCACCGCCTGCGACCTCTCACCCGAGATGGTCGAGGTCGCCCGGCAGAAGTTCGGCGACCAGGTCGAGGATCTGTTCGTCGCCGACATGTGCGAGCTGCCCCGGCTCGACCTCTTCGACCTCGTGACCTGCCTGAACGACGCCGTCAACTACCTGCTCGCCGAGGACGAGCTTGAGTCCGCGTTCCGGTGCGCGGCCGCGCTACTCGCCCCGGATGGCGTCTACGCCTTCGACGTCAACTCCTTGAAGACGTTCCGGGCCGGGTTCACGCAGACCTTCGTGCGCGAGGACGACGGCGGCCTCTTCTGCTGGCGAGGCGAGGCGGCGGGCCCGCTCCGGGCCGGCGACGCCGCCGCGGCCACCCTCGAGGCCTTCGTCGAAATCGACGAGGGCCTCTGGCACCGGGCATCGAGCCGCCATGTCCAGCGCCACCACCCGCCCGCCGCGATCCGCGCGGCGCTCGAAGCCGCCGGACTCGAGTGTGCGGCCGTGGCCGGCCAGCGACCGGGGGGCCATCTTGACGACCACGTCGACGAGGCGGAGCACATCAAGGTCGTCTACTTCGCGCGTCGCGCGCAGAGCTTGAGGAGGTGAGTCGCCCATGAGGATCTTCGATCTCTGAGTCCGCGCGCCCGAGCGCGGCGTGAGCCAGGCGGCGGGGGTGGCGGCTTGTGTCCCGGGACCCGCCGCGAGGCTCAGCGGAGCATCAGACGCCCCCTCACACCGATTCACATATTTCGACCACTCAAGAAACCTTGTCCAAAAAGGAGGGCGAGGTGACTGTTCCGACCGGAGGAGTGTGTATTCTGGGCACATTGGAAAGCCAGTCGTGACGTAGGAGGAGACCCCGTGCCCGACATGAAGACGATTCAAGAACAGGTGGGAGAGCGCCTGACCGAGCTCGACGAGCTCATCGCACAGCTCAGCGCCGAGTTCGAGCAGCTCAAGCAGATCTCCGGGATGTTGGAGACCCCGAACGGTGGGGCCCGGCCCGCCGCGTCCGCGCGCGCCCGCCGCAGCACCCCGGCCCCGCGTCCGGCCCGGACCGCCGCCACGGCGCCCGGCGCCCGTCCCCCACGGGGCGGGAACCGCGCGCAGCAGGCCCTCGATCTGATCGCGGCCAAGCCCGGCCTCTCGGCCGCCGAGCTCGCCGAGTCGATGGGCATGAAGCGCAACTATCTCTACCGGGTTCTGCCCGCGCTCGAGAAGGCCGGAAGGATCACCAAGCAGGGACGCGGCTATCACCCGGCGGCCGACCGGACGCCGGCGACCGACCGGACGCCGCTCGTCTGACGGCCGGCGCTGACCGCGGGCCGGGCACTCACATCGCTGCGTGCCCGGCCCGGCGGTCAGTCGAGTGTGCCGAGGGCGCCGCCCGCACCCGACTCGGCGAGCGCCAGCTCCGCCTCGAGGCGCTTGCCCGCGGCATCGACGAGGCGCATGCCGAGCGTCTCGCCGAGCATCCGGGCCTCGGCCGCGCGCTGAGCCGCCTGGCGGGCATCGCCCGGAGCGGCGCGCGCCGCCAGCAGGCGCGCCTCGTCCGCGGCGATCAGGGCGAGGCTCGGCAGGGCGTCGGCCTCCTCGGACTGGCGGCGCGCCGCCGCCAGGTGCAGCAGGGCGAGCTCGACTGAGCGGGTGGTCCCGCACAGCCGTCCGAGCGACCGCTCGACCGGCCACAGGGCGCATGTGCTGACCGACACGACCCACCGCCCGGCGTACGGGCGCAGGAGCTCGTAGAGCGTCCGCGCCCGCGCCGTGTCGCGGAGTTCGACCGCCGCCTCGCCGAGCAGGGCCAGGGTCAGGATCTGGGCGTTGTTGCGCGGAATCCCGGCGAGGCCCGCCCCCACCACCCGCTCGAACTCTGCGCGCGCCTCCTCCGGCCGCCCGGACTGGAGCAGGACCACGATCAGGGCGGCCCGCGCCGTGACGATCGACGGATACGCCTCGACCGTGCCCCGCACCTGCTCCTCGAGCTCCGCCAGGCGGCCCTGCTGGAGGCGGATCAGGAGCATCTGCGTCGGGGCGGCCAGCTGGCTGACCGAGCCGCGCAGACGGCCGCCGATCTCGCGTGACGCCGCATTCAGGCGCTCGGCTTCGGCGAAGCGTCCCGACTTGACCGCGAGGATGCCGCGGTGGAGCGGCAGGAAGACCATCGCCCGGGGCTGGCGCAGCTCGGTGGCCATGTGCTCGATCCGCGCCACCTCCTCCTCGACGGCCGCGAACGCGCCGAGCTCCAGCAGGACCGAGGTCCGCCAGTTGCGGGCGAGGACCTCGAGCTCGATGTCGCCGAGCTCGCGGCAGTGGTCGAGGAGCTCCTCGGCCAGCGGGAAGTCCCGGGTCGCCGAGTCCGGGCCCCACTGGGCGAGCAGGTAGCGGCCGAGGACGTAGGCCAGCGTCCGCTGGGACTCGCGGGTGCCGACACCGTTCGTGCTCGGCCCGGGCGCCGGCCAGCGCCTCGGCGGCGAGGCGCTCGCGACGCTCGGCGTCCGGGGCGTAGTAGAGCGCCGCGGCGAGGAGGCCCTTGATCTCCGCGACCAGGCGCGGGTTCGCCCGGCCCGCGAGCCGGTCGATCGACTCCTCGGCCAGGCCGACCAGATCCTCGTCGACCCCGAGGCTCAGTCCCCAGATCCCGCACGCGCGCACCGCCCGGGCCAGCGCCTCCGGCTGGTCGTGGCGGCGCGCCACGGCGGCGGCCTCGAACAGCGCCCGCCGGGACGCCTCGGGGTCGCCGGCCCGCATCAGCGCGTCGCCGAGGCCCTGGAGCAGCTCGATCCGCCTGACCGGCCCCTCGTCCGCGGACACGGCGAGCGCCCGTTCGAACAGGCTCGCCGCCTGGTCGTAGGCGAACTGACGCAGCCCCCGCTCCCCCGCCCGCCGGGCGTACTCGACGGCCCGGCCCGCCGCGCCGGCCGGAATCGCCGCCAGGAAGTGGTGGGCCAGCTCGTCGAGGCGGACGTCGACCGCGCTGCCGCAGCTGGCCTCGATCGTCTCGGCCACCACCAGGTGCAGGACGGCGCGCCGCCCGGCCGGCACCGCGTCGTAGAGGGTCCGCTGGACAAGTCCATGGCTGAACGCGTAGACCTCGGTCAGGCCGATGTCGACGAGCGACTCGCGGGTGATCTCGGTCCGCGTCAGGAGCGACGCGCCGATCGCCTCGTCGAGCAGGTCGAGCGCCCGCGGGTCCGCGAGGCCGGCCGCCCGGGCGACGAGCGCGAGGTCGAACTCGGCGCCGATCACCGCCCCGACGCTCAGCACCCGGCGCGCCTCCGCGCTCAGCCGCAGCACCCGCCGCTCGATGACCTCCCGGGCGCTCTGGGGCAGGCCGCGCGCGGCCGCCGCCGCCCGGAACGACCAGCGCCCGTCCTCGGCCTCGTCGATCACCCCGGTCTCGCGCAGGTGGCGCACGAGCTCGCCGACGAAGAACGGGTTGCCGGCCGTATCGCGGTGCACCTCGCGCGCGAGCGCGCGGCCGGCCGGGTCGATCGGGTGGCCGGCGAGCTCCTCGATCAGGTCGACGATGTCGCCCTCGCCGAGCCCGCCCAGGGCCAGGCGCGTCACGCCCGCCTCCCGGAAGAGGTCGCCGAGGAGCTCGCCCCGGGCGTCGTCGGGGGCGACGTCGGAGTCGCGGTAGGTCCCGAGGACCATCAGCCGGCCCCGGGTCGACGCGCTGACCAGGTGCCTGAGCAGGAGCAGCGTCGGCCGGTCGGCCCAGTGCAGGTCGTCGAGGATCACGAGCACCGGACCGTGCTCGGCCGCGGCCGCGAACAGCGACTGCACGGCCGAGAACAGCCGGTAGCGGTCGGTGTCGGGATCGGCCGCCGGCGCCGGCGGCCCGGCGGCGATCCTCTGGTCCAGGCCGGGCACCAGGCGCGAGAGCTCGGCGGCGTGGGGACGCAGCAGGCGCCTCGGGGCGACCTCCGCGTAGTCGCGGAGAACCTCCCGCCACGGGTAGTACGGGATCCCCTGATCCTCGTCGCAGCGCCCGTAGAGGATGAGCGCCTCGTCGGGCATCGCGATCTGGGCCGTCTCGGTGACCAGCCGGGTCTTGCCGATGCCCGGCTCGCCCGAGACGACGACGACCTGGCGCTCGCCGGCGACGGCCCGCCTCCAGCACTCGAGCAGTGCCCGCCGCTCGTTCGAGCGCCCGACGAACGCCGTGTCCGGGGCCCCGCGCAGCCGGGGCGGGAGGGGCGGGCCGGCCGGGGCCGCGAGCGGCGTCCAGGCCACCGCCGCCGCCCGCACCGGCTCGGGCAGGCCTCGCAGGGCAAGCGCGCCGACGTCCTCGAGCTGGTGGCGGGACCGGTCGCGCAGCGCGAACCGCACCGCCTCGGCGACGAGGATCCCCCCGCCCGCCGCCTCGGCGCACAGGCGGGTCGCCTCGATCGGCGGGACGCCGAAGTAGTCGCCCTCCTCGACCCACGCGTCCCCGAGGCTGATCCCGATCCGCACCTCCATCGCCGGCTCGGCGCGCCGGTTGCGTCGCTCGAGCCGCTGCTGGATGGAGACGGCGGCGTCGAGCGCCCCGATCACGCTCGGGAAGGCGACGAGGAAGCCGTCACCGGTGTTCTTGACCACCCGCCCGGCGCAGTCGTCGCAGGCGTCGCGGAGGATCCCATCGTGCTCGCGGCGAAACCCGTCGAACCGCTCGGCCCCGAGCCGCGTCGCGAGCGCCGTCGAGCCGACCAGGTCGGTGACCATGATCACCGCCAACTCGACCCGGGTCACGCCGCCTCCATCATCTTCCGCGCGAGAAGCCGCACGCCGAACCGAGACTGCGCCCGCCTCGGGTGTGCGCCTTTCGGTCTGTGCATCGGCAGGTAGGACCCCCGCACCCCGGATGATACGTAGCCCTCCGGCCCGCGTCAAAAGGCTCCGGCCGGGAGCCCGAGGCGCTCGCGGGCGGCCAGCGCGACCGGGTGCGGCGCGAGCCCCCCGCCGGCCGGCGGCGCCGGGGCCGCGAGCACCTCCATCGTGGCCGCGACCGACCGGGCGAGCGCCTCGAGCGCGTAGCCGCCCTCGAGGACGACCCCCAGGGGCGCGCCGAGCTCCTCGGCCACCCGGCGCATCGTCGCGGTCATCGCCGCATAGCCCTCGTCGGTGACCCGGCAGCCGGCCAGCGGATCCTCCGCGTGGGCGTCGTAGCCGGCCGAGATCAGGACGAGCTCCGGCGCGTAGCGACGCGCCAGCGGGACGACGACGTGCTCGACGAGCGAACAGAAGACCGGGTCACCCGAGCCGGCCCCGACCGGGAGGTTGACCGTGAAGCCATCGCCCGGACCCCGGCCCCGGTCCGAGGCCGGTCCCGTCCCCGGGTAGAGCGGCGACTCGTGGATCGACGCGTAGAGGACGGCGTCGGTCTCGTGGAACAGGTCGTTGGTGCCGTTGCCGTGGTGGACGTCCCAGTCGAGGATCAGCACCCGCTCGAGCCCGCGCCGGCCGACGGCGTGGGCCGCCGCCAGCGCCACGTTGTTGAACAGGCAGAACCCCATCGCCCGGCGGTGGGTCGCGTGGTGGCCGGGCGGGCGGTGGACCGAGATGCCGGTCCGGGCCGTCCCGTCGAGGAGCGCGTCGACCAGGGCGACCGCCCCGCCTCCGGCGTGGAGGGCGGCCTCCCACGACCCGGGGCTGACCACCGTGTCGAGGTCGAGCGCCCCGCCGCCCGCCCCGGCGAGACGCTCGATGGCGGCCACCAGGGCCGGGCTGTGGACCTGCTCGACGAGCTCCCGGTCGACCTCCGGCGACGCCCGCCGCTCGAAGCCCAGCCACTCCCGGCGGCCGAGCTCCTGCTCGATCGCCGTGATCCGCGCCGCCCGCTCCGGGTGGGGGCCCGTCTCGTGGGCGAGCGAGCTCGGATGGCTCAGATAGAGGGCACCGGCCATCCCGGTACCGTACGCCCGCATGGCAGACCCCGCCCGCCCCGCCCCCGGGGGGTCGCGCATCCAGGCCGACCTCGCGGTCATCGGCGCCGGCGCCGCCGGTCTCCACGTCGCCCTCCGCGCCGCTCACGCCGGCGCCCGCGTGGCCCTGGTCTCCGCCACCTCGCTCGCCCACACGGCGAGCTACTGGGCCCAGGGCGGCCTCGCCGCGGCGCTGGCCGTCGACGACAGCGCCGATCTGCACCTCGCCGACACCGAGCGCGCCGGCCGCCGCCTCGTCCGCCCGTCGGCCGCGCGCGTCCTCTGCGACGGGGCGCCGACCCAGGTCCGCGAGCTCGAGCAGCTCGGCGTCCGCTTCGACGCCGACCGCCTCGGCCGGCTCGCCCTCGGCCTCGAGGGCGGCCACTCGATGCGACGGGTCGTCCACGCCGGCGGGAGCGCCACCGGGCGGCGCGTGATGCGCCAGCTCTCGGCCCTGGCCGCCGAGGAGGCGGCGATCGAGGTCATCGAGCACGCCCGGGCGAGCGCCCTGATCGTCCGCGACGGGCGCTGCGTCGGGGTCGCCTGCGAGGACGGGCGGCTGGTCGACGCGGCTGCGCTGGTGCTCTGCACGGGGGGCGCGGCGGCCCTCTGGGCGCGGACGACCAACCCGCCCGGGGCGCTCGGGATCGGGCTCCTGCTCGCCCACCGGGCGGGCGCCGAGCTGGCCGACCTCGAGTTCGTCCAGTTCCACCCGACCGCCGTCATCGGCGTGCCCGGGCGGGAGGGCTTCTGCGTGACCGAGGCGGTCCGCGGCGAGGGCGCCCGGCTCCTCGACGCCGACGGCGCCCGTTTCGTCGACGAGCTGGCCCCGCGCGACGAGGTGGCCAGTGCCATCTTCGAGCGCCTCCGGGCGACGGGCGCCCGCTCGGTCTCGCTCGACATGCGCCATATCGATCCCGCGCTCTTCCCGAACGTGGTCGGCGCCCTCGCCGAGGCGGGCCTCGACCCGAGCCGCGAGCCGATCCCGGTCGCCCCGGCCGCGCACTTCGTGATGGGAGGCATCGTCACCGACCTCCACGGCCACACGACCGTCCCCGGGCTCTACGCGGTGGGCGAGGCGGCCTGCACCGGCCTCCACGGCGCCAACCGGCTGGCCTCGAACTCCCTGAGCGAGTGCTTCGTGTTCGGGGCCCGGGCCGCCCGGGCCGCGCTCGAGGAGCCGCAGGACGCCGCGACCGCCTCCGACGACGAGGTCCCGCGGACCGGCATCTCACCCGTCGACCCGGCGACCCGCGCCGCGCTCTGGCGCCACGCCGGCCTCGCCCGGGAGCGGGCCGGCCTCGAGCTCCTCGCCGCGGATCCCCATCCCCTGGCCCGGCTCGTCGCCGTCTGCGCCCTCGCGCGGGAGGAGACGCGGGGCGCCCACGTCCGCGTCGAGCACCCGGGGCTCGACCCGGCGCTCGATCGCCTCCACACCGTGGTCGGGCCCGACGGCGCGCCCCGCCTCGAGCGGTGGACGTGAGTTGCGAGAATTTCCCGCAACCTTGCGCTTAAGCGGCGGTTAACACTGGGCACGGCCCCAGCTTCATCCCCGGTGTGCATACTCGCGCCGGGAGCCGGAGCGGTTGCAAGGGGTCGCGTCTCGAGTGTTGAGGCCGAGAGAAACGGACTTCGCCCTATGTACCAGTTCAGCAGAGCCATATATCGCGAGCTCGCCCCGTTGGTCGAGCCTCGCCGGCCCGGCGACCCGAGTGCCCACCAGCGGGTGCTCCGCGCCTGCGAGGCGGCCGTCGACCGCCTGGCCAACGACCGCCACTACTTCGCCCGGCCGTCGCGCACGCTGTTCAACGACATCCGCTGCCAGTTCCCGGTCAGCGCCCAGCCGTACGTGTACCGGGTGGTCGATCACTACCTCCACCTGGCCGACGGCTTCTTCGCCCAGCTCCCGCGCAACGGCTGCGACGCCAACGGGAAGCCGCTCCAGTGCCGGGCGATGACGCGCAAGGGCTCGGCCTGCCAGCGGATGCCGCTGCCCCACAACGGCTACTGCCCCTCCCACCAGCACCTCGCCGAGACCGAGGACGCCGAGGCGCGGCTGGCCGCCGCCTGAGGCGCCGCACCCGGCGGGTAGGCTGGCGGGGTGAGCGGCGCCGACCCGAGAGAACCGGCCGGGGCCGAGGCGCGCCCCCGGATCGGCTTCGCCGGCCTCGGCATCATGGGCGCGCGGATGGCGGCCAACGTCGCCCGCGCCGGCTTCCCCCTGACCGTCTGGAACCGGACGCCCGAGAAGGCCGCCGGCCTGGCCGCCGCCCACCCCGGCGTGACCGTCGCCGACTCGCCGGCCGCCCTCGCCGCGGCCAGCGATCTCGTCGTCACGATGGTCGTCGACGGCGCCCAGGTCGAAGCCGTCCTGCTCGGCCCCGACGGGGTCGCCGACGGGGCCGCCCCCGGGCTCCTGTGCATCGACTGCTCGACGATCGGCCCGGACGCGGCCCGCCACGTCGGCCACGGCCTCGCCGAGCGGGGGATCGGCCTCCTCGACGCCCCGGTCACCGGCTCGGCCCCGCGGGCCGAGGACGCGACCCTGACGATCATGGCCGGGGGGACCGGCGCCGACTTCGAGCGCGCCCGGCCCCTGCTCGAGGCGATGGGCCGGATGGTGCTCCATGTCGGCCCCCTGGGCGACGGCCAGACGATCAAGCTGATCAACAACGCGGTCGCCGCCGCCAACGCCCTGACCGTCGCCGAGGCCCTGCTCGTGGCGAGCGTCGCCGGGGTCGACCTCGACGCGCTCGTCGCGGTGATGGCGGCCGGCTCGGGCGGGTCGGTCATGCTCAGCCTCAAGGAGGCGCCGATGCGGGCCCACGACTTCACGCCGCTGTTCAAGCTCGAGCACATGCTCAAGGACGTCCGCCTCTGCCTCGAGGCGGCGGGCGTCCCGTTCGAAGCGGCCCGGGCGGCCGAGCGGGCCCTCGAGGAGGCGGCGGCGCTCGGTCACGCGTCCGCCGACTTCGCCGCGCTGCTCGCAGCGGTCGAGGAGCGCACCGGTCGGCGGCTCGAGGAGCGGGCCGGATTGGATCGCTCGTGATCCGGGCAGCCTTGTGTGAACGCAGCTACCTGTCGATAGGGTCGTAGCGTCCAACCGACACGGAGACCACCGATGACCGCCACCGAACACATGCTCACCCGCGGCGCCCACTACACCGGCCTGCTCGCGGCGATGGATTCGCGTGGCGCGACCAAGCTCCGTCCGGACGAGCGCGAGCTCCTGCTCGAAGCGGCCGACGAGCTCCTCTTCGACGAGGCCGGCGCCCCCGCCGCCCTCGACCGGGCGCTCGGGCTGATCGACGGGCTCGAGGCGAGCGACCGGTGGACGCCGGCCGGCGCCGCCGAGCTCCGTGCGCGGATTCGCGGCTGCGGCGCGACCACCGTCGCCTGACCGGCGCAGACGGGCGCCGGGACATCCCGGCTGGTGTACGGTGACCCGGCCATGCGTGGTCCCGAGCTGGGTGGCGTGGTGGGGGGCTTCCTGATCGAGGCGGTCGCCGGTCGGGGTGGTATGGCGTGGTGTACCGCGCCCGGCAGACCAAGCCCGACCGGCTGGTGGCGCTCAAGGTGATCGCGCCGGATCTCGCCGGGGACCCCGCGTTCCGGGCCCGCTTCGGGCGGGAGTCGACGATCGCCGCGCAGATCGAGCAACCCGAACGTCATTCCGGTGCACGCGGTCGGCGAGGACGACGGGGTCCTGTTCATCGCCATCCGGTTCGTGGCCGGGATCGACCTGCGGACCCTGATCGCGCAGGACGGGCGGCTGGACGCGCGCCGGGCGGCGGCGATCGTCGACCAGGTCGCGCAGGCGCTCGACGCGGCCCACGGGCACGGGTTGGTGCACCGGGACGTCAAGCCGGCGAACATCCTCCTGGCCGGGTCCGGCGGGCGCGACCACGCGTACCTGACCGACTTCGGTCTCTCGCGTCACGTCGAGGGCAGCCAGGGGATGACCGGGACCGGGGCGTTCCTCGGGACGATCGACTACGTCGCCCCGGAGCAGGCCCGGGGGGAGCGGGTCGATGCCCGGACCGACGTGTATTCACTCGGCTGCGTCCTCTTCCATGCCCTGACCGGGACGGTGCCGTTTCCGTTGACCAACGACCTGGCCAAGCTGTACGCGCACGGGACGCAGGAGCCGCCCTCGGTGCACGAGCGCGCGCCGGGCGTCCCGGCCGCCTTCGACGGGGTCCTCGCCCGGGCGATGGCCAAGGCGCCCGAGGATCGCTACCTCTCGGCCGGCGACCTCGGACGCGCCGCCACCGCCGCGGCCACGAACACCGCGCTCAGCCGGACCCAGACCAGCGTCGCCACCGGCGAGGCCGCGCCCCCCGGAGCGGACGCCGTCCCCGCCGCGCCACCCCCGCCGCCCGCACCGCCGGCGACGGAGGCGACGCCGACGCCGCCCACGACGCCCCCGCCGCAGGCGAGCCGAGCGCCGCGGCGCCGACCCCGGGCGCGCCCGATCCTCGCCGGCCTCGCCGCCCTGGCCGTGCTCGCCGTGCTCGCCGTGCTCGCCCTCGGCGGCGGCGGGTCACCCGCCCGGTCCCACCCCGGAGGCGGGACCGGCGCGGTCGCGGCCGTCGGGCTCGTCCGCGGGAGGAGCGTCGGCCCGGTCGCGCTCGGGCAGCTCCCGGCCGCGGTCGACCGGGAGCTGGCGCGGGCCGGCTACACGCTGCGCAGGCGGGTCATCCCCAACGAGGACACCTTCACCTCACCGTCCGGCGGGACCTTCGTGGTCGACTACTTCGACAACGGCCGGGTCAACCAGGTCCACAAGTACAACGACCCGACGATCTCGATCGGCGGCGTCTCGATCGCCTCGACCCTCCACCAGGCCCGCCTCGCGCTACCCGGCTGGCACGAGGTGCCCTGCCCGATGGCCAAGCGGGCGCTGCTCGTCGCCCCGGGCGGCCACACGTTCTTCGAGTTCCCGCTCGCCCCCGACGCCACCAACGCCGCCCAGGCCAACGGCGTCGACGTCATCTCCGCCCCGGTCGATCGAGCGTACTGCCGTTGACGGGCCAACCCTAGCCGAAATCCACTGGATCGCGGCGGGTGAATCATGGCCATACGCAGGGAAACTTGGCTTTTTGCCGACTTTTTCGTATCCTTCACGAAGTCCTGCTGGCCCGAGCAGTGCCGAGGCCGAGCAGGATCGCTCACTGTCTGCCCCCCTTTCCTGCCCCCGCGTCCCCCGGTTCCCTATGCCAATTGCCTTCAAAGAATGGGCGGTCACCGTCCGCGCCCTCGCCGAGGGCGAGCAGCTCATCACCCTGCGCAAGGGAGGCGTCCGCGAGCCCGGAAAGCACTTCCGCGTGGAGCATGAGCGCTTCTTCCTCTACCCGACCTTCGACCACCAGCGCAGCGACCTCGTCCGCGAGTCGCACCAGCCCGAGCTCCGGCGCGCCCTCGAGGAGGGCGTCTGGGCCGACGGCGAGCCGAGCGTCCACCAGCTCCACCACGGGCCGACCGTCCAGCCGCCGGACCGCGTGCGCATCCGGGCGTGGGCCGAGATCGCCGCGCAGTACACGGTCACCGACCCCCGGGTCGTCGACGCGCTCTCCCCGTTCTACGTCTGGACCCCGGACTACGCCGAGAAGCGGCTCGAGTGGAAGCGCCGCCATCCGCTCCACGTCCTCCTCCTGCGCACCTACCGCATCCCGCGGCCGGTGACGGTCAAGGTCAAGGACGAGTACGCCGGCTGCCGCTCGTTCCTCGAGCTCCAGCGCGAGCTCCCGTTCGAGGGGACCCCCGTGCTCTCCGACGAGGAGTTCGGCCGCGCCGCCGAGGAGATCGAAGCGATCGCCAACGGCCGCGTGCCCGCCCTCGCCTGATCCCCGGGGCGCCCCGGGCGCCAAGCGCCTTGCAGGGCGGCGGCCCGGTCACTCCCCCGCGAGACTGAACGGGTGACCTGGGTCGAGACGAGCTCACCGAACTTCACGGCCCGCCACGATCACGTCGACGTCGACGACGCGGTCGCCGTGCTCGAGCTCGTCGAGGGCACGCGCGAGCGGCTCGGGACGATCTTCACCCGGGTGCCCGACGACGTCGCCGTCGTGCTCCACTCCTCGCAGTTCGAGCTCTCCCTCGCCCAGCCCTACCTCCCGCTCGTCCGCCTCGCCACCGCCCCGGCCGGCCGCCGCTACCTGGCCGGATGGTGCTCGCCGCGCGAGGTCCACGTGCTCGCGCCGCGCCTGCTCGAGCGGCGCGCCTCGGCCGTCCCGGGCTCCCGGGAGATGGCCATGCTCGGCCCGGCGACCCTCTACACCCAGCTCGTCCTCGCCGCCAACAACCGCACCCTCCCGCCCCCGGTCCGCCCGACCGCGGTGCGGCGCTACCTCCGCTGGGCCTGGCTGGCCGCCGGCGCGGCCCAGTACTTCTCCGGCCAGACCACCTTCGCCCGCCCGGCGATCGCCCGGCGCCTGCGCGAGGGGCGCGAGCCGGCCTTCCCGCCCGACGTCCGCGACGCCGCCCTGCTCGGCGGCTCGGTCTTCGATCTCCTGGCCCGCGAGCACGGCGTCGGCGCCGCCGTCCGGCTCGCCTACACCCCCCTCTCGGGCCGCCCCCGCGACGCGCTGGTCGGGGCGTTCGCCGGCCGCGCGCTGATCCACACCGAGGGCGCCTGGCGCGCCCACCTCGCCCGCCAGGCCGAGCAGCGCTAGTCCGGAGCGCCCCGGCCGGCCGGTCAGTCCCAGATGTGGGTCCCCATGAAGAGGACCACGGCGACCAGCGCCACCGCGAGGAGCAGGCCGGCGAGCAGGCGGATCGGCGCCGTCGTCGAGGGCACCGGGGCATCGCGGCTGACGATCTCGGCCTCGACCAGGATCTCGCGGGCGGTCGGGGCGCCCGACGCCGCGACCATCACGTCGCGCGGGCCGGCGGCCATGAAGTCCGGCACGTCGAAACCGGCGCGCCGGCGCAGGAGGCTGGGCACCCCCTCCTCGAGGAGCATGCCCTGGATGAACTCGGCCTCGGCCTGGTTGCTCGCGCCGGCGACGCGCACGAGCTCCCCCTCGGTGTACTGCGGCTTGATCTTGCGGGCCCGGGCCTGGAGCTCGCTCACCGGCGCCTCGGGCTCGCCCGAATGGACGAGCGGCATCCCGCAGCTCCGGCAGAAGCGCTCGTCCGCCGGATGCCTCGCCGCGCAGCTGGGGCAGGCGAGCCGGGCGACGGCCATCAGACCACCGTCAGCTCGACTTCCTCGACCTCGGCGCCGACGATCCGGAAGGCGCGCACCTCGGGCTCCTCGCCGGCCACCCCGACGATCACGTAGAGCGAGTCGGGATAGAACGCGAGGTTGATGTCCGTCTGGGACGGGAGCGGCGGGCTGCGGGTGTGCGAATGGTAGATCGCGCCGAGCTCCCACCCGGCGTCCTCGATCTCCGTCTGGATGCGCAGCTGCTCGCGCCCATCGAACTCGTAGCGGAGCGGGCTGGCCGCGGCGTTGGCCGCCCGATACACGCGGGTCGCCTCGCCGCCGTCGGCGGCGATCATCCCGCAGCATTCGTCCGGGGCGTCGGCCTGCGCATGGGCCACGATGTCGTCGAGCATGTCGCGGGCGATGCGCATCCGATCGAGGCTATCAGCGCGCCACGCCCGTCTCGAGGGCGGTCGGGATCGGGTCCCGCCCGTCCGCCTGGCGCACGAGCGCGAGGTGCTGGGCGTCGCTGGCCCCGACCGCGGCGACCATCTCGATCAGCTTCGCATCCTCGAGCACCTTGACGTCGGTGATGAAGCCGAGCACCTCGGCCCGCTCGAGCTCGTCGAGCACGACCAGGGCGCTCGGCCGATCGACGGCGCGGCGCACCCCGGGCAGCGCGACCTCGACCTGGGCGAGGCTCGGCACCGGCGGCGGACGGCCGCCGAGGAACTCGGCGAGCGTGAGCAGCGCCGCCGCGTGCTGGCGCTCGTGGTCGGCGAGCTGCCCGAGCAGGGCGCGCAGATCCCGCCCGAGGGCGGCGCGCGTCGCCAGCGCCGCGTAGGCGACGCCCAGCGCCTGCTGGAGTGCCACGGCGGAGAGCACGGCCCCGACATCCGCCGGCCCCTGCGCCGCGGCCGGCGCGGCCCGGCCGACGGTAAGCGCCCCGGCCGCGGCGAGGGCCGCCCCGGCCACGACCTCGCGCCGGCGCAGCCGGCCGGCGCTCACGACCGGCCCCGGACGATCGCCCCGGCCAGCGGCGGCCGGCCCCGGGCCTGGGCCACGAGGGCGGCGTGCTGGGCGTCGTCGGCGAGGACGGAGGCGACCAGTCCCCGGGCCTCGATGTCGGCCAGCTTGGGGAGGGCGTCGATCATCGCGGCGATCGACTCGTCCTCGATCTGCGCGGCCAGCCCCAGCCCGGTCGGGCCGTCGACCGCGCCCGGGAACGGATAGCTCGCCGCCGCGGGCGTCGGCAC
>CAWFQO010000031.1:0-81206 GCA_963817865.1 uncultured Solirubrobacterales bacterium | reverse complement strand
GTCCCGCGGCACTTGACCGCAACTTGACCGCTGCCCGTTTACACGCTGAGGCATCAAGCCTCAGGAAGGACAAAAGCCCTCCAAAAGAGGGTCTTTTGTAGTCGGGACGGCCGGATTTGAACCGGCGACCCCCTGCTCCCAAAGCAGGTGCGCTACCAGGCTGCGCCACGCCCCGTGGCCCGCGAGTATAGGTCCCCGACCCCGGCTGGCCGCTGGTCGGGGCCGGTGCGCCGATGGTAGGGTCACCCGGCCGATGGCCGAGCTCAAGCCGCTCAACGCGCTCCACTACGACCCGGTCGTCGCCGGCCCCCTCGCCGATCTCGTCGCCCCGCCCTACGACGTGATCGACCCCGACCAGCGGGCGGCGCTCGGCGCCCGGTCGCCGTTCAACGCCGTCGAGATCGACCTGCCCGAGGGCGAGGACCGCTACGAGAAGGCCGCCGCCCTCCTCGAGTCTTGGCGCCTCGAGGGCGTCGTCGCTGCGGACCGGGAGCCCGCCCTCTGGGCGATGACCCAGGACTACACCGGCCCCGACGGGACCCGCCGGACCCGCCAGGGCTTCTTTGCCCGCGTCCGCGTCGAGGACTACGGGCCGGGCCGGATCCGGCCCCACGAGCGAACCCACCCCGGCCCCAAGGAGGATCGCCTCCGCCTCACCCGGGCCACCCGGACGAACCTCTCCCCGATCTTCTCCCTCTACTCCGATCCGGCCGGCGCCGCCTGGGGCGCCCTCGCGCCCCACACCGAGGGCGAGCCCTGGGGCGAGGTCACCGACGAGGATGGGACGACCCACCGGATCTGGCGGATCGGCGATGCCCCGGCCATCGACCGGGCGATCGCCGCCCTCGCCGACACCGAGCTCCTGATCGCCGACGGCCATCACCGCTACGAGACGGCCCGGGTCTACGCCGATGAGATCGGCGGGGACGGACCCCACCGCTACGTCCTCATGTGCCTCGTCGCCCTCGAGGACCCCGGCCTCACCGTCTTCCCCACCCACCGCCTGGCCAAGGGGCTCGACTCCGGCCAGCAGGAGGATCTCGCCACCGCGATCAAGCGCGACTTCGAGATCGCCCGGGTCAGCCGCGACGAGTTGGCCCCACCGCCCGGAGACGGGCCGCTCGAGCTCGGCTACATCGACAGCCACCTCAAGATTCCCTGGCGCCTGACCCTCAAGTCGCAGGACATCGCCGACGCCGCCCTCGCCGACATGCCGCCCGCCTACCGCCGCCTCGACGCCGGCATCCTCGAGACGATCCTCCTCAAGGGCGCCCTCCACATCACCGACGACGACATCTCCCACCTCCACGACTTCGGCTACGCCCGCGACGTCGATCAGGCTCTCGCCCTGATCGACTCGGCCGCCTACGACGTCGCCTTCGTCCTGCGCCCGACGCCCGTCGCCCAGGTTCGCGACGTCGCGGCCAGCGGCCAGAGCATGCCTCCCAAGTCGACCTACTTCTTTCCCAAGGTCCTGACCGGCCTCCTCTTCAATCCGCTCGAGTAGCTCGACGACAGGACTAGAATTTCCTTGGGGAGATCACCGCAGCCATCGAAAGGGCTCTAAGCATGAAGGCCACCGCGCAGCGCAAGGGAAAGTTCAAGCACGTCGTCACCGTGCGCGGCCACCATCTCCGGGTCGACGAGGAGCGCGCCGTCGGCGGCGAGGACGACGGCCCCAATCCGCAGGAGCTGCTCGCCGCCAGCCTCGCCTCGTGCACGGCGGTGACCATGGAGATGTACGCCGACCGCAAGGGCTGGGACCTCGGCTTCGTCGAGGTGGCCTGCGAGTACACCCCGGCCGACCGCGGCTGCCCGACCAAGTTCGCGATCGTCCTCCACCTTCCGCCCCAGCTCACCGACTACCAGGTCCAGCAGCTCAAGGTCATCGCCGCCAAGTGCCCGATCCACCGCACGCTCGACGGCGAGGTGATGTTCACCGAGCGGGTCGAGCGGATGCAGCTGACCGCGTGACCGACGCCCGGGCGCTCAGCGCGGTCCTCCTCGATCCCGCCGCGGCGACCACGCTCGAGCTCCACGGACGGGTCGAGGCCGCCGTCCTCGTCCCGCTCTATCTCCGCGACGGCGTCCTCCACGCCGTCCTCACCCTCCGCCACGACGAGCTTCGCCACCATCCCGGTCAGATCTCCTTCCCCGGCGGGCGGCGCGACCCGACCGACCCCGACCTCGTCCACACGGCCCTCCGCGAGGCCCACGAGGAGATCGGCCTCGACCCGGCCGATGTCGAGCTCCTCGGCGCCCTCCAGCCGGCATCCACGTTCGTCACCGACTTCGCCGTCTACCCTTTCGTCGGCCTGATCGGCCCGGCCGACCGCTTCACCCCCGCCCCGCGCGAGGTCGAAGCCGTGATCGAGCTCCCGATCCCCGATCTCGCCGCGAGCTACGGCCGCCGCATCCTGACCCGTAACGGCCGCGAGTTTCGGACCGACTCCTATTACCTCGACGGCCACCTCGTCTGGGGGGCGACCGCCCGCATCCTCGCCGACCTGCTCGACCGACTCGACCGGATCGCTGCCCGACCCGGCCCCCCGTCCCGCCCCGCTACCAGCTCAGTCCTGACGGCGGCGACGGGGTCGCCGCCGGCGCCCCGGCCGGCGCCGCCGCGGCCCACTCGCGGCTGAGGAGCCCCCCGGCGCACACGAGACCCGATGCGACCAGCGCGACCCAGATCCCCGGGCGGAGCTCGAGGACCCCGGCCGGGCCCGGCGGGTCGACCAGCCGGTAGGCGACCAGGCAGAACGCGGCGGCCCCGAGCCCGGCCACGGCCCCACCGTCGCCGTCGGCGAAGACCGGGCGCCCCCGCGAGAGGCCGGCGAGCACGGTCCCCAGGACGGCGGCGGCGATCAGGACGAGCAGGACGTCGATCGAATGGAAGGCATCGTGCGCCGTCAGGGGGATCGGTCCGCTCTGGCGGGCGTAGGCCACCCCGGCGTGGAGGTAGACGCCGAAGGCCCCGAACTCCGAGGAGAGCGCATCGAGGTTGTCGAGCAGCGCCGTCGGGAGGCGCAGCGCGTACCACGGCGGCCACGTGTCGATGGCCAGGACGATCGACGCCAGTCCGGCCAGAAGCGCCCCGAGGCTCGCTCGCGAGGATCGCATGCTCCTCCATCGGCACCCGGGCCGCCCGGATTGAGCTCAGCCCAACAGATCGACGACCGCCGCCCGGGCCGCCCCGGGCCACGCCGCCGCGTCCCGCGGGTCGGCGTCCAGGCGCCGGTGGGGGATGCGGTTGAGCTCGGCCGTCGCCGCCACCAGTCCGGCCCCGGCCGCCAGCGTCTCCGCCCCGACCGACCCCGCCGCCTCGTAGACGATCCCGCGCACGGTCGTGTCGACGATCTGCGAGAGCATCGACTCGAGCCGCGAACCGTGGAGCCCGGCCACCGCCCCCGCCTCGCCCGCCGCCGTCCCGAGCAGCCAGCAGATCACGGTCACCCCCTCGAGCGCGTAGCGGAGCGACGCGATCCGCTCCGGCGTCCCGACGAAGCATTCGGCTCCCGCCGCCTCGATCGCCGCCCGGCCCGCCGCGGTCCGCGTCGTGATGCGCACCGCGAGACCATCCCGCACCAGCGCCTGGCCGAGCCGCCGCCCCCGGCAGCCGCCCCCGACGATCAGGATGCGCGCCATCCAGCGACCCCCCAAGGGTTGGCGATCCGGCCCACCCCGACAGGATGACCGCTCGGCGCCCCGGCCCGCGCTCGACTCCCCGCCGCCCGCGACTATCGTCAACGGTCGGCCGCTCCGGCCGCCGGCGATGGATCTGGATCTCACCCACGAGCAGCGCCTGATCCGGGACACGGCCCGGGAGTTCACCGATCGCGAGATCGTCCCCCGGGCCGCCGAGAACGCCCGCGCCCACCGCTTCGACACCGCGCTCATCGCCCAGCTCGCCGCCCACGGGTACCTCGGCGCCGTCGTCCCGCCCGAGTACGGCGGCGCCGGCCTCGACCACGTCGCCTACGCGCTCCTCGTCGAGGAGATCGGACGCGGGTGCTCGGCCATGCGGACGGTCGTCTCGGTCCAGACCTCGCTCGTCTGCCAGACGATTCTCGACTGGGGCACCGACGAGCAGAAGGCGCGGCTCCTCCCCCGCCTCTGCTCGGGCGACTGGCTCGGCTGCTTCGCCCTGACCGAGCCCGACACCGGCTCGGACGCCGGCAACCAGCGCACCCGGGCCGTCCGGACCTCCGACGGCTGGCTCATCAACGGAGCGAAGATGTGGATCTCCAACGCCGGCCACGCCCGCCTCGCCCTCGTCTTCGCCCAGACCGACCCCGCCCTCGCCCACCGCGGCCTCGCCTGCTTCCTCGTCGACACCGACCAGCCCGGCTTCCAGACCCAGCCGATCCGCGGCAAGATGGGCCTCCACGCCTCGGACACCGCGGCGATCACCCTCGACGACGTCCACGCCGGCGACGACGCCCTCCTCGGCTCGGTCGGCGACGGGTTCAAGGTCGCGATGTCGGCGCTCGACTCCGGCCGCTACAGCGTCGCCGCCGGCTGCGTCGGCATCTGCCGGGGCTGCCTCGAGGCCTCGGTCGCCTACGCCTCCGAGCGCGAGCAGTTCGGCCGGCCGATCGCGAGCTTCCAGCTCGTCGCGGCGATGATCGCCGAGATGGTGGTCAAGACCGACGCCGCCCGCCTCCTCACCTGGCGGGCCGGCCTCCTCAAGGACGACGGCCGTCCGAGCACGACCGAGA
The DNA here is from genome assembly GCA_963817865.1 of uncultured Solirubrobacterales bacterium. Taxonomy (GTDB): domain Bacteria; phylum Actinomycetota; class Thermoleophilia; order Solirubrobacterales; family Solirubrobacteraceae; genus Palsa-513. The sequence continues at coordinate 76,488 of CAWFQO010000031.1, read as the reverse complement.
CCTCGATCGCCAAGCTCTACGCCACCGAGGCCGCCGTCGCCTGCGCCGACGCGGCGATCCAGGTCCACGGCGGCGCCGGCTACGTCGACGATCACCCGGTCGAGCGCTACTACCGCGACGTCCGGGTCACCACCCTCTACGAGGGCACCTCCGAGATCCAGAAGCTGATCATCGCCCGCGCGGCGACCGGGATCAACGCGCTCGCCTGACCCCGAGCGCCCGGTTCGGTCCGGCGGGCGAGCGATAATCAGGGGCCACCATGAGCCCGGACGACGTCGTCTACACGGTCCTCGACAGCCCGGTCGGCGAGCTCCTCGTCGCCCAGACGAGCGCCGGGGTCGTCCGGGTCGCCTACCTCTACGACGGGCCCGAGCCGGTGCTCGAGGAGCTCGCCGATCGGGTCTCCCCGCGCCTGGTCGAGCGGCCGCACGCCCTCCGGGGAATCCGCCAGGAGCTCGAGGAGTACTTCGCCGGCGTCCGGCGCCACTTCACGGCTCGGCTCGACCGCCGCCTCCTGGCGAGCGGCTTCCGCGCGAGCGTCCTCGCGGCGACGGCGGAGATCCCCTACGGCGAGGTCGCCACCTACGGTGAGGTCGCTCGGCTCGCCGGACGCCCCGGAGCCGCCCGGGCCGCCGGCGGGGCGCTCGGCTCCAACCCGATCGCCGTCGTCATCCCCTGCCACCGCGTCGTCGCAGCACCGGCCTCGGCGGCTACGGGCCCGGCCCCGAGCGCAAGCGCCTCCTGCTCGAGCTCGAGGGCGCCCTCCCCCCGGCCCTCGCCCGGGCGTCGGGCGGCGGCCGGCTGCCCTAGCCGGCCTGGCACCGGTCACCCACGCCAACGACTCGGGGGGCGCCGCACTGGCCGCCCCCCGAGGTCCTGCGTCTGCTTGTCCTTGCGTCCTACCCGGCTCGGGTCAGAGGCTCTGGCACTGACCCAGCTTCGCGCCGGTCACCGTGTTGGCCGACCCGTCGTTGATCGGCGGCGGCGTGTTGGCGGAGCAGTCGAGTCCGGCCCCGATCGTGTTTCCCTCGACCTCCGGGGTGGCGTCGGCGAACGGCGAGGCGCCCAGGTTGCCGTCGACCGAGAGCGAGCTCCTGATCGTGTTCCCGAACACCTCGACCCCACCCTTGTTTCCGGTCAGGGTCACCGACCCGCCGATGGTGTTGCCGGCACAGCCGATCGCGTCATCGCCGAGCCGGGTCAGCAGCGTCGTGTTCTTGATCACGACCGGCCCCACGCTCGAGCCGCAGAGCGTCATGAAGACCGCCCCGTTCGACTGCACGCCGCCCTGAACCGTCGAGTTCGTGAGCGTGAGCGCCCCCCCGGCATCCACCAGGATCGCGCCGATCTGGGTGGCGTTCACCAGGCAGAGGAACGTGCCCGCCGGGACGTCGATTGCCCCGACGTGGCGGCCGGTGATGGTCGTCGTGCAGTTGTTGCGCACGCCCGAGGTCACCGTCGCCGTGTTGTTGGCCGGGTTCGGATCCGCCGTGTCGGAGGACACCGTCGCCGTGTTGAACTCCGTCGCCGGCGGCGGCACCGCGGTCACGACGGCCACGATCGTCGCCGTCGCCGTCCCTCCGGCCGGAATGTCGCCGAGGTTGCAGGTGACCGTCTGCCCGGTGGCCGGCGTGCCGGCGGTGACCGAGCACGCCGGGGTCCCGGCGGGCGGGGTGCCCTCGTTGACGAAGGTCTCGCCGGCCGGCAGCGTGTCGACGACCGTGGCGTTGACCGCCGTGTCGGGACCGGCGTTGGTCGCCGTCAGCGTGTAGGTCAGCTGCTGGTTGGCGATCACCGGGTCAGGCGAGGCCGTCTTGGTCAGGGACAGGTCCGCCGCCGGCACGACGGTGACGTTCGCCGTCGCCGTGTTGTTGGACGTGTCCGGATCGCCGGTCGTCGACGTGACCGTCGCTGTGTTCGTCTGAACGATCGGACCCACGAGCGGCGCCGGGATCCCGGCCGTGCTCGCCGTGATGTGGATTACGTCGCTCGACATACTCGGGAGGTCGGCCGTGTTGCAGGTCACCACGACCGGGCTCGTGCCTGCCGCCGTGCATCCGGCATCCGAGAACAGGAACGTCTGGCCCGCCGGCAGCGTCTCGGTGATCACCGGGGCCGACGCCTGCCCCGGACCGCCGTTCGTCTCGGTCAGCGTGTAGACGACGGCCTGGCCGTGATCCACGGTCGTCGGGTCCGCGGTCTTGGTCAGGCCGAGGTTGGCCGGCTGCGTGAAGTTCACAGTCGCCGCGAAGTCGAGGCCGTTGGGGCCGCCGGTGTCCCGCACGGTGAACACGAGGGTGTTCACCCCGGCGTGGAACAGAGCCGCGTCGGTCGTATTGAAGGAGGTCGGTGCGGTGTAGTAGACCGCGCCGCTGGCGAGCGTGGTCCCGTTGAGCGAGACGGCGCCGAAGTTGTCGGCCAGGAGCGCCGCGCCGGAGAGCGACGGTGCCGTGAAGCCGACCGGAAGGGTGAACGTGACCGTGTAGGTCGTGGTCCTGTTCGAACCCGCGTCTCCCACGCTGCAGTCGGGGCTGACGCCGATCCAGCTGGTGCCGGCGATGATGTTCCAAGCCCCGTTCTTGCACTTCGTGACCGCCGTGCCGCTGGCGCCGCCCGCGATCGCGAAGGTCGCCGGCGTCGTGCCGCTCGCCAACGAGATCGTCGCCGGCGTGCCGGCGGCGGACGCCCCTTGGGCCAGCAGGCCGCTCACCGCGAGGAGGCCCACGAGCGACGCGAAGCTGGCCAGCATGCGCGGTCGGGCCCGTCGCCCCGTGCCGAGGCCCGTTTCAACCCGGCCCGCCAATCTGCGCCGCCGTAGCGACGGCCGAAGTCCGCGTCGTCCCATGAAACCCTCCCTTGCCAGGCGACGCCGAGCCCGTTGCCTGCCCCCCGCGCCTGCGCCGCCGATGATGGATTTGGGCCGAGGTTCCACTTCTACAGGCTTGGCCCAAGAGTCGTCGCAACCCAGACGACCACTCGGGCGGCAGTCTACCGCCTCGCGCATCCGCACAGGCCATTCATCAGCCTCCGTTGACCCCCTGACCGCCGTGAGGCTGCCCCGCGACTCCCCGCCGTGCGATACGCCCGCCGGCGGGTCAATCCGCATAGACCCCCGTCAGCTCGAGGCGCGCGCCGGCGGCCCCCACTGAGCCTCGGCCAGGTCGCCCTCGGGCATGTCCTCGGGCGTCGGGACCTCCGGCGTGTCGCGGATGTACCACTCGGCGTCGAGCGCCGCCTGACAGCCGCTCCCGGCGGCGGTGACCGCCTGGCGGTAGGTGTGGTCGACCACGTCGCCCGCCGCGAAGACGCCCGGGCGATTGGTCCGGGTCGAGCGTCCCTCGACCTTGATGTAGCCGTCGTCGTCGAGCTCGATCTGGCCGCCGACGATCTCCGACTGGGGCACGTGCCCGATGGCGATGAACGCCCCGGCCATCGGCACCTCGCGCTCCTCGCCCGTCTCCACGTTCCGCACCCGCGCCCGGTCGAGGGCGCCGCTCTCCCCGGCGAGGAACTCCTCGACCGCGTACGGGGTCAGCCACTCGATGTTCTCCCGCTCCTGCGCCCGGGCGAGCATGATCTTCGAGGCGCGGAACTCGTCGCGCCGGTGGACCACGGTCACCTTGGAGGCGAACTTCGAGAGGAAGATGGCCTCCTCCATCGCCGAGTCCCCGCCCCCGACGATGATCGAGTCCCTGCCCTTGAAGAAGGCCGCGTCGCACGTCGCGCAGTAGCTGACGCCCCGGCCGCCGAGCTCCTCCTCCCCGGGCACCCCGAGCTTGCGGTGCTCGGCGCCCATGGCCAGGACGACCGTCCGGGCCTGGTACTCGTCTTCGTCGACGTAGACCTTGTGGACGCCGCCCGGCTCCTCGGACAGCTCGACCCGCGTCGCCTGGTCGGTGATGAAGCGCGTGCCGAAGCGCTCGGCCTGGTCGCGGAGCTGCTGCATCATCTCCGGGCCGCTGACCCCCTCCGGGTAGCCCGGGTAGTTCTCCACGTCGGTCGTCTGCTGGAGCAGGCCGCCCCAGGCGAAGCCCTCGATCACCAGCGGGCGCAGGTTGGCACGCGACGTGTAGAGCGCGGCCGTGTAGCCGGCCGGGCCGCTGCCGATGATGATCACGTTCTCGATGTCTGCCATCAGGCCTCCGAAGGGCTGCCGTTGCTCATTACTTTCCTTTTTGAAGTATAGCCCCCACGCGCCCTCACGCGGGCACCGGGTCAGACGTCCCCTGCGCCCCGGCCGGCGCCCTCCGGCTCGACCTCCTCCTGCCAGCGGTGGACGGTCCGCCGCAGCTGGAGGTAGGCGATCGCCCCGGGGATCGTCGGCAGCCAGAAGGAGAACGCCCCGGTAGACGAGCACCGCGAGGAGACCCAGGCCGCTGTCGACCCCGAAGGCGATGAGGGCGCCGATCATGCCCCCGTCGACCCCGCCGATCCCCCCGGGGAGGGGCAGGACGTTGGCGAGCATGCCGACGAAGTAGGCCATCACGATCACCGGAAACGGCGGCGGCGTCCCGAAGGCGTGGAACGCCGCCCAGAGCACGGCGATGTCGAAGCCCCACCACATCAGGGCCCCGACCGACGCGAGGTTCTTCGAGCGCAGCAGCCCGATCGCCGTGCGGACGCCCGAGGCGACCGCCGCCGGGGCGGTGACCGCCCTGGCCACGAACCGTGCCCCCCGGCGCCCGCCGGACGCCCAGGCCTCGAGGCGCCGCTCGATGTCCTGGGGGAGCAGCGACAGGGCGAGGAAGGCGGCGATCGACGCCGCCCCGAAGATGGCCGGGACGATCGTGATGGCAAACCCGCCCCCGCCCGGGAAGATCCCCGTCCGCAGCCCGACGCCGTCGATGACCAGCGCGCCCATGTAGACCGCGTAGAGGAGGGTCAGGAAGGCGATCATCCGGCAGGCCACGACCCGCGGGTGCATCCCCGAGCGCCGCAGCGCCCAGGCGGTCAGGGCCACGCCGCCGCTGCCGGCCGCCGCGAACAGGCGCGACGCCGCGAGCCCGGCCATCGTGATCTCGTAGCTCTCGAGCCACCTGATGCGCGACTCCCCCCGGACGAAGACCCCCCGGAAGAGCAGGATGTAACCGGCGAAGGAGACCGCCTCGAAGACGAAGCAGAGGACGACCCAGACCGGGTCGGCCTGGCCGAGCTTGTCCCACGTCTGGCGCAGGCCGGCGAGCTTGGGCAGGACGAAGTAGAGGAACGCGAGCGCCGAGGCGACGAACACGGCGAAGGCGACCGCCTGGCGGCGCGTGACGTGCACGCGCGGCATCTCCTCGACGTCGACCTTCGGCAGCTTTCCCAGCTGCTCGCGGCCGAAGCCCCGCCGAGGGCGCTTCTCCTCGCGTTCCTCCTCACCCATTCAGCCCGCCCTCGCCCACTCAGCGAAGCGTGACACAGCCCGTCCGACTCCGGCAATCGGCGCCCCGAGCAGCGGCTCCGCCCGGCGGACGGCGACGGTCAGCGCGAGGCCGGCGAGGAGGTCGGCGACGTAGTGCTCGCCGAGGTAGACGAGGGCGAACCCGAGCGCCAGGGCGTAGGTCCAGCCCAGCCCGCCGGCCGCCGGACCCGTCTCGGCGAGGAGGGTCGCGGCCATCACGGATGTCGCGAAGTGGAGCGAAGGCATCGCGGCCAGGGGATTGCCTCCCAGGAGACTGTAGAGCGGACCCCATCCGTCCCGCCAGAAGCTCTCGCCGTACTCGACCATCATCCGCCGCACGACCGGCGCCCCATCCCCGTCGACGGCCGGGAAGCGGTCGATCTTCCCGCGCTCGGCCGCGTACCACGGCGGCGCCGTCGGGAACAGCCAGTAGCACACGGCACCGATGTCGAAGACCGCGTAGGTCAGCACCGCCGCGCGCGGGAAGCGGCGCGGATGGCGGACGAGCAGGTAGGAGAGCGTCGTATGCGGCACGGCGAACCAGACCCAGTGGGTCCAGATCAGCGCCTTGTCGTAGGCGCGGAAATCCGGGCCGGCGGCCAGGGCGCGCTGGAGGCGGACGCTCGGGAGCTCGCCGCCCCCGAGCAACCGGTCGACGGCGATCGGATACTCGACCCGGACGCGGTGCTCGAGCGACTGCCCCTCGGCGTTCGGGAGCTTGTAGGCGGCCAGGTAGGCCCACATCTGGAGGGCGCACACGCCGACGTCGCGGCGACGCGACCGGGGAACGGCCACGCAGAGGGCCAGCGGGGCCACGGCCGCGCCGGCGATCACCGCGCCAGGACCGAGCCCGGCGGCCCGCCGGACGATCGGCAGCGCGAACCCGGTGAGCACCGCGAGCGTGGCGGAGATCCTGACGGCGCGCGGCGAGGGCAAGAGGGCCGAGTATATGAGCCGGGGCGGACCGCCCCGCCTCGCGGCGCCGGCCCGTCCGCCTCCGCGCGAAGGGCTAGCCGACGGCGGGCACCCGCCGGGCGGCCCCGGTCCGCGCCGCCGCGACCAGCGCGCCGATCACCCGGCTCGCCTCGTCGGCCTCCGGATGCCACTGCACGCCGAGGACGAACGCCCGGGTCGGATCCTCGATCGCCTCGGGCAGGTCGTCGACCGCCGAGCGCCCGCTGACGACGAGGCCCGCGCCGATCCGGGCCACCCCCTGGTGGTGGTGGGACAAGGTCGCGTGCTCCTCTTCACCCGCCGCCCGGGCGGCCAGCGAGCCCGGGGCCAGGTGCACGAGGTGATCGGATCCGGCGAAGCTCCCGCTCACCCTCCGGTGGTGGCTGTGGCCGAAGTGCTCGGGCAGATCCTGGATCAGCGACCCCCCGCGGGCCACGTTGAGGAGCTGCATCCCCCGGCAGATGCCGAGCACCGGGAGGTCGCGCTCGAGCGCCCGCCGGGCCACGGCGATCTCGAAGGCGTCGCGCTCGGGCACGGTCCCGACGGTCAACTCGTGGGCGGCCTCGCCGTAGGCCCCCGGCTCGATGTCCGACCCCCCGGCCAGCATCAGCCCGTCGATCAGGTCGAGCGCCTCGTCGGGCGCCGCCGCGACCGCCGGGTCCGGGGGGAGGAGGAGCGCCATCGCCCCGCAGCGCTGGACCGCGGCCACGTAGCTCGCCGGGGTGAGGATCGCCACGTCGTCCCAGACGGTCCACCGAGCCTGCTCGACCCCGGCACAGATGCCGATCCTCACGCGTCGCACGCCCGGGACCGTACAAGGGACGCGGCGTGGGGCCGCGGTTCGATGCCCCCACGCCGCCCGACCGAGGCCGTAGCATCCGACTCCGATGGCCCAGTCCGCCTACGAGACCGTCGACGTCCGCCGCGCCGACGCGACGGCGACGATCGAGTTGAACCGCCCCGAGGCGCTCAACGCCTGGAACCGGCAGCTCGGGCTCGACCTCCTGGCCGCGGTCGAGCAGGTCGCCGCCGATCCGGCCACCCGCGCCGTGGTCATCCGCGGAGCCGGGCGCGCCTTCTCCTCGGGCGCCGATCTGCGCGACATCTCCGGGAGCGAGGACCGCGCCCCCGACGGGCGCCCCGACGTCCAGCGGATCCTCACCGACCGCTACCACCCGATCATCAACGGCATCCGCGCGATGGACAAGCCGGTGGTCGCCGCCGTCCACGGGCCGGCCGTCGGGATCGGGCTCTCGCTCGCCCTGGCCTGCGATCTCGTCCTCGCCGCCGAGAGCGCGTACTTCATGCTCGCCTTCGTCAACATCGGGCTCGTCCCCGACGGCGGGGCCTCGGCCTTCGTGGCCAGCCGGGTCGGCATCGCCCGGGCCGCCGAGATGGCCATGCTCGGCGAGCGGGTCCCGGCCGGGACGGCGCTCGACTGGGGCCTCGTCAACGCCGTCCACCCCGACGGCGAGCTTCGACGCGGCGGTCGCCACCCTCGCCCGCCGGCTCGCGCACGGACCGACGGCGAGCTACGCCGGAGCCAAGCGCCAGCTCCAGCGGTGGTTCTACGCCGACCTCGCCGGCCAGCTCGAATTCGAGGCCGCCGTGCAGCAGGAGGCGGCGTCGACCGCCGACTTCCTCGAGGGCGTGGCCGCCTTCGTCGAGAAGCGTTCGGCGCGATTCGCCGGCTCCTGAATACAATCCTCGCGCCTTGCGTCGCCCGACCATCCACCACGCCGGACGCAAGTTGGCGATCGCCGCCGGCCTCGCGCTCACGCTCGCCCTCCTGCTCGCCCCCGGCGCCCTGGCCAGCGCGGTCGTCCCGCCCGACGCCGGCGGCTCGCCGAACGCCGTCCAGATCTCCAACCTCTACAAGATCACCCTCTACATCGCCCTGGTGATCTTCGTCGGCGTCGAGGGGACGCTCGTCTACGTGCTGATCCGGTTCCGCCGGCGGCCGGGGGCGGTCCCCGCCCAGATCCACGGCAACACGAGCCTCGAGATCGGCTGGACGGTCGGCGCCGCCCTGATCCTCCTGCTCCTCAGCATCGTCACGTTCGTCAAGCTCGGCGAGATCCGCAACCCGCCCAACTCGGGCGCCAACGGCCTGAGCCTGGCCAGCAACGCGATCTACGCGACGAGCGAGACCTCCCTGCCCCCCAACGGCAAGTCGCTCAACATCAAGGTCAACGGCCAGCAGTTCGTCTGGCGGTACACCTACCCGGGCGGGAAGAACCCCGACGGCCTCGACGCCCCCTACTCCTACGAGACGATGGTCGTCCCGACCGACACGACGGTCACGCTCGACATCAACTCCCAGGACGTCGTCCACTCCTGGTGGATCCCCGACCTCGGCGGCAAGTTCCAGGCCGTCCCCGGCGCGACCAACCACACGTGGTTCAAGATCTCCAGGCCCGGCTTCTACCGCGGCCAGTGCGCCTTCCTCTGCGGCCGCCTCCACGCGAACATGATCGCCGTCGTCCATGCCGTCCCACCCGCCCAGTTCGAGGCGTGGATCGCCCAGCAGGAGAAGGACCTGGCCGCCGCCGATGCCGCGGCCCAGGTCTCGCGAGCCAACCTGAGCAAGCAGACCGGCGCCGCCGCGGTGGAGAACCCGTGACCCGCCCGTCCCCGACCCGCCCGGCGCGGTAGAGGAGCACGCATGGCAGCCACAACGGCAACTCCGATCCCGCAGATCGTCGCCCACACCGCCGCGCGCGAGGAGCAGGGCTGGACCAGCTGGTTCACCACCGTCGATCACAAGAAGATCGGCATCCTCTACATGGTCACGACGTTCGCCTTCTTCATCATCGGCGGCGTCGAGGCCCTCCTGATTCGCCTCCAGCTCGGCGTGGCCGACAACAACCTGGTCACCCCGGAGGTCTACAACCAGCTCTTCACCCTCCACGGGACGACGATGATCTTCCTCTTCGTCGTGCCGATGATGGCCGGCCTGGCCAACTACTTCGTCCCGCTGATGATCGGCGCCCGGGACATGGCCTTCCCGCGGCTGAACGCCCTCAGCTACTGGCTCTTCCTCGCCGGGGGCATCGTCTTCTACGCCTCGCTCTTCTTCAGCCCGCCCGAGGCCGGCTGGATCTCGACGGTCCCGCTCTCCTCGACGACCTACCTCCCCAACGGGGGCGTCGACGCCTGGATCTTCCTGATCCACCTGACCGGGCTCTCCTCGCTCCTCGGGGCGATCAACTTCTACGCGACGATCGCCAACATGCGCGCCCCGGGGATGAGCTGGTCGCGCCTGCCGCTCTTCTGCTGGTCGATCCTGACCTACGCGATCCTCCTGATCGTGGCGATCCCGGTGATCGCCGGGGCGGTCACCCTGCTCCTGACCGACCGCCACTTCGGGACCCACTTCTACGATCCGTCCAACGGCGGCTCGCCCCTCCTCTGGCAGCACCTGTTCTGGTTCTTCGGCCACCCCGAGGTCTACATCATGGTCCTGCCCGGGTTCGGCATCGTCTCGGAGGTCCTGCCCGTCTTCTCGCGCAAGCCGATCTTCGGCTACAAGGCGATCGCCGCGGCCACGATCCTGATCGCCTTCCTCGGCCTCCTGACCTGGGCCCACCACATGTTCACGACGCCGACCCCGCTCGTCGTCCTGATCTTCGTGATGATCAGCTCCTTCCTGATCGCCGTGCCGACCGGGGTGAAGATCTTCAACTGGATCGGCACCCTCTGGCAGGGGACGATCGAGTTCACGACGGCCCTGCTCTTCTGCGTCGGCTTCATCGCCGTGTTCGTCGTCGGCGGGATCACCGGCGTCTTCCTGGCCATCTTCCCGGTCGACTGGCAGCTCAACGACACCTACTTCGTCGTCGCCCACCTCCACTACGTCCTGGTCGGAGGGTCGGTCTTCACGATCTTCGCGGCGATCTACTACTGGTATCCGAAGATCACCGGGCGGATGCTCAGCGAGCGGCTCGGCCGCTGGTCGTTCGGCCTCATGTTCGTGGGCATGAACCTGACGTTCCTGATCCAGCACGCGCTCGGGCTCGACGGGATGCCGCGGCGGGTCTACGAATACGACAACATCGGCCATCTCCAGCTCTACAACCAGATCTCGACCGTCGGCTCGTTCATCCTCGCCCTCGGCGTCCTCGTGACCGTGATCAACGTCGTCCGCTCGCTCAAGGCCGGCGCCGTCGCCGGGCCCGATCCGTGGCGGGCGAACACGCTCGAGTGGTTCACCTCCTCCCCGCCCCCGGCCAACAACTTCGACGTGATCCCGCGCGTCCGCTCGCTCGAGCCGATGAAGGACATCCGCCGGGAGGTCGAGCGCCGGACCGGCACCGGGGCGGCGGCCGAGCCGAGTGGCGTGGCCTAGGCCAGTGGAGGCCGCTCCCGCCACCGCCGACCCAGCCGGCCTGGCCGCCGTCCGCCAGGTCCTCGCCGACTACACGGCGCTGACCAAGCCCAAGGTCCAGTCGCTGCTCCTCCTGACGACGGTGACGACCATGTACGTGGCCGGGACGCCGTCCCCCTGGACGGTCCTCCTGACCCTGGCCGGCGGCTACCTCTCGGCCGGCGGGGCGGGCGCGGTCAACCACTACTGGGACCGGGACATCGACGCGAAGATGAAGCGGACGGCGACCCGGCCGATCCCGGCCGGCCGGATCTCCCCCCGGGCCGCTCTGATCTTCGGCCTGGCCCTCTGCGCCGCGTCGTTCGCCCTCCTCGCCACGACGGTCAACGTCCTCGCCGCCAGCCTCGCCCTCGCCGGGTTCGTCGGCTACGTCGGGGTCTACACGATCTGGCTCAAGCGGCGCACCCCGCAGAACATCGTCATCGGCGGGGCCGCCGGCGCCGTCCCGCCGCTGGTCGCCTGGGCGGCGACGACCGGGAGCCTCTCCTGGACGGCGGTCTACCTCTTCGCGATCGTCTTCTACTGGACCCCGCCCCACTTCTGGGCGCTCAGCCTCCTGATGAAGGACGAGTACGCCAAGGTCGGCGTCCCGATGATGCCGGTCGTCCGGGGCGAGGCCGAGACCCGCAAGCAGATCCTCCTCTACTCGCTCCTCCTCTACGCGGTCACCCAGCTCCCCTTCTGCGCCGGGGGCTTCGGGACGATCTACCTCGTCGCCTCGATGGTCCTGGGCGCCCTCTTCATCGCCGCGGCCGTCCGTCTCTACCGGCGGGCCGACCGCAAGGCGGCTCTGCGTCTGTACCTCTTCTCCCTCGCCTACCTCGCCCTGCTCTTCGCGGCGATGGTCCTCGACGCTCAGCTGTAGGATCTCGCCGACGATGCACCAGAAGCTGGCCCGCAAGAACCTCCGGACCGCGTTCATCGTCGGGGCGTTCTGCATCGCGATGTTCGCGCTGACCTTCCTCGCCGCCGCCGTCTACGTCTCCTGATGGACGACGCGTCGCTCGACTCGGTCGAGGAGGATCCGCCGCCCGCCGGCGAGGAGATCCACCTCCCGGGCCCGTCGGTCCTCCCGCTGCTCCTCGCCGTGGGCATCACCGTCGCCCTGGTCGGGGTGACGATCTCGCCGATCTTCATCGTGGCCGGCCTCGGCCTGGCGGTTCCCGTCGCTCGTGCGCTGGATCCGGGAGGCCCGCGCCGAGCTGCGCCACCTCCCGCCCGGGCCCCACTGAGCCGCGGGCTCCTCGCGGCGAGGCCGGCGTCCCGACGGTCCGGACCGACCGCTGGTGCGTGACCCGGCGGGTCGCCCTGGCCTGGCCGAGCCCCGGGCCGGGCCTCGCCGGCCGGCCCCTCCGCGCCCTCCGGGAGCCGCTCCCCAGCCACCCCCTTCCAGATTGCGGTCCGTCGCTGCTTCTCAATAGGATGCCGCGCGATGGAGGAGCAGGAGCACGACACGCCACACCGGCCAGCGGTCGACCGCCGCGCCCTGGTCCCCGTCTTCGTCATCGCGGTCGTCGCCTGCGCCGGGGGAATCGTCCTCGGGTTGGTGATCCCCTGGTTCCCGCCGGCGGCCGACTCGCAGGCCAAGTCGATCGACACGCTCTACTACGTGCTGATCGTCGTCACCGTCCCGGTCTTCGTCCTCGTCGAGACCGTCGTCCTCTACGCCGTCTACCGGTTTCGGATGCGTCCGGGCGAGGAGCTGCTCGACGGGCCGCCGATCCACGGGAACACGCGCCTGGAGATCATCTGGACCGCCGCCCCATCGGCGCTCATCGCCGCCCTCGTCGTCTACGCTGCCGTCGTCCTGCGCCATATCGAGCACAAGCCGGCCAACGAGGTCCAGGTCCAGGTCTACGCCCAGCAGTTCGCCTGGTCCTTCGGCTACCCGCCGGCCAGCCCCGGCGGCAAGACCGTGGTGGCGGCCGAGCTCTGGCTGGTCAAGGACCAGCCGGTCCGCTTCCGCCTCCACGCGAGCGACGTCCTCCACGGCCTGTGGATCCCCGCCTTCCGCCTCCAGGAGGACGCCGTCCCCGGGATCACGACGAGCTTTCGGGTCACGCCGACCCGTCTCGGAACCTACGACATCGTCTGCACCGAGCTCTGCGGCCTCGGCCATTCGACGATGCGCTCGACCGTCCACGTGGTCACCCGGGCCGGCTACAACGCCTTTCTCGCCTCGCGCGGCGACCTCGGGGGCGGTCCGGCCGCGCCGACCACGCCGGCCCAGGTGGCGACCCTCGGCAAGACCGTCTTCGTCTCCACCGGCGGCTGCGGCGCCTGCCACACGCTGGCCGCCGCCGGGACGACCGGATCGATCGGCCCCAACCTCGACAAGTACCTCAAGGGCAAGTCGGAGGCGTTCATCCAGACGTCGCTCGTCGACCCGAACGCCTACGTCGAGAAGGGCTTCCCGGCCAGCGTGATGCCGCCGAACTTCGGGACGACGCTGACCAAGGGCGAGCAGAGCGCCGTCGTAAAATATCTTGCGTCCGTGACCAAGTGACCGAGGAGGAACGCTGATGGTAGCCAGGCTCCGAGCACCGGGCCTCCTTCGCGGAGGCTGGTTCTTCCTGATCGGCATCGGCTTCGCCTACGCGTTGACCATCCTGATCCGGTACGTCTCGCACTACCACCCGTTCGTCAACGGGTACTCGGTGCTCCAGGTCGGGATGATCTCCGGGCCGATGTTCTTCCTCGTCGGCCTCGGCGCCTTCGACTACTGGTTCTACTGGGCCTCGGCCCGGCCGACCCGTCCGGAGGACCACTCGAGCCACGGCGCCCGCTCGTGGAAGGACTACTTCCGGGTCAACACCGACCACAAGGTGATCGGGATCCAGTACACGGTGCACTCGTTCATCTACCTGCTGATCGGCGGCCTCTTCGCCATGCTCGTCCGGGCCGAGCTGGCCCAGCCGGGGGCGAAGTTCGTCGACGCGAACACGTTCAACGGGCTCTTCTCGGTCCACGCGTCGCTCCTGATCTTCCTCTTCGTGATCCCGGTCTTCGCCGGCCTGGCCAACTTCGTCCTGCCGCTGATGATCGGCGCCCCGGACATGGCCTTCCCCCGCCTGAACGCCCTCTCCTTCTGGCTGCTGCCGATCGCCGGCCTGATGATGCTCGCCTCGTTCTTCGCCCCGGGCGGGTCGTTCGCCTCCGGCTGGACGGCCTACGCCCCGCTCTCGACCTCGGCGCCGATCGGGCAGGCGTTCTTCACGATCGGGGTCCAGTTCGCCGGGGCATCGTCGATCGCCACGGCGCTCAACTTCCTGGTCACGATCATCACCATGCGGGCGCCCGGAATGAGCTTCTTCCGGATGCCGCTGCTCGTCTGGGCGAACTTCTCGACCTCGCTGCTCGTGGTCATCGCCACGCCGTTCATCGCCGCCTCGCAGTTCTTCGTCCTCCTCGACCGGACGCTCGGCTTCAACTTCTTCCAGGCGGGCCGGGGCGGCGACGTCCTGATGTACCAGCACGTCTTCTGGTTCTACTCGCACCCGGCCGTCTACATCATGATGCTCCCCGGGTTCGGGATCATCAGCGAGATCCTCGCCGTCAAGTCGCGCAAGCCGATCTTCGGCTACCGGATGATGGCCTTCTCCCTGCTCGCCATCGTCGCCCTCGGCTTCACCGTCTGGGCCCACCACATGTTCACGGCGGGCGTCCAGACGTGGATCCGGGTGCCGATGATGATCACGACCTGCATCATCGCCGTCCCGACCGGAATCAAGATCTTCTCCTGGCTGGCCACGCTCTGGCGAGGCGTGCTCCACATGGACACGCCGATGCTCTTCGCCCTCGGCTTCCTGACCATGTTCACCCTCGGCGGGATCTCGGGGGTGATGCTGGCCATGGTCCCGTTCGACCTGCACGTCTCGAAGACCTACTTCATCGTCGCCCACATCCACTACGTGCTGTTCGGCGGCTCCCTGTTCACGATCTACGCCGGCGTCTACTACTGGTTCCCGAAGATGACCGGCCGCATGTTCGACGAGCGCCTCGGGAAGATCCACTTCTGGACGACCTTCGTCGGCTTCAACGTCACCTTCGGGCCGATGCACCTGATCGGGCTCCAGGGCATGCCGCGCCGGGTCGCCGACTACGCGACGCAGTTCGCGACGTGGAACCTGATCATCTCCCTGGCCAGCTTCGCGATCGGCCTCTCGACGCTCGTCTTCGTCTACAACATGGTCACCAGCTGGGCCCGGGGCCCGCGCGCGGCGGCGAACCCCTGGCGCGCGCTGACGCTCGAATGGCAGGTCTCCTCGCCCCCGCCGATCTTCAACTTCGACGCCCTCCCGACGGTGGTCGGCGGACCCTACGAGTACGGCGTCCCCGGCGCGGTGCATGGGGTCTTCCGCGGGGCCGAAGTGAAGACGACCTCGGCGGGCAGCGGCGTCGCCGTCCCGGCCGGAGAGTAGGCGCCCGATGACCGAGCTCCTGGTCGTGGCGAACGAGACGGTCGGCGGCCGGCGGCTGCTCGAGGTCCTGCGCCAGAAGGCGAAGGTCCATGAGTCCCTCCACGTCCGCCTCCTCGTCCCCGAGAACCGCCCGCGCCGGGGGTCGGTGATCTACGTCGACCAGGCGCGCGCCGCGGCTCAGACCCGGCTCGAGCTCGGGCTCGCCCTCCTGCTCGAGGAGGGCATCGACGCGAACGGCGAGGTCGGCGACGCCGACGCGTTCGCCGCGACGATGGACGCGATCGGCGACCGCAAGCCCGACGAGATCATCATCTCCACCCTCCCGGCCACCGCCTCGGGCTGGCTGCGCCGCGACCTGGTCGAGCGGGTCGCCGAGGCATCGGGTCTGTCCGTCCAGCATGTGGTGACCGACATCGACGCCGAAGGCCTCCCCTACGACATCTCGCTCGTCGTGGCCAACCAGACGGCCGACAGCCCGGCCCTCCTGGCCAACCTCCGGGAGAAGGCGGCCGAGGGCGGCGATCACGTCTTCATCGTCGTCGTCCCCCAGTCCGGCGGCGACGGGAACGCCGCGCGCGAGTCGAACGCCCACTTGACGCGCTCGCTCGCCCTGCTCCACGAGGCCGGGCTCCTCGCCTCCGGCCTCGTCGGCGACCCGGACCCGTTCACGGCGACCATGAACGCCCTCCAGTTCTTCCGGGTCAACCGCGTGATCATCTCGACGCTTCCCGAGACCCGCTCCGGCTGGCTGCGGGCCGACCTGATCGAGCGGGTCCGCCGCTACGCCGCCTGCCCGGTCGAGCATGTCGTGGCCGAGCCGGAGAACTCACCCGCGGACCCGATCGGAGCCTAGTGGAAGCAGCCGGACTCGCTCCCCAGATCCACGGTCACGACGACGACCACGGCGAACATCACGGTCCGCCGGAGGCCAACCGGTCCTCGCGCGTCGAGCCCCAGCTCCTGGGCATGCTCCTTTTCATCATCTCGGAGATCATGATCTTCGGGGCCTTCTTCACCGCCTACTTCTTCATCCGGGTCGTCCAGGGCGACCCGTGGCCGACGCCCGGCACGACGATCCCGGTCGGGGTGGCCGCCTTCAACACGTGCATCCTGCTCTCGTCGTCGCTGACCCTCCACTGGGCCGAGACCGGCGTCAAGTCGGGGAACCGCTTCGCCCTCAAGGCGGGGATCCTCTCGACCCTCCTCCTGGGCATGACGTTCCTGTTCGTCCAGATCAACGAGTACGTCCACCTCGGCTTCGCTCCGAAGGACAGCGCCCAGGGCACGATCTTCTACGGCCTGACCGGGCTCCACGGGGCGCACGTGTTCGTCGGCCTGACCCTCCTGACGATGGTCACCCTCCGCTCGTTCAAGGGCCACTTCAGTCCCGAGCAGCACCGCGGGGTCGAGGTCCCGGGCATCTACTGGCACTTCGTCGACGTCATGTGGATCGTCGTCTTCTTCGCCGTCTACGTCCTCTGATGCTCAACCCGCTCCGCTCCGAGGGCGAGGCCTTCCGGTTCCTCATCTACGTCGCCGTGTTCTTCGGGGTCCTGATCGCCATCGTGGTCATCGCCCGGGCCGTTTGACGCCGGCGCCGCGGCCTCAGGGCGAGCCGGGCGGCGCCGCCGCCGCCACCTGCTGAACGCCGCCGGCGGCGGAGATCCCCCCGGCGCCGGGCGCGCCGGCGCCCGTGGCCGGCGGGGCGGTGGCCGGTGGTCCGGCCGCCGGATCGGGCGCCGTCCCGGTGGCGGCCGGATTCGACCCGGTCGAGCCGGCCGACGCCGGCGGGCCGGCGCTGCTCGGCCCGGTCGCGGCCCCCGCTCGCGCCGGCGTCCCGAGCCCCGATCCGCCGGCCCCGGAGGAGGCCGCGGCGGCGGAGCCGCCGGCGGCGGTGAGGGCCCCTGCGCCGGTGGCGGTCGCGGCGGTCCCCGGCGGGGCCGGGCAGGCGGACGGAGGGCCAGCGGGCGCCGGCGAGGCGACGGCGGCGGCGGCGGACGGGGTCGGGGTCGGGGTCGGGGGCGCCTCGACCGGCCCGGCCGGCGGGGCGCTCGCGCTCGAGGCGCCGACCGTCGCCACGCCGGGCGCGGGGGGCGTGGCCCCGGCCGGGCCGGCCGCCGCCGGGGCGGTGGCGGTGGCGGTGGTCGCGCCGGGCGGGGTGGCCGAGCCGGCGGCCGGCGCCCCGAGGCGCCCGGCGGGAGCCGGGGTGCCGTCCGGCGGCGTCACCGCGGCGGCCGTCGCGGACGCGGCGGCCCAACCGGCCGGGGCGGCCCCCGCCGGGTCGGTGGCCGGGGCGGACAGGCAGGCCGGGGGGCTGGCGAGGGTGGCGGCGGACACGGTGCGCGCCCGGACCGCCGGTGTCGGCCAGGCGATCCGGCGGGCGTGAACCGCGGGCGGCGCGGCGGCGTGGCCCGTCGCCCGGACCGAGCCGGGGGCCGGCGCCGGGCGGTCGGTTCGGGCGGCCACCGCGGAGGAGAGGGCGTCCCCGGCCCCGCCGACGAGGGCGGCGGCGCAGACGATGGCCGCGACCTTGCCGGCCGCCGTCCCGGCCGCGCCGCAGAGGGCGGCGCCGCCGCCGCTGCCGAGGAGGCCGCCCCCGGCGCCGCCGCCGGCGGCCGCGAGCCCGCCGCCGGTTCCGCCACCGCCGCCGAGCCCGGTCATCAACCCGAGGTGGCCGAGCAGGCCGACCGGGGGAACGAGGGCGGCGAGCTGCTTGCTCGTGTTGCGCAGCTCGAGGCGATGTTCGCGACAGCCGGGGCACTCGCGCAGATGCCGGCGGGCCTGGCCGCTCGGGCGGACGCCGCGGTCGTGGGCGGCGGCCAGGGCGAGACGGATCTCCGGGCACGGGGCCTCGCGGGCCATGGCGGCGCTGGCCACCCCGTCCCGGGCCCGGACGAGCAGCGACTTGACCGCGCCGACGGAGACGCCGAGGGTGGCGGCGAGCTCATCGTAGGTGAGGCCCTGGAGCTCGCGCATGAGGAGCGCCGATCGCTGCTGCTCGGGGAGGGCGAGGAGATCCCGGACGAGGCGCCGGAGATCCTCGCTGCGCTCGGCCTCGACCGGCGGGTCGTGGTGGGCGCCCCGGGAGAGGGCGGGCTGGGCGCCGGGCATGATCTCGCTCGGCATCGGCGCGGGGCGCCGGAGCCCGTCGACGCAGCGGTTGTGGGCGATCCGGTAGAGCCAGGCGCGGAGGGCGATCGGAGCGTCGCTCGCCCGGAGCGCGGCGTGGGCTCGGACGAAGACGTCCTGGAGCACGTCCTCGGCGTCGGCGTGCGAGCCGCCGAGCATCTGACGGCAGTAGGCCATCAGACGGACCCGGTAGCGCTCGTGGATCACGCTGAACGCCTCGTCGGAACCGGCGCGGAAGAGGGCGACGAGCTGCTCGTCGGTGCGGAGCCGCAGGAGCGTCGCCGGCAGCGAGATGCCTCGGCTGGGGGTGCGGGCCGGGCTGGGGAGGGCGGCGGCTTCCACGGTTTCCTACCTCCGGTCTAAACACCGGCCGGGAGGGCAATGTTGCGCAGAAGCGCCCGCGGACTACTTGACGGTCAGCGTTCCGAACATTCCGGCCGCCCGGTGGCCGGCCACCTGGCAGAAGTAGGTGTAGGTGCCCGCCTTGAGGGTCACCTTGACCATCGAGATCCCCTTCGGCACGATCGGCCCGGCGCCGAGGACCGGGCCGCTCGCCCCCGTCCCCTGCTGGACGGCGATGTTGTGGGGAACGCCCGACATGTTGGCCATCTTCAGGGTGACCGGCCCGGTCTTGCCGGTCGCCTTGTTGGTGATGTAGGCGAGCTGGCCGGTCGGATCGGCGTCGATCTCGAGGGTGCCGGCGGCCTCGACCGCGGGCTTGCCGGCCCCGGCGGTGGGGACGGCGCTGGCCAGGAGCCCGGTGTCCTGACCGGTGCGGTTGGTGGCGTAGGCGACGTAGGCGGCGACGTCCTGCGCCACTCGGGCGCTGACCAGCTTGGCCGGCATCACGCCACCGAGCTCGGGAAAGAGGATCTGCTGCTTGACGATGCCCTGCACGGTGGTGCGCTTGAGCCCGTCGGTCAGGGCGTTCTTGAAGGCGTCGTCGAGGTTCGGCCCGACGTTCCCCTTGGTCCCGGCGCGGCCGAGGGCATGGCAGGAGCCGCACTTGCCGACGAACGCCTTCTTCCCGGCGATCAGGTCGACCCCGGAGTCGTGCTTGAGCGAGCACCCGCCGAGGACGAGCACGAGGGCGCCGCCCATGGCCGCCGCCCCCAGTCTCCTCGTCCTTGTGCCCCGCACGGGGTGAGCGCGATCGATCGCCATCGGCGCGGGAACTCTATCCGTGCGGCCCGACCGATGCCTCCCTGAGCCGACCCGGGCGATCAGGGGGCGGCCAGGCCGTCGAGTCGCCCCTGGGCGGCGGCGATCACCCCGCCGGCCACGCCCGTCCAGGAGTAGTCGGCGGCGGCGGCGGCCAACGCCGCCCGCGTCGCCTCGCGCAGGCCGGGCGGCGCTTCGAGCCAGCCGATCAGGTTCCCGGCGAGACCGGCGACCGCGCCGGGGCCGAGCGGGAAGGAGAGCCAGGGGGCCGCGGCGGACGGGACCGCGGCCGCCAGGTGACGGGAGACCTCGGCGAGCCCGGAGTGGTCGGCCGAGACCGGCAGAACGCCGCAGGCGGCCGCCTCGGCGGCGACCATGCCGAACGCCTCCGGGAAGGTGCTCGCGACCACCTGCGCCTCGCAGGCGGGGAGGAGCTCGGCGAGCTCGGCGTGCTCGAGCCGGCCGGTGAAGGCGATCGTCCCGGCCGTCCGCGCGGCCGCGACCGCGTAGCGCCCGGCCGCCGCGGGGCCCTGGGCGTCGAGGAAGGCGAGGAGCATGCGCAGGGGCCCGGGCGCCCCGCCCTCGAGCTCGCGGCCGCGCCCGGCGAGCTCGCGCAGGCGGTCCCGGTCCCCGGCGGCGAGGGCTCCGGCCATCTGTTCGAGCCCGCTCCGGAAGGCGCCGAAGCCGACGATCACCAGGCGGGCGGCCGGGACCCGCTCGAGCACGAGCGGCCAGGCGGCGAGGAGGAGGTCGACGCCCTTGCTGACGATGAGCTTGCCCGTGAAGCTGACGATCCGGTCCCGGCGCGGGTCGAGTCCGGCGAGCGCCCGCCCGCCGTCCGGGCCGCCGAGGGCGAACCCGTCCGCCGCGCCGCCGGGCGCCTCCTTCCCGGCGGCCAGGCGCCGGGCGAGCTCCCGGAGACCGGCGGCGGCCGCGGCCGGCTCGCGCCGGGCGAAGCGGCCGACCTCGACCCCCGGGGGTCCGAGCCGCGTCCGCCCGGGGAGCCCGGGGTCGCCCATCGCCGCCCATAGGCTCTCCGCGGTGTGCCGGGACCCGACGAGAACGCCCCGCGCCGGGGCGAGCCCGGCCCGGGCGTAGGGGAGCAGGCGGCGGGCGTCGGGCTTGACCGAGTACTCGAGCGCGCTCCCGTGGACCTTGACCGCGTAGGGCACGCCGCGGGGTGCGAGCGCGCGGGCGAGGATCGCCGGGCCCATGATCAGGTGGTTGGCCAGGGCGAGCTCGACGCCGGCCCGATCGGCGACCTGCTCGACCGCGAGGGCGTTGCGCCCGACGTAGTCCTCGATCTCGGCGAGGCTGCACTCGGCGAACGTCCGGACCTCGAAGCCCTCGTAGCGGTCGTGGACGTACACGGGGAGGAGCGTCCCGATGTCCGGCCGATAGACGGTGACCCGGACCGGCTCGCGCACCGTCCGCACGCTCAGACCCCCGCCGTCCCAGTCGCCGACCGCGTCCACGAAATGGTGTTCTTCTGGAGCGGCATCCTGGCTCAGGAGGTGGACCTCGTGGCCGAGGCCGGCCAATGCCTCGGCCAGGCGGGCGTTGTAGACATTCGAGCCGGTGCCGCCGAGGAGGTAGCCGTGGAAGATCAGGATGCGCACCGGTCGAGCCTAGTCGGGCCTCGCGCAAGCGATCGGTCAGTGGCGTCCGCGGGCCCCGGCTCCCGGTAGGATCTCGGCATGAGCACGAGCCGGCGCTACCGCCTGCGGGCCCCGTCGACCGGGCGGGAGCTGATCATGGAGGCCGACGGCGAGCACACCTACGTCGACCGGGAGACCGGCGAGCCGCTCGAGGTCAAGGGCATCCTCCTCCCCCTCGCCCCGTCGCCGTCGCGGCTGCCCTGGTCGGTCGAGAACCTCCGCTTCTGCACCTGGTGCGAGCAGCTCGCCCAGAAGGATCTCAACGACTGCCCGACCTGCGGCCGGCGCATGGACCCCCTCGGGAGGTAGTGGGCCTAGTGGGCCTCCCGAGAGTCGCCCGCGCGGTCCGGCCCGCAGCAGTGCTCGGCGCCCTGCTCAGCGGGGTCGTCCTCGGAGCCTGCGGGGGGACGCAGGTCTCGGACGCCGTGCCGCGGACGATCCCCGACGTGACCACGCCGACCGGGTCGTCGGCCCTGGCCGCGAGCGGCGGGGCGTCGACGAGCCAGACCGGCACGACGGCGACCACGCAGACCGACACCACGTCCACCACCTCGACGGACTCGACCGGCGGGAGCGGGAGCAGCGCCGGGAGCAGCGGTACGGGCGGCACCTCGAGCACGGACACCTCGTCGTCCTCCTCCGGGGGGAGCGGCTCGTCGAGCTCGACCGGGAGCGGGAGCACCGGCTCGACCACCGGGTCGGGGACGGGCGGGTCGAGCGCGCAGACCGGCGGCGCGTCGCCGTCCGGCGGATCGAGCGCCACCACCGGGTCGACGACCGGGTCGGGGAGCTCGACGACCTCGGGCGGAACCGCGTCGAACACCGGGGGCGCCGGCGGGTCGGCCAAGCAGTTCCAGAGCTTCTGCGCCCAGAACCCCGGCGCCTGCTGACCCGGCCCGGCCGCTCAGGCTCCGGGGGCGGTCGCTCGGGGTCTGGGGATGACCCCGAGGCTCAGGGCGTGGATACGAGCGTCGCGCTGTAGGTCAGGCGCGCCGTCCGGTAGAGGCAGACGTACTGGACGACGCTGTTCAGGCCGGTGTGGGTCGTCTGGCTCGTCGTGTCGGTGCACTTGCCCTTCGGGCGGCTGGCCCGCCAGGACACGTCGTTGCCGAAGCCGAGGGCGAGGGCCGGCGCCCAGGTCGGCACGGTCAGCCCGATCAGGTTCCCCTTCTTGACCGGGATCGTCTGGGCCAGGGCGAACTGAGCCGTCGTCCCGAAGTAGGCCTGGAGCGGGACGACCGGGCTCTGGGCGAGCAGGCGGAAGTGGAGATTCGCCCCGCCCCGGAGAATGGCGATCCCGGCCGAGGCGGAGCCGCCCTCGTTGGCGTCGAAGAAGGCGATCTGCTTCTTGTTCGGCTTGCCGAGGGTGACCGACCAGGCGACGATCGTGCCGTCCCGGGGGATCGTGACCAGCGCCTTCTCGGGCCCGACCTTGGCCTGGTAGCCGGTCGTCCGGCTCACCGCCAGGCAAGGGTTGGCCGGGCAGCTCGGTGGTGGCTGGGTCGGGGTCTTCTCGGCGAGCTGGGTCGCGGTCAGGCCGACCTCGGTGAGCGTGCCGAGCGCCACCCCGGGGAGCGCCAGGGCGAGGGCGGAGATGGCGAGGATGGCGGCGAGCAGGGGCCTCATGGTGCCCATTCAACACCAGACCCGGCCCGGCGGCGCCGGGTCGGTGGGAAAATTGCGGGGAATCGGGCCCGGACCGAACGGTGCGTGCCGCCCGGTCGGGCGACCGGCGGGTCAGTCGCGGAGCGCCTGGCCGGCCGCCGCGATCTCGTCGGCGTCGCCCGGGGCCGGAGTCCAGGGCAGCCGGAGGGGGTCGCCGGCGTAGCGGGGGATCACGTGGAGGTGGAAGTGGAAGACCGTCTGCCAGGCCGGGGCCCGGCACGAGTTGAGGAGGTTGACCCCGTCGGCGCCGAGCCGCGCGAACGCCCGCTCGGCGATCCGCTGGGCCATCGCCGCGCAGGCGGCGAGATCCTCAGCCGGGATCGCCTCGAGATCGCGGGCGTGGGCCCGCGGGATGACGAGCGTGTGGCCGCGGGTCGCCGGGCGGATGTCCAGGAACGCGACGGTCCGCTCGTCGGCGGCGATCACGCTCGCCGGGAGCTCGCCGGCGACGATCTGGCAGAAGATGCAGTCGGGATCGCGGCCCGCATCCGCGCTCATCGTCTTGCCCGGGTCCCGGTCATGCCGAGAGCAGCATACGCGCCAGCTCGACGGCGGCCTCGGGCGTGGTGGCCACCCCGGCGAACTGGGCCTCGGCCAGCTCGGCCAGGAGCTCCCCGAGCCGGGGTCCGGGCTCGAGGCCGAGCTCGCGGACCAGCCGCTGACCCCGCACGAGGGGAGCCGGGCGGCCGCGCTCGTGCCAGGCGAGGGCGTCGCCGATGACCGCCCGGGCGACGACGAGGTGGCGCTCGATCGCCACCTTGCTGCGCTCGCCCCGGGTGGCCAGGCGGTCGGCGACCGAGAGCAGGGTGACGTCGGCGGCGAGCGGGTCGCAGGCGTCGAGGTAGCGGTAGATCGACCGCCGTCCGAGCGGCTCCTCGTGGACGAGGAAGCCGAGCCGCAGGTGGTGGCGGACGAGGCCAGCCACGTGGGCCTGGAGGCGCTCGCTGGCCCGGAGGCGGCCGAGGATCTGCCGGGCCATGACGGCGCCGAGCTCGTCGTGGCCGGCGAAGACGACCCGGCCGTCCGCGGCCACCCGGCGGGTCGGGGGCTTGGCCACGTCGTGGAGCACCGCCCCGAGGCGGAGGGCCACCCCCCGGGTCAGCTCGTCGGCCAGCGGCTCGGCGAGGAGCCGCCGGATGCCCGCGGCGTACTCCTGGCCGAGTCGGGCTCCGGGGTCGCCCTCGAGGACGAGCACCGCCTCGAGCACCTCGAAGGTGTGCCCGGCGACGTCGCGGTGGTGGTAGCGGTTCTGCTCGACCCCGGCCATGGCGTCGAGCTCGGGGAGGATCACCGCGGTCAGGCCGAGCCCGCCGGCCAGCCGCAGGCCGGCGACCGGCTCCGGGCTGGCGAGGATCCGCTTGAGCTCGGCGAAGATCCGCTCGGCCGCGACCCCGCCGAGCCCGGGCGCCGCCGCCCGGGCCGCCCGCCGGGCAGCCGGGTCGGGCGCGAGCCCGAGCTCGCAGGCCAGGCGCACGAGGCGGAGGGTCCGCAGCGGGTCGGCCCGGAGGGCGTCGGGCGCGGCCAGGCGCAGGCGCCCGGCGGCGAGGTCGGTGGCCCCGCCCAGCGGGTCGACGAGCTCGCCGCCGGCCAGAGGCCGGGCGATCGCGTTGACCGTGAAGTCGCGGAGCGCCAGATCGGCGGCCAGGGAGCCGCCCCGGAGCGGGTTGAGGTCGGCCTGCCAGGAGCGGTCGCGGGCGACGACCCGCCAGGCGCCGAACTCGTCGGAGAGCTCGAAGGCCGCGGCCCCGGCGCTGCGGCCGAGGGCGAGCGCGGCGGCGCGGACGTCCCCGTCGACCACGAGGTCGACGTCGGCAGCCGGGCCGGACCCGCGGAGCTCGTCGCGGACCGCCCCTCCGACGAGCCAGACCGGGCGGTCGGCCAGGGTCTGGCGGGTCAGCTCGAGCGGGAGGGTCACGGCGGCTCGGGAACGCCGTCGCGGTGGTAGACGCGCGGCACCCGGGGGAGGAGGCCGCAGGTCACCTCGTAGTTGATCGTCCCGAGCCGCTCGGCCACCTCCTCGGCGGTGATGCCGTCGCCGAGGAGGGTGGCCGGGGCGCCGGGGCGGACGGTGGAGTCGGAGCCGAGGTCGACGGTCACGTTGTCCATGCTCACCGTCCCGACCAGCGGTCGTCGTCGGCCGTCGACGATTACGTCGGCGTTGTTGGTCAGGCCCCGTCGCCAGCCGTCTCCGTAGCCGACCGGGACGACGCCGAGGCGAGTGGCCGACGCGGCGACGAAGCGGCGCCCGTAGCCGGCGCTCTCGCCGGGCGCGCACGGCTTGATCGCCCCGACCCAGGAGCGCAGGGCGAGCGCCGGCTCGAGATCGCGGGCGCCGGCGTCGCGGCCGAACGGATCGAGCCCGTAGACGGCGACCCCGCAGCGCGCCATGTCGAAGTGGGCGCGGGGCTCACGCAGGAGGGCAGCGCTGTTGGCGGCGTGGACGACGAGTTCGCGATATCCAGCCGCCCAGGCGGTGAACCGGTCGAGCTGCTCGCCGAAGAAGTCGTCGCCCCGGTCGTCGGCCGTGGCGAAGTGGGTCATCGCCCCGACAAGCTCGCACCCCGGGGCGGCCCGGACCGCCGCGGCGACGCGGTCGGCCTCGTCCGGGTCCCGCGTGCCCAGGCGCCCCATCCCGGTGTCGAGCTTGACGTGGATCCGCCCGCCACCGAGCGCGGCGATCCAGTCGACGAGTTCGGCGGTCCAGGCGACGACGTCGGCCCCCGCGGCCTGGGCCACGGCCGCCTCCGCCCGGGTCAGGGCCCCCATGACGAGGATCGGCGGGCGCGTGAGCCCGGCGGCGCGCAGGGCCGCCGCCTCGTCCGCGCTGGCCACGGCCAGCCAGCTCGCTCCGCCGGCGAGGGCGGCTCGGGCGCAGGCGACGGCCCCGTGGCCGTACCCGTCGGCCTTGACCACGGCGCACAGCGCCGGCCCCTCCCCGGCCAGGCGGGCGGCGTTCCGCTCGATCGCGGCCAGGTTGACCGTGGCGACGGCGCGCACGGTTACGGGGCGAGGCTGCGGGGGAGCGCGGCGATCACGTCGGAGGCGATCACGCCGTCGGCGCCGAGCGTCTCGGCCGCGCGCCGCCCGGCCAGGGCGTGGACGGTGACCGCGGCGCAGGCGGCGGCGAACGGGTCCATCCGCTTGGCCAGCATCGCCCCGAGCACGCCGGAGAGGACGTCCCCGGTGCCGGCCGTGGCCAGGGCGGGGCTGGCGCCGGGGCTGACCGCGACCGACCCGTCGGGCGCCGCGACGAGCGTGTCGTCGCCCTTGAGCAGCACGATCGCCCCGGAGCGGGCCGCCGCCCGCCGGACATGGTCGAGGCGGGCGCGGGAGACCGCCTCGCGCGCGACGCCGAGCAGCCGGGCGAGCTCGCCCTCGTGGGGGGTGAGCACGGTCGGGGCCGCGCGGCCGGCGAGGTCCTCGAGCCGTCCGGCGTGGGCGTTCAACCCGTCGGCGTCGAGCACGAGGGGCAGGTCGGATCGCCGGGCGAGGGCGCGCGCGAACTCGGCGCCGGCGCGCCCGAGCCCGGGGCCGAGGACGAGCGCCCCGCCCCGGCGACCGAGCTCGACCACCGTCTCGACGCCGTCGGCGGTGAGGGTCCCGTCCGCGTCGGGGAGGGCGCGGGTCATCACCTCGAGCAGCCGCGTCTCGAAGACGAGCGAGAGCGAGGCGGGGATGGCGGCGGTCACGTAGCCGGCGCCGGCCCGCATCGCCGCCTCGCAGGCCAGGCACGGGGCTCCGGTCAGGCCGGCCGACCCGCCGGCGACGATCACGTAGCCGCTGTCGAACTTGGTCGAGGCGATGGCCCGGCGGGGGATCAGCTCGAGCACGGCCGGGTGGATGAGGCCGATGTCGGCGTCGATCGGGGCCCCGGTGGGGATGCCGATGTCGAGCACCCGGACCTCGCCGGCGTGCTCCTTGCCCGGGGCGATCCACAGCCCGGGCTTGGCGGCGTGGAAGGTCGCCGTGGCCCGGGCCCGGACCGCTCCGCCGGCCACCTCGCCGGTCGAGGCGTCGACACCGCTCGGCACGTCGGCGGCGAGGACGGGAACGCCGCTGGCGTTGATCGCGGCGATCGCCGCGGCGATCGGCCCGCGCGGCGGACCGGCGGACCCGGTGCCGAGGAGCGCGTCGATCACGAGGGCGGCACCGTCCGGGACGTGGCCGGGATCGCGCCCCGGCGGCGTCCCGGGCAGCCGCTCGAGGCTGATCCGGGCGTCGCCGGAGAGCTCGCCGGGATCGGCGGTCAGGATCACCTCGACGTCCCGGTCGTCCTCGCGCAGGACGCGGGCGGCGACGAGGCCGTCGCCGCCGTTGTTGCCCTGGCCGGCGTAGACGACGACCAGTCCGTCCGGGGCGAGCTCGGCGGCGAGGCGGGCGAGGTGGGTTCCGGCCCGATCCATCAGCTCGAGCGACGGGACGCCGGCCACGTCGATCGCCCAGGCGTCGGTCGCCCGCATGCGCGCCGCGTCGGGAAGCGGCTCGAGGAAGGGCGCGAGCATCAGCGGAGGAGGGCCACGGCGGCGGCGGTCAGACGCGAGTGGGTGAGCGAGAGCTCGACGGTGACGCCGAGCTCGGCCGCCCGATCGCGGGCGGCCCCGTGGAGGACGACGTGGGCGGACTCGCCGCCGCCGGCGACCTCGATCTCGAGCGGGCGCAGGATGTCGAGGCCGAGCGCCTTGAACACGGCCTCCTTGGCGGCGAAACGGGCGGCCAGGTGCTGGGCCGGCCGGGCCCGGGTGGCGGCGTAGGCGCGCTCGCGGTCGGTGAAGAGGCGCTCGGCCAGCCGCGGACGCCGGGCCAGGGCTTGCTCGAGGCGGTCGATCTCGAGGAGGTCGATCCCGATCATGGTCGCGAGCGATGCTAGCGTCCGGCCGGGTGGGTGGCCGGGAGGGCGCATCCGCTCGGGTAGGCTGAACCGAGCCGATGACCACCGAGGAAGCAGACGAGGCATTCGACTGCCTGAGCCGCCACGCCCGGGCCATCGCCCCGCCCGCCGCCCGGGCCGAGGCCCTGGCCCTGGTCGACCAGGCCGCGCTGGCCGAGCTCCAGCGCGCCGCGATCGTCCACTACGTCTCGACCGGCCCAGCCGTGGTCAACCTCGCCTACCGGGTCCTCAAGGCGGGGACGGCGACCTTCGTGGCCGCGCGCTTCGCGTCCGCCGGCCACGACCCGGCCGCCCCGCCGCCCGAGCGGACCCTCTTCGCCGAGCGGATGATCGCCCTCGACCGGACGCTGGCCGACGCCGGGCCGGCCGACCGGGCGACCCGGCTCCTCGACGCCCTCTCCGCGCGGTTGGCCGGTGGCCGGGCCGCCCTCGAGCCGCCGGGGCCCGAGCCGGGAGGCGCGGACGGTGTCGGCGACCTGCTGGAGGCGGCGGGGATCGCCTACGTGCTCGCCCAGCTGCTCGAGAACCCGCCGCGCCCGGCGCTCGCCGTCGGCTGACCGATCAGGCGGCGAGCCGGACGACCTCGTCGGTCGCCCGCTCGCCGAGGAGGTCGAGCACGCCGGCCTCGATCCGCGCCCGCCGGCGCGGCTGGGCGAGGAGCCGCAGATCGCTCGGGCCAGACCCGACGTCCTGGAGGGTCCAGCCGGAGCCGTAGCGGTCGAAGAGGCGGGGGTCGATGTAGGAGGCGCGGCAGACGGCCGGGGTGTTGCCGAGCGACTCGGCGGTCTGGCGGACGGCGGCGGCGATCGCCCGCGTGCGGGCGGTCCTGGTCGGGGCGGGCGGCGCCCCGGCCAGGGCGACCGCGGCCAGGACGGTGGCGTTCCAAGTGCGGAAGTCCTTGGCGCTGAAGTCGCCGTCGAGTGACTCCTTGAGGTAGGCGTTGATGTCCTCGGGGCGCAGCGACCGCCAGACCCGTCCGTCGCGGTAGGCGAGGAGCGGCTCCTCGCCCGGGCACCGCCGCCGCCGCAGGATGGCGTCGAGCGCGGCGCAGGCGGCCGGATCCCCGACTACCGTGTGGAGGCGCTGGCCGCTCTTGGCGGGATAGTCGAAGACGAACTCGGACCCGTCGCGGCGGACGTGGTCGCGGCGGATCGTGGTCAGCCCGTGGCTGCCGTTCTCCCGGGCGTAGCCCTCGCTGCCGATGCGAAAGCAGCCGACGTCGAGCAGGCGCACGCCGCAGGCGAGCATCCGCCGGCGGTCGAGCTCGGCGGACCGGAGCTCGCGCTCGACCCGGCGGCGCAGCTGGGGGAGGCGGGCGGCGAAGTCGAGCATCTCCTCGAACTTGGCCCGGTCGCGGCGGACGCGCCAGTCGGGGTGGTAGAGGTACTGCTTGCGGCCGGCGTCATCGAACCCGGTCGCCTGGAGATGACCCCGGGCGTCCGGACAGATCCAGACGTCCCGCCAGGCCGGCGGGATCGCGAGCTCGCGGATCCGGGCGATCAGCTCGGCGTCGTCGACCCGGCGGCCGGCCCCGTCGAGGTAGACGAACCCGCGGCCGCAGCGCCGGCGCCCGACTCCGGGGCCCGAGCAGTCCGAGCGCCTCAGGCGGGCCATGGGCGGGGGGTGAGCTCGAGCATGCCCTTGAGCTACCCGCCGGGGGGCGGCGGCGAAACCGGGGCGGCCTACTCGACGGTGACGGTCTTGGCCAGGTTGCGCGGCTGGTCGACGTTCAGCCCGCGGCGGCGGGCGATCGCGTAGGCGAGGAGCTGGAGGGGGATCACGGCGAGGATCGGCTGGAGCATCGGGTCGGTGGCCGGGATCGGGATCACGGCGTCGGCGTGGGGCCCGACCCGGTCGTCGCCGTCGGTGGCGATGGCGATCACCCGGGCCCCGCGGGCCCGGACCTCCTGGATGTTCGAGATGACCTTCTCGAGCACCGGCGACCGGGTGGCGACGCAGATCACCGGCGTCGCCTCGCCGAGCAGGGCGATCGGGCCGTGCTTCATCTCGCCGGCGGCGTAGGCGTCGGTCGAGATGTAGGAGATCTCCTTGAGCTTGAGCGCGCCCTCGAGGGCGACGGGCAGGCCGACGTGGCGTCCGAGGTAGAGGAAGAACTCGGCCTGCCAGCAGCCGGCGGCGATCTCC
Organism: uncultured Solirubrobacterales bacterium; assembly: GCA_963817865.1. Lineage (GTDB taxonomy): Bacteria > Actinomycetota > Thermoleophilia > Solirubrobacterales > Solirubrobacteraceae > Palsa-513. The sequence continues at coordinate 46,697 of CAWFQO010000031.1, read as the reverse complement.
TCGATCTGGGGCTTGACCCGGTCGATCAGCGTGGTGATCGAGTGGGGCAGGTGCTTGAGCTCGGCCACGAGCTCGGTCGACCGGGCGGGCGAGAGGGTGCGGCGGAGCTCGGCGAGGCGGAGGGCGAGGAGGTACATGACGGCGACCTGGCAGACGAACGTCTTGGTCGCGGCGACGCCGATCTCGAGGCCGGCCCGGGTGAAGAGGACGCCGTCGGCGTCGCGGGTGGCCTGGGAGCCCATCGCGTTGGTGATGGCCAGGACCTTCGCCCCGCGCTCGCGGGCGAGGCGCATGGCGGCGAGGGTGTCGGCGGTCTCGCCGGACTGGGAGATCCCGATCACGAGATCGCCGGGGCCGACGACGGGGTTGCGGTAGCGGTACTCGGAGGCGATGTCCATCTCGACGGGGAGGCGGGCCCACTCCTCGATCGCGTAGCGGCCGATCAGGCCGGCGTGGTAGGAGGTCCCGCAGGCGACGATCACGATCCGGCGGGCGCCGGCGAGGATCGCCTCGTCGAGCGCGCCGACGTCGTCGAGGTCGACCCGGCCGCCGGTCGTCCGGTCGAAGATCGTCTCGGCGACGGCGTCGGCCTGCTCGTGGATCTCCTTCTCCATGAAGGTCTCGAAGCCGCTCTTCTCGGCGGTCTCCTCGTCCCAGTCGAGCTCCTCGATCACCCGGTCGACGGCGATCCCGCCGGCGGTCATCAGCTCGACCCGGTCGGGACGGAGGACGGCGATCTCGCCGTTCTCGACGTAGAGGACCCGTCGGGTGTGGCCCAGGAACGCGGGGACGGCCGAGGCGATGAACTGCTCGCGCTCGCCGCAGCCGACGATCAGGGGGCACTCCTTGCGGGCGCCGACGAGGAGGTCGGGCTCGGCGAGGGACATGGCGACGAACGCGTAGTGGCCCTCGAGCTCGGCGTAGGCGAGGCGGACGGCGGTGGCGAGGTCGCCGTCGTAGTGATGGGCGATGAGATGGGCGATGACCTCGGCGTCGGTCTCGGAGGTGAACTCGCCGCCGGCGGCCCGGAGACGCTGCTTGAGCTCCATGTAGTTCTCGACGATGCCGTTGACGACGACGTGGACGCGGTTGGTCGTGTCGAAGTGGGGGTGGGCGTTCTCCTGGGTGACCCGGCCGTGGGTGGCCCAGCGGGTGTGGCCGATGCCGGTGGTGGCCGGCCGGACGGCGACGGCGACGCCGCCGCTCGGGGCGACGAGGGCGGCTACCGCCTCGTGGAGCTTGTCGAGGTTGCCAACGGCCCGGACGGAGTGGATCTCGAGCGCCCCGCCGGGCCCGTCCGACTGGATCAGCGAGATGCCGGCGCTGTCGTAGCCGCGGTACTCGAGCTTTCGGAGCCCGGCGAGGAGGATCTCCTGAACCGGACGACCCCCGACGTATCCGACGATTCCGCACATGAGCCGCCGAGGCTATCAGCGGCTCGCCGGGGCGACGGACGACGGCCTCACGCTGTGCCGTCCGCGCTCGCGGCGGCCGCCGGCTCGGCTGAGCACCCGAAACGAGACGGGAGCTCCTCCCCACGGCGCCCGGATGGCCACGACTGCGCCGGAGGCGCTCGTGGCGAGGAACGCGTCGCGGTCGGGTTCTCGTCGACCGGAAGCCTCGCGTCGCCCGCCACCGTGCTCGTCCCCCCGGCGCTTGCCGTGAGCGAGAGCCGATGCGAGTCGGCGCCGTGCTCCGGGTTGGTCGCTACCAAACGCCTGCTGGACACTCCAGTCCGACGGTGCACCGCCGCTTGACCTTCCCGGAAGGTCCCGTGGCGATCGAGAACGTCTGCCGCGTGAGAAGTGCTCGCGTGGTCAGCCGGTAGCTGTTCGTGTGGGCGTAGGTGGATCCCCTCAAGGGTGGCTCGATCCGCTCAGCCTTCGCCACCGTGAGACCTGCGTAGCTCCCGTATCTGCTGTCGGTGAAATACGTCTCTGCGACGGTCTGCGCCGTTCGCGCCAGTTCCTGGGCGTAGGTGTCCGACCCGAGCAGCGCGGCCAGCGTCGGGCTACTCACCCGGAGCGCGCTTCGCGCCCCCGCGCTGCTCGACGCCACTGCTGCTGCGACCAGTGCCACTGTCGCGAACACCACGCGCGCCGGCATCCAAACCAACAACCCACCCAGGCAATGCATGCTCGATCCGAGTCAGGCTGCTCATGTCGCCAACGTGGCCAGATCAAGCCGCGTTCCGGGTCGATGTGCGTCGAAGTAGCACGGGCTCGACCGACGGTACCCTTCCTCGAAAACACTGACCCGAACCACGTTCGTCCAGTTGAGGCCAACGGGGGTCAGCGCTGGGCGATCGGTGCAGTCGAGTCGTATATGTGCCTAGCAGCTGTGACCAAGCTCCACGAGCGGGCGGCGGCAGCGTGCGCGCAGATCGCCGCGACCCACACCCCCGTAGCGAGGGTGGCAGCGGTGCGCGCATCGGTCTGAAGGAGGAGCCAGACCGCGCTGCGGCGTGCCAATATGATCGGATATTATGGAACCCGACCGACGAGACGGTGAGGCGTGCGCATCGCCGGACGGCCTGCCGTTCCGTTTGGCCGACCTGATCGCGACGGCTCCTGGGCCCTCTTTGTGCTCTTGATGCGGCGGCGGCCCCGAGAACGAACGGCGGTGGTACGAACGGCGTTGGCTGCGTTCGGCGTCGCGCTCGCAGTGATGCTTCTCGCGGCGCTCGGCGCGGACGGAGCCAGCGAGGATCATCTCGTCGCTGGCCCGGTGAGGTCAGCCAACTCCAACCCGGCGAACGCCAACAACGGCGCCGGCGGCAGGCGCGGCGGCATCCTCCAGGAGGTCACCGACCAGGACATCTCGCACCTCGATCCCGGCCTGGCCTACTTCGTCCTGGACTACCAGTTCACCTACGCGACCCAGCGGCCGCTCTACTCCTACCTGCCCAACGACCAGACGACGCCGGTCCCTGATCTGGCCGCCGGCCAGCCGCAGATCTCGGCTGACAACAGGACGATCACCGTCCATATCCGGCCGGGCGTCCACTACAGCCCGCCGGTCGACCGCGAGGTGACCTCGGCCGACGTCGCCTACGCGATCGAGCGCGGCTTCAACCCGCACGTCGCCAACCCCTACGCTGGCCTCTACTACGGTGACGTCGTCGGCGCTGACCGGGCGAACGGGGGCGCGATCGCGGGTATCGAGACCCCAGACGCCGCGACCATCGTCTTCCGCCTGACCCAGCCGGTCGCCGGGTTCGTCGCGGGCGCACTCGTGCTCCCGCTGTCGGCCCCGGTACCGCCGGAGTACGCGGCGAAGTTCGACGCCCACGCCCCATCCGACTACGGCAACCACGCCGTGGCCACCGGCCCCTACAAGCTCCAGTCGGACGCTCGGGGCAAGATCATCGGAATCGGCTACCAGCCGGGCAAGAGCGTCACGCTGGTGCGCAACCCCAACTGGTCGCCGGCCACCGACTTCCGCCCGGCCTATCTTGATGGCGTCAACTGGTCGATCGGCGTGACCCCCGAGGTCGCCGGCCGCCAGGCGTTGACCGGCAGTCACATCACGATGGGGGACACCCCGCCGGCGGCGATCGTCAGGCTGGCCCGCAAGCGCTTCCGCCACCAGATCTTCTTCAGCCCCGGCTCCGGCAACCGCTATGTCGCGCTGAACACGGCCGTCGCGCCGTTCAACAACCAGAACCTCCGCCGAGCGGTGTTCGCGGCGCTGAACCGCAAGCGGATGGGGAAGGTCCGCGGCGGCAAGCCGGTCTCCACCACAGCGACCCATTTCCTCTATCCAGGGGTGCCCGGCTTCACCGAGGCCGGGGGACACGGCGGCCCGAGGTACGACTTCACCCGGTATGCGTCCGGGAACATGGCCGTCGCCCGGGCGTACATGAAGAAGGCCGGCTACCCGGGCGGCAGATACACCGGCGTCAAGAAGGTGGTCGTCGTCGGCTCGACCGGCGCGCCCGCCGACCAGGACGCCCAGATCGTCAACCAGACGCTCCAGAACCTCGGCTTCAAGACCAGCTTCAAGCTCGTCGACCAGTCAGTGATGTACACCAGGTTCTGCGGCCAGCCCAAGCTCGAGGTCAACGTGTGCCCGAACGTCGGCTGGGTCGGCGACTTCGCCGATCCCGAGACCGTGCTCGCCCCGACCTTCGAGGGGTCGAGCATCACCCAGACCCACAGCCAGAACTGGTCGCAGCTGAACGACCCGGCGATCAACGCGGCGATGGCGAAGGCCAAGCTGGTCAGCGACCCGGTCGCCCGGGCGAAGGCCTGGGGGCAGATCGACGACATGATCACCGCGACCGCCGCCGCGATCCCCTGGTCGTGGGACAACCAGCCCAACGTGTACGCGAAGGACGTCGAGTGCGTCAACGACCTCTACAACGCCGGCAGCTGCGACTTCAGCTTCACCTCCCTGAAGTGACGCGGAGGGAGCCCAGCTCGGAGGAACCACCGAGCAGGCCCAGACGTATGCTCCCCAGCCGGAGCGAGCCCCTTCCTTCCGACTGCTGGACGACGAGCGAAGCGTGGAGGGAGACTGCGGCTTTCTCGACGGTGGGCAGCGTCGCCGGGAGACCGGCGCTTCGGTCGCTGGCCCCGCGCACCCCCCTAACCCAGCTCGACCTCGATCAGCCGCGCCAGCCGCCGGCAGACCTCCTGAGTCTCCTCGACGGTCGGCGCCTCGACCATCACCCGGACGACCGGCTCGGTCCCCGACGGGCGGACGAGGACCCGACCCCGGCCCTCGAGGGCCCGGGTCTCGCGCCCGACGGCGTCCGCGACGGCCGCCGACCGCTCGAGCGCCCGCCGGTCGCCGACCCGGACGTTGACCAGCCGCTGGGGGAGCTTCTCCATCGCCGCCCGGTCGGCGAGATCGCCGCCGTCGAGCGCCTCGAGGGCGAGCAGGGCCGCGGCGATCCCGTCGCCCGACGGGGCGAAGCCGAGGTCGATCAGATGGCCGGACTGCTCCCCCCCGAGCGACCAGTCGCGGGCGCGGAGGGCCTCGAGGACGTAGCGGTCGCCGACCGCGGTCGTCGCGACCTCGATTCCCGCCTCGGCCATCGCCGTGTGGAAGCCGTAGTTGGTCATCACGGTCACGGCGACCCCATCCCCGGCGAGCCGGCCGGCCCGCCGGAGGTGGAGGGCCGAGAGGGCGAGGAGCTCGTCCCCGTCGACCACGGCCCCGGTCCGGTCGACCGCGAGCAGGCGGTCGCCGTCGCCGTCGAAGGCGAAGCCGAGCGCGTGACCCCCGGCGACGACGAGCTCGGCGAGCGCCTCGACGTGGGTCGAGCCGCACCCGTCGTTGATGTTGCGTCCGTCCGGCGCGGCGGCCACCGCCGTCACCCGGGCGCCGAGCCGGCGGAAGATCTCGGGCGCCACCTGGTAGGTCGCCCCGTGGGCGCAGTCGAGGACGACGTCGAGGCCGGCGAGCGACAGCGCCGCGAAGCGGACGTGGAGCTCGCGGAGGTAGTCCTCACCGGTCCCGTGCATTCGCCGGATCCGGCCGGTCACCGGTCGGCCGGCAGCTGGCGCCCTCGATGCGTCGAGGGCGGCCTCGATCTCGAGCTCGGCGGCGTCTGAGAGCTTGAACGCGTCGGGGCCGAAGAACTTGATCCCGTTGTCGGCGTACGGGTTGTGCGAGGCCGAGAGGACGACGGCGAGGTCGAATCCGTAGCGACGGAGGAGGAGCGGGGCGGCCGGGGTCGGGAGGACGCCGCCGAGGAGGACCTCCCCCCCGGCCTCGGCCACGCCGGCGGCGAGCGCTGCCTCGAGCATCTCACCCGACTCCCGGGTATCGCGGATGACGAGCACCCGCGGTCGGTCGGCCGCGGCCAGGCGGGTCGCCGCCCGGCCGAGCGAGAGGGCCAGCTCGGCCGTGACCTCGACGCCGGCGAGGCCGCGGATCCCGTCGGTGCCGAACAGCCTGCGGGCGCCCACGGTCACGCCTCCCGCCGGCGGTGGACGGTCGCTAACGCTTGCTGAACTGCGGCCGCTTGCGGGCCTTCTTGAGGCCGGCCTTCTTGCGCTCCTTGGCCCGGGCGTCCCGGGTCAGGAACCCGCGGCGCTTGAGCTCGCCGCGGAGGTTCGGGTCGGCCTCGAGCAGGGCGCGGGAGATCCCGTGCCGGAGGGCGCCGCCCTGGGCGGAGATGCCGCCACCGTGAAGGTTGGCGATGACGTCCATGCGCGCCTCGTAGCCGACGGTCTCGAGCGGCTGGCGGATGTTGCGCTGGAGCGTCGGCCGCGGGAAGTACGCCTCGAGCGTCTTGCCGTTGACCGTGTAGGCCCCGGTGCCCGGGCGGAGGCTGACTCGGGCGATCGCCGTCTTGCGCTTGCCGGTGGCCCGGTACCGGGCCCCGGCGCCCAGGTCGATGGCGACCGCCTCGATCGGCTGGTCGGCGACGTCCAGGTCGTCGGTCTCCTCGGCGGTCGCGACGGGCTCGTCGTCCTCGGCGTACGGGTCGGCGCTCTGGCGGGCGAGGGGATCGGTGCCCTCGGGGACGATGTCGACCTCGAGGTCGGCCCCGGGCACGACCGGCTTGACGCGAGGCGCGGCCTCGGCCTCGGCCTCGGCCTGCGGCTGGCGCCGGGCGGGCGGCGCCGGGGGCACCGGGGTGGCCGGGGCGGGAGCCGGCTCGGAAGCAGCGGCGGCGGGCGCCTCGGGGGCGACGGGCTCGGGGGCAGCGGGCGGCTGGTCGCGGGCGGGACCGCCGGTGGTCTCTTCGTCGGACACTAAGTTCTGATCTCCAGGGGTTGCGGCTTCTGGGCGACGTGGGGATGCTCGGGACCGGCGTAGACCTTCAGCTTGGTCAGCTGCTTTCGGGCGAGCCGGTTGCGCGGCATCATGCCCTTGACGGCGAGGCGGATGATCTCCTCGGGGCGGCGGTCGATCATCTGCTGGAAGGTGCGGGTCCGCAGGCCGCCCGGGTAGCCCGAGTGGCGGTGGTACAGCTTGTCGGCCCGCTTGTTGCCGGTCACGGCGATCTTCTCGGCGTTGACGACGACCACGAAGTCACCGGTGTCGATGTGCGGCGTGTAGACCGGCTTGCGCTTGCCCCGCAACGTGTCGGCGATCTGCGTCGAGAGCCGGCCGAGCGTCAGCCCGTTGGCGTCGACGACGTACCAGTTGCGCTCGCGGTCGGTTGGCTTGGCTACGTAGGTCTTCATGGCACCAAAAAGGCCACGCTCGGCGCGCGGCACGAGAGGGGATGATAGGGAAGTCCTCGGGCCGGCGTGGCGAGGGGTGCCGGCGGCGCGCGCCCACTACTGTGACGGGCGATGGCCTACACGACCGCCGAGGGGAGGCAGCGGCTGCTCGACGAGGTCGGCCTGGCGGCCGACGAGCTCGGACTGGCCCTGGCCTGCCTGGGCGAGGCCTACGAGCTGCTCGACGAGCGGGCGGCCGACCGGCTCGAGGAGGAGCTCTTCCGGACCGTGCAGCGGGCTTACGGTCGCCTCCTGCGGACGCACGCCGATTTCGCCCGACGCTACGACGCGCCGGCCCGGGAGTTCGCGGCCGGGGCACCGGGCCCGGCCTCGCAGGGGGCGCGGGCCCTGATCGACCGGGGCGTCGAGGCGGCCGGCGAGGCGGCGCAGCTGATCGCCGAGCTCCAGGACTCGATGCTGCCGATCGAGGTCGGCGACCCGAGCGTCCGGGCGGAGCTGGCCGCCGTCCGCAATCTGCTCGACGAGCTGCCGGGGCGCGCGCGCGAACTCGTGCGGACGCTCGGCCGCTGAATCGCCACCCCGCGGGTCAGACCGGCCCGACGGGCACAGTATGTGGCGGTAACGTAACGGCCGTGTCGGGCGCCGGCAGAATCAAGGATCCGATCCACGGCTATGTCGCGTACACAGCGATCGAACGCGCGTTCCTCGACGACCCGTTGACGCAGCGTCTGAGATGGATCGGACAATCTGGGCTCGCCCACCTCGTCTTTCCCGAGGTCCGAACCTCGCGGTTCGCACACATCACCGCTGGCGAGTCAGTCGTCGAAAGGTTGAGCCCCTCGGCCAATGTCGGGCCGTCCTCCGACGCAGAGCCCGCGCCGCAATGAGCCCGCAGCCATTGATCGTCTCCATGCTCAGCACGCTGTCCGGGCAGACCTTCGCCACGTACGGCGAGCTCGAGCGCGCGGTCCGAAGCCGGCTGCGGGAGCACCGCAGCGAGTTCCCCTCCGAGTTCACCTACCGAGACGCGATCGCCTGGGGCACGGATTCTGGGCTGATCGCCGCGCACGACAATGAGCTTGTCGTCACCGCACCGAGTGCGCCGTCGGAGGCCACGTCGGACGGCGGCTGAGGCATTCCGCCGCACGCTCGCGTCCACCACGCCTCGAGCCCAATGGCCGTCAGCGGAGGAGTCGCCCTCACTCCCACTCGATCGTCCCGGGCGGCTTGCTCGTGATGTCGAGGACGACCCGGTTGACCTCGCGGAGCTCGTTGATCATCCGCGAGGCGATCTGCTCGAGCAGGTCGTAGGGCAGGCGCGCCCAGTCGGCGGTCATCGCGTCGTCGCTGGTCACCGCGCGGATGACGATCACGTTGCCGTAGGTCCGCTCGTCGCCCTGGACGCCGACCGTGCGGATGTCGGGGAGGACGCAGAAGCTCTGCCAGAGCTCGCGGTACTTCCCGGCCCGGCGGATCTCGTCCTGGAGGATGTGGTCGGCGTCGCGCAGGAGGTCGAGGCGCGCCTTGGTCGCCTCGCCGCCGACGATCCGGATGGCCAGCCCGGGTCCGGGGAAGGGCTGGCGCCAGACGAGGCGCTCGGGCAGGCCGAGCTCGGCGCCGACCGCCCGGACCTCGTCCTTGAACAGCGCCCGGAGGGGCTCGACGAGCTCGAACTGGAGGTCCTCGGGGAGCCCGCCGACGTTGTGGTGGGACTTGATCGTCGCCGACCCGGCCCCCCCGCCCGACTCGATCACGTCGGAGTAGAGCGTCCCCTGGACGAGGAACCGGGCCGGGAGGCGAGCCGAGATCCGCTCGGCCTCCTCCTCGAAGACCCGGATGAACTCGCGGCCGATCACCTTGCGCTTGGTCTCGGGGTCGCTGATCCCGGCGAGCTTCTCGAGGAACCGCCGCTCGGCGTCGACCGCGACGAGGGGGACCTTGAAGTTGTCGCGGAAGGCGGCGATCACCTGCTCGCCCTCGCCCTTGCGCATCAGTCCGTGGTCGACGAACACGCAGGTCAGCTGGTCGCCGACCGCCCGGTGGACGAGGAGGGCGGCGACCGACGAGTCGACGCCGCCCGACAGCCCGCAGATCACCGCCGCCTCGCCGACCTGGGCCCGGATCCGGGCGATCTGGTCCTCGACGATCGAGGCGGCCGACCAGTCGCGCGGGCAGTCGCAGATGTCGGCGAGGAAGGTCGTGAGGATCTCCTGCCCGTACGGGGTGTGGACGACCTCCGGATGGAACTGGATGCCGTAGATGCCCCGTTCGGCGTTCTCGACGGCCGCGACCGGCGAGGCGGTCGACGAGGCGAGCGCGGTGAAGCCGGCCGGCGCGGCGAAGACCGAGTCGCGGTGGGACATCCAGCAGCTCTGTTGGGCCGGCAGCCCGGCGAGGAGCCGCCCGGGCTCGCGGACGATGAGGTCCGACCGGCCGAACTCGCCGACCTCGGCCAGCTCGACCCGGCCGCCGAGCTCGTGGACGAGGAGCTGCATCCCGTAGCAGATGCCGAGGACCGGGACGCCGAGCTCGAGCAGCTCCCGGTCGAGGCGCGGCGCCCCGTCCGCGTAGACCGAGGCCGGACCGCCGGAGAGGATCAGCCCCTTCGGCTGGCGGCGGGCGACCGCGGCCGCCCCGACGTCGTGGGGCAGGAGCTCCGAGAAGACGCCGCACTCCCGCACCCGGCGGGCGATCAGCTGCGAGTACTGGCCGCCGTAGTCGAGCACGACGACCTCGGCCATGGCGACCGGGCTCGGCGCGACCGCGTCCCCCGCGGCCCCCCCGGGCTCGGCGAGGCCCGCGTAGCGGCCGGGCCGCATCGGGCGGCGGCAGCGGCGCCGGCGGCCCGGCGGCTCGGCGGCCGGCGCGACCGTCCCCGCCTCACCGGTCGACCCGTGCATCATCGCCGGCGGCCCAGCCGTACGCCCAACCAGGCCCGGGCGAACCGCGCCGGCTCAGTCATTGACGAGAACGGCGGCCTTCCCGTTCGCGCCCATGCCGACGCCCTGTTCGCGCTGGAGCTGCTTGCCCTCGGTCTGGAGCGCCGGGGCGACCATCAGTTCGGCCCGGTTGAACTCCGCGATGTCCTTGTAGCCGCACGTGGCCATCGAGGTCCGCAGGCCGCCCATCAGGTTGAGCGAGCCGTCGTTCTCCCGGGCCGGCCCGACGAGGATCTCCTCGATCGTCGCGTTCTGCGCCGTCGCCACCCGGGCCCCCCGCGGGAGCGTCGGATGGAAGGTCGCCATCCCCCAGTGGAAGCCCCGGCCCGGGGCCTCGTAGGCCCGGGCGAGGGGCGAGCCGATCATCACGGCGTCGGCCCCGCAGGCGATCGCCTTGGCCACGTCGCCGCCGTTGCGCATCCCGCCGTCGGCGATGACCTGGACGTAGTCGCCGGTCTCGAGCATGTGCGTCGACCGGGCGGCCGCCACGTCGGCGATCGCCGTCGCCTGGGGAACGCCGATCCCGAGCACCCCGCGCGTCGTGCAGGCCGCGCCCGGGCCGACCCCGACGAGGACGCCGGCCGCCCCGGTGCGCATGAGGTGCAGGCCCGTGTGGTAGCTGGCGCAGCCGCCGACGACGACCGGGACGTCGAGCTCGGGGATGAACTCCTTGAGGTTGAGCGGCTGGGTGTGGGCCGAGACGTGCTCGCCGGAGACCACGGTCCCCTGGATCACGAGGATGTCGAGCCCGGCGTCGAGCGCGATCTCGTAGTAGCGGCTGACCCGCTGGGGGGTGAGCGACGCCGCGCAGACGACGCCTTCGGCCTTGATCTCCCGGATCCGCTGGGCGATCAGCTCCTCCTTGACCGGCTCGCGGTAGATCTCCTGCATCTCCCGGGTGGCGAACTCCTTCGGCAGCGCGGCGACCCGCTCGAGCTGCTCGTCGGCGTCCTCGTAGCGGGTGAAGATCCCCTCGAGGTTGAGCACGGCCAGGCCGCCGAGCCGCCCGACGATCCCCGCCGTCTGCGGCGAGACGACCCCGTCCATGGCACTGGCCAGGAGCGGCAGCTCGAAGCGATAGTCGCCGAGCTTCCAGGCGATGTCGACGTCATCGGGGTCCCGCGTGCGCCGCGACGGGACGATCGCGATGTCGTCGAGCCCGTAGGCGCGGCGGGCCTTCTTTCCCCGGCCGATCTCTACTTCCATTCGTCAATCCTAGGTCTCGCGGCGGACGGATCGGGGCGCCTCCGGCAAGACGGGCTGGGACGGCAACCACCTCGTCCGAGCATAGCAACGGCCCCCCCGACGACTGGGCGCGAACCCGGTCGTTGCGGAGTCGGTCAGCCGACCCCGGCCGGGAGCTGGAGCTCGGTGACCGTGACCTCGCCGACCAGGCGGTCGACCTCGCGGGGCTCGACGAGTCCGGCGCCGAGCCGCCGGGTCGACTCGGCCCCGCAGGCCACGCCGAAGCGCAGGCAGTCCTCGGGCGGGCCGCCCTGGTAGCGGGCGGCGACGTAGCCGGCGAGGAAGGCGTCGCCCGAGCCGACGGCGGCCACCGGCTCGCGCGGCTCGATCCGCACGCGCAGCAGGCGCGGGCTGCCGTCGACGAGCGTCTGGGCGAAGCAGCCGTCGTGGGTGGTCATGATCGCCTCGCGGGCGCCGAGGGCGACCATCTCGTGGACGGCGAGGACGCGGTCGTCGTCGTCGTTGAACTCGTGCCCGACGAGCTCCTCGGACTCGGGCACGTTCGGCGAGACGACGTCCGGCTCGGCCCGGACGGCGTGGCGGAGCGGGTCGCCGTCGGTGTCGACGATCGAGGCGACGCCGAGCTTGTGGAGCTCGCGGGTGAGGGTCGCGTAGAGGTCGGGCGCGACGTTGCGGGGGAGCGAGCCGGCGAAGACGACGATCGCGGCCCCGCGGGCGAGATAGAGGAGCTTGTCGCAGAACAGCTCGATCTCGCTCGCCGTGATCGACGGCCCCTGCTCGTTGATCTCCGTCTGGTCGCCGGTGGTCGGGTCGATCACCGCGGTGTTCGTCCGCGACTCCTCGCCGACCCGGAGAAAGTCGTTGAGGATCGACTCGCCGGTCAGCTGCTCGATGATCTGGGTGCCGGTCGGGCCGCCCTGGAGGCCGGTGGCGATGACCGGCTGACCGAGGGTCTTGAGCGTCCGGGCGACGTTGACGCCCTTGCCCCCGGCGAGCGTCCGGCGCTCGACCGACCGGTGCCGGCGGCCGAGACGGAAGTTCGGCACCGACAGGGACTTGTCGATCGCGGCGTTCAGTGTGACGGTGATGATCACCGCTCACCCCGTCGCTTGAACATGACAAGCAGGCTACACCCAACCAACAGCCCCAGGAGAGCCCCGCCGGCGAGCCCTCCGGCGAGGAGCAGCGTCGTCGCGCGCCGGGCGGGCGGCGCGGCGAGCGGGCCGCGGGTCACGAGCGGGACCCGGGCGACCACCCGGCCGTCGAGCATGACCGCCAGCTGGCCGAGGACTGTGCCTTTTCGGAGCGGTCCCCGCGCCAACTCGGCCAGGTTGGTCGGGTACACGGCCAACCGCGCGCCGTGGCGGCAGGACGAGCCGCACGCCGCGGGCGGCGACGAGGGCGGCGCGCTCACCGGGGCGCCCGCCGACCGGGAGGGTCGCGTAGACGCGTCCCCGGCGGACGGCCGCCGACGCGCGGTAGAGCGAGAGGCCGTAGCGGAGGAGGGCGAGGGTGTCGGCATCCCGCGTGCCCTCGGTCGGGTCGCCGAGCTCGACGCTGATCACGTTGACCCCGTCCTGCCTGCCGGCGCCGACCAGGCAGTAGCCGGCCTGGTTGGTGTGACCGGTCTTGACCCCGACGACGAACGCGTACCGCCCGACCAGGTCGTTGCGGTTGACCACGGTCAACCCGGTCGGAAGGGTGGCCCGGCTGCGGGCCACCGTCCGGGCGAAGAAGGGGTTGCGCAGGAGGGTGGCGGTCAGGGTCGCGAGGTCCCGGGCGCTCGAGTAGTTGCCCGGGGTGTCGAGGCCGACGTCGGTCGCGAAGTGGGTCTCCCGGAGGTCGGAGCGCCCGGGCCGCCCGGTTCATCCAGCCGACGAAGCGGGCGTTCGAGCCGGCCAGGCCGATGGCCAGGGCGTCGGCCGCGTCGGCGCCGCTCGGGAGGAGCATCGCGCTCAGCAGGGCGCCGACGCTCAGCCGCTGGCCGGCCCGCAGGCCGGCGACGGTCTCGGACCCGATCGGTGTGTAGGGGAGCGCGGTGAGGATGCGGGTGAGCGGCGCCCGCTCGAGGGCCACGTAGGCGGTCATCAGCTTCGTCTCGCTGGCCACCGGGACGGGGATGTCGGCCCGGCGGGCGTAGATCGTGGTCCCGAGGTCCCGCTCGACGACGATCGCCGCCCGGGCGCTGAGCGCGGGCGGCGGCGGATCGGCCGCCCGGGCGGGCCCGGCCGCGGCCAGCGTGACGGCGGTCGCGGTGGCGAGCGCCGCGCCGCGGGCGCGCCGCCCCCCGGCCGTCGCGAAGGTCAGGCCGCCCGGGCGCGTCAGAGCGACCACGCCAGCTCGCGCAGGCGCTCGGCCGCCCGGCGGGCCGCCGCGGCCGGCTCGGAGCCGTCGGCCTCGTGGGCGGCGGCGATCGAGCGCGATGCGGTGACGAGGCCCCCGGCCCGGCCCGGCCCGAAGGCCGGGGCGAGGTCCTCGACGCGCCCGCCCTGGGCCCCGACCCCGGGGAGGAGGAAGATCGCGTGGGGCATCAGCTCGCGCGCGCGCGGCAGGTGCCACGGCTCGGTCGCCCCGACCACGGCCCCGACGTCGGCCAGGCCGCTCTCCCCCGGGGTGCCGAGCCCGGCGACGATCCCGGCCAGCCGCTCCCAGAGCGGGCCGCCGCTCGCGAGCTCGAGGTCCTGGACGTCGCGGGCCCCGGGGTTCGAGGTCCGCACGAGGACGAGGACCCCGGCCCCGGTGGCCACGAGCGGCGCGAGGGCGTCGACCCCGAGGAGGGGGTTGGCCGTGAACGCGTCGGCTCCGAGCTCCCCGGCCAGGGACTCGGCGTAGACCGCCGCGGTCACCGGGACGTCGCCGCGCTTCCCGTCGGCGATGACGAGGAGATCGGCCGCGCGGGCGTGGTCGACGACGCCGTGGAGCGCGCGCCACCCGGCCGCGCCCAGGCGCTCGAAGCAGGCGAGCTGGGGCTTGACCGCGACGCACGCGGTCCCGGCGGCGTCGATCACCGCCCGGCAGTGCGCGAGCACCCGCTCGCCCGGCTCGGCGCCCGCGACCCCCGGCCAGAGGCGGCGCGGGTCGGGGTCGAGGCCGAGGACGATCTGCGACTCGCGCCGGGCCACCCGGCGGGCGACCTCGTCCCCGAAGTGCCGGGGCACTAGGGGAGTCTCCCGAGCAGCCTGCTTGAGCGCGGAGCCGGCGGTGAAGCGCGGGACCCGGGTCGCGTCGACCCAGATCGGCGCGCCGGTTCGGGGGTGGACGCCGGCCCGGGCCGCCCGGCTGGCGACGTGGAAGCGGCCGAAGCCGGACAGGTTGACCTCGCCGCCGCCGGCGAGCGCCTCCTCGATCAGCCCGAGCGTCGCATCGAGTGCCCGGCCGGCCTCGCGGCGCGAGAGACGGCTCCGCTCCGCGATCAGCCCGATCAGCTCGGCCTTGGTCACGCCGCCGACGTCAGGTCACGCGGGTCGGGTTTTCATCGACCGACCGTAACATCGGTCGCGGACGCCACACACCGGAGGTCGTACTCGGCGAGCGCGCCGGCGTCGGGGAGGAAGGCGGCGACCGCGTGGTCGCCGACCCGCACGGCGAGCAGCGAGTCGACCCGCGCCCGCCGCCCGCCGCCCCGCTGGAGCTCGCGCGCGGCCCGCGCCGGCTCCCCTTCGGCGCCGGCCACGAGGGCGCCGCCCGGGCCGATCACGGCCACCTCCCGGGCCTGCGGCTGGAGCTCGCGGAGGTAGGCCAGGGCGTGATCGGGGCGGAGTTGCATCGGCGGCGGCGGGATCACGCGAGAATACGGCGGATGCCCATCCGCCGAATCGCCTGGCTGGTCACCGTGGTGATCGCCCTCGTCGTCTCCCTCATGTGCCTGCTCTCCGGGTACAACGGGTACGCCGCCGTCTTCCTCGCCGTCGGGGCCTCCGCCGCGATCAACCTGCTCTAGGCGGCCTCCGGGGGGGGGGGGGGGCGCCCGGGGGGGGGGGCCCGCCGGGAGGGGGGGGGGGGGGGGGGGGGGGGGGGGGGGGGGCGGGTGCGCGAGCGGCGGGGGGGGGGGGGGGGGGGGGGGGGCCGGGGGGGGGGGGGGGGGGGGGGAGAGGGGGGGGAGGGGGGGGGGGGGGGGCGCGGAGAGCAGGGGGCGGCGTCCCCCTGAGCGCCGGGAGTCGGTCGCCCGGGCGCGGCGGCCGAGAAATGAGAGAGTGGGCACGGGAGGGACACGAGGGAGGTGGGACGTGCGCCGGAGGAGGGCTGACCGACTCGGGTGATGATCGGGAGGATAGGACGCCTGTCGCCGCGGCCAGGATTCGGTGTAAGGTGGTCGGCGTCGGCGGCGTCGGCCTTGGGAGAGACGAAGGCGACGAGGGAGGGACAGGTCGGGTCGAGTGGGCGGCCTCGGTCAGGATCGAGACCGACCCGGTGGCGATCCCGGCGACCAGCTGAGGGCGATCTGCGTCATGTTCGAGCGACCGACAGCGCGGCCGCGTTGCGCTTGACCGCGGCGTCGCCGTCGCCGTCCACGGTCATTCCCCGCCGCTCCGCGCGTCGAGCCAGGCGACCAGGGCCCGGGCGGCCCGGCCGCGATGGCTGATCGCGTGCTTGCCGGCGTCCGGGACCTCGGCCATGGTCAGGCCGGGCGGTCCGTCGTCGGGGAGGAACGCCGGGTCGTAGCCGAAGCCGCCGCTCCCCCGCGGTCCGGTCCGCCAAGCGCCCGGTGCAGCGCCCTTAGAAGACCTGCTCGACGCCCCGGCCCGGATCGACGTAGGCGATCGCGCACACGTAGTCGAGGCGGCTCCCCGCCGGCGCCTCCGCCAGCAGCTTGGCCAGGTTCTCCTCGTCGGTCGCCTCCTCCCCGGCGTACCGGCGCGAGTAGACCCCCGGCCGCCCGCCGAGCGCCTCGGCCTCGATCCCCGAGTCGTCGGCGATCACCGGACGGCCCGTGGCCCGCGCTGCCACCCGCGCCTTGCCGAGCGCGTTCTCGGCGAACGTCTCCCCGACCTCCGGGCCGAGCTCGACACCCGGCGGGCAGCGGCTCCACCTCGTGCGGCTCGAGCAGCGCCGCGAACTCGCGCAGCTTGTGCTCGCTCCAGGTGGCCACGAGCAGCTTCACCGCCCGCTGAGCGCCGCCTTCTGGAGCTCACGCAGCTGCCCGATCCCGAGCTCGGCGAGCGCGAGCAGGTTGTCGAGATGCGTGCGCGACAGCGGCGTCCGCTCGGCCGTCGCCTGCACCTCGATCAGGCCGCCCTCCCCCGTCATCACGACGTTAGCGTCGACCTCGGCCGAGGAGTCCTCGCCGTAGTCGAGGTCGAGCAGCGCCGTCCCGCCGACGATCCCGCAGGAGACGGCCGCGACCGACCCCGTCAGCGGAGACCGCCCGAGCTCACCGGCCGCCTCGAGCTTGCGACAGCCGAGGCCGAGCGCGACGAACGCGCCCGTGATCGAGGCGCACCGGGTGCCCCCGTCGGCTTGGAGCACGTCGCAGTCGAGGTAGACGGTCCGCTCGCCGAGCGCCGTGAAGTCGACCACCCCGCGCAGCGACCGGCCGATCAGCCGCTGGATCTCCACCGTTCGACCATCGAGCCGTCCCCGGGTCGCGTCGCGCTGCTTGCGCTGACCGGTCGACGCCGGGAGCATCCCGTACTCGGCGGTGACCCACCCGCGGCCGCTCCCGTGCAGCCATCGCGGCACGCCATTCTCGATCGATGCCGTGCAGATCACCTTGGTCGCCCCGACCGAGATCAGCGCCGAGCCGGTCGCCGGTGCGACGAAGTCGACCTCGATCGTCGTCGGGCGCAGCTCGTCGTGGGCGCGCCCGTAGCTCCGCTCGGCCTGGGGCGCGTTCGCGTCCATCGCCCGGCATGATCCCAGACTTGGCCGCCACCCTCGCGCACCCGTGATGCGCGCCCTCGTCGTCTCCAACATGCGCCCGACCACCGCGAACCCGGGCCGCGGCATCTACGTGCGCGAGCAGGTCGCCGCCCTGCGGCGGATCGCCGGCCTCGAGGTCGACCTCCACCAGTTCCCCCCCGGGCCCGCCGCCTTCCCCGGCGCCACGCTCGAGCTGCGCCGACGGACCGGCCGCTACGACATCGTCCACGCCCATTTCGGTCTGACCGCCTGGCCGACGTTGGCCGTCCGCTACGTCCCTCACGTGGTCACCCTCCACGGCAACGACCTCTACCACCCGCGCACCCGCCGCCTCACGCTCGCCGTGGCCCGGCGGATGGATCTCGTCGCCACGGCGTCCGCCGCCCTCGGGCGCGAGCTCCCGGCCGGGCCCTGGCGGACCGCCGTGCTCCCGTGCGGCGTCGAGCTCGACCGTTTCAACCCGATCCCCCGCGAGCACGCCCGCCGCGCCCTCGGCCTCGACCCCGACCGCCCCTGCCTGCTCTTCCCCTTCGATCCGGTCCGTCAGGTCAAGCGCTTCGATCTTGCCCAGGCGGTGGCCGGCGAGACCCAGCTGATCACCCTCGGGGCGACCGAGCCGGCCCACGTCGCCCTGGCCATCAACGCGGCCAACGCCGTCCTCGTCCCGTCCGACTTCGAGGGGTTCGGCCTCGCCGTGCTCGAGGCCCTCGCCTGCGGCGTCCCCGTCCTGGCCACGCCGGTCGGTGCCCACCCGCTCGCCCTCGACGGGCTCCCCGGGACCCTGTGCGCCGAGTTCGACCTCGATCGCTGGCGCGCCGCTCTCGCCCCCCACCTCGCCGCGCCCGATCCCCGCGTCGACGGACGACCGCGAGCGGAGCTGTTCTCCGCCGACCGGATGGCCGCCCGGGTCGCCGTGGCCTGGCGCGAGCTCCTTGAGCGGTAGAGACGGACCATTAGCATGCGAGCGATGGGACGCTTCTCGAAGCTCCGCGCCCCGGCGGTCGGCTGGCCGGTCGCACCGCCGCCGGCCGAGCCCCGGCCCCAGGCTCGCACCGGGGCCCCCGGATCCCGCCCGAGCGCCGAGCCGGGCCGCCCGGCGGCGTCCGGGTCGGGCGCGGCGCCGACGTCGCGGCAGCTCCCGAGCCGGCCCGATCCTCCGGCGGCCGGGGAAACCACCGCGGTCACCGCGTCGACCCTGGCCGAGCCCGGGCCGGCCAGCTTCCGCGACCGCGCCCGGATCCGGCGGCGCCTGCGCTACCTGCGCCAGACGCGGGAGCTCGCGTTTCGCGACCTCGGCGGCTTCGTGTTCGATTCGTGGCGCCTCGAGCGCCCGCGCGAGGACATCGTCGAGGCCAAGCTCAAAGGACTGCTCGCCATGGATCGCGAGCTCCGCACGCTCGAGACGGCGCTCGACGAGCGCCAGGAGCTCCGCCTCCTCCACGAGCCGGGCATCACCGCCTGCTACGGCTGCGCGACGATCCACGGGAGCGACGCCAACTTCTGCCCGAGCTGCGGGCTCCCCCGGCCGGGCCGCCAGCGCCCGCCCGGACCGCGGGCGCCCGTGCCGCCGGCCGCCCCGCCGGCGCCGGCGCCCGTGCCGCCGGCCGGCGAGTGAGCTCACCCGCGACCTGCCCGTTCTGCGCGGCGCCGCTCGCCGCGGACCAGTCCTGGTGCCTGGAGTGCGGGGGGGCCGCCCGGACGCGGATCGCCCCGACGCCGCGCCGATGGCGGCTGACCGCCGCCGTCCTCCTGCTCGCTTCGGTTCTGGCCGTCGTGGCGATCGCCGTCGCCGTGGCCAGGCTCGTCCGCCCCGGCTCGGACGCCGCTCCGGCGACCACGACCACCACGGCGACCGGCTCCGCCCCGCCGCCAGCCACCGTCGCACCGACGCCGGCCGTCACCCCGGCGCCGACGCAGCCCGTCCCGTCCGGGGGCGCCGCGGCCTCCCCCCGCCGCTAGCCGCGCCGAGCGAAAGCCCGCGCGCCGGGACGGGCGATGACTGCACGATCGAGGTCGTCGTCTGCCCGAGGGCGGCGAAGCGGTCGATCAGCTCCTCGAGGTGCTCGACCGACCGCACGTGCGCGGTCATGACGAAGCAGTCCTCGCCGGTGATCCGCCGGCAGTCGACGACCTCGGGGGCATCCCGGGCCTCCCGGGCGATCCGCTCGAGCTGGCGGGGGGCGGGCCGGACGCGGATCACCGCGCTCAGCGCGAAGCCGAGCGCGCGCGGATCGAGGCGAGCGTGGTAGCCCTGGATCACCCCGGCCTGCTCGAGGCGGTGGATTCGCTCGGCCACCGCCGGGGAGGAGAGCCCGACCCGCCGCCCGAGCTCGGCCAGGCTCAGCCTGGCGTCGGCCTGGAGCTCGGCCAGCAGCAGGAGGTTCGTCGAGTCCATCCCCGGGCCTTCGGTCATATCGTCATTCTACCTCTGATCCGAAGGCGAGATGTCACAAGTGCCTGTGGTGCGCTATGTACAGGCCCAGAACATGAGGCCAACATGCGATAGATGAGCCCACCGATCGAAGGCGCCCTTTCGCGGCCGGCGGCGGGCCGCGTCGGCACGCCACCGCCGCCGGAGCTCTACTTCCTGGTCAGCGCCGCCTTTCACTACCTCGGGCCGTCGTTCGCCGTCCTCCTCTTCGCCCGGGTCGACGCGCTCGGGGTGGCCTGGCTGCGGATCGTCTCGGCCGCCGTCGTCTTCGCCGCCTGGCGGCGTCCGTGGCGGGCCTTCCGCGCGCTTGACCCCGCCGGGCGCCGGCTGCTCTGGGGGTGGGGCGCGGTGCTCGCGGCGATGAATGCCTGCTTCTACCTCGCAATCAGCCGGCTGCCCCTCGGGACCGTCGCCGCCATCGAGTTCCTCCCGGTCATCGCCGTGGCCGCGGCCGGCACCCGCTCGGCGCGCAACGTCGGCGCCCTCGGTCTCGCGGTCGCCGGCGTCTGCCTCCTCGCCCACGTCCGGCTCGCGGGCCAGCCGCTGGGCCTCGCCTTCGCCCTGGCCAACGCGATCCTCTTCGCCGCCTACATCGTCCTCGCCGACCGCGTGGCCAACCGACCGGGACTCGATGGCATCGACGGCCTCGCCGCGGCGATGCTCCTCGCGGCCCTCGCGGTGACGCCGATCGGTGGCGTCCAGGCCGCCCGGGCCCTCCTCGACCCGATCGCCCTGCTCGCCGGCATCGGCGTCGGCATCTCCTCATCGGTGATCCCCTACGTCACCGATCAACTGGCCATGGCCCGACTCCCGCGGGCGACCTACGCCCTGATGGTCGCCCTTCTCCCGGCCCTCGCCACGCTGATCGGGATCCTCGTCCTCGCCCAGATCCCGACCGCGGCCGAGGCGGCCGGGATCGGCCTCGTCATCACCGGCGTCGCCGGGCCCCGGCAGGCGGCCGGGTGAGGCCGGAGCGCCCTCAGGTCGCCACGTGCTGCTCGCGGCGGTGGCGCTCCGGGCTCGTCGCCGGGGCCGCGGGGACGGCGCCCGGAGGCGGGGACTCGAAGAGCATCAACACGACCGAGGCCGCCACCGACGAGCCGGGCTCCCGATCGGCGAGTCGAGTGGCGCTCTCCTCGGCGATCCGCGCCACCCGCTCGGTCATCGTCTCGAGCTCGCCGGCCAGGGCCCGCCAGCCCTCCTCGTCCACGACCACCTGGTCGCGCGTGAGGTGGACGTCGGAGCGATCGAACCCGCCGGCGCCGGCCGCGGCCCGGATGAACGCCGAGAGTTGATCGAGCGCGGCGCTGACCACGGCCTGCTTGACGATCGGCGGAACCTGCCCCCACGCCTCGTCGGTCACCCGCGGCCGGGCGACCGACGTGTAGTAGTGCTCGATCGCACCCCGCCTCGGCGTCTTCTTGACCAGCTCGATGAACCCGAGCCCGAGCAGGCGCTGCACGTGGTAGCTGACCGACCCGAGCGATATCCCCAGCTCGCGCGAGAGCTGGTTGGGACTGGCGACCCGGTTGTGGAGGGCATCGAGGATCTGCACCCTGATCGGGTGGGCGAGCGCCTTCACCCCGCTTGGATCGGCGATGTGGGCGTATAGCGTCAAGAGGCTCGTTCCATGAGCGTGCCCAGCCGCTCGCGCGCTCGGTGCAGCCGCACCTTGGCCGTCCCCTCGGGGATGTCGAGCGCCCGCGCGATCTCGGGCTGAGAGTAGTCCTGAGAATACCGTAGCGCGATCAGCAGCCGGTCCTCCGGACGCAGGCCGGCCAGAGCTCGGCCGACGTCGATCCGATCGATCACCCGGTCGGGCTCGTCGGCGGCCGGCTGGTCGGGGTACTCGCGGAGCTCCTCGGCGACCGGCCGGCGCGCGATCCTCCGGAACGCCTCGTGGCGGGTGATCTGGAGACACCAGGGAAGGGGGGCGTGCGGCGACCGGCAGGACCCACGGCGGCTCCAGGCGCGCATCATCGCCTCCTGGACGACGTCATCGGCCTCGGCCGGGTTACGCAGGATCCGGCTCGCCTCGACCCCGCAGCGCCGGCGAATGGCCTCCCAATCCCACGCACCCGTCTTGTCCAAGGGGTCCGTGCGCGGCAACGACGGAAAAAGCGTTCTCGATCTTTGAAACGGTCTGGCCCTCCCGCGGGTCAGACGGAGTATGAGCTACCTCCAGATCGCCCGCCCGCCCGCCCGCGCCGCCTACGCCACCCTCGCCCGGCATTACGATCGCTTCACCGACGGGTACGACCACGAGCAGTGGTTGACGGAAATCGAGGCGCGCGCCATCGCGGCCGGGCTCCGCGGCCGGCGAGCCCTCGACATCGCGTGCGGGACCGGCAAGAGCTTCGCGCCGCTCCTGGCCCGCGGCTACGCGGTCACCGCCTGCGACCTCTCTCCGGAGATGGTCGACGTGGCCCGGGAGAAGTTCGGCGACGAGGTCGAGGACCTGTTCGTCGCCGACATGTGCGAGCTGCCTCGGATCGGCGTCTTCGATCTCGTGACCTGCCTGAACGATGCCGTCAACTACCTGCTCGCCGAGGACGAGCTCGAAGCCGCCTTCCGGGGAGTCGCCGAGCTCCTCGCCCCCGACGGCGTGTACGCCTTCGACGTCAACTCCCTGAGCACGTTCCGTACCGCGTTCGCCCAGACGTTCGTCCGCGAGGACGAAGGCGCCCTCTTCTGCTGGCGGGGGGAGGCGCCCGCGTCGCTCCGGGCCGGCGACGCCGCCGCCGCCACCCTCGAAGCCTTCGTCGAGACCGACGACGGACTCTGGGAGCGGGCGTCGAGCCGGCACGTCCAACGTCACCATCCACCCGCCGCCATCCGTGCGGCGCTCGCGGCCGCCGGCCTCGAGTGTGCGGCCGTGGCCGGTCAGCGAGCCGGCGGTCATCTCGACGACCACGTCGACGAGGCGGAGCACATCAAGGTCGTCTACTTCGCGCATCTCGCGGGGACCTGAGAGGGAGGTGAGTAGACCATGAGGATCATCGGCATCTGAGTCCGGCGCCGAGGCGCCGTGAGCCGGGGGCGGCGGGAGGCCGGAGTTGTGTCCCGGCTCCCGCCCCCCCGACGGCTCAGCAGACACTCAGAGAGGCTCACACCGATTCACATGTTTCGACCACTCAAGAAACCCTGTCCATAAACCCCGGGGCGAAGTGACTATTCCGGCTGAGGGAGGATGTATTCTGGGCACATCGGTAAGCCCAGTCGTGACGTAAGAGGAGACCTATGCCCGACATGAAGACGATTCAAGAACAGGTGGGAGAGCGCCTGACCGAGCTCGAGGAGCTCATCGCACAGCTCAGCGCCGAGTTCGAGCAGCTCAAGGAGATCTCCGGGATGTTGGAGAGCACAAACGGACGGTCGAAGACCGCCGCGCCCACGCGCGCGCGCCGCGGCGGCGCGGCCCGGCGTCCGGCCCGGGCCGCCAGCAAGGCGCCCGCCGCCCGTCCCCAGCGGGGCGGGAACCGCGCGCAGCAGGCCCTCGATCTGATCGCCGCCAAGCCGGGCCTCTCGGCCGCCGAGCTGGCCGAGTCGATGGGGATGAAGCGCAACTACCTCTACCGGGTGCTGCCGGCCCTCGAGAAGGACGGCAGGATCACCAAGCAGGGACGCGGCTATCACCCGGCGGGTGACCGGACGCCGGGGCTCGTCTGACCGCCGGCCGGGGCCGGGCACTCACACGCTGCGTGCCCGGCGGTCCCCGCGGCCGTCAGTCGAGCGTGCCGACCGCGCCACCCGCACCGGACTCGGCGAGCGCCAACTCCGTCTCGAGGCGCGTGCCCTCCGCGTCGACCAGGCGCATGCCCAGCGTCTCGCCCAGCATCCGGGCCTCGGCGGCGCGCTGAGCGGCCCGCGGGGCATCGCCGGGGGCGGCGCGGGCCGCGAGTAGGCGCGCCTCGTCCGCGGCGATGAGGGCGAGGCTCGGCAGGGCGTCGGCCTCCTCGGCCTGCCGGCGCGCCGCGGCCAGGTGCAGCAGGGCGAGCTCAACCGAGCGGGTGATCCCGCACAGGCGCCCGAGCGACCGGTCGACCGGCCACAGTGCGCACGTGCTGACCGACACGACCCACCGCCCGGCGTAGGGCCGCAGCAGCTCGTAGAACGTCCGCGCCCGCGCCATGTCGAGCAGCTCGACCGCTGCCTCGGCGAGCAGGGCGAGGGTGAGGATCTAGGCGTTGTCGCGGGGAATCGCGTCGAGGCCGGCGCCGACCACGCGCTCGAGTTCGACGCGCGCCTCCTCCTCCCGCCCGGACTGGAGCAGGACCGTGATCAGGGCAGCCCGGGCCGTGACCATCGACGGATACGCCTCGGCCATGCTCCGCACCGCGTCCTCGATCTCCGGGAGGCGTCCCTGCTGGAGGCGGATCAGGAGCATCTGCGATTGGGCGGCCAGCTCGCTCACCGAGCCGCGGAGCCGGCGGCCGATCTCGCGGGACTCGTCGTTCAGGCGCTCGGCCTCGGGGAACCGTCCGGACTTGACGGCGAGAATGCCCCGGTGGAGGGGGAGGAAGACCATCGCCCGGGGCTGACGGAGCTCCATGGCCATGTGCTCGATCCGCGCCACCTCCTGCTCGACCGCCGCGAACGCGCCGAGCTCGAGCAGGGCCGAGGTCCGCCAGTTGCGGGCGAGGACCTCGAGCTCGACGTCGCCGAGCTCGCGGCAGTGCTCGAGCAGCTCGTCGGCCAGCGGGAAGTCCCTGGTCGCCGACTCGGGCCCCCACCGGGCGAGCAGGTAGCGGCCGAGGACGTAGGCCAGCGTCCGCTGGGAGTCGGCGGTCCCGGCCCGGTCGTGCTCGCCCCGGGCAGAGGCGAGCGCCTCGGCGGCGAGGCGCTCGCGGCGGTCGGCGTCGCCGTGCGGCGCGTAGTAGAGGGCCGCGGCCAGGAGGCCCTTGATCTCGGCGACCAGTCGCGGGCTCGCGCGACCCTCGAGCCGGTCGATCGCCTCCTCCGCGAGCCCGACCAGGTCTTCGTCGACGCCGAGGCTGAGGCCCCAGAGCCCGCAGGCCCGCACCGCCCGCGCCAGCGCCTCGGGCTGGTCGTGGCGGCGCGCCACCGCGGCCGCCTCGAACAGCGCCCGGCGGGCCGCCTCGGGGTCCCCGGCCCGCATCAGCGCGTCGCCGAGGCCCTGGAGCAGCTCGATCCGCGTGACCGGGCCCTCGTCCCCGGACACGGCGAGCGCCCGTTGGAACAGGGTCGCCGCCTGGTCGTAGGCGAAATGACGCAGGCCCCGCTCCCCGGCCCGCCGGGCGTAGTCGACGGCCCGCCCCGCCGCGCCGGCCGGAATCGCCGCGAGGAAGTGATGGGCCAGCTCATCCAGGCGCACGTCGATCGCGCTCCCGCAGCTGGCCTCGATCGTCTCGGCCACCACCAGGTGCAGGATCGCCCGCCGCCCGGCCGGAACCGCGTCGTGCAGGGTCCGCTGGACGAGTCCATGGCTGAACGCGTAGACCTCGGTCAAGCCGATGTCGACGAGCGACTCGCGGGTGATCTCGGTCCGCGTGAGGATCGACGCGCCGATCGCCTCGTCGAGCAGGTCGAGCGCCCGCGGGTCCGAGAGACCGGCCGCCCGGGCGACGAGCGCGAGGTCGAACTCGGCGCCGATCACCGCCCCGACGCTCAGCACCCGGCGCGCCTCCACGCTCAGCCGGAGCACCCGGCGCTCGATGACCTCCCGGGCGCTCTGGGGGAGGCCGCGCGCGCGGCCGCCGCCGCCGGAAGGACCAGCGGCCGTCCGCGGCCTCGTCGATCACGCCGGTCTCGCGCAGGTGGCGCACCAGCTCGCCGACGAAGAACGGGTTGCCGGCGGTGTCGCGGTGGACCTCCCGGGCGAGGGCGCGCCCGGCCGGGTCGATCGAGTGGCCGGCCAGCTCCTCGATCAGGTCGACGATGTCGGCCTCGCCGAGGCCGTCGAGGGCCAGGCGCGTGACGCCCCGCTCCCGGAACAGCTCGCCCAGCAGCTCGCCCCGGGCGTCACCGGCGGCGACGTCGGAGTCGCGATAGGTCGCGAGGACCATCAGCCGGCCTCGGGTCGAGGCGCTGACCAGGTGCCTGAGCAGGAGCAGGGTGGGCCGGTCGGCCCAGTGCAGGTCGTCGAGGATGACCAGGACCGGACCGTGCTCGGTCGCGGCCGCGAACAGCGACTGTACGGCCGAGAACAGCCGGTAGCGGTCGGTGTCCGGGTCGGCGGCCGGGGCCGGCGGGCCGACGGCGATCCTCTGGTCGAGACCGGGCACCAGGCGCGAGAGCTCGCCGGCGTGAGGCGCAGGAGGCGCCTCGGGGCGACCTCCGCGTAGTCGCGCAGGACCTCCCGCCACGGGTAGTACGGGATCCCCTGATCCTCGTCGCAGCGCCCGTAGAGGATGAGCGCGTCGTCGGGCATCGCGATCTGGGCCGTCTCGGTGACCAGCCGGGTCTTGCCGATGCCCGGCTCGCCCGAGACGACGACGACCTGGCGCTCGCCGGCGACCGCCCGCTCCCAGCACTCGAGCAGGGCCCGCCGCTCGGCCGAGCGCCCGACGAACGCCGTGTCCGGGGCTCCGCGAAGCCGGGGCGGGAGCGGCGGGCCGGCCGGGTCCGCGAGCGGCGTCCAGGCCACCGCGGCGGCCCGCACCGGCTCGGGCAGGCCCCGCAGCGCGAGCGCGCCGACGTCCTCGAGCTGGTGGCGGGACCGGTCGCGGAGTGCGAACCGCACCGCCTCGGTGACGAGGATCCCCCCGCCCGCCGCCTCGGCGCACAGACGGGTCGCCTCGAT
Source organism: uncultured Solirubrobacterales bacterium (assembly GCA_963817865.1). GTDB lineage: Bacteria > Actinomycetota > Thermoleophilia > Solirubrobacterales > Solirubrobacteraceae > Palsa-513. The sequence continues at coordinate 20,354 of CAWFQO010000031.1, read as the reverse complement.
CGGCGGGACGCCGAAGTAGTCGCCCTCCTCGACCCACGCGTCCCCGAGGCTGATCCCGATCCGCACCTCCATCGCCGGTTCGGCGCGCCGATTGCGCCGCTCGAGCCGCTGCTGGATGCAGACGGCGGCGTCGAGCGCCCCGACCACGCTCGGGAAGGCGACGAGGAACCCGTCACCGGTGCTCTTGACCACCCGCCCGGCGGAGTCGTCGCAGGCGTCGCGGACGATCCCATCGTGCTCCCGGCGAAACCCGTCGAACCGCTCGGCCCCGAGCCGCGTCCCGAGCGCCGTCGAACCGACCAGGTCGGTGACCATGATCACCGCCAGCTCGACCCGGGTCACGCCCCCTCCATCCTCTTTCGTGGTGGAGGTCGGACGCGCGCCCGCGCCGGAAGAAGGCCGCGCCCGCCTCGGTTGTGCGCCTTTCGGTCTGTGCATCGGCAGGTACACGATCCCCCCGCACCCGTTCAGGATACGGCGCCCTTCCGGCCGAGTCAAAACGGTGCGGCCGGGAGCCCGAGCCGCTCGCGGGCGGCCGCGGCGACCGGGTGCGGCTCGAGCCCCCCGCCGGCCGGCGCCGCCGGGGCCGCGAGCACCTCCATCGTGGCCGCGACCGACCGGGCCAGCGCCTCGAGCGCGTAGCCGCCCTCGAGGACGACCCCCACCGGCGCCCCGAGCTCCTCGGCCACCCGGCGCATCGCCGCGGTCATCGTCGCATAGCCCTGGTCGGTCACCCGGCAGCCGGCGAGCGGATCCTCGGCGTGGGCGTCGTAGCCGGCCGAGATCAGCACGAGCTCCGGCGCGTAGGCGCGCACAGCGGGACGACGACGTGGTCGACGAGCGAACAGAAGACCGCGTCACCCGAGCCGGCCCCGACCGGGAGGTTGACCGTGTAGCCCTCGCCCGGACCCCGCCCCCGGTCCGACGCCGGCCCGGTCCCCGGGTAGAGCGGCGACTCGTGGATCGACGCGTAGAGGACGGCGTCGGTCGCGTGGAAGAGGTCGTTGGTGCCGTTGCCGTGGTGGACGTCCCAGTCGAGGATCAGCACCCGCTCGAGCCCGCGCCGCCCGACGGCGTGGACCGCCGCGAGCGCCACGTTGTTGAACAGGCAGAACCCCATCGCCCGGCGGTGGGTCGCGTGGTGGCCGGGCGGGCGGTGGACGGAGACCCCGGTCCGAGCCGTCCCGTCGAGGAGCGCGTCGACCAGCGCGACCGCTCCACCTGCGGCGTGGAGGGCGGCCTCCCACGACCCGGGGCTGACCACCGTATCGAGGTCGAGCGACCCGCCGCCCGCCCCGGCCAGGCGCTCGATGCCGGCCACCAGGGCCGGGCTGTGGACCTGCTCGACCAGCTCCCGGTCCACCTCCGGCGACTCCCGCCGCTCGAACCCGAGCCACTCCCGGCGGTCGAGCTCCCGCTCGATCGCGGTGATGCGCGCGGCCCGCTCCGGGTGGGGCCCGGTCTCGTGGGCGAGCGAGCTCGGATGGCTCAGATAGAGGGCATCGGCCATCCCGGTACCGTACGCCCGCATGGCAGACCCCGCCCGCCCCGCCCCCGGGGGGTCCCGCATCCAGGCCGACCTCGCGGTCATCGGCGCCGGCGCCGCCGGTCTCCACCTCGCGCTCCGCGCCGCTCACGCCGGCGCCCGCGTGGCCCTGGTCTCCGCCACCTCGCTCGCCCATACGGCGAGCTACTGGGCCCAGGGGGGCTCGCCGCGGCGCTGGCCGCCGACGACAGCCCCGATCTGCACCTCGCCGACACCGAGCGCGCCGGCCGCGGCCTAGTCCGCCCGTCGGCCGCCCGCGCCCTCTGCGACGAGGCGCCGACCCAGGTCCGCGAGCTCGAGCAGCTCGGCGTCCGCTTCGACGCCGACCGCCTCGGCCGGCTCGCCCTCGGCCTGGAGGGCGGCCACTCGATGCGACGGGTCGTCCACGCCGGCGGGAGCGCCACCGGGCGGCGGGTGATGCGCCAGCTCTCGGCCCTGGCCGCCGAGGAGGCGGCGATCGAGGTCATCGAGAACGCGCGAGCCAGCGCGCTGATCGTCCGCGACGGGCGCTGCGTCGGGATCGCCTGCGAGGACGGCCGGCTGGTCGACGCAGCCGCGGTGGTGATCTGCACCGGGGGCGCGGCGGCCCTCTGGGCGCGGACGACCAACCCGCCCGGAGCGCTCGGGATTGGGCTCCTCCTCGCCCACCGGGCGGGCGCCGAGCTGGCCGACCTCGAGTTCGTCCAGTTCCACCCGACCGCCGTCATCGGCGTGCCCGGGAGAGAGGGCTTCTGCGTGACCGAGGCGGTCCGCGGCGAGGGCGCCCGGCTCCTCGACGCCGACGGCGCCCGCTTCGTCGACGAGCTGGCCCCGCGCGACGAGGTGGCCAGTGCCATCTACGAGCGCCTCGAGGCGACGGGCGCCCGCTCGGTCTCGCTCGACATGCGCCACATCGATCCCGCGCTCTTCCCGAACGTGGTCGGCGCCCTCGCCGAGGCGGGCCTCGACCCGAGCCGCGAGCCGATCCCGGTCGCCCCGGCCGCGCACTTCGTGATGGGAGGCATCGTCACCGATCTCCACGGCCGCACGACCCTCCCCGGGCTCTACGCGGTGGGCGAGGCGGCCTGCACCGGCCTCCACGGCGCCAACCGGCTGGCCTCGAACTCCCTGAGCGAGTGCTTCGTGTTCGGGGCCCGCGCCGCCCGGGCCGCGCTCGAGGAGCCGGACGCCGCCGCGCGCGCCTCCGACGACGACGTCCCGCGGACCGGCATCCCGCCGGTCGACCCGGCGACCCGCGCCGCGCTCTGGCGCCACGCCGGCCTCGCCCGGGACCGGGCCGGCCTCGAGCTCCTCGCCGCGGATCCCCATCCCCTGGCCCGGCTCGTCGCCGTCTGCGCCCTCGCGCGGGAGGAGACGCGGGGCGCCCACGTCCGCGTCGAGCACCCGGGGCTCGACCCGGCGCTCGATCGCCTCCACACCGTCGTCGGACCCGACGGCGCGCCCCGCCTCGAGCGGTGGACCTGAGTTGCCCGATTTTCCCGCAACCTTGCGCTTAGCCGCGGTTAACACTGGGCACGACCCCAGCTTCATCCCCGGCGTGCATACTCGCGCCGGGAGCCGGAGCGGTTGCAAGGGGTCGCGTCTCGATGTTGAGGCCGAGAGAAACGGACTTCGCCCTATGTACCAGTTCAGCAGAGCCATATATCGTGAGCTCGCCCCGCTCGTCGAGCCTCGCCGGCCGGGCGACCCGAGCGCCCACCAGCGGGTGCTCCGCGCCTGCGAGGCGGCCATCGACCGCCTGGCCAACGACCGCCACTACTTCGCCCGGCCGTCGCGCACGCTGTTCAACGACATCCGCTGCCAGTTCCCGGTCAGCGCCCAGCCGCACGTGTACCGGGTGGTCGACCACTACCTCCACCTGGCCGACGGCTTCCTCGCCCAGCTCCCGCGCAACGGCTGCGACGCCAACGGGAAGCCGCTCCAGTGCCGGGCGATGACGCGCAAGGGCTCGGCCTGCCAGCGGATGCCCCTGCCCCACAACGGCTACTGCCCCTCCCACCAGCACCTCGCCGAGACCGAGGACGCCGAGGCCGAGCTGGCCGTCGCCTGAGGCGCCGGCCCCGCCGGGCGCCGGTAGGCTGGCGGGGTGAGCGGCGCCGACCCGAGAGAACCGGCCGGCCCCGAGCCCGGCCCGCGGATCGGCTTCGCCGGCCTCGGCATCATGGGCGGGCGGATGGCGGCCAACGTCGCCCGCGCCGGCTTCCCCCTGACCGTCTGGAACCGGACGCCCGAGAAGGCCGACGCCTTCGCCGCCGCCCACCCCGGCGTGGCCGTCGCCGACTCGCCGGCCGCCCTGGCCGCGGCCAGCGACCTCGTCGTCACGATGGTCGTCGACGGCGCCCAGGTCGAAGCCGTCCTGCTCGGCCCCGACGGCGTCGCCGACGGGGCCGCCCCCGGGCTCCTGTGCATCGACTGCTCGACGATCGGCCCGGACGCGGCCCGCCACGTCGGCCACGGCCTCACCGAGCGGGGGATCGGCCTCCTCGACGCCCCGGTCACCGGCTCGGCCCCGCGGGCCGAGGACGCCACCCTGACGATCATGGCCGGCGGCACCGAGGCCGACTTCGAGCGCGCCCGACCCCTGCTCGAGTCGATGGGCCGGATGGTCCTCCACGTCGGCCCCCTGGGCGACGGCCAGACGATCAAGCTGATCAACAACGCGGTCGCCGCCGCCAACGCCCTGACCGTAGCCGAGGCCCTCCTCGTCGCGAGCGTCTCCGGCGTCGACCTCGACGCCCTCGTCGCGGTCATGGGAGCCGGCTCGGGCGGCTCGGTCATGCTCGGCCTCAAGGAGGCGCCGATGCGCGCGCACGACTTCACGCCCCTGTTCAAGCTCGAGCACATGCTCAAGGACGTCCGCCTCTGCCTCGAGGCGGCGGGCATCCCGTTCGACGGGGCCCAGGCGGCCGAGCGAGCCCTCGAGGAGGCGGCGGCGCTCGGTCACGCGTCCGACGACTTCGCGGCGCTCCTCGCCGCGGTCGAGGAGCGCGCCGGTCGCCGGCTCGAGGAACGGGCCGGCCCCGGATTGGACCGCGCCTGATCGCCCAGCCCTGTCTGACCCCACGCCCACCGAGGACCGGACCGACCGGATTGGACCGCGCCTGATCGCCCAGCCCTGTCTGACCCCACGCCCACCGAGGACCGGACCGACCGGATTGGACCCCGCGTGATCCGGGCAACCTTGTCTGAGCGCAGCTACCTGCCGATAGGGTCGTAGCCGTCCAACCGACACGGAGACCACCGATGACCGCCACCGAACCGATGCTCACCCGCGGTGCCCACTACACCGGCCTGCTCACGGCGATGGATTCGCGCGGCGCGACCAAGCTCCGTCCAGACGAGCGCGCGCTCCTGCTCGAAGCCGCCGACGAGCTCCTCTTCGACGAGGCCGGCGCCCCGGCCGCGCTCGACCGGGCACTCGGGCTGATCGACGGCCTCGAGGCGAGCGACCGGTGGACGCCGACCGGCGCCGCCGAGCTCCGCGCGCGGATTCGCGGCTGCGGCGCGACCGCCGCCGCCTGACCCGGGCAGACAGGCGCCGGGCCGATCCCGGCTGGGGCACACGGCCATGGGTGGTCCCGGGGCCGGGTGGCGTGGGCGGGGGCTTCGCGATCGAGGCAGTCGCCGGCCGGGCGTGGTGTAACGGGCCCGGCAGAGCAGGCCCGACCGGCTGATCGGTCGACCACCGCTGCGCAGATCGAGCGCCCAAACGTGAGTCCGGTGCACGCGGGGGGCGAGGATGACCGAGTCCCGTCCATCGCCATGCGGGTCGTGGCCGGGATCGATCTGGGGCGCCTGATCGCCCGGGAGGGCGCGGGTTGGACGCGGGGCGGACGGCGGCGACCATCGATCGGGCCAACGGCATCGACGTCCAGCTCGACCCCGGTTGATCGAACGTACTGCAGCTGACCGGCCAACCCTAGCCGAAATCCACTGGATCGCGGTGGGCGAATCATGGCTATACGCAGGGAAACTTGGTTTTTTGCCGACTTTTTCGTATCCTTCACCCAGTCCTGCTGGCCCGGGCCGCGCCGGATTCCGCGGGATCGCTCACTGTCTGCCCCCTGTTCCTGCCCCCCGCGTCCCCCGGTTCCCTATGCCAATTGCCTTCAAAGAATGGGCGGTCACCGTCCGCGCCCTCGCCGAGGGCGAGCAGCTCATCACTCTGCGCAAGGGCGGCGTCCGTGAGCCCGGAAAGCACTTCCGCGTCGAGCATGAGCGCTTCTTCCTCTACCCGACCTTCGACCACCAGCGCAGCGACCTCGTCCGCGAGTCGCACCAGCCCGAGCTCCGGCGCGCCCTCGAGGAGGGCGTCTGGGCCGACGGGGAGCCGAGCGTCCACCAGCTCCACCACGGGCCGACCGTCCAGCCGCCGGACCGCGTGCGCATCCGGGCGTGGGCCGAGATCGCCGCGCAGTACACGATCACCGACCCCCGGATCGTCGACGCGCTCTCCCCGTTCTACGTGTGGACCCCGGACTACGCCGAGAAGCGGCTCGAGTGGAAGCGCCGCCATCCGCTCCACGTCCTCCTTCTGCGCACCTACCGCATCCCGCGGCCGGTGACGGTCAAGGTCAAGGACGAGTACGCCGGCTGCCGCTCGTTCCTCGAGCTCCAGCGCGAGCTCCCGTTCGAGGGGACCCCCGTGCTCTCCGACGAGGAGTTCGGCCGCGCCGCCGAGGAGATCGAAGCGATCGCCAACGGCCGCGTGCCCGCCCTCGCCTGATCCCGCGGCGCCCCGGGCGCCAAGCGCCTTGCAGGGCGGCGGCCCGGTCCCGCCCCCGCGAGACTGAACGGGTGACCTGGGTCGAGACGAGCTCACCGAACTTCACGGCCCGCCACGATCACGTCGACGTCGACGACGCGGTCGCCGTGCTCGAGCTCGTCGAGGGCACGCGCGAGCGGCTCGGGACGATCTTCACCCGGGTGCCCGACGACGTCGCCGTCGTCCTCCACTCCTCGCAGTTCGAGCTCTCCCTCGCCCAGCCCTACCTCCCGCTCGTCCGCCTCGCCACCGCCCCGGCCGGCCGCCGCTACCTGGCCGGATGGTGCTCGCCGCGCGAGGTCCACGTGCTCGCGCCGCGTCTGCTCGAGCGGCGCGCCTCGGCCGTCCCGGGCTCCCGGGAGATGGCCATGCTCGGCCCGGCGACCCTCTACACCCAGCTCGTCCTCGCCGCCAACAACCGCACCCTGCCCCCGCCCTTCCGCCCGACCGCGGTGCGGCGCTACCTCCGCTGGGCCTGGCTGGCCGCCGGCGCGGCCCAGTACTTCTCCGGCCAGACCACCTTCGCCCGCCCGGCGATCGCCCGGCGCCTGCGCGAGGGGCGCGAGCCGGCCTTCCCGCCCGACGTCCGCGACGCCGCCCTGCTCGGCGGCTCGGTCTTCGATCTCCTGGCCCGCGAGCACGGCGTCGGCGCCGCCGTCCGGCTCGCCTACACCCCCCTCTCGGGCCGCCCCCGCGACGCGCTGGTCGGGGCGTTCGCCGGCCGCGCGCTGATCCACACCGAGGGCGCCTGGCGCGCCCACCTCGCCCGCCAGGCCGAGCAGCGCTAGGCCGGAGCGCCCCGGCCGGCCGGTCAGTCCCAGATGTGGGTCCCCATGAAGAGGACCACGGCGACCAGCGCCACCGCGAGGAGCAGGCCGGCGAGCAGGCGGATCGGCGCCGTCGTCGAGGGCACCGGCGCATCGCGGCTGACGATCTCGGCCTCGACCAGGATCTCGCGGGCGGTCGGGGCGCCCGACGCCGCGACCATCACGTCGCGCGGGCCGGCGGCCATGAAGTCCGGCACGTCGAAACCGGCGCGCCGGCGCAGGAGGCTGGGCACCCCCTCCTCGAGGAGCATGCCCTGGATGAACTCGGCCTCGGCCTGGTTGCTCGCGCCGGCGACGCGCACGAGCTCCCCCTCGGTGTACTGCGGCTTGATCTTGCGGGCCCGGGCCTGGAGCTCGCTCACCGGCGCCTCGGGCTCGCCCGGATGGACGAGCGGCATCCCGCAGCTCCGGCAGAAGCGCTCGTCCGCCGGATGCCTCGCCGCGCAGCTGGGGCAGGCGAGCCGGGCGACGGCCATCAGACCACCGTCAGCTCGACTTCCTCGACCTCGGCGCCGACGATCCGGAAGGCGCGCACCTCGGGCTCCTCGCCGGCCACCCCGACGATCACGTAGAGCGAGTCGGGATAGAACGCGAGGTTGATGTCCGTCTGGGACGGGAGCGGCGGGCTGCGGGTGTGCGAGTGGTAGATCGCGCCGAGCTCCCACCCGGCGTCCTCGATCTCCGTCTGGATGCGCAGCTGCTCGCGCCCATCGAACTCGTAGCGGAGCGGGCTGGCCGCGGCGTTGGCCGCCCGATACACGCGGGTCGCCTCGCCGCCGTCGGCGGCGATCATCCCGCAGCATTCGTCCGGGGCGTCGGCCTGCGCATGGGCCACGATGTCGTCGAGCATGTCGCGGGCGATGCGCATCCGGTCGAGGCTATCAGCGCGCCACGCCGGTCTCGAGGGCGGTCGGGATCGGGTCCCGCCCGTCCGCCTGGCGCACGAGCGCGAGGTGCTGGGCGTCGCTGGCCCCGACCGCGGCGACCATCTCGATCAGCTTCGCATCCTCGAGCACCTTGACGTCGGTGATGAAGCCGAGCACCTCGGCCCGCTCGAGCTCGTCGAGCACGACCAGGGCGCTCGGCCGATCGACGGCGCGGCGCACCCCGGGCAGCGCGACCTCGACCTGGGCGAGGCTCGGCACCGGCGGCGGACGGCCGCCGAGGAACTCGGCGAGCGTGAGCAGCGCCGCCGCGTGCTGGCGCTCGTGGTCGGCGAGCTGGCCGAGCAGGGCGCGCAGATCCCGCCCGAGGGCGGCGCGCGTCGCCATCGCCGCGTAGGCGACGCCCAGCGCCTGCTGGAGTGCCACGGCGGCGAGCACGGCCCCGACATCCGCCGGCCCCTGCGCCGCGGCCGGCGCGGCCCGGCCGACGGTCAGCGCCCCGGCCGCGGCGAGGGCCGCCCCGGCCACGACCTCGCGCCGGCGCAGCCGGCCGGCGCTCACGACCGGCCCCGGACGATCGCGCCCGGCCAGCGGCGGTCGGCCCCGGGCCTGGGCCACGAGGGCGGCGTGCTGGGCGTCGTCGGCGAGGACGGAGGCGACCAGTCCCCGGGCCTCGATGTCGGCCAGCTTGGGGAGGGCGTCGATCATCGCGGCGATCGACTCGTCCTCGATCTGCGCGGCCAGCCCCAGCCCGGTCGGGCCGTCGACCGCGCCCGGGAACGGATAGCTCGCCGCCGCGGGCGTCGGCACGCCGCCGAGCCGGTAGGTCGCGCCGGTCAGGGCGTAGACGTGGGCCGCCTCCTGCACGCCGATCCGGCGGACGAGGCCCAGGCGCGCCCCGGTCACGAGGCCGGCGACCCGCCCGTAGGCGGCGACCGCGCGGTTGGCCACCCCGAGCAGCTCGTCGAGCACGTCGGCGTCGGCCGCCCGGAACTCCGGGTTCGTCGGGGTGCGGCTCGCCGACGACCCGCACCCGGCGAGCGCGACGGCGGCGACGCCGCCGGCGCCAGCGAGGAGCTGCCGGCGCGAGACGGGCCCGCCCGGGGGTTCAGCCGCCGCCACCGGGCGACCTCATCCGGGGCGCGAGACGGCGGCCCCGCGGGTCGACCCGCGGGTCACCACCAGAGCGTGCTCTCGAGGTTCTCGATCTGGTCGACAGGGAGCGTGTAGAGCCCGCTCGAGAGGTACTTCCAGCCGTCGTCGGCGACGATGAACACGACGTTGCCCTCGTCGAGCTCGCCGGCGATCCGGACCGCGACCCGAGCGATCGCGCCCGAGGAGACCCCGGCGAAGATGCCCTCCTCGTCGAGCAGCTTGCGCGTCCAGAGGATCGCGTCGCGGTTGGTCACGAAGATCTTCCGGTCGAGCAGCGAGAGGTCGATGATCGGGGGGATGAAGCCGTCGTCGAGCGAGCGCAGGCCCTGGACCGGCTCGCCCTGCTTCGGCTCGGCGGCGACGATCTTGACCGCGTCGCCGAGCTCCTCCTTGAGGCGGCGCCCGTTGCCCATCAGCGTGCCCCCGGTGCCCAGGCCGGCCACGAAGGCCGAGAGCTCGTCGAGCTCGTCGAGGATCTCGAGGGCCGTCCCGTTGTAGTGGGCCAGCGGATTGGCCGGGTTGCCGTACTGGTAGGGCATGTAGTAGTCGGCGTTCGCCTCGGCCAGCTTCAGGGCCATGTCGACCGCGCCGTTCGAGCCCTGGTCCCCGGGCGAGTAGACGATCTCGGCGCCGAACATCTTGAGCAGCTGGGTCCGCTCGGGCGTCACGTTGTCCGGCATGACGACCTTCAGCGGATAGCCCTTCCGCCGGCAGATCATCGCCAGCGAGATGCCCGTGTTGCCCGAGGTCGGCTCGAGGATCGTCTGGCCCGGGCTGACCGCGCCCTTCTCCTCGGCGTCCTCGATCAGCGACCGGGCCACCCGGTCCTTGACCGACCCGGTCGGGTTCATCGACTCCATCTTGGCCCAGATGCGCACACCCGGCTTGGGCGAGAGCCGCTTGAGCTCGATCAGCGGCGTGTGCCCGATCGCCTGGACGATGTCGCCGTAACGACCCCCGCAGGGCTTGTTCTCGAGGAACGACGGGGCCATGACGACGAATATAGCGTCCGAGTACGGCCGCCGGATCAATCGCCGGCGAATCCCGCCGCCGCCGACCGCGGCGGACGCCCGCCGGCCGACCATCGCCGCGACAGTCCCCCGAGGCCCCGTGCGCCGACCGGAGACCGCTCCAGAATGTCCCAATCGAGCGTGGTGCGGTCGCTATGACGCGCGCGGCTCAGCGCGGATCGGCCCGGTCGAGGTTCCAGTGCCGGCCGACCGCCGCCAGGCGGCGCCCGTCCTCGCGCGGGGTGAGGCTGAAGCGACTGATCGTCCGCTGGCCGCCTTCGTGGTCGCCGTAGAGGATGTCGACGGTGACCGCGCGCCGCTCCCGCGCCGCCTCCCGCGCCGCGGCGAAGATCGGCTCGCTCGGGTCGCGGAAGACCCCCTGCCAGAAGCCGAGGTCGCCGGCCGGGACGTAGATGTCGCGGGTCAGGCGACGGAACTCGCCCGGGTCCGCGTGGTCCGCGTCCCCGAGGAGGCGGTCCGGGTGGAACGACCACCCGTGGAGGACGGCGATGCCGCTCCCGGCGTTGCGCAGGGCGATCCCCAGGTAGATCGCCTCGCCGGCCACCTCGAGCGCCCCGTGGCCCCCTTCGAGCTTGATCCAGTGGCCGTCGACGAAGGGGATCTTCTCCGGCGGATCCTCGAGGCGCGACGGCATCAGGACCGGCCGCAGGCCGACCTGGAGCGAGCGCTCGGCCGCGCGGGCCGTGCGGTTGCCCGAGCGCACCGAGGAGAACGTGGCCACGGCCAGGACGAGCGTCCCGGCCGCCGTGGCCAGCGAGGAGATCGTCGCCCAGTCGGCCATCGCCCGGCCGCCGGCCCGGGCCTACCGCGTCAGCGCGCCCCGCCGGCCATGGCCGGCAGGATGACCAGCACGTCGCCCTGGCCGACCGCCGTCTCGAGCCCGTCGAGGACGCGGACGTCCTCGTCGTTGAGATAGACGTTCACGTACCGGTTGAGCTGACCCTCGGCCGAGAAGAGCTGGGTCTGGGTGGCCGGGTGGGCCTCGGCGAGACCCCGCAGGACGTCGCCGACGTTCTCGCCCGCCGCGTCGACCTCCTTCTCGCCGCCGACCGACGGGCGCAGCACCGGGGGGATCTTGATCGTCGCCATCCCCAGACCCTAGCCGGCTGCGGCGCAGAACGCCTCGTAGTCGGGGAAGACTCCCATCTCCTCGTCGGTGATCTCCTCCGGCGGGCGCGAGCACACCGGGCACTCCGGATCGCGGCGGACCTTGAGCTCGGTGAACGTCGCGCCCAGGGCTTCGTAGAGCAGCAGCCGCCCGACGAGCGGCTCGCCGGCGCCGACGATCAGCTTGACCACCTCGGTCGCCTGGAGCAGCCCCATCGTCCCGGGCAGGACGCCGAGGACGCCGTTGGCGCCGCACGACGGGGCGAGGTCGGCCGGCGGCGGGACCGGGTAGAGGCACCGGTAGCACGGGCCCTCGTAGGGCTTGAACACCGACAGCTGCCCGTCGAACCCGAGGATCGACGCCGACACGACCGGGATGCCCAGGCGCACGGTCGCGTCGTTGAGCAGGTAGCGGGTCGGGAAGTTGTCGGCCCCGTCCACGACGATGTCCCACCCCTCGATGATCTCCATGATGTTCTCGGCCCCGAGCCGGGTCGCGTACTTGACCACCTCGACGTCCGGGTTGAGCGCGTTGATCGTCGCCTCGGCCGAGTCGACCTTCGAGACCCCGATCCGGTCGGTCGTGTGGATCACCTGGCGCTGGAGGTTCGACAGGTCGACCGCGTCGTCGTCGACGATCCCGAGCGTCCCCACCCCGGCCGCCGCCAGGTAGAGGGCGACCGGGGAGCCGAGCCCCCCGGCCCCGAGCAGGAGCACCCGGGCGTCGAGCAGCTTCCGCTGGCCCTCCTCCCCGACCTCGGGGACGAGCAGGTGGCGGGAGTAGCGCTCGCGCTGGAGCGCGGTCATCGCCCGGGGGATGTCGACCTCGTAGCCGCGGTCCTTCCACAGGGTGATCCCCCCGAGCATCGACTCGACGTGCTCGTAGCCGAGGTCCTCCTGGAGGGTGCGCGCGGCGAGCGCCGACCGGTTGCCCGACGCGCAGTAGAGGACGACCCGCTGCGACCGGTCGGGCACCGCGCCCTCGATCCGCGACTCGAGGTACCCGCGCGGGACGTGGCGCGCCCCGGGCAGATGGCCGGTCGCGAACTCCTCGGTCTCGCGCACGTCGATGAGCGCGACGCCGTCGTCGAGCAGGCCGTGGACCTCGCTCGGGTCGACCTCGGTGATCTCGCTCTTGACCTTGCGGACGAATTCAGCGCCGGACGGGCTCATCGCAAAACTCCTGAACTCTTGTCTGGATTCATAACTATAAAAAGTATAGCGAGGCGGGGCCCGGGGGACGCGGGTGCCCGACCTCCATCCTGCCCTCGGCCGCATGGTCGCATGCAGCGCCCCCCGAAGCCAAGCCGGACTAGCCTGTCGGCGCAGTGTCGATCCGTCTGCCGCCCCGGGTACGGCTGGCCCTCAGCATCGGGGTCGGCGCCCTCGTCGGCGTGCTCGCCGTCCTCGTCCTCACCGGCGGACCGCGCCGCCCCGTCCGGCTCGACCTGGTCGCCGGCTTCGCCGGCGCCCGGCTGCCGGCGAGCCTCCCACCCGACGACTTCGCGCTGCGCGACCAGGACGGCCACCTCGTCCGCCTGCGCGACTACGCCGGCCGAGTGGTCATCCTGACCTTCCTCTACTCGACCTGCCGGGACACCTGCCCGATCATCGCCCAGCAGATCCGCGGCGCCCTCGACCAGCTCGGGCGGCCGGTCCCGGCGCTGGCCGTCAGCGTCGACCCGGTCGGCGACACCCCGCTCAACGCCCAGCGCTTCCTGGTCAACCAGTCGGTCGCCGGTCGCCTCGACTTCCTCCTCGGCACGCGCGGCCAGCTCGCGCCGATCTGGCGGACCTACGGCATCCAGCCCCAGAGTCCCGGGCAGGGCTCCCGCTCCGACCACTCGGTCGACACCGTCCTCCTCGACAAGGTCGGCCGGCCCCGCGTCGGCTTCCAGTCCGACGAGCTCGCACCCGAGCCCCTCGCCCACGACATCCGCCGGCTCGAGGCCGAGCCCCTCCCCGCCCACCCGCCGGCGCGCGTGGCGCTCTGAGCGGTGCGGGATCCGCCGGCGCCGGCGCCGGAGACCGCCCACCGCTCCCCGGCCACGCGCCGGCGCGCGGCCTTCCCGGGGTCCCGCACGCAGGCTCGCCTGATACCCTACCGGCCAGGTAGGTATTTCAGACGATGATGTTCTCCACCAAGGCCGAGTACGGCGTCCGAGTGATGGTCGAGCTGGCCCGCCGGGGCGGCGATCAGCCCGTTCCGCTGGCCGAGATCGCCGAGCACGAGGGGCTCCCGCTGGCCTATCTCGAGCACCTGGTGGCCCGGCTGCGCCGCGCCGAGCTGATCGAGAGCAGGCGCGGGGCCCGCGGCGGCTATCTCCTCGCCCGCGAGCCCGACCAGATCACGATGGCCGAGGTCGTCGAGGCCCTCGAGGGGACGATCGCCCCGATCGAGTGCATCTCGAGCAGCCCGGGCGGCGGCGTCGTCTGCTCGCGCGAGACTGATCCGGAACACGTCTGCACGACGAAGATCCTCTGGACCCGCGTGCGCTTCGCCATCATCCACACCCTCGCCGAGACGACCCTCGCCGACCTGATTCCCGCAAACCGCAAGAAGCCGGTCGCCGCCTAGGCGGGCCAGGCACTGGAGCGAAATGGCTGAACTCGAGATCCGCAACCTGCATGTGCGCCACGAGGAGCGCGAGATCCTGCACGGCGTCGATCTGACGATCCGCTCGGGCGAGATCCACGCGTTGATGGGCCCCAACGGCTCGGGCAAGTCGACGCTGGCCAACACGATCATGGGCCACCCGTCCTACGAGGTCACCGAGGGCCAGGTCGTCTTCAACGGTCAGGACATCACCGAGCAGGCGCCCCACGAGCGCGCCCGCTCCGGGCTCTTCCTCGCCTTCCAGTACCCGGTCGCCGTTCCCGGCGTGTCGGTGGCCAACTTCCTGCGCATGGCGATCAACGCCAAGCGCGAGGAGCCGATCAAGGTCAAGGAGTTCGGCCAGCAGCTCGCCCACGCGGTGACGATGCTCGACGTCGACCGCGCCTTCACCTCCCGCCACCTCAACGACGGCTTCTCCGGCGGCGAGAAGAAGCGGGCCGAGATCCTCCAGATGGCGATGCTCGCTCCCGACATCGCCGTCCTCGACGAGACCGACTCCGGCCTCGACATCGACGCCCTGCGCACGGTCGCCGAAGGCGTCGTCAAGCTCCACGCCGAGCAGGGCCTCGGCGCCCTGATCATCACCCACTACCAGCGGATCCTCGACTACATCAAGCCCGAGTTCGTCCACGTCCTGATGGACGGCCGGATCGTCATGGAGGGCGGCCCCGAGCTCGTCGACCGCCTCGAGCGCGAGGGCTACGACCCGATCCGCGCGGAGGTCGGCGCGCGTGCCTGACACCGTCGCCACCCCGACCGTCAACCCGCGGCGCAAGCCCGGGACCGCCCGCGAGGCCACGCTCTACCGGGCGCTCGCCGGGGCCGGCTCGACCGGCACGCTCGACGAGCTCCGGGCGCGGGCCCTCGCCGCCTACGATCGGCTCGAGCTCCCGACCTGGCGCCGCTCCGGGTTCTGGCGCACGACCCTCGACGACCTCGACCTCGCCGGACTCGAGAACCGCACGTATGCGAGCGAAGCCGGCCTCCCGGCCGCGCTCGGCGAGGGCCCCCGGGCCGGCGTGCTCGTCCAGCGGGGCGGCTCCGTCGTCCACGCCTGGCTCGATCCGGAGCTGGCCGCGGCCGGGGTCATCCTCTGCTCGCTCGAGGACGCCGCCCGCGATCATCCCGAGCTCTTCGCCCGCTACTTCATGCGCCGGCTCACCGCCGACCGCGACAAGCTCGAGGCGGCGAGCGTCGCGCTCTGGACCGGCGGCGCCTTCCTCTACGTCCCGCCCAAGCTCGTCGTCACCAAGCCCTTCCAGATCGCCTACGAGATCAGCGAGCCCGGGACCGCCCAGTACGCCCACACCCTGGCCGTCGGCGACCGGGGCAGCGAGTTCCGCCTCCACGAGTACGACCTCGGGGCCGACTTCGCCGGCCAGGCCCTCCACGCCGGGCAGTTCGAGCTCTACCTCGAGGACGCCGCCCGCTGCCGTCTGGCCCATGTGACCGACTGGGGCAAGGGCGAGGTCTACGACGTCTCGACCGCGGTCGTCGAGGTCTCCCGCGACGCCTACTGCCACTGGCTTCCCGCCGTGCTCGGCGGCCACCTGATCCGCCACCACGACGAGCTCGTCGTCGCCGGGAAGGGCGGCGACATGGCCTTCCGGGGGATCTTCTTCGCCGAGGGCGACGAGCACCTCGACGTCTTCGCCGTCGACCTCCACGAGACCGGGCCGTCGACCGGCGACGTCCACTGGCGGGGCGCGGCGACCGGGGCGAGCCGGGCGAGCTTCGAGGGCCTGATCAAGATCAACCCGGGCGCCCAGCAGACCCACACCTACCTCCAGTTCCACTCGATGCTCCTCTCGGCGAAGGCCAAGCTCGACGCGATCCCCTCGGTCCTCGTCTGCGCCGACGACGTCTCCGCCTCCCACGGCGGGACGGTCGGCGAGCTCGACGAGGCGCTGATCTTCTACATGCAGTCCCGCGGGCTGACCCGGCCCGACGCCGTCCGGGTCATCGTCGAGGGCTTCTTCGAGCCCCTCATCGTCCAGCTCGACGACCCCGGTCTCGAGCAGACGATCCGCGACCGCATCGGCGCCAAGCTGGCCGCCGCCGCGGCCGACATCGAGCGCTACGCCCTGGCCCGGTAGACCGATGGCCACGACCACGGAGACGGAGCTCGACGTCCGCGACGACTTTCCGATCCTCGCCCGCGAGATCGACGGCCGGCCGATCGTCTACCTCGACTCCGGCGCGACCTCCCAGAAGCCGGAGTCGGTGCTCAAGGCGCTCGACGACTACTACCGCTTCCACAACGCCAACATCCACCGCAGCGTCTACGTCCTCGCCCAGGAGGCGACCGACCTCTTCGAGGGCGCCCGCGAGCGGATCGCCGCCTTCTGCGGCGGCGAGACCCGGACGACGATCTTCACCCGCAACGCGACCGAGGCGATCAACCTCGTCGCCTACGCCTGGGCCCGTCCGAACCTCGGGCCCGGCGACGCGGTGCTGATCACCGAGATGGAGCACCACTCGAACATCGTCCCCTGGCAGCTGGCCACCGAGGACTCCGGCGCCGCCCTGCGCCACCTCGAGGTCTCAGGCGACGGGCTCCTCTCGCTCGACCAGCTCGACGCCGAGCTGGCCAGGGGCGACGTCAAGCTCGTCGCCGTGGCCCACGTCTCGAACGTCCTCGGGACGATCAACCCGGTCGCCGAGATCGTCGAGCGCGCCCACCGGGCCGGCGCCGTCGTCCTCGTCGACGGGTCGCAGGCCGTCCCCCAGATGCCGGTCGACGTCGGTCGGATCGGCGCCGACTTCTACGTCTGGACCGGGCACAAGGCGCTCGGCCCGACCGGCATCGGCGTGCTCCACGGCCGGGCGGAGATCCTCACGTCGATGCGTCCGTTCCTCGGCGGCGGGGACATGATCGCCCACGTCGACATCGAGCGCTCGACCTGGAACGAGCTCCCCTGGAAGTTCGAGGCCGGCACCTCGATGATCGCCGAGGCGGTCGGCCTCGGCGCGGCCATCGACTACCTCGCCGCGATCGGCATGGACCGCGTCCGGGCCCACGAGCGCGGGTTGACCGAGTACGCGATGGCCGAGCTCGCCCGGATCGAGGGCGTCCGCATCGTCGGCCCGAAGGAGCGGGGCGGGCTGATCTCCTTCGTGATCGACGGCATGCACCCCCACGACATCGCCGAGCTCGTCAACCGCGACAACGTCTGCATCCGGGCCGGCCACCACTGCGCCCAGCCGCTCATGCGCCGCCTCGGCGTCGGGGCGACCGCCCGGGCGAGCTTCGGCCCCTACAACAACACCGCCGACGTCGACGCGCTCGTGGCCTCGCTCGGCCGCGCCCGCGAGGTCTTCGGGCTCTGAGGCCCCCGGCAATGGACGATCTCTACCGCGACTTCATCCTCGAGCACTACAAGCGCCCGAAGAACTTCGGCGAGCTCGACCCCCACGACCTCGAGGCCCACGAGCACAACCCGCTCTGCGGCGACGAGCTCGGCGTCCACATCCGGGTCGCCGACGGCCGGGTCGAGGACCTGCGCTTCCACGGGCACGGCTGCGCGATCTCCCAGGCCTCGGCCTCGATCGCCTCGGAGGAGCTGATCGGCATGGAGGTCGCCACCGTGGCCACGCTCGACGCCGACTGGATGCTCGAGCTCCTGGGGATCCCGATCTCGGCGACCCGGCGCAAGTGCGCGCTGCTCAGCCTGAAGGCGATGCGCGCGGCGATCACCGGCGAGGGCACCTGGCCGCAATAGCCGCTCGCCCTCGCCCGCGAAGGGCCCCGCGAAAAGTTCGGCGGGCGGAGGACCCGGACGCTACAATCCCTACCACCGAGCACAGGATTACGCAGAGGAGCTTATGGCCGCCACAGACATCACGAGAATTCCGAAGCAGAGTCCGATCGTCGAGACCGACAAGGGCGAACTCGTTTCGCCGAAGGGCGTCTCGCGCGAGGTGATTCGCGAGCTGTCGAAGATCAAGGGCGATCCGACCTGGATGGCCGACCGGCGCATGAAGTCCTTCGAGATCTTCGAGCGCAAGTCCGTTCCGACCTGGGGCTGCGATCTCTCCGGCCTCAACTTCGACGACCTCGTCCTCTATTCGCCGCCCACCACCGGGCGCTTCGACTCCTGGGACGACGTGCCCAAGGACATGAAGGACACCTACGAGGCCCTGGGCATCCCCCAGGCCGAGCGCGAGCACCTCGCCGGCGTGGTCGGCGTCTGGCGCCAGGAGCCGGTCTACGAGGGCCTCAAGGAGGAGTACGCCAAGCAGGGCATCCTCTTCTGCTCGATGGACACCGCGGTCCGCGAGTACCCGGACATCGTCCGGCAGTACTTCATGACCAAGTGCGTCCCGGCCCAGGACAACAAGTTCTCGGCCCTCCACGGCGCCGTCTGGTCCGGCGGGTCGTTCGTCTACATCCCCAAGGGCGTCAAGTGCGACCTGCCCCTCCAGGCCTACTTCCGCATGGAGGGCGCCGGCGAGGGCACCTTCGAGCACACGCTGATCATCGCCGACGAAGGCGCCGAGGTGAACTACATCGAGGGCTGCACGGCCCAGACGTACAGCGTCAACTCGATGCACTCGGCCGTCGTCGAGATCTTCGTGATGGAGGGGGCCAAGGTCCGCTACACGACGGTCCAGAACTGGTCCAAGGACGTCTACAACCTCAACACCAAGCGCGCGGTCGTCCAGGCCGAGGGCACGGTCGAGTGGGTCGGCGGTTCGATGGGGGCCAAGGCCGTCATGCTCTACCCGGGGTCCTTCCTCCTCGGCGAGGGCGCCCGGGCCGACCACCTCAACGTCGGCGTAGCCGGGAAGGGCGTCCACAAGGACACCGGCGCCAAGGTCGTCCACATGGCCCCGAACACGACGTCGAACATCCTCGCCAAGTCGATCTCCAAGGACGGCGGGATCATGGGCTACCGGGGCCTCGTGCGAATGGGCAAGAACTCCCAGGGCTCGAAGTCCCGCGTCCAATGCGACGGCCTGATGATGGACGGGATCTCCCGCTCCGACACCTGGCCGGACATCCAGATCCAGAACCCCAACGTCACCGTCGCCCACGAGGCCACGGTCGGGCGGATCTCCGACGAGCAGCTCTTCTACATGGGCTCGCGCGGCTTCACCGAGGACGAGGCGGCGGCGATGATCGTCAACGGCTTCATCGAGCCGGTGACCAAGGAGCTCCCGATGGAGTACGCGATCGAGCTCAACCGCCTGATCCAGCTCGAGATGGTAGCGCAAGACGGTCCCGACCTGGGGCTGCGATCTCTCCGGCCTCAACTTCGACGACCTCGTCCTCTATTCGCCGCCCACCACCGGGCGCTTCGACTCCTGGGACGACGTGCCCAAGGACATGAAGGACACCTACGAGGCCCTGGGCATCCCCCAGGCCGAGCGCGAGCACCTCGCCGGCGTCGTCGGCGTCTGGCGCCAGGAGCCGGTCTACGAGGGCCTCAAGGAGGAGTACGCCAAGCAGGGCATCCTCTTCTGCTCGATGGACACCGCGGTCCGCGAGTACCCGGACATCGTCCGGCAGTACTTCATGACCAAGTGCGTCCCGGCCCAGGACAACAAGTTCTCGGCCCTCCACGGCGCCGTCTGGTCCGGCGGGTCGTTCGTCTACATCCCCAAGGGCGTCAAGTGCGACCTGCCCCTCCAGGCCTACTTCCGCATGGAGGGCGCCGGCGAGGGCACCTTCGAGCACACGCTGATCATCGCCGACGAAGGCGCCGAGGTGAACTACATCGAGGGCTGCACGGCGCAGACGTACAGCGTCAACTCGATGCACTCGGCCGTCGTCGAGATCTTCGTGATGGAGGGGGCCAAGGTCCGCTACACGACGGTCCAGAACTGGTCCAAGGACGTCTACAACCTCAACACCAAGCGCGCGGTCGTCCAGGCCGAGGGCACGGTCGAGTGGGTCGGCGGTTCGATGGGGGCCAAGGCCGTCATGCTCTACCCGGGGTCCTTCCTCCTCGGCGAGGGCGCCCGGGCCGACCACCTGAACGTCGGCGTAGCCGGGAAGGGCGTCCACAAGGACACCGGCGCCAAGGTCGTCCACATGGCCCCGAACACGACGTCGAACATCCTCGCCAAGTCGATCTCCAAGGACGGCGGGATCATGGGCTACCGGGGCCTCGTGCGAATGGGCAAGAACTCCCAGGGCTCGAAGTCCCGCGTCCAGTGCGACGGCCTGATGATGGACGGGATCTCCCGCTCCGACACCTGGCCGGACATCCAGATCCAGAACCCCAACGTCACCGTCGCCCACGAGGCCACGGTCGGGCGGATCTCCGACGAGCAGCTCTTCTACATGGGCTCGCGCGGCTTCACCGAGGACGAGGCGGCGGCGATGATCGTCAACGGCTTCATCGAGCCGGTGACCAAGGAGCTCCCGATGGAGTACGCGATCGAGCTCAACCGCCTGATCCAGCTCGAGATGGTCG
>CAWFQO010000030.1:0-28256 GCA_963817865.1 uncultured Solirubrobacterales bacterium | reverse complement strand
AGAGGGGGATGTTCCGTGCTTGCGCTCGGGTCCCGGGTCGCGCTTGGTGGCCAGGGCGTGGAGGCCGGCGATGAGCTTGGGCCGGGTCTCGCGGGGGACGAGGACGTCGTCGATGTAGCCGCGCTCGGCGCCCGAGTAGGGATTGGCGAAGCGGGCGCGGTAGTCGTCCATCAGCCGCTGCCGGCGCACCTCGGGGGTCGGGCTCGAGGCGATGTCGCGCTTGTAGATGACGTTGACCGCGCCCTCGGGGCCCATCACGGCGACCTCGGCGCTCGGCCAGGCGAAGTTCAGGTCGGCCCCGAGGTGCTTGGAGGACATGACGACGTAGGCGCCGCCGTAGGCCTTGCGGGTGATCACGGTGATCTTCGGGACCGTCGCCTCGGCGAAGGCGTAGAGGAGCTTGGCCCCGTGGCGGATGATGCCCCGCCACTCCTGGTCGGTCCCCGGGAGGAAGCCGGGAACGTCGCAGAAGGTGATCAGGGGGATGTTGAAGGCGTCGCAGGTACGCACGAACCGGGCCGCCTTCAGGGAGGCGTCGATGTCGAGCACCCCGGCCATCGACTGGGGCTGGTTGCCGACCACGCCGACGGCGATTCCGTCGAGGCGGGAGAAGCCGCAGACGATGTTGGTCGCGTGGTGCTCGTGGACCTCGAAGAACTCGCCGTCGTCGACGATCAGCTCGACCACCCGCCGCATGTCGTAGGGCTTGTTCGGGTTGTCGGGGACCAGGCTGTCGAGGGCCGGATCCATCCGCTCGGGGTCGTCGGTCGGCGTCACCCGAGGCGCGAGCTCGAGGTTGTTGGCCGGGAGGAAGGAGAGCAGGTAGCGCGTGTCCTCGAGGCACTGGTCCTCGTCCTCGGCGGCGAACTGGGCCACCCCGGACCGGGTGTTGTGGGTCATCGCCCCGCCCAGCTCCTCGAAGTCGACCTCCTCGCCGCTCACCGTCCGGATCACGTCGGGTCCGGTGATGAACATGTGGGAGGTCTCCTTGACCATGAGGACGAAGTCGGTGATCGCCGGGGAGTAGACGGCGCCCCCGGCGCACGGACCCATGATCAGCGAGATCTGGGGGATGACGCCCGAGCAGCGGACGTTGCGCAGGAAGACGTCCCCGTAGGCGCCGAGCGAGATCACCCCCTCCTGGATGCGGGCCCCGCCCGAGTCGTTGATCCCGATCACCGGGCAGCCGATCTTCGCGGCCATGTCCATGACCTTGCAGATCTTCTGGCCCATCACCTCGCCGAGGGATCCGCCGAAGACGGTGAAGTCCTGGCTGAAGACGCAGACCGGTCGTCCGTCGATCGTCCCGTGGCCGGTGATCACGGCGTCGGCCAGGGGCTTCGCCTTCTGCATCTCGAAGTCGTAGGTCCGGTGGCGGACGAAGGCATCGAGCTCCTGGAAGCTGCCGGGGTCCAGGAGCTTGGCGATCCGCTCGCGCGCGGTGTACTTGCCCTTCGCGTGCTGCTTCTCGACGCCCGGGCCCGTCGTCGTGGGCCGCCTCGGCGCGGAGCTCTTCCAGGTGGGCGAGCTTCTTCTCGTAGGTCTCCGGCGCCTTCTGCCGCTGCTGGCGCGGCGTGCTGCGACTCCGGGGCGGGGTTCGCCTATTCCCGGGAGAAGGGGCGATGATGCGCCGCGCCTAGGTCATCGAGGACGCTGCTGAGCACGGCCATCGTCTGCTCGGGATCGAGTGCCGGCGGGGGCGCGGGCATGGGTAGAGGGTATCGGGCGGGTTCCTTGGGCAGCGACCGGGCGCGGGTCGGCGTCGACGGGCGGGTGGCAATCGGGAGCGGCCGGGGTGGCGGCGACGTGGCGGGAGCGCCAGCGGGGGGGTCGGGTGTCGGAGCGGGAGCCCGCGAGCGTGCGGGGGACGCGGCTTGGGCCGGGGCGGCGGGCGGGGCGCCGGGATCCGGCGAGGCGGGGGAGCTTTGCTTAGGGGGAGCGGTGCTCGCCGGGGCTGGGCGGGCGGGGGCGTTCTCGGCGGCCACGGCGGCGGTCCGGGCGGCCTTGGACCGGCCGAAGAGCCGGGCGAAGAGCCGGGCGAAGAAGCCACGCCGCGCGACCGGCGGTGGGGTGGGCGGCACGGTTGGGATGGTCTCGGGTTGGGGCGGTGACGGCGGGGCTGACCCGGTCGGCGGCGTGGGGGCGGCCGCGGCGGCCGCCGCGCGCTTGGCCGCCCGCGCGGCTGAGCGTTCAGCCGCGCCGGGCTGCCGGGCCGGCGCTGCCGGCCGAGGCCGCGGCTCGGCGGTCCCCGCTCGCCTGAGGGCGGCCGGGAGCGCGTGCGGGTCGAGCGCCGGCCGGTCCGGTGGTGGCCGGTCGGTCGGCGGCGGCCCTTCTCCGCCTGGGTCCGGCTCGTCGATCACCGCGGTGACGCGGTCGATCGCGGCGACGGTCGCCGGCGTCGCCTGGCTGCCGCGGGGAATGGCGGTGAGGCGCACCCTGGTGCCCCACCCGGAGGATTCGAGCTCGACCGTGCCGCTAGCGCGTTCGCCCTCCCAGGCGACGGTCTTCTCGGGTACCAGGCGGGTGATGCGGATCTCCCCGAAATCGGACAGGCGCCTGGCCAGGGAATCGGGATCGCTGAGCTCGGCCCACAGCTCGGGCGGTGACTTGACGAGGGTGCGCTGAGCTCGAAGATCTGCCATCGACGAACGGATTCGTCCGCGGCCGGGCTAATCCTTCTGAGGGCGACGGGGTTGCGCGGAGACGGAACGTTCGCATCGAGGGCGGAGCGCAGGGGCGAACCTGGAGGCCGCGGTCGCCGCGCCCGACCACGCCTCGAGATCTGGCATCGCCGTGCTCCTCGCCGGCGATCAGGCCGGAAGGCCCGCCTCGAGCGCCGCGATCAGGGTCGCGGCGATCTCGTCGGCCTCCCCGCGATCCCCAGCGAGGACTACAGCATCGGTGGCGGCCCGCCTGACGGCGACCAGCGCCTGCTCGGGCCGGGAGCGAGCCGGAACCGTGTGCTCGAGCAGCTTGAGCGCGCCCTCGCCCGCGCTGCACGTCCGCGGGGCCCACACCGCGCCGTGTCGGTACTGGGTGACGACGATGAGTCGGACGGGCAGCGCCCGATCCTCGGCGGTGCCGCCGATGCTCTCGATCGGCGATCCTCGGCCACGAGGCCTCCCGTGCGAACGGAGAGGGGCTTCGGATAGGGGTGAACGCGGCCGTCAGCGTCGAGCGCCGCGTACTCGTCCGAGCAGTACTCGGCGCCGGCTCGGACGAGGGCGGCAGCCAGCGTCGTCTTCCCGGCGAAGCTCTTGCCCGGCAGGACGATTGCCTGCCCGCCGACGCCGACGGCGCCGGCATGGACGAAGACGTGATCGGGGGCGTGGAGGGCGATGTGCATACGCATCTGGGCGTCGAGGATGCCGAAGGCCACCTCGAGGTCGACGGGTAACGAAGAGACCGATTCGCCGTCGCAGATGACCTCGAGCAGCCCGTGCTTGCTGGATATGAGCTCGAAGCGCCCGGCGTCCGGCCGGATTGTCACCCGGCGTCCGCCGGGCGGCAGGATCGGGCGGATGGCCTCGAGGTGCTGCGGATCTGCCGTGACCTCGACGGTGACTCCGAAGGCCTCGATCATCAGGCGCCGGCCGGCTTCGCTGTCCGTGCGCACCACCGGAAGCCTACCAAGCACCCAGATGCCTCCGACGGCTACCCTTACATAGGTGGATGACACTCTGGTCCTGGCTCGTCTCGGCCTTTCGGTCGTTTTCATCGTCGCGGCGATCGGGAAGCTTGCGGACCGGCCGGGCTCGCGCCAGGCGCTCGCTGACTTCGGGATTCCCAACCCATTCGTCGGACCGCTGGTCTTCATTCTCCCTGCGGCCGAGCTCGCCACCGCGCTTGCTCTGCTGTTCGCCGCCCCGGCCCGCCTCGGCGGCGCAGCGGCCCTCGTCCTCTTCGGGGCGTTCGTCGTCGGGTTGACCCGGGCGCTGCGTCGCGGCGAAACCCCCGACTGCCATTGCTTCGGTCAGGTGCACTCGGAGCCGGCGAGCTGGCTGACCGTGGCGCGGAACGTGGCCCTCGCGATACCCGCCACATTCGTCCTTGCTGCCGGGCCGGGACCCTCGCTGACGTCCTGGGCGCAGGGGCACTCGGCGCAGGAGCTGTGGCTGATCGCCACGAGTTGTCTTGCGGCGGCGGCCAGCGTGAGCGCTCTCGTACTGTGGCGGCAGAATCGCCGGTTGCGCTCGACGTCGGCCTGGACGCCGCCGCGGCCGGTCCGCATCGGAGCCCGGGCACCCCGGTTCTCCCTGCCCTCGGTCGGGGGCCCCGCCGTCAACCTCGAGGACTTGCTGGTCGATGAGCTCCCGTGCCTGCTCACGTTCGTCGCGCCCGGATGCGGCCCCTGCACCACTCTGCTCCCGGACCTGGCCGGCTGGCGCGAGACGCTCGCTGGCCGCCTCGTGTTCGCCGTGGTCTCGGCTGGAGATCTCGACGCGGCTGAGACGGTGAGCCGGGAGCACGGGCTGACGCCGGTCCTCTCCGACGAGGAGGGTAGGGTCAGCGTCGCCTACGGCGTTCCGGGAACCCCGTCCTCGATCCTGGTGGCGCCCGATGGAACGGTGCGGAGCGCGCCCGCCGCCGGTCAGGTGGCGATCGAGGCCCTCATCAGGGTGGCGCTCGCGGGGGCGACCCGGCCGGCGCTCGTCGTGCATCAGGTCGCCTGAGCGGCCCGCGGGGCCACCGGCGGACCTGGTCCGTCTCCCGGTCCCCTTGGCCTAGCGGTCCCCCGGGGCGCCCCCCGGAGGCTCGTCCGCCCGGCGTAGGCGCAGCCATGGGGCAAGGGCGCGGAGCGCTTTGATCGTCAGCTGCCACGGCCGCACCAGGTAGGTCAGCATCAGCCCAAGGGGCCCTCGGCGGGCGAGCGCCGACCGCTGCCGCAGGAGGTCGGAGCCCGGAGCGAGAAACCGGGCGAGCAGCAGCAGGCGCGCGCGCATGTCCGGCGCTTCGGCGAGGGCCTCCCACCGGTCGCACCGAAGGGCGCCCGGTGCCAGTTGAGGAGGGTGCGGGGCGACGGTGCCCAGCCGAGCCCGAGTCGCTCGGCAATCTTCACCCCGGCGGGCAAGAGCCGCAGGCCGGTGCCAAACGGCGCCTCGGCGTCGAGCTGACGCGCGAGTTCGCCGGCGCTGCGCCAGCAGTCGTCGCCGAGCTGGCGAATGGCTCGCTCGAGGTCACGGCGCGGAGCCGCCGCGTCCGGTCCGTGGTGCACGAGGTGCAGGGCGGCGAGAAGGGCCGCGGCGCTCGGGTCGAGTACCTGGGTCGGGGCTCCCCCCACCGATAACGTGGTCGACCGGGCCCGAGCGTCGTCCACACGTGCTCGGGCGCGGCCCCTAGCTGGGGGAGCGTGTGGTGCAGGTCGATCCACACGCGGTCGCGCTCGCGGACCCACGAGCGGGCGTGGGTGGCGCCGTCGCGGACGGCGAAGCCGAGGTCGGTCAGGACCGCACGCGCGATCTCTGCCAGGCCGACAGGTACCAGGAGATCGCAGTCGCAATACGGGCGCTCTGTACCGTCCGTGTAGAGGAGCGCGGCGAATGCGCGTCCCTTGAGGAGCATTGACGGCACCCCGGCGGCCGCGAGGCTCGCACGGACCTCCGCGCCCTTGACATCGAGCCGCCACGCCGCGGCGCGGGCGATCCGCGACGCATCGGCGACTGGCGTCATGGCCGGGCCTCGCCTTCCATGACCGCGGATGATGCCAGCGGCAGCCGGCGTCGTACGCGGCCGGCAGCGCGAGTTAGGGCGCCGCGGCCCGCGGCAACCTGCTCCCGCTATTGGAGAGGGCGCCTCCGACTAGCAGCAGAGATGGCCGCACGGGACGTTGCTGCACGTCTGGCCGCCAACGCACGGGTTCGGGGAGCACGACGCCACGAAGCTGCATCCGGTCGGGATGCACGCCCCGCTCACGCAGGAGAAGCCAGCCGTGCAAGTGTTGCCGCTCCCGCCGAAGCATGCTCCGCATAGGCCGACCGACGCGGCCATTGCCGGTGTCGCGGATACGGCCGACAAGATCAACGGAACCGCCGAGGCGCCGGCACCGATCTTCGCGATTCTCGCCAGCGCCTCGCGGCGATTGACACCGTAGACCTCCGGTGAGGACGCGACGGGCCCACCTAGGAACAGGTTCTTCTGGCCGAGCTCAACGAGCGATGCGGCAACGAGATCCTCGCTGGCGCCGGTGGTCGCAACCAACGCAGTGAGATCGCGCGTTCCGTCGCAGGCGCGCCAAACGCGCGCGGCCACGGGGCCGAGGCAGTGCGCGATGTCCGACTCCTGGTCGTACACCAGGGACTCGTCGCCGAGCTGCTGGATGACAAGCCCTTCTGCTCGCGCCGTTGGACGCAATCTCTGCTCTTCCATTCGGAAACCCCCGTAGCGGCAGCGACAACGTCGCCGCCCTGATTGCGGTGCCGGTCCCAGGAGGATACACCGCCTGGGGCTGTGCGCAACGGACAGACGGTCCAAGACGAAGCTACTTCGCGGATCGCCCGGGAGCAAGGCCCTTTATGACGCATGGTACGACCCGGGCCGGCGCTCGCGCCGTGTACGCCGTCGAGGCCGCGCAGCAGCAGACACGTAGGGCCAGCGAGCCAGCGTTACTGGGACGCCGTGCCCGTCGGGGAGGAGCCGCGGGTCGACCGCTCGTGCAGGTGGCTTGGGGAGCAGGTTCCAGCTACCGGGGAGGGGTTGACCTTGCCCGTCCCTGGTCGTGGCGCCCAGTGCCTGTGCGGCTCGCACCCGACACGCCCGAGGCCATTGCTCGAGGTCGCGACCGGAGTAGAGATGTCGTGGGAATACACGAAACGGCCCCTGCCCGGGGGCCGCCCGGCCCCGTGGGCCGCCGGCGTGAGTGTGACCTGGCGGTCGCCGAGATGCAGCCTGTCAGGGGGTTTGCGTGGTCGTGCACGGCTCGCGTTGGGCTCAAGCGGTGGGCGACGTCGGTGCGCTGGTCGTGGGCGAGGGGCTCCTCGTCGAGCTCTTGGATCACGGGTTGGTCTCGCGCCCGAGGACAAGATTCGCTCGGGTGCATCCCAGCCCCCTTTCCGGTCGGTCGCGAGGGTCCGTGGTTCGGGCTGGGGCCACCTACGCCGCGGCGTGGAAACGCACCACCCACCCGGCGAGTCGAGCCGCACCGCCGGCGCCACGTCGGCCGGGCCGAGGCAGAGTCGTCAATCCTCGCTGCCGATTGTGCGTCCCGCGCTGCGGGATGCCAGCGTGGCGCCGACTCAGAGCGGGCAGTCAAGGATTCGCCAACCGCCGTCTCTCCCGCGGCGGCCGCCCCCGGCTCTAGAGTTGCGGCTGATAGCGCCCGAAGACGTCGCGCATCGCCCCGCAGACCTCGCCGAGCGAGCACCGGTCGCGGAGAGCCTCGCGGATCGGGACCATCAGGTTCTCCGTCCCCTCGGCAGCCGCCCGGAGCTCGTCGAGCCTCCGGGCGACGAGCTCGACGTCGCGGTTGGCCTTGAACGTGGCGAGCCGCTCGAGCTGGTCGCGCTCCGACTCGGGGTCGACCCGGAGGATGTCCTCGATCTCGATCTGGTCCTCGACGTACTTGTTGACCCCGACGACGATGTCCTGCTCGATCCGGTAGCGCTCCTGGTAGCCCCAGGCCGACTCGTCGATCTCCTTGGTGATGAAGGGGATCGCCTCGACCGACCCGCCGAGCTCGTCGACCTTGGCGATCAGGGCGCTGGCCCGGGAGTCGATCTCGTCGGTCAGCGACTCGATGAAGAAGGAGCCGGCGAACGGGTCGACGGTGTCGGCGGCGCCCGACTCGTGGGCGATCACCTGCTGGGTGCGCAGGGCGATCTTGGCCGCGCGCTCGCTGGGCAGGGCCAGGGCCTCGTCGAAGCCGTTGGTGTGGAGCGACTGGGTCCCGCCGCAGACGGCGGCGAAGCCCTGGAGGGCGACGCGGACGATGTTGTTCATCGGCTGCTGGGCGGTCAGGGTCACCCCGCCGGTCTGGGTGTGGAAGCGGAGCATGAGCGACTTCGGGTTCTTCGCGCCGAAGCGCTCGGTCATGATCCGCGCCCACATCCGGCGGGCGGCCCGGAACTTGGCCACCTCCTGGAAGACGTTGTTGTGGCCGTTGAAGAAGAAGGCCAGGCGCGGGGCGAAGTCGTCGACCGAGAGCCCGGCGTCGAGCGCCGCCTGGACGTAGGCGATCCCGTTGGCCAGGGTGAAGGCGACCTCCTGGACGGCCGAGCAGCCCTTCTCCCGGAAGTGGTAGCCCGAGATCGAGATCGTGTTCCACCGGGGGATGTGCTCGGCGCAGTAGGCGAACAGGTCGGTGGTCAGGCGCATCGACGCGACCGGCGGATAGATGTAGTTGCCCCGGGCGATGTACTCCTTGAGGATGTCGTTCTGGGTCGTCCCCCGGAGCTTCTCCGACGCGACGCCCTGCTCCTCGCCGACCAGCTGGTAGAGGCTCAGGAGGACGCAGGCCGGGGCGTTGATCGTCATCGAGGTCGAGATCACGTCGAGCGGGATCCCGTCGAAGGCGGTCAGCATGTCGTCGATCGTGTCGATCGCCACCCCGGTCCGGCCGACCTCGCCCAGGCAGCGCGGGTCGTCGGAGTCGAGGCCGAGCTGGGTCGGCAGGTCGAAGGCCATCGACAGGCCCTTGGCGCCGTTGGCCAGGAGGTACTTGTAGCGCTCGTTGGACTCCTTGGCCGACGCGTACCCGGCGTACTGGCGCATCGTCCACACCTGCTTGCGGTACATCTCGCGGTGGGGCCCCCGGGTGAACGGATACTCGCCGGGCGCGCCGAGCTCGAGCGGCTCCGGGAGGTCGATCTCGTCGTAGAGCCCCTTGATCTCGATCCCCGAGTCGGTGAACCGCCGGGGGTCTTCGGGCCCGACGACCGGCGCGACGGTCGAGCGCTCGTCGGGGTCCTCCGTGGTTGGCGGCGTCCCGGCCATCGCGGGCCAAGGATAGACCCGCGCTCCGGAGCGCGGCCCGCGGTCGGGCGACGCCGATCTCCTCGACCGACGACGCGGCCGCCGCGGCTCCATCGCCGCGGGCGACCGATGATCTCGACGGCGGAGATCTCGATCCAGCCGCCGCCCGGTGCAATCGGACTCCCGACCGCCGAAGTGCCGCCCCACGGCGGTAGCCTTGGGGCGCGTGGACAACTTGGGCGACACCGGACGCAGTGCCACCCGCGCCCCGCGGGCCCATCGCGCGCGCCAGCGCGGATGCGCCCGATGTCGCGCTGCGCAGCTACCTGACGGCGGTCCTCGGCCCGCAGACCCCGACCCAGGTGGTGGACGAGGCGCTCTCGGAGCTCGGGGCGATCCCGGGCGGGCGCGGCATCGACGCCGACCTCGTCAAGCGCGTGCGCGAGCTGGCGCTCGCCCGGGTGACCCGCCAGACCGCGGCGGTGCCCGCGCGGATCGCCCGCCTCGGTCGCCTCCGGGCCGGGTGCGCGGCCGTGCCGGGTCTACTCGGCCGCGCGCGCTTCGGGTTACTTCTCCCACGACGACGCGGCGAAGCTCTACCGCCACCTCGATCGATGCCCGGACTGCGCGGCGCTGACCACGCGCTTCGACACTGCCGAGTGGCAGCTCCTCCTCCACCGCAGCCCCGCCAACGGGCGGGACGCGACCGACCCGGCCTTCGCGAAGCGGGTCCGTCCTGCCCCCAGCGGACCAAAGCCGGCCTCGCTCCCGCCAGGCCCCCGGCCGTGCCTGACCCGAAGCCGCCCGCCGCATCTGCCGTGCCGCCGCTCACCTCCGGGCCCCGGCCCGCCAGCGGCGGGTCCCGCCCCGCCGCGCCACAACCGAAGCTGACGGCGCGACCCGCCCCGCCACCGGCGAAGCCACCGCCCGACGCCGTCGAGCGTCCGCCACCGCCGCTCGCGCCCGTGACGGCGCCCGGGCTGGACACCGTCCGCCGGCCGGTGCCCCCGGGGGTCGCGCCGGATCCGGGCGACCCCCCCGGCCGCCCCCCGTCCGGGCCGGTGGCCCCGTCGGCGCGGGAGACCGTCCGCGGCCCGGTCCCTCCCGCGGTCGCGCCGGCTCCCGGCGAGGGCGCACGCGCTTCGTTGCTCCACCGGGGACCGCGCGAGCCCCGGCCCACGCCGTCCAGCCGGTCGGCGAGTCGCCGCCGACCGGGAACTGCGCCGCCGAAGGGGCGCTCTCGTCGGGCTCGCGCCGCGATGGCTGTGGCCGGGCTCGTGGTCGTCGGCCTCGCGACAGCCGCGGTGGTGGCCCTCACGTCCGGTCACGGCCAGAAGCCCGGGCGGAACCTGGGCGTGATCGGGCCGACCGTGAGCCAGCCGAGCCCGCCGCCCGCCGCGGCGTCGATCCTGCCGGCGCCGGCGCCGGCGCCGGCGCCGGGGCCGCGCGGCGGACCGTGCACCGCAAGTCGAGGCACCGCGCCTCTGCGTCGACCCCGGCGACCGCCGTCGCGCCGGTGGCCCCGGCGCCCGCGACCCCGGCTCCGGCTCCGGCTCGAGTCGCACCGGTCGCCTCGCCGACCCCGGCCGCCAGCCCCTCCCCGCAGCCCAAGCGGGCCCCGCCGGTGACGCGCCGGCCGCCGGCGACGGGGGGCGGGGGAACGGTCAGCCGCCCCGGGGGGACCATCTTGACGCCCACGGCGCCGCCGGCGAGCACGAGCCCGAACCCAACCACCTCGACCTCGGTGCCCATCCCGACGACGATCACCCTCCCCAACGCCAGCAACGCCGTCCCGTCGGGCTCACCGCCGGCGACGCCCTGAGCGCGCGTGGCGGTCGACGGATGGCCCCTTCGAGCCTCTACGACTGGGCCGGCGGCCAGCAGGCGCTCGACCGGCTGATCGACGCCTTCTACGACCGCGTCGAGGCCGACGACCTGCTCTCGCCGTTCTTCCCGGGCGGCGTGACCGCCGCGCACCGCGAGCACGTCGCCGCCTGGTGGGGCGAGGTCCTCGGCGGCCCGGCCCGCTACTCGGAGGAGCTCGGCGGCTACGAGCGCATGCTCGCCAAGCACCGGGGGCTCGGGATCACCCCCGAGCAGCGCTTTCGCTTCGCCTCGCTGATGAGCCTCGCCGCCGACGACGCCGCCCTTCCCGAGGACCCCGAGTTCCGGGCCGCCCTCGTCGGCTACCTCGAGTGGGGGACCCGGCTGGCCATGCACAACTCCCAGCCGGGCGCCGAGGTCGTCGAGCATGCGCCCGTCCCCCGCTGGGGCTGGGGCGAGGCGCCGCCCTACCTGCCGTAGCTCACCAGCCTGATGGTCGAGCTCCCGAACCTCGAACGAGGATCGCGCGGGTTGGCCGGGAGCGCCCCCTCGGGCTACCGCGGGCTGACCGGGGTCGGCGCCCGGTCTACCCGCCGAGGCGGGCGGTCATCACCAGGATGGTGGCCAGGACGAGGACGCTGGCCAGGGCGCTGACCGCGTTGACCTGGTGGCTGAGCCCGTCGTACTCGCTGCCGAGCGCCCCGCCGTCCGCGAGGTCACGCTCGGCCAACTCGGCGAGCCGGCCCTCGCGCGGGGCGAGGTAGCCGCCGGTGATCCCGCCGAGCACGACCACGGCGATGAACCCCCACTGGACGTAGAACGTCGAGAACGCGCTGGCGTCGGCCGCGAGGTAGATGCCGGCGACCAATACGAGGAGCAGGCCCGGGTTGACCAGCCGCTGGATGATCATCCGTTGGGCGCGGTGGAGGAGGGGGAGCCCTCGAGGGTCGAGGCGGCGGCCGGCGCTGAGCGCGACGGGGTAGGCGAAGAGCGCGCCGAAGGTGGCGACCACGGCCATGATGTGGACGGCGAGGACGAGCTGATGGAAGCTCACCGCGATGATCACGGGCCGGAGGCTACCGCCCCGGCCGGCGCCAGCTGCGAAAGTGGGGGGATGGCCGAACCAGGAGACCCCGGGGCGGGGAGCCACCTCGAGCCGGACGAGACGGTCGACCCGCTCCAGCTGTTCTTCAACGACATGGGCCGGACGCCGTCGCTGACCCCGCGCGAGCAGATCGAGCTGGCCAAGCGGATCGAGCGGGGGGACCTCGAGGCGAAGCAGAAGATGATCGAGTCGAATCTGCGCCTCGTCGTGTCGCTGGCCAAGCCGTTCTCCAAGCAGGGGCTCCCGCTGCTCGACCTGATCCAGGAGGGGACGATCGGCCTCGTCCGGGCGGTCGAGAAGTTCGACCACCGCCGGGGCTACAAGTTCTCGACCTACGCGACGCCGATGATCCGCCAGGCGATGTCCCGGGCGGTGGCCGAGAAGTCGCGGACGATCCGCCTGTCCTCGGCCGTCCTCGGGAAGCTCAACCTGATCCACGAGGCCGAGCGTGAGCTGGCCGGCAACCTCCAGCGCGACGCGACGACCGGGGAGATCGCCGCGGCGACCGGGCTCAAGGAGCCGGAGGTCGAGGCGATCAAGCGCTGGGCGCTGACCCCGGTCTCGATGGAGCATCCGGCGGCCGAGGACGAGAGCCGGCGGGCGGACGAGGACCGCCGCGCCCAGGACGAGGCGGCCGAGCCGCTGACTGCGGCCGAGCAGCGGGCCGACTCGAGCGACCCGGGGTCGATCCTCAGCGACGAGGAGCGTCGGGTGCTCGAGCTCCGTCACGGGATCGGCGGGGGCGAGCCCCTCGCGGTGGACGAGGTCGGCCGCCGGCTCGACCTCACCGCGGCCGAGATCCGGCAGATCGAGACCGACGGGATCGCCAAGCTCGAACGCCGGCGGGCGACCGGATAGGGCCCGGCCGCCGGCCCGGCCGCGACCGATCCCCGGGCGGATCTCGGCAGGGGGGTCCGTCGCAGGTATGCTCGGCGTGTTCAGGCACTCGTGAGTGCGCGGACGGTACGTCGGAGGAGTCGGGTTCGGCTCCCCCGGGGCGAGTGGGATCGATCACCGGCGAGAGGGCAAGGGGCATTGTGAGCATTACACGCAGGTACGGCCGCGGCGGCGCGGGGAGTCATCGAGTCGTGGGTGGCGGTGACCGGCCGAGATTCGCTCGGGGGCGGCGCTTCGCCGGATCCTCCCTGGTCACGCTCTGCGCTCTGGCGGGGGCACCGGCCGCGTTTGGGGCGCCGGCCTACGCCCCGGTCCCGGGCTCGCCGTTCGCGAGCACCGGCGGCCCGGCCGCGGTGGCCTTCAGCCCGAACGGCGGGTGCGTCGCCGCCGGCGGCAACGCGGTCACCCTCGCCGGCAACGCCGTCTCGCTTTACACGGCGACCCCGGCTGGCGTGCTCACTCCGGTGGCGGGCTCCCCGTTCGCGACCCCCGGTCCGGTGCGCGGGGTGGCCTTCCGTCCCGGCGGAGGCCCGACGGTGCTGGCGACCGCCAACTACATCAACGACACGGTGAGCACGTACACCTTGGATGCGAACTGCGTGCCGACCCTGGTCGGCACGGTCGCGACCGCGGGTTACGCGCCGGTCGCCGTCACGTTCAGCCCCAACGGTCAGTTCCTCGCCGTCGGGACCGACGGCCCGCCTCCAGGCCACGTCTACGTGTTCTCGGTGTCCGCGGGTGGCGCCCTCACTGCCGTTCCGGGCTCTCCCTTCATCACGCCCGGTCGGTCGGCGAGCGCCGTAGCGTTCAGCCCCAACGGCAACTTCCTGGCTGAGGTCGAGTACACGGGCACGCCCGAGTTGGCGGTGTTCGCGGTGGCGGCGAACGGAGCCCTGACCCTGGTCCCCGGATCGGTGGTCAGCATCCCCGGCAGCCCGGTCAGTGTGGCGTGGGACCCGACGGGGACGGTACTGGCGGTGGCCAACGCGATTGCGACTCCGGGGACAGGGATCGATACGTTCACCGTGAGCGCGGCGGGCGTGCCGACCCTGGTCCACCAGACCGGCCTGCCCAACGAGCGGTCGGTGAGGTTCGTCGCCGGCCCGGCCGGGACGTTGCTCGTCGCCGGCGACGGGAACAACAACTCGGCCTCGGTCTACTCGCTGGGGGCGGGCGGCCTGTTGACCGCGCTCCCGGGATCGCCGTACGCGACCGGCGGCTTCGTCTACGAGGCGGCCTTCAACGCGAACGGCTCGCTGGTCGCGACGGCGAATACGACCACGAACAATGTGTCCGTGCTCGCCTTCCAGGCGGATCTGTCGTTGACCAAGACGGCAGCGCCGACGCCGGTGCTCCACGGCCAGAACGTGACCTACACCCTGACGGTGAACAACGCCGGCGGGGGGACCGCGGCGGCGCCGACGGTGACCGATACGCTGCCGGCCGGTCAGACGTTCCTGTTCTCGGACGTCGGCGGTTGCACGGCGGCGGGGGGACCCCGGTGGTGGTGACGTGTCCGCTGGCCGACCTTCCGGCGAGCTCGATGAATGTGATCCACATCACGGCGAGCACGGCGGGCATTCCGGCGCCGCTCTACGCGCCGCTGGTCCAGACGAACACGGCGGTCGTGGGCTCGACGACGTTCGATCCGAACCTGGCGGACAACACGGCGACGGCCCAGGTGACGGTGGTGCCGGCGGCGGATCTGGCGTTGACCAAGACGGGCACCCCGAATCCGGTGATCGGGGGTCAGGACCTGGTCTACACGTTGACGGCGACGAACCTGGGGCCTGATCCGGCGTTGAGTCCGACGATCACGGATACGTTGCCGGCGGGCGAGGTGTTCGACGCGGAGGCGAGCTCACCGGGCTGCTCGGCGGTCGGTTCGGTCGTGACGTGCGTGGTGCCGACGACGGTCGAGGGCCCCGGTCCGGGGAACTACTTCGACGCGGGGGCGACGGCGACGTTCACGATCGCGGTGACGCCGACGAACACGGGGGCGGGTCCGATCACCGATACGAACACGGCGACGATCTCCTCGGCGACCGCGGATCCGGATCTCGCGAACAACACGGGTACGGCGGTGACGACGGTGTCGACGTCGTGCACGCAGACGATCACGGGTAAGCATGTCGGGACGATCATCGTGCCGGCGGGAACGTTCCTGTGCCTGAACGGGGCGACCCAGACCGGGGCGATCCTCGTCCGCGCGGGTGGCGGGTTGACGGTGACCGACTCGACGGTCATCGGCGGGGTGGAGACCGATCACGCGACGTTCGTGACGATCTGCGGCTCGAGCTTCCCGAGCGCGGGGGCGGTCCTGATTGAGGGCACGGCCCTGTTGACGCGGGTCGGTGACGACGACTTCAACTGCCCGGGGAGCCATTTCACCGGGTCGGTGACGGTCGAGAACAGCGTGGGTGGCGTGGAGGTGTTCGGGAACACGATCCGGGGGGCATTGGCGGTCACCGGCAATACGAGCTCCACGCCGGCGGTCGCGGATGACACGCCGGAGGTCGAGGGCAACACGGTTGGCGGGAGTATCGAGTGCAAGGCGAATGTCCCGCCTCCGGTCAACGACGGCCTGACGAACACCGCGGCGGGGGCGAAGCTCCACCAGTGCGCGAGCCTCTGAGGTAGCGACGCAGAACAACCGGGAAGCACCCTCGGGGGACGCCGGCGCGGCGTCCCCCGAGACGTCGGTGGACTCGGAGGCCGGCCGCCGGGCGAGGAGAGGAGTGTGGGAGCATGGCCCGGTGGGGTCTGGCAACCACTCGGGCCTGCGGTCGCTCCCGTCGGTGGACGAGCTCGCCGGGGCGCTCGGGGCGCCGCACGCGCTGGCCGTGGCGGCCGCGCGCGCGGTGATCGCCCAGCGGCGGGAGGAGCTCCTGGCCGGGGAGCGGCCGGCGGGCGGGGACCTGGTCGACCGGGCGCGGGCCGTGCTCGCGGCGATGGGGGCGCCGTCGCTGCGGCGGGTGATCAACGCGACCGGGGTGATCGTCCACACGAACCTCGGCCGGGCGCCCCTGGCGGCGGCCGCGCGGGAGGCGGTCGCCCGGGCGGCGGAGGGCTACAGCAACCTCGAGCTCGACCTGGCCGACGGGACCCGGGGGTCCCGGCGCAGCCACGTCGAGGCGCTGCTCTGCGAGCTGACCGGGGCGCAGGCGGGCCTGGCCGTCAACAACGGCGCCGGGGCGGTGCTCCTGGCGGCGGCGGCCCTGGCCGGGCCGGGGGCGGGGATCGTCGTCTCCCGGGGCCAGCTGGTCGAGATCGGCGGGGGCTTTCGCATCCCCGAGGTGATCGCCCAGGCGGGGTCGCGCCTGATCGAGGTCGGGACGACCAACCGGACCGGCCTGGCCGACTACCGCCGGGGCCTCGAGGCCCCGGACGCGGCGGTCGTCATGCGCGTCCACCCGTCGAACTTCCGGACCTCCGGCTTCGTCTCGGAGGTGGCGATCGAGGAGCTGTGCGGCCTGGGGGTGCCGGTGATCGACGACGTCGGGTCGGGGGCGCTGGGCGACCGCGACGACGAGCCGACCGTGCCGCGGTCGGTGGCCGCGGGGGCGGCGCTCGTCTGCGCCTCGGGCGACAAGCTCCTCGGCGGCCCGCAGGCCGGGCTCCTCGTCGGCCGGGCGGAGGCGGTCGCCCGGGCGGCCGGGCACCCGCTGGCCCGGGCCCTGCGGATCGACAAGCTGTCGCTGGCGGCGCTCGAGGCCACGCTGCGCCTCCACCGCGACGGCGGGGAGATCCCCGTCCTGGCCATGCTCGACGCGTCGGAGGCCGAGCTCGCCGGGCGGGCGGAGCGCCTGCGGGCGGGGCTCGCGGCGGCTGGGGTGGCGGCGCGGGTCGGCCGGGCCTCGGGGCGGGTCGGCGGGGGGTCGCTGCCGCTGCTCGAGTTGGCCGGTCCGGTGGTGGAGCTGGATCCGGCTCTCGCCGTGCCCCTGCGAACCGGACCGCGCCCGGTCCTCGGCCGGGTGGCCGGGGGGCGGCTCCTGCTCGACCCGCGGACGATCGCCGACGACGAGGTCGACGCCGTGATCGCGGCGGTCCGGGGCGTCGCCTGACGACCGGCGGGGACTGGTCGGCGGCCGAGCGGGCGCGGGCAGCGCAACCGCCGCGCCTGACCGGCGTCGCGGACCCGGCGGAGCTGAGATCCCGGACTCGCAACGTTGTGCAACCGTGGCGGAGGAGAGCCGTACGCCGTGCGACGACGATTTCGACGGACTAGAGGGCGTCGAGGTCGTGCGGGCGGACCGGTCCGTGTGAGGCGCGCATGACCGCCGACCCGGTGACCCTCGGGACGGCCGGCCACGTCGACCACGGGAAGACGGCACTGGTCCGGGCGCTGACCGGCGTCGAGACCGACCGGCTGGCCGCCGAGCGGGAGCGGGGCATCTCGATCGAGCTGGGCTACGCGCCGCTCGTCCTCCCGGGCGGGCGGCAGGTGTCGGTGATCGACGTGCCGGGTCACGAGCGGTTCGTCCGGACGATGGTGGCCGGGGCGACCGGGATCGACGCGTTCCTGATGACGATCGCCGCCGATGACGGCGTCATGCCCCAGACCCGCGAGCACGCGGCCGTCCTGCGCGCCCTCGACGTCGGCCGCGGCCTGGTCGCCGTGACCAAGGCCGACCTGGCCGACCCGGAGCCGGCGCTGGCCGAGGCGGAAGAGCTCCTCCCCGGGGTCGCGTCCGTCGCCGTCTCGGTGCGGACGGGCGTCGGGCTCGACGCGCTCCGGGCGGCGCTCGCCACCCTCGTCGAGACGCTGGCGCCGCGGGCGGCCGGCTCCGGCGGCCCGGCCGTCCTCCACGTCGACCGGGCCTTCACGATCAAGGGCGCCGGTACGGTGGTGACCGGGACGCTCTGGTCGGGGGAGGTCGCCCGGGGCGAGGAGCTCGTCCTCCTGCCCCGGGGGCTGCGCGTCCGGGTGCGGGGGGTCCAGGTCCACGACGAGCCGCGGGAGCGGGCGGCGGCCGGCCAGCGGGTCGCGGTCAACCTGGCCGGGATCGCCCGGCGGGACGTGGCCCGGGGCGACGTGCTCGCCGGGGCCGGCGCGCCGGTTCGGGCCACCCACGTGATCGACGCGGCGCTCGACTTCGGCGAGCACCGCGAGCGCGAGCCGGAGCACGGCGTGCGGGTCGCCGTCCACCACGGGACGCGCGAGGCCCCGGCCCGCCTCCACCGGCTGGGCGGGCGCTTCTGGCAGATCCGACTCGAGCGGGCGCTGATCGTCGCCCCGGGCGACCGGCTGGTCGTCCGCCGGCTCGCGCCGCCCGACACCCTGGGCGGGGGCGTGGCGCTCGACCCGGCCGCGCGGCGCCATCCGACCTCCAACGAGGTGATCGTCCGCCTGACCCGGCTCCTGCGGGGCGAGCCCCCGCTCCCGCCGCAGGCGCCCCGCCCGGGCCGGCCCGACCCGCCGGCGGCGCCGCCGCCGCCGCCCCTCTCCGAGGCGGCACAGGCGCTCGAGCGGCGGCTGCGCGAGGCGTGGTTCGAGCCGGAGGCCGACCTCCCGGCCGGCGAGCTCGCCGAGCTGCGCCGGGCCGGGCGGGCGATCCGGGTCGGGCGGGTGCTCCACTACCACCCGGAGGCGCTCGAGGAGATCGAGCGCCGGGTGGTCGAGGTCATCGGCCGGGAGGGCCAGATCACGCTCGGGCGCCTGCGCGACGAGCTGGCCACGAGTCGCAAGTTCGCCCAGGCCCTGCTCGAGCACTTCGACGGGGAGAAGGTCACCCGCCGCCGGGAGGACGACGCGCGCGTCCTGCGCCGCCGTTGAGCGTGTCCGGCGGGCCGGCGGAACCCGCGGCGGGGGGGCCGCCGACTATCCTTGGTCGATGCCCACCTGCCTCGTGACCGGAGGCGCCGGCTTCCTCGGGTCGCATCTCTGCGACGAATTGCTCCGCCGGGGCCACCGCGTCATCTGCGTGGACAACCTGGAGACCGGTTCGCTCGTCAACATCGAGCACATCCGGGCGCCGGCCGACTTCGTCCACCTGAACCTCGACATCATCGAGCCGTACTACGTCGAGGAGACCGTCGACTTCGTCTACCACCTGGCGTCCCCGGCCTCGCCGATCGACTACCTGCGGCTTCCGCTCCACACCCTGAAGGTCGGCTCCTACGGGACCCACCACACGCTCGGGCTGGCCAAGTCCCACCGGGCGCGATTCCTCCTGGCCTCGACCAGCGAGGTCTACGGCGACCCGCAGGTCCACCCGCAGACCGAGGAGTACTGGGGCCACGTCAACCCGATCGGCCCGCGCGGGGTCTACGACGAGGCCAAGCGCTACGCCGAGGCCCTGACCATGGCCTACCACCGCCAGCAGGGGGTCGACACGGCGATCGTGCGGATCTTCAACACCTACGGGCCGCGGATGCGCCCGTACGACGGCCGGGCGATCCCGACCTTCCTGCGCCAGGCGCTGGCCGACCGGCCGCTGACCGTGTTCGGCGACGGGTCGCAGACCCGGTCGTTCACCTACGTCTCCGACCTGATCCGGGGGATCATCGCCCTCGCCGAGTCGGGCCACCACCATCCGGTCAACGTCGGCAACCCGCACGAGTTCACGCTCCTCGAGCTCGCCCAGGCGGTGATCGAGCTGACCGAGTCGCGGTCGGAGATCATCTACGAGGCGCTGCCGACCGACGATCCGAAGCAGCGCAAGCCGGACATCACCCTGGCCCGCCAGCTGCTCGAGTGGGAGCCGGAGATCGAGCTCCGCGACGGCCTGCGCCAGACGATCGAGCAGTCGGGTCACGAGCGCCTGCTCGGCTACGCCGCCCCCTAGCCGGGAGTCCCGCCGGCCGGCCGGGCCTTCGGCGCAATTTGCGCTACATGTGAGAGAGTTGCACGTTAGTAGAGGGGAGATGCCACGAGGTCGAGGGGCAGTGAACGTCGTGCCTGAGCCGGAGGGAGCGGTCGAGGAGTCGCCTGGGCGGGCCCCGGCGACGGCGGCCGCCCTGCTGCGGCGAAGCGCGCCCCTGAGCGACCGGGACGTCCGCTCGAAGCGGCCGCCGCAGCTCTCGTTCCTCCTGCGCCTGGACACGCTGCGCCGGCTCGTCCGGATCCTGACCCTGCTCGCCCTCGACTTCGCCGGCGTCTTCCTGGCCATCTTCACGGCCCTCTGCGTCAAGGCGAGCGTCTACGACCATCTCGACCTCCGGGGGGTCTTCGAGCAGACGAAGGGCTTCGTCTCCTTCGCCTACCTGGTCACGGTCCTCCTCTTCGCCCGGTCGAGCCTCTACGCCGACCGGTCGGTCCGTCCGGGCCTGACCCGGATCCTCGCCTCGCTCTTCCAGGTCGCGGCGGTCGCCCTCGTCTTCGCCGTGGTCAACGGCGACACGTTCTCGAGCTACTACCTCTTCTACGGGTCGCTCCTCTTCGCCCTGGTCTACGTCGCGTCGCTCCGCTTCGTCTACGAGTCGGTCTCCGGCTTCCTGCTCCGAGCGGCCGGCTACCGGCGCCGGACGGTGGTCGTCGGGACGGGCGGCCACATCGAGGCGGTCGCCCACGCCCTCGGGGCCGGCCCGCATCCGACGGTCGACGTGGTCGGCTTCGTCTCGCTTGAACCCCCGGCCGGACAACGGGATCCCGTCGCTGGGCACGCTGGCCGAGATCGGCGAGGTGATCAGCGCGCCACCGGGTCGACGAGGTGATCATCGCCGACTCGGACTTCCCCCAGCGGCAGGCGGTCGAGCTGATCGACCAGTGCCACCAGCGGGGCGTCCGGGTCCGGATCGCCCCGTCGACGATGGAGATCCTGATCCACCGGGCCGAGTTCGTGCCCGGGCAGTCGGTGCCCCTCTTCGAGCTGAAGCCGCCGGTGTTCGAGGGCGTCGACTTCGTGGTCAAGCGCGTCTTCGACCTGGTCGTCGCCTCGCTGCTCCTGCTCCTGCTCAGCCCGCTGCTCGTGATCGTGGTGATCGCCGTCCGGGTCAGCTCGCGCGGGCCGGTCCTCTACCGG
The DNA here is from genome assembly GCA_963817865.1 of uncultured Solirubrobacterales bacterium. Lineage (GTDB taxonomy): Bacteria > Actinomycetota > Thermoleophilia > Solirubrobacterales > Solirubrobacteraceae > Palsa-513. The sequence continues at coordinate 7,559 of CAWFQO010000030.1, read as the reverse complement.
TCGATCCGCCCGGGGATCGGCGGCGTGCCGTTCGCGTGCCTGAAGTTCCGGACGATGCTCGGCGACGCCGACGAGCGCCAGGCCGACCTCGAGTCGCTCAACGAGGCGAGCGGCGCCCTCTTCAAGATCCGCGACGACCCGCGGCTGACCCGGGTCGGGAAGTGGCTGCGCCGGTTCTCGCTCGACGAGCTGCCCCAGCTCCTGAACGTCCTCCGCGGCCAGATGTCGCTCGTCGGCCCGCGTCCGCTCCCCCAGCGGGACTTCGAGCGGCTCGACGACTGGCACATGAAGCGCTACCTCGTGCTCCCGGGGATCACCGGCCTCTGGCAGGTCTCCGGCCGGGCCGAGCTCGACTTCGACGACCTCGTCCGGCTCGACTTCCTCTACCTCGAGCGGTGGTCGGTCTTCCTCGACCTGACCATCCTGGTCAAGACGGTCCCGGCCGTCTTCACCCGGCGCGGGGCCTTCTGACGAGCTTGCATAATGCCGCCAGTGGCGCCACAATGACGCCATGCCGAGCATCCAGATCAAGGACGTCCCCGACGAGGTGCACGCCGTCCTGCGCCGCCGCGCCGCGGCCGCCGGTCAGTCGCTCCAGGAGTACCTGCGCGCGCGGCTGATCGCCGAGGCGAGCGGGCCCACGGTGGAGGAGGTGCTCGACCGGGCGGGCGGGCGCGCCGGAGGCTCGATCCCCTTCCGGGAGGCGGCCGAGCTCGTGGGCGAGGACCGTGCTCGTCGTTGACGCGAGCGTGCTCGCGCCGGCGCTGGGCGACGACGGTCCCGACGGCGACGCGGCCCGGGCCCGTCTGCGCGGCCAGGCGCTCGCCGCCCCGGAGCTGATCGATCTCGAGACGACCTCGGTCATCCGCCGCCGGTTCCAGACGGGCGCCCTCGACGCCCGGCGGGCCGGTCTTGCCCTCACCGACCTGCTCGAGCTGCCCCTGCGGCGGGCCCCCCACCGGCCGCTCCTCGCCCGCTGCTGGGAGCTGCGGGCGAACCTGACGGTCTACGACGCGGCCTACGTAGCCCTGGCCGAGCTGCTCGAGGCGGTGCTGGTCACCGCCGACGCCCGGACTCGCCCGAGCGCCCGGCCCGCGCTGTCCGGTCGATCTCCTCGGCGCGCCGGGCTGACGGTCGAATAAAGGTGACCCCCGGTCCCCCGCCAAATAGTGGTAACGGGTTGGCGGCTCACCCGGAGGGCGCATGGCCGCGGCCCGGACCGGCCCCGGCCACGATAATCCGCCGGGTGCCTCGGGACCTGCTCCGCTACAGATACCTGTTCGAGCAGATGGTCCGCCGCGAGCTCCGCCAGAAGTACAAGGGCTCGGCGCTCGGGGTCCTCTGGTATCTCGTCAACCCGCTCGTCCTCATGGGCGCCTACACGGTGATGTTCACCTTCGTCCTCAAGGCCCGCTTCGACCCGCCGATCCACGACTACGCCCTCTTCGTCCTCGTCGGCATCGTCGTCTGGACCTTCTTCCAGCAGGCGCTCCTCGGCGCCGCCACCTCGCTCCTCGACCAGGGGGCCCTCGTCCGCAAGGCGCTCTTCCCCCGCCAGACCATCCCCGCCACCGTGGTCACCGTCCAGCTCGCGACCTTCTGCACGATCCTCGCCCTCGTCCTCCCGATCGTCCTCGTCGTCCACGGGTCGCTCAGCGGCTGGATCCTCCTCCTCCCCGCCTACGTCGCCCTCCTCTTCGTCTTCGCCCTCGGGCTCGGGCTCGGCGCCGCCGTCCTCCACGCCCACTTCCGGGACGTCGCCCCGATCCTCGGGGCCGTCCTCCTTCCCTGGTTCTTCATCACCCCGATCTTCTACCCGTCGACCCGCTTCCCCGGCGCCGCCCACCACGAGCTGCTCGGGGCGCTCCTGCGCTGGGTCAATCCGGTCGCCCCGTTCGTCGAGGCGATCCGGGCCGTGACCTACGGCGGCGCCTGGCCCGGCTGGGACGTGACCGGCTACGTCGTCCTCGCCGCCCTCGCCGCCCTCGCCGGGGGGACCGCCCTCTTCCGCCGCCTCGAGGGCGAGTTGGCCGTGGTCGTATGACGCTCCCCCCCGGGACGATCGTCCTGCGCCACGCCTCCCGGTCGTTCAGCGTCCGGGCCGACCGCGGGCGCACGCTCAAGGAGGCGATCCTCGGCCGCCGCCGCGACGACGGCGGCCCGGCCCCGGTCGAGGCCCTCCGCGACGTCAACCTCGAGATCGCGCCCGGCGAGACGGTCGGGATCGTCGGGCGCAACGGGGCCGGCAAGTCGTCGACCCTCCGGGTGCTCGCCGGGATCATCCCCCTCGACTCGGGCGAGGTGGCCAGCGCCGGGAAGATCGTCTCCCTGCTCGAGGTCGGTGCCGGCTTCGGCCGGGACTTCTCCGGCCGGGAGAACATCTTCCTCAACGGCGCCCTCCACGGCCTCGGGCGGGCCGAGATCGAGGAGCGCCTCCCGGCGATCATCGCCTTCTCCGAGCTCGGCGACTTCATCGACGCCCCGGTCAAGACCTACTCGTCGGGGATGTTCCTCCGCCTCGGGTTCGCCATCGCCGCCCACCTCGAGGCCGACATCCTCTTGATCGACGAGGTCCTCGCCGTCGGCGACGAGGCCTTCCAGCGCAAGTGCGAGCAGCGGATCGCCAGCCAGATCGCCGCCGGGGCGACGCTCGTCCTCGTCTCCCACGACGCCGACCTGATCGAGCGGACCTGCGCCCGAGTCGTCGTCCTCGACGGCGGCGCCGTCGTGTTCGACGGGCCCTGCCCCGACGGGATGGCCTTCTACCACCGCCTGATGGGGACCGACGTCCCCGCCCCGGCGGGGGAGCCCGCGGGCGGATGAGGCCCGAGGAGGCGGTCGACCGCGCCCGGTCCGAGCTCGCCCGCCGCCGGGCCGCGGGCGACTACGCCGAGAACCTCGACGACTACCGGGCCACTGCGCCCGAGCGCCCGTCGATCGAGCTCCTGCTCGAGTGGGCGGTGATCGAGCCGGACCTCGACCTCGTCGTCTCGACCCGGCGGCTCGGCGCCCCGATCAGCTGGCTCAAGCGGGCCCTCGTCCATCTCCTGCGCCAGTACACCGGCCAGCTCGCCTCCCAGCAGACCCGGCTGAACGTCCACCTGATGGGCCGGCTGGCCGAGCTCGACGAGCGCCTGGCCGACCTCCATCACCGGATCGTCGACCTCGAGGACGGCCGGGACCGGTGAGGGTCCACCAGGTCCTCAGCGGCGCCGGCCCGGTCGACGCCGTCACCGCCCAGGCCTTCGCCTACCGCCGGCTCTTCTCGGACTGGGGCTGGGGCGGTCGCGACTACGCCGCGTCGATCGACCGGCGGGTCGGCGGCCGCGTCGCCTCGCTCGGCTCGCTCGACCCCGACCCCGACGACGTCCTCCTCCTCCACTACTCGGCCTACGCCCCGAAGCTCCGGGCCGTCCTCGAGCGGTCGAACCCGAAGCTCCTCCAGTACCACAACGTCACCCCGGCCCGCTGGTTCTGGGACTACGAGCCGACGATCGCCGTCCACTGCTCGCTCGGCCGGCGCCAGCTCCCCGACTTCGTCGCCGGCGTCGACCTCGCCGCCGCCGTCTCGCACTTCAACGCCGCCGAGCTCACCGCCGCCGGGGCGCAGCGGACGGCGGTGATCCCGATCCTCTTCACCCCGCCCGGCCCACCCGGCGACGGCGAGCCCGCGCCCGGGCCGCCCACGATCCTCTTCGTCGGGCGCCTGACCCCGCACAAGCGCCAGGACGAGCTGATCGGCGCGTTCTCCCTCTACCGCCGCCACCGGCGGCCCGACGCCCGCCTCGTCCTCGTCGGCGAGCCGCTCACCGCCCGCTACGGCCAGTCGCTCGTCGAGCTCGCCGACCGGCTCGCCCCGGGGGCCGTCGAGTTCCGGTCGGGCATCGGCCAGGCGGAGCTCTGGCGCTGCTACGGCGAGGCCCACGCGTTCGTCTGCCTCTCCGCCCACGAGGGCTTCTGCGTCCCCCTGCTCGAGGCGTTCCACTTCGGCGTCCCGGTCCTGGCTCGCCCGTCGGGCGGCGTGTGCGAGGTCGCGGGGGACGCGGCGATCGTGGCCGACGAGCCGGACCTCGCCCTCGTCGCCGAGCTGATCCACCTGCTCGTCGAGGACGCCGAGCTCCGGGCCGAGCTCCGGGCCCGGGGGCGGCGCCGGCTCGAGGGCTACGCTCCGGAGGCCGCGGCCGCCAAGCTCCGGGCGGCGGTCGAATCGGTCGCGCGTGAGCCGGCCGCGGCCGGCGGGTAGCCGGTCGCCGTGCCCGCCCTGCGCCGCCACCGAACGCTCCTCCACCATGTCGGCCGCCACGACCGCCGGGTGTTCGACGCGCTCTCGCGGACGCGGATTCCCGGGCTCGGCCCGGCCCTCCCCGTCCTCGGCCGCCTGGCCGACCACTCCGTGCTCTGGGGGCTGATCGCCGCCGGCCTCGCCTACGGCGGCGGCCGGCGGGGGCGGCGCGCCGCGCTGCGGGGACTCGGGTGCGTCGGGCTCGCGTCGCTGGTCACCAACCAGCCGGCCAAGCGCTTCTTCCGGCGGGCGCGGCCGTCGCTCGACGACGTCCCGTTCGCCCGGAGCCGGCGCGGGACCCCTGCCTCGACCTCGTTTCCCTCCGGGCACACGGCCTCGGCCTTCGCCTTCGCCCTCGGCGCCGGGGCCGAGCTCCGGCCGGTCGCCCGGGTCCCCCTCCTCGCCCTGGCCGGGGCGGTCGGCGTCTCGCGGGTCTACACCGGCGTCCACTACCCGGGCGACGTAGTCGCCGGGGCGGCGATCGGGGCGGCGGTGGCCGCCGCCTCGGCGCGCGTCTGGCCGCTGCCCGCGGTCCCGGTCGGCGAGGGCCCGGTCGAGCGCACGCCGGCCGACGCCCCGGCCGCGCCCGACGGCGCCGGCCTCGCGGTGGTCGTGAACCCCGGCGCCGGTTCGGCGCCCCGGGCCGAGGAGCTCCGCCAGCGCCTCCCGAAGGCCCGGATCGTCGAATGCGCCGACGGCGAGGATCTCGTCGAGCTCCTGCGCGAGGCGGCGGTCGGAGCCGAGGTGCTCGGGGTCGACGGGGGCGACGGGTCGGCCAGCGCGGCGGTCGGCGTCGCCCTCGAGACCGGCCTGCCCCTGCTCGTCCTCCCCGGGGGGACGCTCAACCACCTGTGTCGCGACCTCGGGCTCGACTCGGTCGACGAGGCGCTCGGGGCCCTGGCCGGCGGGCGGGCGATCCGGGTCGACGTCGGGCTGCTCGACGGGGAGGCGTTCGTCAACACCGCGAGCCTCGGGGCCTACCCGGAGTTCGTCGCCTTCCGCGAGCGGCTCGAGCCCCGGATCGGCAAGCTGCCGGCGATGGCGGTCGGCGGGGTGCGCGCGCTGCTCCGGGCCGAGCCGTCCCTGCTCGAGATCGACGGGAGCCCGGTCCGGGTCTGGCTGATCTTCATCGGCAACTGCCGCTACCTCCCCGACGGGCCGGCGCCGAGCGTCCGGGCCCGCCTCGACGACGGCCTGCTCGACGTGCGGATCCTCGTCGGCGAGCATCCGTTCGCCCGCCTGCGCCTGCTCGGAGCGATGCTGGCCGGACGCGCCGCCGGGTCGCCGGTCCTGCGGGCGTGGACGACCGATCGGCTCGAGGTCCGCTCCCGGGACGGGGCGGTGCGGACGGCGCGCGACGGCGAGGTCTCCCCGGCCGAGGGGACCGGGTTCACGGTCGCCAAGGCGCGGGCGGCCGTCGTCCTCTACGCGGCGTGATCGGCGGGGGCGCCGCGCCGCGCTCCTCGTCCTCTGGGCCGGCCTGCTCGCGGCCGGGATCCTCGCCGGGCTCCTCGTCGAGGGCAACGGCTTCGACGGCTCGGTCGTCCGGTCGGTCGCCGCCGACCGGACCGCCGGGGTCACCGACGCCGAGCGCCTGGTCACCCAGCTCGGCGCGCTCTGGCTCGACGTCGTCGTTCGCCGGCGTCGTCCTCGCGCTCTTCGTCGCCGGGCGCCGCCGGGACGCCGTCTTCGTGCTCGTGGCCGCCGGGGGGGCGATGATCTTGACCAACGCGATCAAGGTGATCCTCGAGCGTCCGCGGCCGGGGGGCGGGGGTCTCGTCTCCGTGGCCAGCGCGTCGTGGCCGTCCGGCCACGCGACGAGCAGCATCGCCTTCTACGGGGCGCTCGGGCTGCTCGCCGCGCGGCGGGTGTCGGCGGGCTGGGGGCGCGGCGGCGATCTGGGTGGTCGTCGGCGTCCTGTCGCGGCGGTCGGGACCTCCCGCGTCTACCTCGGCGTCCACTACCCGTCCGACGTCGTCGCCGGGTGGGCGGTCGGCGGCCTCTGGCTCGCCGGGGTGGTTCGGGTGATCGGGCCGGCGGGGGGCTTCCCACGACGGGGGAAAGAATCCGACCCGGGGTCCGATGACAACGCGGGACGCCGGCGCCAAGGTGGGTCAGAATGATGGTTCGTGCGAGTCGAGACCTGAGACCAAGTCTGGCGAGGCGCGTCGGGCCGCCCATCGTGGCCATCGTGCTGTGCCTGGCGGGGTTTGGCGATCTGGTCGGCGCCGTCCCCGTGGCTGACGGCAGGATCGCTGCCCGGCCGAAGCCCGACTGCCTGAAGAGCGGCGGATCGCTGGTCGCCGCGGACGGGAACGTCGTCGTGCTCCGCGTGTCGCTGCGTCCTCAGGCGGGCGCCAAGCGTCAAGACCGGCTGTTCGCCTGTTGGGTCCCGACTGGCCGGCGGTTTCCGATGCTCGATGAGGTCCAGCTCCTCGACGACACGTTCACCGGGAGTGGTTCGATCGAGATCGTCGGTGGTCGGTACGTCGGCCTGAGGCTCGTCAGCGTAACCGCCCTGAGCACCGCTCGGGGAGCCGAGGTCTGGGACGCGCGGACCGCCCGCAAGGTTCACACCAGCACTCCGTGTGACGCAGCTGGGAGCAGCAGCCCCGCCTCCGGGGTTGACGAGGCCGTGTTCCTGCCCGGCGGCGGTATGGCCTATAGCTGCGGCCAACTCCGGCTCGCCGACGGGCACGGCGACCGCCAGCTCGAGCCACCCGGTACCGACGTCTCCGATCTCGCCGTGGCGACGGCGGCCGCGGGTAACCTGCCGCGTCTGTATTGGTCTGTTCGCGCCGCCAACGCCGTTGCCACGCCCAAGTCGCTGGTCCTGTCTTGAACCGAGCTCTGCGCTGCGCGATCAGGTGCCGTTCACGGTGTCGAGCGCGGCGGCGAGCTTGTGACGGGAGTCGATGTCCAGCTTGCGGTAGGTGCTGGTCAGGTGATCCTTGACGGTTTTCGTGGTGATGAACAGCCCTTGGGCCACCTCTTGGTTCGTCCGGCCCTCGGCGACCAGGCGGGCGACGCGCAGCTCGCTCGGGGTCAGCGCCTGCGTCCCGGTGAGCCACGGGCGGCGAGGGCGGGCGCCGCTGGCCAGCAGCTCGTCGGTCGCCCGGGCGATTAGCGGGGCCGCTTGGCTGTGGTGGGCGAGCTCGAGCCCGGCCCGCAGCGGGTCGCGGGCGCGCGTCCGGTGTCCTCGGCGCCGCAGATCGGCGCCTTGGTCGACGAGCGCGTAGGCGAATTCGAGACGGGCGGGGGAGTCGGCGAGCGTCGC
>CAWFQO010000029.1:0-110803 GCA_963817865.1 uncultured Solirubrobacterales bacterium | reverse complement strand
GACGTCGATCCGGCCGACCTCACGCCCCAGGGGCGCTACCGCGGCTCGGTGATCGACGACCCCGACTTCGTCTGGCGGCTCCCCAAGCCGAGCGTCCTCACCCGGTCGACCGCCGAGCAGTCGCGCCCGGACACCGCCGGCCAGGAGAAGACCGCCGCCCGCCTGATCGAGGCGCTCGGCCACTTCGGCGTCGCCGCCACCGTCGTCGGGACGGTCGCCGGCCCCCACATCACCCGCTACGAGCTGCGGCTCGCCCCGGGGATCAAGGTGGCCAAGGTCGCCCAGCTCAAGGACGACCTCGCCTACGCCCTGGCGGCCACCGACATCCGCATCCTCGCCCCGATCCCCGGCAAGCAGGCGGTCGGCGTCGAGGTCCCGAACGCCCGCCGGCGGATCGTCCGCCTCGGCGACGTCTTCCAGGATCCGCCGCCCGACTGGTCGCCGCTCACCGTCTGGCTCGGCAAGGACGTGGCCGGGCGGGCGATCGGCGCCGATCTCGCCAAGATGCCCCACCTCCTCGTGGCCGGGACCACCGGGGCCGGGAAGTCGGGGGCGGTCAACGCCATGCTCAGCTCGATCCTCCTGCGGGCCACCCCGCGCGAGGTCCGCCTCGTCCTCGTCGACCCCAAGCAGGTCGAGCTCAACCACTACGAGTCGATTCCCCACCTCCTCACCCCGGTGATCACCAGCCCGAAGATGGCGGCCAACGCCCTCGGCAACCTCGTGCGGGAGATGGAGATGCGCTACGGGATCATGTCGCTCGCCCGGACCCGCTCGCTCCCCGAGCTCAACAAGGCCCGGCTCAAGCGGGGCGATCCCGAGCTCCCGTACATCCTCTGCGTGATCGACGAGCTCGCCGACCTGATGATGGTCGCCCCGGCCGACGTCGAGGACTCGATCATCCGCCTGGCCCAGAAGGCCCGGGCCGTCGGGATCCACCTCGTCCTGGCCACCCAGTCGCCCCGGGTCGACGTGATCACCGGCATGATCAAGGCCAACGTCCCGTCGCGGATCGCCTTCGCCGTCTCGAGCCAGACCGACTCCCGGGTGATCCTCGACCAGAACGGGGCCGAGTCGCTCCTCGGCGCCGGCGACATGCTCTTCTCCCCGGTCGGGAGCTCCCGCCTCCAGCGGATCCAGGGCGCCTACATCGACGAGGGGCAGATCCTCGCCCTGACCGACTTCTGGCGCCGTCAGGGCGAGCCCGAGCTGCGCGAGGAGCTGCTCGAAGAGGTCGAGCCGCTCGACGGTGAGGACGCGGCGCCCGACGAGTTCGACCCGGACGAGGATCCCCTCCTCGGCGACGCGATCCTCCTCGTCGCCGAGATGGGCACCGCCTCCACCTCGATGCTCCAGCGCCGCCTGCGCCTCGGCTACACCCGCGCCGGCCGCCTGATCGACATGCTCGAGCGCCGGGGCATCATCTCCGGCTACGAGGGGTCGAAGCCGCGGCAGGTGCTCGTCACCGAGGCCGACGTCCCCCGGGTCCTCGCCGCCCTCTCCGAGCGGGGCCGGACCCCGGGCTTGGGCGGCGGGCTGCCCGAGCCGATCAACCGGGCGGTCGACGTCGAGGACGCCCCGGCGCCCGCCGACATCTCGTAGTTACCCCGACGCGCCGTCCCGTCAGACTGCGCGTACCGTGGCCAACGCTCTCGACGTCCCGCATCTTGCCGAGCTTGACTGGGCGCGGCGAGTGGCTGCTGGCGGTGTACCGGCATGCGGTCGGTCTGGCCGTCGAGGCGGAGGGGTGGTACCGGCGCAAGCGGCCGCGGAAGGCCCGGTGGGGGAGGGCCTTGCGGGTGGGCGCCATCGTGTTGGGCGCGGTCGCGGTGATCCTGCCGGTGTTGGCTGAGATCTCGACGACGAATAGCCGGCCGGCGATCGCGCCTGGGTGGGCGGCGATCGCGCTCGCCGCGGCGGCCACTCTGATCGGCCTGGGTGGGCGGCGATCGCTGGACCGCATCCACCCGCTCGAAAAGCCGAAGAAATGGTTCATGACGGCGCGGAGTTGAACCTCACGCGTTTGGCACGACTTCGAGTACGCGTGGAGCGCCCGGCGCGCCAGTGCTGAGAGCCCTCCGACTGCCGAGCAGGTCCTGGCCTTCGTCGAGCTGGCGCGGACGCTGGTATTGGCCGTGGATGACGTCATCGCCGAGGAGACCGGCGGGTGGGTTGCCGCGTTTCGCGGGAGTCTCGACCGGACTGAGCAGACCCTCGCCCGCGGTGATGGCGAGTGTTGAGGGTCACGGTCTCCATCTCTGCTCCTTGAGTCGTCAGCGGCGCCGGCGCGCCAGCGCAAGCTTCAGTCGCCGGCGCTTGGCGCAGCGGCGTACTCGTCGTCGGTCACGTGCCGTCCCCATGTGACCGGGCTGCCCGACTCGTCGTTCTGGTGCATGGCGAGGTGGACCATGAAGCGGTTGGGCGCGGCGCCGTGCCAGTGGTTCTCGCCGGGTTCGAAGAAGACTCGGTCGCCGGGCCCGATCAGCTCGACGGGGCCGCCGTCGCGCTGGCAGACACCGACGCCCTCGGTGACGTAGATCGTCTGACCGTGCGGGTGGGTGTGCCAGGCGGTCCGGGCACCGGGAGTGAAGTAAACGTTGGCGGCGGCGAACGTCGACGTGCCCGCAGGGGCTGCTAGGGCGTCGATGTAAACGTCGCCGGTGAACCACTCGGCTGGGCCCTTGGCGGTGTCGATCGAGCTGCGGGTGATCTGCATCTGGGTTCCTATTCGTTGGCGGAGGTGCTGGCTGCTCGGGGGTGGCGGTCGCGCTCCAGCTGGCGAGCAGGTCGAGGGCTTGCGCTGAGCGACTGCCCGGATCGGCGGTGTAGACGCCGATCGTAAGCCCGTCGTCGGCGGAGACGTCCATGACCTCGTAGTCGAGCTCGAGCTCGCCGACGATTGGGTGCGCAGACGCTTGGTGCCCGTTTGGTGATAGCGGTGGTTGTGTGCTTCTCCCAGTCGACGTAGAACTCCTGCGCGGCGGCTCGCGAGGAACTCCGCGATGTCGTTGGTGGCGTCCACGGACATCAAGATACCCCGCTCGAAGCGGCGCAAGGGGCCCTGCCAATGCGCCTTTCACAAGGCCTCCCAGTCGCGCGAGACGCGTGCCACGATGCGGGCGTGATCGAAGAAGGAACCCACTTAGCACCCTGCGCGTGGTCCCGCGCGCAGCGGCGTGATGGAGCGCTCCGCGATTCGCGCCCGGGCGGTCCTGGTCATCGTGCGGAGGCGGAACGCGGGGGTAGAGTGGTTCCGTTGAGCGAGCTCACCGAGTTCACGCGTCGCCGGTCGCGCCCGCGGGCCCTGACGTTCGCGGCCCGTCGCCTCTTCGCTCTCGACCCCCCGCCGCGCTCGGCCGGCATCGCCGTGGCGGCGGCGTCGGTCGGGCTGATCACGCTGGTGATCTATCCGCTCCGCCAAGTCTCCCCGGCGCTCTCCAACGTCGTCCTCTACCTCCTGCCCGTTCTCCTCGTCGCCGCCGGCTGGGGGCTCTGGCTCGGCCTCCTGACGAGCGTCGCCGGGGCCGCGGCGTTCAACTTCTTCTACATCCCGCCGGTCGGCCGGTTCACGATCGCCAACGACCGCGACTGGCTCGCCCTCGGCGTCTTCCTGTTCGCCGCCGTCGTGGCGAGCTCGCTCGCCGATCTCGCCCGGGCGCGCACCCGCGAAGCCGAGCTCCGCCGGCGCGAGGCGGATCTGGCCGCGGAGATGGCCCGGCTCATCCTCGGCGGGGCGACGCTCGACCGGGCCCTTGGCGCGGTGGCCTCGCGGCTCGCCGAGACGTTCGGGCTGAGCTCGGCGCGGATCGAGCTGAAGGAGATCGCCGGCGACGACCGGCAGGTGGCGCTGCCCCTGCGCAGCGGCGAGCGCCAGGTCGGGACGCTGCTCGTCCCGGCGGGGGCCGACCCGCGGCTCGGCGAGCAGGTCGCCCCGGCGCTCGAGGCCCTCCTGGCCGCCGCCCTCGAGCGCGAGGCGCTCCAGAGCGAGGTGATCGAGACGCGGGCCCTGCGCCGCAGCGACGAGGTCAAGACCGCTCTCCTGCGGTCGATCTCGCACGACCTGCGCACCCCGCTGACCGCGATCGTCACGGCCGGGGAGATGCTCTCGTCCCCGGCGATCACGGCCGGCGAGCGCCGGGAGCTCGTCGGCGCCCTGACCGCCGAGGCGGTCCGGCTGAGCGACCTCGTCGACAAGCTCCTCGATCTCTCGCGCCTGCACGCCGGTGCGGCCGTCCCGCGCCGGGACTGGTGCTCGATCGAGGAGCTCCTCGAGGTCGCGCTCGACCACGTCGGCCGCGACGGCTTCGTCCTTTCGATCGACCGGGGGCTGCCCCTGGTCCGCGCCGACGCCGTCCAGGTCGAGCGGGCGTTCGCCAACCTGCTGGAGAACGCCGCGCGCTACCGCGGCGGCCACCCGGTCTCGGTCCGGGCGCGGGCCGTGCGCGAACGGCTGGTCGTCCGCATCGTCGACCGGGGTCCCGGGCTGCCGACCGCCGAGCTCGAGCGGATCTTCGAGGCCTTCTATCGCGCCCCCGGGGCCGCGCACAGCGGGTCGGGCCTCGGCCTGGCGATCGCCCGCGGCTTCGTCGAGGCCAACGGCGGCCGCGTCTGGGCGGAGTCCCTCCCCGGCCAGGGCGCGACCTTCGTCGTCGAGCTCCCGCTCGAGCCGCAGACGGCCGACGCGGCGTGAACGCGGCCCGCCGGATCCTCGTCTGCGACGACGAGCCGCAGATCGTCCGGGCCCTGCGCGTCGTCCTGCGCGGCGCCGGCTTCGAGGCGATCGTCACGGCGAACGCCCAGGAGGCGCTCGACGCGGCCGCGGTCCGGCCACCCGATGCCGCGATCCTCGACCTGCTCCTCCCCGACGGCGACGGGATCGACCTCTGCCGCGAGCTCCGCGAGTGGAGCGCGATGCCGATCCTCATGCTCTCGGCCGTCGGCAACGAGGACCAGAAGGTGGCCGCGCTCGAGGCCGGCGCCGACGACTACCTCGTCAAGCCGTTCAGCTCGCGCGAGCTGGTCGCCCGCCTCCAGGCCGCGCTGCGCCGGGCGGCGCCCGGCCTGGCCGAGCCGGTGATCGTCGTTGGTGCCCTCGAGATCGACCTGGCCGCCCGGGCGGTGCGGCTCGACGGCGAGCCGATCCACCTCACCCCGATCGAGTACGACCTGCTCCGGACGCTGGCCCGCAACCAGGGCCGGCTCCTGACCCACCGGACGCTGCTCGTCGAGGTCTGGGGCCCGGCCTACGCCGACGACACCCAGACCCTGCGCAAGCACATCGCGAACCTCCGGCGAAAGCTCGACCCGACGGGGGACGGCGCCCGGTACATAACGACGGACCCGGGGATCGGCTACCGCCTCAGCGCTTGAAGGGCAGCCGAGCCGCCCGCCTACGCACAATCTTCACAGCGGGGGCCGGATTCTTCCGACGGCCTGGACGGGCTCGGTCGCATGATGGCCATGTGATCCAAACCGCCACGTTCCTGGGCCTTCCCGGCGACGCCGTCGCCGTCCTCCTCGGCGTCCTCATGTTCGCCCTGCTGCTCCTGCTGCTCGAGGGCATCGATCGGGTATGAGCGCCGCCCCCCTGGCCGCGTTCGTCGCCGGGATGAGCGGGGCGGACGTCTTCGGCCTCGTCGCCTCGATCCTGGTCATCCTCTACCTCCTCTTCGCCCTCCTGCGGGGTGAGCGGCTGTGACCGCCGGAGGGTGGGGGCAGATCCTCCTGTTCATCGTCGTGCTCGGCCTCGTGGCCGTCCCGCTCGGCAACTACATGGCTCGCGTCTACTCGGGCGAGACGGTGGCCCTCGGCCGCATCCTCGCTCGCCCGGAGTCCCTGCTCTACCGCCTGCTGCGGGTCGATGAGCGGCGCGAGCAGGATTGGAAGGCCTACGCGCGGAGCCTGATCGTCTTCTCGCTCGCCGGCTGGCTGGCGCTCTATCTGATCCTCCGCACCCAGGATCTCCACCCGGGGGCCGCCGCCGGAGGAACGGCGTTCCACTCGGGGACGTGGGACGTCAGCTTCAACACGGTCTCGTCGTTCCTGACCAACACGAACTGGCAGTACTACGCGGGCGAGACGACCCTGACCTACGTCAGCCAGATGCTCGGGCTGACCGTGCAGAACTTCCTCTCCGCTGCGGTCGGCATCTCCGTCGCCGTCGCGCTGATCCGCGGGATCGCCGCCCGCAGCGGAACGAGCCTCGGCAACTTCTGGCAGGACCTGGTCCGGACGATCCTCTACGTGCTGCTCCCGATCTCCTTCGTCGCGGCCCTCGTCTTCGTCTCCCAGGGCGCCCTCCAGAACCTCGCCCATTACGTGACGACGACCGGCCTGACCGGCTTGCGTCAGACGATCGCCCAGGGCCCGGTCGCCTCGCAGGAGGCGATCAAGCTCCTCGGCACCAACGGCGGCGGCTTCTTCAACGTCAACTCGTCCCACCCGTTCGAGAACCCCGACGGGCTGACGAACTTCCTCTCGATGCTGCTCGTCCTGATGATCCCGGCCGGGCTGGTCGTCACCTACGGGAGGATGGTCGGGAGTCGCCGCCAGGCCTACGCGGTCCTCGCGACGATGTTCGCTCTCTTCTTCGCCGGCGTCGTCGTCGCCTACGCGGCCGAGGCCCACGGCTCACCGGCCCAGCACGCGGCCGGACTCCACACGCAGGTTCGTCGCCGGCTCGACCGGCGGCAACCTCGAAGGCAAGGAGCAGCGCTTCGGGATCGCCGGCTCGGCCCTCTTCGACGTCGTCACGACCGTGACCTCCTGCGGGGCCGTCAACAGCTCGCTCGAGTCCTACACCGGCATCGGCGGCGCTGTCCCGTTCGCCAACCTCTCGGCCAGCGAGGTGATCTTCGGCGGGGTCGGGACCGGCCTCTACTCGATCCTCCTCTACGTCCTGCTCGCCGTTTTCATCGGCGGCCTGATGGTCGGCCGGACGCCCGAGCTGCTCGGCAAGAAGATCGAGGCCAAGGAGATCAAGCTCGTCTCGCTCGGCCTCCTCGTGACGCCCCTGACCGCCCTCCTGGCCACGGCGCTGGCCACGGCCGACCACGACGGCCGGGCGTCGATCTCGACCGCGGCGACCGGACCCCAGGGGTTCTCGGAGACCTTCTACGCCTACCTCTCCCAGGCCAACAACAACGGCTCGGCCTTCGCCGGCTACACCGGCTACATCCAGCCGAGCCCCGGCAACCTCGGGGCCCACGGCGTCCGCTTCGCCGACCTCCTCGGCGGCTTCACGATGATCTTCGCCCGCTACGCCCCGATCCTCTTCGCCCTGGCCGTCGGCGGGGCCCTGGTCGGCAAGCGGGTCAGCCCGGCCGGCCTCGGGACGATGCGCACCGACAACCCGACCTTCGTCGCCCTGCTGATCGGGGTGATCGTCCTCGTCGGGGCGCTCACCTTCTTTCCGGCGCTCCTCCTCGGCCCGATCGTCCAGGGCGTGACCGGACACCTCTACTGATGCGCCGCGACCTCCAGACCTCGGTCCTCGCCCTCCTCGTCCTCACGGTCGTGCTCGGGCTCGGCTACCCGCTCCTGACCACCGCGGTCAGCCAGCTCGCCTTCCCCGACCAGGCCAACGGCGAGCTCGTCAAGGTGGCGGGGAAGGTGGTCGGCTCGAAGCGGATCGGCCAGAGCTTCGTCGACCCGGTGATCGGCAAGGACGGCAAGCCCGTGCTCGATCGGACCGGCAACCCGCAGACCAAGCCCGACCCCCGCTACTTCCAGGGCCGCCCGTCGGCCACGACGCCCCCGACGAACGCCGCGGCGTCGACGTTCTCGAACCTCGGCCCGAACAACGTGGCCACGAAGGCGGCGATCGGCGCGAACATCCTGGCCTACCTCGCGCTCGAGCGGCCCTACGTCGCGGGGCTGAGTCCGGCGACGGTCCCGGTCGACGCCGCGAACAGCTCTGCCTCCGGGCTCGATCCCGACATCTCCCTGGCCAACGCCGACCTTCAGGCGCACCGGGTGGCCGCCGTGCGCCACCTCGCGCTGGCCGCGGTCCGTCGCCTGATCGCCGCCTCGACCGACGGCCGGTCGCTCGGCATTTTCGGCGAGCCGGGCGTCAACGTGCTCGAGCTGAACCTGGCCCTCGACCGCAGCAGCGGCCGATGAGCACCGAGCGCCGGGCCATGTCCCTGCTCCAGCGCGACCTCATCCGCCGGGCGCTGGTCGACAGCCTGGTCAAGCTCGACCCGCGGGTCCAGATCCGCAACCCGGTGATGTTCGTCGTCGAGGTCGGCTCGGTCATCACGACCTGCGCCTGGCTGATCCAGGCGTTCGGAGGCCGGCCGCTCGGCGGCGGCACCGAGCCGGCCTGGTTCACCTTCGCGGTCGCCGTGTGGCTCTGGCTGACCGTCGTCTTCGCCAACCTGGCCGAGGCCTTCGCCGAGGGTCGCGGCCGCGCCCAGGCCGACACCCTGCGTGCGATGCGCCGGGAGACGGTGGCCACGATGGCCGACGGGACGACGAAGCCGGCCTCGGAGCTCGCGCGCGGCGACGTCGTGGTCGTCGAGGCCGGGGAGCTGATCCCGGGCGACGGGACCGTGGTCGAGGGCATCGCCACGGTCGACGAGTCGGCCATCACCGGCGAGTCGGCCCCGGTGATCCGGGAGTCGGGCGGGGACCGGAGCGCCGTGACCGGGGGGACCCGGGTCACCTCGGACCGGATCGTGGTCGAGATCACCCAGGAGCCGGGCCAGTCGTTCCTCGAGCGGATGATCCGCCTGGTCGAGGGCGCCGAGCGGCGCAAGACGCCCAACGAGGTCGCCCTGAACATCCTCCTCGCCGGGCTGACCCTGATCTTCATGGTCGTCGTGGCCACGCTCCGGCCGTTCGGCCTGTTCGCCGGTACGGCGATCTCCGAGACGACTCTGATCGCCCTGCTCGTGGCGCTGATCCCGACGACGATCGGGGCTCTCCTCTCGGCGATCGGCATCGCCGGCATCGACCGGCTCGTCCGCCGCAACGTGCTCGCCCTCTCGGGCCGGGCGGTCGAGGCGTCGGGCGACGTCGACGTGCTGCTCCTCGACAAGACGGGGACGATCACGCTCGGCAACCGCCAGGCGGCGGAGTTCATCCCCATGCCCGGGGTCTCGGATGCCCAGCTGGCCGAGGCGGCGCAGCTCTCCTCCCTGGCCGACGAGACCCCCGAGGGACGGTCGATCGTCGTCCTGGCCAAGACGTACGGCATCCGCGAGCACGACATGTCGGCCGCCCACGCCGAGTTCGTCCCGTTCACCGCCCAGACCCGGATGAGCGGCGTCGACTTCAACGGGTGGCAGCTGCGCAAGGGCGCCGGCGACGCCGTCATCGCCTTCGCCCGCCGCGAGGGCGGCGAGCCGCCGCCGGAGCTCCAGGCCGTCCTCGACCGGGTCGGCCGGGAGGGCGGGACGCCGCTGGCCGTCGCGCGCGACAGCAGCATCCTCGGAGTCGTGTACCTGAAGGACACGATCAAGGAGGGCATGCGCGAGCGCTTCGATCACCTTCGGGCGATGGGCATCCGGACGGTGATGGTCACCGGGGACAACCGCCTGACCGCGGCGAAGATCGCCGAGGAGGCCGGGGTCGACGACTTCCTGGCCGAGGCGACCCCGGAGGCCAAGCTCGCCCTGATCCGCGAGGAGCAGGCGCAGGGACGCCTGGTCGCGATGACCGGTGACGGGACGAACGACGCGCCGGCCCTGGCCCAGGCCGATGTCGGCGTCGCCATGAACACCGGGACCCAGGCGGCGCGCGAGGCGGGGAACATGGTCGACCTCGACTCGAACCCGACCAAGCTGATCGAGATCGTCGAGGTCGGCAAGCAGCTCCTGATCACCCGCGGCGCCCTGACCACCTTCTCGATCGCCAACGACGTGGCCAAGTACTTCGCGATCCTCCCGGCCATCTTCGCTGACCACCTAGGCCGTCGCGCCGGCGCCACCGGCCCGCTCGGCGTGCTCAACGTCATGTCGCTCGGGGACCCCCGATCGGCGATCCTCTCGGCGGTGATCTTCAACGCCCTGGTGATCCCCGCGCTGATCCCGCTCGCCCTGCGCGGGGTCCGCTACCGGCCGATCGGGGCGAGCGCCCTGCTCCGGCGCAACCTCCTGATCTACGGCCTCGGGGGGATCGTCACGCCGTTCATCGGGATCAAGGCAATCGACCTCGTCGTCCACAACCTGCTCGGCGGCTAGGCCCGACGACGCCCGACCCCAACCCGACCCCAACCCGACCCCCAACCCGACCCCGACCCCCAGCCCCAAGCGACCGCGACCGCGATGAATCGCACGCGGCCACCACAAGGTGTTCGTCGGCATGGCGGCCGGCGTCGGGAAGACCTACCGCATGCTCCGGGAGGGGCACGACGACCTCGCCGCCGGCAAGGACGTCTGCATCGGCGTGCTCGAGACCCATGGGCGAGCGGATACCGCCGAGCAGGCCGAGGGCCTGGAGGTCGTGCCGCGGCGGCCGGTCGCCTATCGGGGGAGCACGCTCTGGGAGCTCGACCTCCCGGCGATCATCGCCCGCCGGCCCGACCGGGTCCTGATCGACGAGCTGGCCCACAGCAACGCTCCGGGGCTCGAGCACGGCAAGCGCTTCGAGGATGTGATGGACGTCCTCGCGGCCGGGATCGACGTCCGCTCGACCGTCAACATCCAGCACCTCGAGTCGCTCAACGACCGGGTCGCCGAGCTCTCCGACGTGCGCGTCCAGGAGACGATTCCCGATCAGGTCGTCACCGAGGCCGACGAGGTGGTGATCGTCGACGTCACCCCCGAGACGCTGCTGGAGCGTCTGCGGGCCGGCAAGGTCTACCCGGCGGAGCGGATCGAGCCGGCGCTGAACGGGTTCTTCAAGATCGAGAACCTCACCGCCCTGCGCGAGGTCGCCCTCCGCCAGATCGCCGAGGACGTCGCCCCCAAGCGTGTGACCGCCGACCGCAACCAGACCCGCCCGGGGCGGGTGGCCGCGGATGTCCCCCGGGCGATCGGCGAGCGTCTGCTCGCGCTCGTCCAGCCGCAGCCCTCGGCGCAGCGGCTGATCCGCCGGGCCTGGCGTTCGGCCCAGCGTCTGGGCGCGACGCTCGACCTGCTCTGGGTCCGCCCGCCGGGCCGGTCGCCGGACGAGGAGGAGGAGCGCCAGCTGGCGGGGATGCGCCGCCTGGCCTCCGTGCTCGGGGTGACGCTCCTCGTCGAGGAGGACGACGACGTCGCCCTCGGAGCCGCGCGGGTCGCCCGCGAGCAGGGCACGACCTACATCCTGATCGGACAGACGGCGCCGTCACGCGGCCTGCGCCGCCTTCGGGAGCCGCTGCCCCAGAAGCTGATGCGCCTGCTGCCCGGGGTCGACGTGCGGATCGTCGCCGACCGGGCCCGCCGCGAACCGCCCCCGCCATGAGTCCGGTCCTGGCCATGCTCGAGCCGGCCGCGTCCGGGGCGGCGCTCGTGATCGGGCTCCTCGCCGGCTTCGGGGCGGCCCGGGCCCGGCGCTGGAAGCCGGCGGTCAGCGCCGGACCGGTGCGCCGGATCCTGCTGCCCTTCACCGGGACCACGATCTCCCGGCGCTCGCTGGACGCGGCGCTCCGCCTCGCCGGGCGCCGAGGACGCGACCCTCGTCCCCGCCTACCTGGCGATCGTGCCGATGAACCTCTCGCTCGACGTGCCGGTCGCCGCGCGAGTGCGAGAGGGCGTTTCCGCTGCTCGAGGCGATCGAGCAGCGAGCCGCGCGGCCGAGATCCGCGTCGACAGCCGGATCGAGCGCGGCCGCTCCTACCGCGACGCCCTCCGCCGGATCCTCGCCGAGGAGCGCTTCGACCGGGTGATCGTCTCGGCCACGGCCAGCGAGCACGAGGGCTTCAGCTCGGAGGACATCGCCTGGCTGCTCAAGCGCGCCCCGGCCGAGGTGCTGATCCTCCGGCCGGCGCCGGATGACCAGCGCACGATCGCGGCGGTCGCCGCGAGCAACGGGAGGCGCGGGTCGGCCGCGGCCCGGACCGCGTAGTTCTCCGCCGGGTGGCGATCCCCGCGGGGAGGGGCGACCGGGATCGACCTGCCAGGTCCGGACCCCGGGCGGGGGATCGGATCCCGACCGTGGCGTAGCCTTCGGGTCGATGCCCGAGATCGGAGCCATGCTGCGCGAGGCCCGGATGCGGGCGCACATCGACATCTCGGAGATCGAGTCGGAGACCAAGATCCGGGCGAAGTACCTCCGGGCGCTCGAGAACGAGGAGTGGGACCTGCTCCCGGGCCCGACGTTCGTGAAGAGCTTCCTGCGCACCTACGCCGAGGCGCTCGGGCTGGACGCCAAGCTGATCGTCGAGGAGTTCAAGCTCCGCCACGAACGGCCATCCGAGTTCGACCTCCAGCCGATCCGGGCAACCGGGCCGGGCCGGGAGCGCCGCCCGCGCCCGCGTCCGGCGGTCCCCCGCTGGGTGATCGGGCTCGTCCTGGTCGTGTTGCTGATCGGCGCCCTGTTCGAGCTCGGCAACCGCCAGGGCAACACGCCGGCGCCCACGGCGCCGGCCAAGTCGACGCCGAGCGGCCGTACGGCGGGCACCTCCGGCAGCCGGACGGCGGCCGCCGCCGCGACCCGGCCGCGGCGGGCGCGGGCGCGGGCGCGGGTGGTGATCCTGCGGATCGTGCCGACCGGATCGGTGTACGTCTGCCTGATCGGCGACGGGCGGCGGCTGATCGACAAGCTCGTGCTCATGCCCGGCGTCAAGACCCAGGTCTACCGGGCGAAGCGGTTCGACCTGACGCTCGGCAACGGGAACGCCAAGCTCGACGCGAACGGGACGATCCTCAGCGTGCCCCAGGTCGACAACGGGATCGGCTACGAGCTGACGGTGACCGGGCGCAAGGTCCTCTCGCCGGCCCGGCGCCCGACCTGCGCATGACCGCGACCGGCGGCGGGCCCGGCGGACCGGCCGGGGTGGCGTGAGCGCCCGGGCCGGGATCGTCGTCACCGGGACCGAGGTGCTGACCGGTCGGGTCAGCGACCGCAACGGCCCGTGGCTGGCCGAGCGCCTGCGCGAGCTCGGGGTCGACCTCGCCCAGATCACGATCGTCGGCGATCGGCCGGCGGACATCCTGGCCGCCCTGCGCGCGCACGCGGGCCAGGGGGTCGACCTGGTGGTCACGACCGGCGGGCTCGGGCCGACGGCGGACGACCTGACGGCGGCCGTGGTCGGCGAGTTCGCCGGGCGGGAGCTGGCCCTCGACGAGGCGCTCGAGGGGCGGATCGCCGAGATCCTCCGGCCGATGTCGCGCCGCTGGCCCGACCTCGACATGGAGGCGATCCGGGAGTCGAACCGCAAGCAGGCGCTCGTCCCGGCGGGGGCGACGGTGCTCGAGCCGGTGGGAACGGCCCCGGGCCTCGTCGTCCCGCCGACCGGGGCGGGCCCGACCGTCGTCGTGCTCCCGGGGCCGCCGCGCGAGCTCCAGCCGATGTGGTCGGCGGCGACGGCGACGCCCGCCTTCGGGCGGGCGATCGCCGGGGCGACGACCTACCGGCAGACGATGCTGCGGATGTTCGGGATCCCCGAGTCGGAGATCGCGGCGACCCTGCGCCTGGCCACGGCGTCGGGCGTCGACCTCGACCGCCTCGAGGTGACGACCTGCCTGCGGCGGGGTGAGATCGAGATCGTCACCCGGTACGAGCCGGACGCCGAGCCGACGTACCGGGCGTTCGAGCGGATCCTCCGCGACCGTCACGCGGGCACCCTCTTCTCCGACGACGGGTCCTCGGTCGACGCCCAGGTCGCCGCGCTCCTGCTTGAGGCGGGCCTGACCGTGGCCGTGGCCGAGTCCTGCACCGGGGGGCTTCTGGCGGCCCGGTTGACCGACCGGGCCGGCTCCTCGAAATACGCGTTGGGCGGGGTGGTGGCGTACTCCAACGCGGTCAAGACGCGCATGGTCGGCGTTCCGCCCGAGCTGATCGGCCGGGTCGGCGCGGTCTCGGCCGAGGTCGCGGTGGCCCTGGCCGAGGGGGTCCGGGAGCGGCTGGGGGCGGGGATCGGGGTCGGGGTGACCGGGGTGGCCGGGCCGGGCGGGGGGACGGCGGAGAAGCCGGTCGGGCTCGTCCACGTCGCGGTCGCGGCCCCGGGGCGGCGCCTGCACCGCCGGCTCGAGCTCGGGGGTGGCCGGGCCGACATCCGCGACCGGGCGACGACCCACGCGATGCACCTCCTGCGCCGGGTGCTCCGCGGGGAGGGGGAGGCCTGACCCGGGGGGTCCGCCTGTTCGCGGCGGTCGATCCGCCGGCGGCGATCCGGGCCGAGCTCGCCGGTTGGGCGCGGCGGGCGGTGGCCGAGATCCCGGGCGCCCGCCCGGTCGCGGCCGAGGCGCTCCACGTGACCCTCTGCTTCCTCGGGACCCAGCCGGCCGACCGGATCGAGGAGATCGCCGCCGTGGTGCGCGACCGGGCGGCGCCGGTCGGGCCGCTCGGGCTCGGGGCGCCGGCCTGGCTGCCCCGGCGGCGCCCGCGGGCCCTGGCGATCGAGCTCCACGACGAGACGGGCACGCTCGGCGACCTCGCCGGCGACCTCGCCCGGGCGCTGGGGGAGGCGATCGACTGGGAGCCGGAGTCGCGCCGCTTCCGGGCGCACATCACCGTCGCCCGGGGCGCGCTCGCCCCCCGGGCCCTCGCCCCGACCCCGGGGCTCGTCTTCGAGCCGGAGTCGCTGACGCTGTACCGGTCGCGCCTCGAGCCGGATGCGGCGGTGTACCAGCCGCTGGCTCGGATTGCGCTGTTCTGGCCGGGGAGCGGGTCCGGCTGAGCGCGGCGGGGCGGCGGGGGAGGGGCGGGGCGATCGGTCGGCCGGGGGTCGGGGCGGGGCGACGCGTTCCGTCCGGAGCGGCGCCTAACGTGCTCGATACACGCCAACTTGTTGATGCGCCGTACTCCCGATCAGCGCGCAAGAGGAGCTTTGAGGATGACCGTGACAGACCAGGACAAGGCCGCCAAGGCCCGCGATGTCGCCCTCGCCGGGGCGCTGACCCAGATCGAGCGCGAGTTCGGCAAGGGCTCGGTCATGCGCATGGGCGACCCGGGGGCCCAGGTGCGGTGCGCCGTGATCCCGACCGGGGCCCTGTCCCTCGACCTGGCGCTCGGGATCGGCGGGGTTCCCCGGGGGCGCATCGTCGAGGTGTTCGGGCCGGAGTCGTCGGGCAAGACGACGTTGATCTACCACGTCCTCGCCGAGGCCCAGAAGCTGGGGGGGATCTGCGCGTTCATCGACGCCGAGCACGCGATGGACCCGCTCTACGCGAAGGAGATCGGCGTCGACATCGACGAGCTTCTCGTCTCCCAGCCGGACTACGGGGAGCAGGCGCTCGAGATCGCCGACATGCTCGTCCGGTCGGGGGCGGTCGACGTCGTCGCGATCGACTCGGTCGCGGCGCTGACCCCGCGGGTCGAGCTCGAGGGGCAGATGGGCGACCAGACGGTCGGGGCCCAGGCGCGGATGATGTCGCAGGCGATGCGCAAGCTCGCCGCCAACCTCAACCGGACGCAGACGCTGTGCATCCTGACCAACCAGATCCGCGAGAAGGTCGGCGTGATGTTCGGGTCACCGGAGACCCAGCCGGGCGGGCGGGCGCTGAAGTTCTACGCGTCCCAGCGCCTCGACATCCGGCGGATCGAGACGCTCAAGGACGGGACGGAGGCGGTCGGGAACCGGGTGCGGGTGAAGGTGGTCAAGAACAAGGTGGCCGCCCCGTTCCGCCAGGCCGAGTTCGACATCGAGTTCGGGAAGGGCATCTCGACCGCCGGGTGCCTGCTCGATCTGGGGATCGAGCACAACATCATCAGCAAGTCGGGGTCGTTCTTCTCCTACGGGGACGAGCGCCTCGGGCAGGGCCGGGCCAACGCGAAGTCCTACATCGAGGAGCACCCGGAGCTGGCCAAGACCGTCGAGGATCGGATCTACGCGATCCTCGGGCTGTCGAAGGACCTGGTCGCGCCGATCGAGCCGGTCGCCGGCGAAGGCGGTATGCCGGCGGCGCCGCCGGTGGGCGAGGCAGCCACGGCGGCCCGGACCCAGGCCCTCCGCGCCGCGGGGCGGGCGGCCTGCCGGGCCGGGCCCGGCGGCCGGACCGGGCCGGGCCCTTCGCGTCGCGGGGCGGGCGGCCTGACCGGGCCGGGACCTTCGCGTCGCGGGGCGGGCGCCCTGACCGGGCCGGACCCTTCGCGTCGCGGGGCGGGCGGCCTGACCGGGCCGGGCCCGGAGTGGGGCGGCCCGGGGGCACCCTGGGCCGGGGGCCGGGTCCAGGCGGCCCCGGCGATCGGCGACGAGGCCGGGCAGGAGCTCGAGCGGGCGCTCGGGCTCTGCTTCCGGGAGCTCGACCGCCGCGACCAGACGGTCGCCCAGGTCCGCGCCCGCCTCGGGCGATCGGGCGTCGGCGCGGAGACGACCGAGGCGGCGGTGGCGTGGCTGCTCGAGCGAGGCTTCCTCGACGACGCCGGCTACGCCGAGCGCTTCGCCGCCGACCGGCGCGGGCTCGACGGGTGGGGGAGCGAGCGGATTCGCCGGCGGTTGGAGGCGCTCGGGGTCGAGGTCGAGCTGATCGATCGGGCCGTGGGCGATCGGGAGGCGGGGGAGGAGCTGGCCGCGGCGGTGGCCGTGCTCGAGGCCCGCATGTCCAGGGGAGCCGGGGCGGCCGGGGCGGCCGGGGACGACCGGGACCGGCGGCGGGCGCTCGGCCTGCTCGCCCGGCGGGGCTACGAGCTCGACCTGGCCGAGGAGGCGGTCGCGCAGCACTTCGCCGGCCCGAGCTCCGGCGGGTGACGGCGCCCGGCGGCCGGACCGCTTCGCACGGGTCGAATGCTCCCGGCGGTCTAGCTGGGCGAGCGGAGGAGGGGTCGATGGCGGTGCGCCGACTCGGTGCGATCGGTGCGGTCGGTATGGTGGTCGGGTTGGTCCTCGGGCTGGCCGCGGCCGGCCAGGCGAGCACGAGCCACGCCGGGTGGCCGGCGATCCAGAACCTGCTGATCGATCGGGACAACTCCGGCGGGAGCCACGTCCTCTACGCGACGCCGGGCGTCCACAACGAGCTGCTCGGGAGCTTCGGGAGCGACACGATCTACGGGGGGAACGCCGGCGACGTGATCTGGACCGACTACCACCCGGACTTCGGGGCCTACGACCCGACCCGGCGCTACTGCCCGGTCGGGGCCTACGACCCGACCCGGCGCTACTGCCCGCGGCTGAAGGAGTACATCGGGTCGTTGCCGGTCAAGCCGATGACGCCGGCCGACCTGGCGGCGGTGGAGGCGGCCTATTCGCAGAGCGACCGGGCGTGCCGGGCGCTCCCGGCGAGCACGGGCGCGCCGCCGTCGAGCACACCGCCGGCGTCGGTCGGGACGGTCCACGCGGGCAACGGGGCGAACTTCATCTACGCGACCGACACGACGAACTACGTCTGGACGGGCACCGGGGCGACCAAGGTCCACGCGTCGGTCGGCGGCGGGGAGATCCACTGCCAGTCGAGCCGGATGGTCGTCTTCCTGAGCCATCGGAGCCGGACCCACTACAAGCTCTTCGGCTGCCGGCACATCAGCTACTTCAGCGTCGGCTACTGACCGGGAAGCCTTACCCTAGTCGGGCGATGCGCTACCACCTGACCACGTTCGGCTGCCAGATGAACGTCCACGACTCCGAGCGGATGAAGGGGATGCTCGAGTCGATCGGCTACGTGGAGGCGGGGGCGCGGGAGGAGGCCGACCTGATCCTCTTCAACACGTGCTCGATCCGCGAGCGGGCCGACAGCCGCTTCCTGGCCCACCTCGGCGAGGCCAAGCGCCTCAAGGCCCTCGACCCGAGCCGGGTGGTCGGGGTCGGGGGTTGCTGGGCCCAGTCGGTCAAGGAGGAGGTCTTCAGCCGCTTCCCGTTCGTCGACGTCGCCTTCGGGCCGGGCCAGGTCCACAAGCTCGCCGAGTTCCTGGTCAGCGACTCGCTGACCTCCCAGGGCTTCTTCGAGTTCGAGGGCTTCACCGGGCGCCTCCCGGCCAAGCGGGAGCGCCCGTTCCAGGCGTGGATCCAGATCTCGGTCGGTTGCAACTCGGTGTGCAGCTACTGCATCGTCCCGTCGACCCGGGGCCGGGAGGTCTCGCGGCCGCCGGGCGAGCTGGTCGCCGAGGCCGAGCGTCTGGCCGCCGACGGGGTCCGGGAGGTGACGCTGCTCGGCCAGAACGTCAACTCCTACGGGCGGGATCTGGCCGGGGGGGACCGGACGAGCTTCGCCGGGCTGCTCGAGCTGATCGACGGGGTGGCCGGGATCGACCGGATCCGGTACACGAGCCCGCATCCGAAGGACATGCGCGAGGACGTGATCCTCGCCCACGCGAACCTCGAGTCGGTCTGCGAGCACATCCATCTCCCGCTCCAGTCGGGGTCGTCGGCCGTGCTGAAGCGGATGCGCCGGACCTACACTCGCGAGCGCTACCTCGACCGGGTGGCCGAGATCCGCGCGCACGTGCCCGACTGCGCCCTGACCACCGACGTGATCGTCGGCTTCCCGGGGGAGACCGACGCGGACTTCGAGGCGACCCTTGCGGTGGTCGAGTCGGTCGGCTACGACGGCGCCTTCACCTTCGTCTTCTCTCCCCGCCGGGGGACGCGGGCGGCCACCCTGACCGAGGGCCTCGTCGCCCACGAGGTCAAGGTCGCGCGGATGGAGCGCCTGGTCGAGGCGGTCCAGCGCCAGGCCGCGGTCCGGGCCCAGCGGTTCGTCGGCCGGACGGTCGAGGTGCTCGTCGAGGGGCCGTCGCGGACCGACCCGGAGCGGCTGCGCGGGCGCACACGCCACAACAAGGCCGTCAACTTCACCGGCTCGAGCCGGGCCGGCGACCTCGCCCGGGTCGAGATCGCCGCGGCGACCAGCCAGAGCCTGACCGGCCGCGAGCTCGTCGTCGCCCCCGCCTGACGGACGGCCCGGCGCGTCGGGCGTCGCAGTCGTTTGCCAGGGCGCGAGGCCCGAGGGGGAGACCGCCGCCGGGCGGGTGCATGAACCGGGCGATGCTGGGTACGCCCCTCAGACATGACCGATTGCTGCCCACCCGGTGAAGGGTGCAACAGCCTCTCTGGCCAGGAGCCGTGCGCGCTCTCGCGACTGAGACGAGCGCACAGCCCGGAGGCCGATCGGGCCCTCAGTCTCTGGGGGCGCTACGTCCAGGCGCGGGGTGGCGTCGCCCGCCAGCGACGGGTGCTCCGGCGGGCCTACGGACGCGTCCGCGACCAGGCGCTCGGCCTGTGGTCGCCGTGGGGGTCGCTCCAGCAGTAGACGGCGGAGGCCGCGTCGGCAGTCCGCAGCGGCGCAGTCCGCAGCGGCGTGTACGATGAGCCCGAGCCGAGTCGCCCGTTGCCCGGGCAGCCCGTTTCCCCGGTAGATCCCATAGCTCCGCCGGACCACAGCGCCGGGGGGGATGCGAGGTCCAGCATGACCGCCGAAGCAGCCGAAAAAGGGCACACCCTCTCCGAGGGCCAGCTCCTCGTCGAGATCTCCAACCGCGTCGTCCAGGAGTTCCGCGCATCGATCGGGAAGGGGCCGAGCCGGTGCAAGTCCTACTGGGCCGGGCGTGACCTCCTCGTCATACTCCTGCGTGGCGGGTTCACGGTCGCCGAGCAGACCCTTTTCGACGCCGGGCACAAGCAGGCCGTCCAGGATTCCCAGCATGCGCTCCAGGACGCGATGGAGGGCCGGCTGACCAAGATCGTCGAGGGCCTGACCGGCCGCACCGTGGTCGGCTTCCTGAGCGCATCCCGCCAGTGCCCGGACCTCCGGGCCGAGCTCTTCCTGCTCGACAGCGCGAGCGCCGAGGGGTCGGTCGGCGACGAGGGCCTCGGCTAGGCGCCGAGGGTGGCGGTCGGGCCTCTCGCCGGGCGCGCCGCCCGCTCGCCGGCGCGGCTACGCCCGGGAAGGCGCGGGGCGTTCCGTCCGCCCGTTGTGCGAACATACGTTCGTGCGCTGGAAAGGACTGACAGAGGCGGGGACCGGGCAGCAGCACCTGCCGGGCTACGCCGAGCAGGCGATGGTGCGGAGGTTCGCGGCTCCGGAGGCGCTCGACATGCGCTTCTACGAGGTCACCGCGAAGTCGGCGCTCAACCGGGTGCCCAAGGGCTCGCCGATGCCCTTCCGGTGGACGGTGAACCCGTACCGGGGATGCAGCCATGCCTGCGTCTACTGCTTCGCCCGACCGACCCACGCCTACCTCGGCTTCGACGCGGGTCGTGACTTCGAGCGGGAGATCGTGGTCAAGGTCAACGCGCCGGAGGTCCTGCGGCGGGAGCTCGGGCGCCCGAGCTGGACGGGCGAGCACGTGGCGCTCGGGACGAACACCGACCCCTACCAGTGGGTCGAGGCGCGCTACCGGCTGATGCCGGGGATCTGGGAGGCCCTGCGCGACACGGGGACCGAGTGCTCGGTCCTGACCAAGTCCCCGCTCGTCCTGCGCGACATCGAGCTCCTGCGCGGGATGGCGGAGGAGGGTCGGTTCTCGGCCGCCCTGTCGGTCCCGACGCTCGACGAGAAGGCGTGGCGGGCGACCGAGCCGCACACGCCGCACCCGCGGGCGCGGTTGGAGGCGGTGGCCGAGCTCAACCGGGCGGGGATCCCGACGAGCGTCCTCGTGGCCCCGCTGATGCCGGGGATCAACGACGATCCGAAGCAGGTGGAGCGGATCCTCGAGCTGGCGGGCGAAGCCGGGGCGCGGAGCATCACGCCGATCGCCCTCCACCTCCGGCCGGGGGTGCGGGCGGTGTTCATGGATTGGCTCGAGGGTGCGCGGCCCGACCTGGTCGGGCGCTACGCCGAGCTCTACGGGCGGGGCTCGTACGCGCCGCGGGAGGAGCGGAGCCGGCTCGCCGGCCTGGTCCGTCGCCCGGCGAGCCGAGCCGGGTCCGGGCGCTTCCGCGGCCACCGCCCGGACCCGGCTCCAGCCCCCCGCCGCCCGCCGTCCCAGCGGCCTCGGGACCCAGCGCCGAGCCGGCAGGAGAGCCTGTTCTGAACCGCGGTCCTTGACACTTTCCGGCGTGCCTCGGGCGACGACGGCGAATCGAGGTTAGGAGTACCGGTCCGCGAGCCGCTGCATCGCGTCTGCGTTGCCGAGCTCGCTCGCGCGACGAAGCGCGGCGGCGGCGCCGGTCCAGTCGGCCTCGTCCTCGAGCATCAGGGCGAGGTAGTAGGCACCGAGATCGTCGCCGCTGTCGGCCGCGCGCCGGTAGGCGGCTTCGGCGCCGTCACGGTGTCCGCGAGCTTCCAGCACCGTCCCGAGATTACAGGCAGCCTGTTTGACGCCGTTGAACTCGGCCTGGCGGTACAGGCCGGCGACGTCGTCGGGATCGCCGGTCCGGCTGATCAGCGTCCCGAGGTTGTAGGCGGCCATCCAATCTCCGAGGTCTGCGGCGCGCCGGAGCTCCCGCGCGGCACCTACATCGTCGCCCTGCTTGTGCAGGTCCGAAGCCAAGCTGACCGCCGCCGTCGCGACCTTTCGGAAATCAGGCCGTGTCGACGGGTCGGTGACGGGCGCGTCCGCCGGCGCCTTGACCGCTGGCGGCGTCGCTACCGGGAAGAACGGCTCAAGTTCCTCATTCACCCAATGGCAAGGAGCGAACGTGTACTCTGCGACGGCGCAGTAGAGGTTGTAGAGGTCCGGCCGCGTCGCCTGCTGTTCGCGTACGCGTTTTCCCGAGTCGTCAGAGTATTCGAGGAGGACCACGTAGACGCTCTCCTGCGGACGGGCCACGTAGAGCGCTCTTGAGTTTGGCCAGCGCGAAAGGACGGTGAGCTTGCGCTCGCCGCCGATTGGAAGCTCAGTGATCGAGGCCTCGTCACGCGACGGTGGGTCCCGCGGCTGCTGCCACAGCTCGTCGCCATGCCGCTCGCGCCAATAGGTCTTCTCGTTGATGCTGAGCTGGTCGTCCCAGAGACCCTCTGCGCGCTGGAATGCAAGCGACGCGTCGAGCAGCTCGCAGTAGGCGGGGATCCCCAGGGGGTGACCCAATGCCCTCATCACGACGGTCGCAGCGCCAGGGATCGCCCAACCGCCGGCCTCGAGAACTGCGTCGCGTAGGGCTGCGACTCGCCCCCGCTGGACTTCCGGCGCCAGCCGCTGCAGCTCGACATGATAGGGACCGGGCGCCAAGAACTGGTTCTCGCCGTGACACTCTGCTCTACCGTAATCAGCCATCATCTCAACGACGCGCGGCGGGAGCAGCGCCACACGACGTCGCCGGGCCAGCTCGGCCGCATCGGACGTCGGGGACCGCGCGGCGGGATGCGCGCCATGCGGGCTCGCGGTCGTACCCTCGCGTCGGCGCCGAAACAGGGCCATCGCGCGAGCATACAGACGGTGATGGCCGAGGCTCCGAGCTGGCCGGGTTCGCTGTCTCGACCAGGGTTGCACGATCTCGCGACACGGATCGGCCTGCTTACGGGCAAGGCGGATCTGCTTGCTGCCGAGTCGTCGGACAGTTCGGTGGCAACGCGTCCGCCAGGTTCGCTAACGGCGGGCCTGGTGAGGCCGGGCCCATCTGGATCCTCGACGGCCTCGGGGTGACGACGCCCCCCTGGCCGCGTCGCCGGGCGGGCGCCCGGATCGGTCAGCGCTTGTCGAGCTGGGCGTGCTCGAACTCGAGCACGACCTGCTCCGTCCCCGCCCATCCGGCTCATCCGCTCGACGAGCGCAGGCGCCATGCCCCCGAGGATCCCGCCCGCCCGCAGCAGCAGCGGCGCCACGTCGATCTCGGCCCGGTTGCTTCTCGACCGCTCGCACGACGGCCGCCGCGACCTGCTCCGGCGTCCTCGTACCCGACGCCGAACGGCAACTTGATCGCCGTCTCGGCGAACATCCCCGCCCCGCGGACGAAGCCCGGGAAGATGGCCGACACCCCAACGCCGTCGGAGCGCAGCTCCGACCGCAGGGCCAGCGAGAAGCCCCGCAGGCCGTACTTGGTCGCGTTGTAGAGCGAGCTCCCCCGCGTCGCCGTCTTGCCGGCGATCGACGAGATGAACACCACGTGACCCCGGCCTCGTCCCACCATTCCCGGCGTCAGGGCCCGCGCCAGCACGATCGGCGCCCGGAGGTTGACATCGAGCGCCCGGTCGACCTCCTCGACCGAGTACGTCGCCAGGCGGCCGGAGCCCGGGACGGCGGCGTTGGCCACGAGCACGTCGACGTCCCGGGCGGCCACGGCCAGCCGGTGGACGTCCTGCAGGATCGGCCAGGTCGGCGGCCAGCACCTGGGCCCCGAGCTCGTCCACCAGCGGGGCGAGCACCTCGATCCGCCGGCCGGTCAGGAGGAGCTCCGCCCCCTCGCCGGCCAGCCGCCGGGCGATGGCCAGGCCGAGGCCGCCGGTCGCACCGGTCAGGAGAACCCTCTGCCCGGCTAGGTGCACCCAGCGGAGTCTACGGACCCCGCCCGTCGCACGCCGGAGACGAGCGGCGGCTTCTGCCCCGAGGGCAGAAGCCGGCTCGTACCTGCCTGGGCGCCGCTACCCGGCCCGGCGGCCGTCGTCGGCCGCGTCGCCGGTCGCCGGCTCGCCCGCATCGATCGTGTCGATCGTCTCGCCCTTCTGACCCGCGAGGCCGATCGTCACCCGCTGGGGCCGGCGCTCCTCCGGCTTCGGCACCCGCACCTCGAGCACCCCGTTCTCGAAGCTCGCCTCGATCCGGTCGGCGTCGACCCCGTCCGGGAGGGTCAGCGACCGGGCGAACCGGCCGGACGCACGCTCGATCCGATAGAAGCCCTCCCGGTGCTCCTCCTGCTCGGACCTGCGCTCCCCGGAGATCGTCAGCACGTTGTCCTCGAGCTCGACCTTGACGTCCGCCTCGCTGAGGCCGGGGAGGTCGGCCCGAAGGATGAAGTGTCCCTTGGTCTCGACGAGGTCCATGGCCGGGATCCAGTGGCGCATCGTCCCCCCGTTTCCGGTGGTTCCCCCGCCGCCGGCCGGGCCATCGAAGAAGCTCCCGAACAGTCGGTTCATCTCCTGCTGGAGCGAGTGGAGCTCACGTACCGGCTCCCACCTGACAAGTGCCATCGTAGTCCTCCTTTTCTCTCTGTAGTCAAGTGCGTCTGATACTAAAACCTGAGTCGTATCCTATCAGATCCTGTCGCTCGCTCATGGGACTGGGGTCGCGGCGACGAGGCGGCCCGAGAGGCCGGCGAGCCCGAACAGTCGGCGGACCGGGCCCGACGCCCCGACCAGCTCGAGCCCTCCCCGGCCGTCGGCGCCCGCCTGGACCGCGAGCAGGCAGCGCAAGCCGCTTCCGTCGATGAACGTCACCCCGGCGAGGTTCAGCTCGGACGGCGGCTCGTCGCTGCCCAGCGCCGCCGCGGCCCGACCGAGGAGCTCCGGAGCGGTGGCCAAGTCGAGCTCCCCGGACACGACGAGACGCGCCACGCCGCCGTCCACCCGGGTCACGATGTCCAGCCCCGATGCAATCATCCCGTCCGCTTCCTTCGTATGCCGAAGTCCTGCCGGCACAATAAAATCTTAGTGGCCGCGTGTCAAGTCTCGGAGGTGCGCGGACAGACCCGTCAGCGCGAACAGCCTCTCGACCGGCCGGGACGGGTTGGCCAGGACCAAGCGAGGCCCACCGTCGCAGTTGAAGTCCGCCTCGCCCGCCAGGAGGCAGCGCAGGCCGCACGCGTCGAGGAAGCTGACCTGCCCGAGATCCACCTCGACCGCCGACACGGCCCGATCCACCTCGGCCAGGCAGCGCCCGAGCTCCGGCGCCGTCGCCAGATCGAGCTCACCGACCACCGTCAGGCGATGCACGCCCTCGGTAACCTGGCTGTCGATCTCGAAAGGGGCCACGAACCTGTCTCCGCCGCCCCCGGCTCTCGCCGGCAAGAGTCCGATCAACCTGATCGTCGTGGCTACCTTGCCCGTCCCATCCTAGCGCGCCCGCACGATGCTCTTCTCCGTAGCGCGCCCGCAAGATGCTCGTCTCCGTAGCGTGCCCGCACGGTGCTCCTCTCCGCGCCGGCCTCACCCGCGGGCGACCGGCCACCCCCCCACCTCGCCTGGCCGCCCTGGCCGGCGAGGGTGCCCGTGGTCGACGACTGCGACCTCGTCACCTCAGGTCGGGTGACCTCCGGCCTCGCCATGGCGCTCCGGCTGGTCGAGCGCCGCTTCGGCCCCGCAGGCCGCCGGGCAGATCGCCCGGCGGATCGAGCATGACCGGCCGGGCGAGGTCCGCCGCCCGGCTCAGTAGCCACCGCCCGGAGCGGCAGCGCGGGCGACCGCCCGGATCAGTAGAGCTCCCGCTCGCGCACGACCGGGCGGTCGGCGGGCGGCGGCACGGCCGCGGCCGTCCGGCGGTCGGCGAACACGCCGAGCCAGAGCGCGGAGAAGATCAGGCCGACGATGCCGACGATCATCAGGATCAGGCCGACGGTTGCCAGGTCGATGCCGCTTACCGAGGCCGTGACCGCGAACTTGAGAATCGCGCCGACGGCGATGAGGACAATCGAGGTGCCGTAGGTCATGGGTTCATTCCTCCTTGATGGGAAGCTTTTTTTCCGGCCGTAGGACAACCGGATGCTGACCTCGGTGTACCCAGACGCCCGCGAATGCACGCGCCGATCGTCAACCGTCGACCACGGCGCTCCCGGCCGCGCCCGGCCCTGATCCTCCGGTGGGCGCCGGATCGGTGCGAACATGCAACGCATGACCCCCGAGCTCGTCGCCGCCCGCCGCGCCCCCCGCGCCCAGATCGTCCTCGGCTGCACGCTCCGCCGGCGCACCGGCTCGCCGATCCCGGCCCAAACCCTCGAGATCGGGCCCGAGGGGATGCGGGTGACGAGCCCCCGCCCGCTCTCCGAGGACGAGACCGTCGAGTTCGACGTCCCCAACCTCGGCATCCGGGTCGCCGGACACGCCCGGGTCCTCCGCCTGCAGCGAGCTCATGTCTACGTCCTGCGCTTCGAAGGGCTCCCCGAGCCCATGGCCCGCCGCCTCCACGCCCTCGCCGTCAACTCGCGCTGACCGGGAGATTGTCGCGGCGCCTCCGGGGGTAGCCGGCCCGACGGTAGGTCCCGCGAACAGGAAGGCTCGCCGTGCGCAACCGGGCAGTGGCCGTAATTCTC
This sequence comes from uncultured Solirubrobacterales bacterium, assembly GCA_963817865.1. Lineage (GTDB taxonomy): Bacteria > Actinomycetota > Thermoleophilia > Solirubrobacterales > Solirubrobacteraceae > Palsa-513. The sequence continues at coordinate 84,723 of CAWFQO010000029.1, read as the reverse complement.
ACGCATCTCGCTGTTCTTCGCCGTCGGGCTCTCCGGGTGCGGGTCGAGCCGCGGCTCTCACCACCCGCTCCTCAAGTCGGTCGTCGGGGCCGCGGTGATCCACCACGTCCTCAAGAAGCGCGGCTCCAGCCACGCCCTCCTGAAGTCGGTGGCGGCCGGCGCCGTCATCCACCACGTGCTCAAGAAGCGGTAGGCACGCCCCTACCCGGACGGTTGCGAGGCGCTCGTGAGGCGCCCGAGCTCCTCCGCGCTCAACTCGAGCTCGGACATCGGCAGCAGGCCGGTCAGCTGCTCGGGCGACCGGGCGCTGGCGATCGGCGCCGTCACCGTCGGCTGAGCGAGGAGCCAGGCGAGCGCGACCGCGGCCACGGTCGTCCCCCGCGCCCGCGCGACCCCGTCGAGCGCCTCGAGCACGGCGACGCCCCGCTCGTCCAGGTACTCCCGCGCCCGGCCGGCGCGCGGACTGTCGACCACCGCGCCCTCCACGTACTTGCCGGTGAGGAACCCCTTGGCCAGGGCGAAGTAAGGCAGGCAGCCGAGGTTCTCTCGCTCGCACAGCCCGACCAGCTCCCGCTCGTACCCGCTCCGCTCGACCAGGTTGTAGTGGGGCTGGAGAGCGACGAACCGGGCGTACCCCGCCCGGTCTGAGGTCTCGAGCGCCGACGCCAGCCGCGGCGCCCCGTAGTTGGAGGCCCCGATATGGCTGACCTTCCCGGCCCGGACGAGCTCGTCGAACGCCCCCAGAGTCTCCTCGAGCGGGGTGTCCGGATCGTCGCGGTGGGCGTAGTAGAGGTCGATGTGCTCGGTCTGGAGTCGCTTGAGCGACCCGTCGACCGCCGCCCGGATGGTCGCCGGCGCGAGGCCCTCGAGACCCGGGGCCATCCCCACCTTCGTCGCGATGACCAGCCAGTCGCGGTTGGCCCGAGCGAGCATCCACCGCCCGATGATCGCCTCGGACTCGCCCCCGGCGTACATGTCGGCCGTGTCGATGAAGTTCCCGCCGACCTCGATGTAGCGGTCGAGCACGGCCACCGACTCCCGCTCGTCGGCCGTCCATCCGAACACGTTGCCGCCCAGGCAGAGGGGGAAGACGTCAAGCTCGGTTCCAGGGATCCTGCGCATTCGGCTCCTCGTCTGTCGTCGGCCCGCGGTCAGGATGGTCGCACGAGCAGGTCGCCGTCGCCGAAGGTCCGCGCCTCGACCGGACCCGCGCAGCCGACGCACGGCCCGGCGGCAACCCGCTCGGCCAGGTCGGCCAGGTCGCGAGCGGTGACCGACTCGATCGCCCGCAGGTAGGCCAACGGGTCGACGCGCTCGTCCCCGTACTCCATCACCGCCTCGAGGGCGTGGGCCGCCCGGGCGCCGACGCCGTCGAAGCTCAACGCGAAGGCGCCGAGCGTGTAGGCCCGCGCCCGGTGCGCCTCCTCAGCCGTCGGACCGCGGTCGCGCAGGGCGGCGACGATCCCGTCGATCGCCGCGTAGGCCTCCCCGACCCGGCGGGCCTGGAGGCTCAGCTCGACCGCCAGCCCCGAGTACCCGGGATAGCCCCAGACGTAGCCGTCGATCGCGTAGCACAGCCCCCGCTCCTCGCGGAGCTCCTCGTGCAGGCGCGAGCCCATCGGACCGCCGAGGAGCTGCGAGTAGACCTCGGCCACCGCCCGCTCCCGCGTCCGGCTCAGGTCGAACCCCTCGACGTGGTAGCCGAGGCGCAGATGCGCCGTCTCGCCGACCCGCCGATCGATCTCGATCCGCCGGGCGAACCCCGGGATCGGCGCCGGCGCCGGCGGGCCCGGCCGCCCGGGGATGGACGCGAGGAGCTCCTCGAGGGCGTCCCGATCGATGTGGTCGAGGTTCCCCGCGACGACCACAGCCCCCTCCCGTGGGCTCCACTGGCGCTCGCGGAAGCCGAGCAGCTGCGCGTGGGTCAGGCGCTCGACGCCCGCCGCCGTCCCGGTGATCCGCGTGCCCAGCCGGTGACCCGGGAAGAGGGCCGCGGCCAGGCGGTCGTCGGCCGCTGTGCCCGGCTCGTCGTCCTCGTCGGCGATCTCCGCGAGCACGACGCCCCGCTCGCTCTCGAGCGCCTCGGCCGGGAGCAGCGGGCGCCCGCACACCTCGACGAGGAGCCCGGCCAGCTCCATCGCCGACTCGGCCCGGACGAGCGTGAAGAACTCGACGTGGCTCTCGCCCGTCTGGGCGTTCAGCTCCGTCCCCAGCCGCTCCGCCGCCCGGTTGAGCTCGCGGGCCGTCGGGTGGGCTTCCGTCCCCTTGAACGCGAGGTGCTCGAGCAGGTGGGCTGCCCCGATCTCGTCGTCCCGCTCGTGCCGCGACCCGGCCGGCAGGGCGATCGAGATCGACGTCGCCAGGCGCCCGCGCACCGGCAGCTCGAACACGCGCAGGCCGTTGGCGCCCACCGTCCACACCTCCGGCGCCCGGAAGCTCATCGACCGGCGACCCGACGGACGGCGCCGGCCGTCAGCCTTCGGGCGTCCCGGGGAACACGGCGACCGTCGCCGTGAAGCCGTGCAGGAAGCACTCGCCCCCGACCGGTCCGATCTCCCCGGCCGCGAAGAACCCGGCCGTCGGCACGGCGCCGAGCTCCGCGACCAAGGCCTCGCTGTCGTGGTCGGGCACGCCGAACATCGCCCGCCCGCGCCCGTTGCAGGTGAACATCAGCGCCCCGGCCGGCGACCGCCCCCCGAGGGCCGTCCGGCGCAGGCCGAGGGCGTCCCGCAGGTCGCGGTCGGCGGTCCGGGCATCGCGGGCATGGAGGCGCAGGATCTGGCCCGTCCCGACGTCGGCCCCGACGGCGATCGACCCCTCCTCCGGATCGGCCCCGAGCAGCCCGCGAACCAGGAAGTCGCCGTGCTCGTACTCCGGCTTGCCGGCGTCGATCACCAGGCCGACCAGGAGCCCCCCGTTGATCAGGCCCCGGTCGTGCTCGCTCAGCTCCTCGAAGACCTCGCGCAGCTTGGCCAGGGCCGACTTGCCCGCCAACTCGTGGATCACGTGGCCCTCGGCCCGGGTGATGGTCAGCTCGGGCCCGAGCGGCGCCGCCCCCTGGGAGACGCACGGCAGCATCTCGACCCCGTCGAGCCGGGCGCCCACCATCCCCGCCTCGAGGACGCGGTCGCCGTGGAAGAGGGCCGCCGTGTTATCGAACGTCCGCCCGCTCGAGAGCCCCCCGAGCACGGGCACCCCCGGCGCCTGCGCGTGGAGCTGGGCGAGGAGGCCGTCGGTCGCGAAGGAGTACGGGTCGGGGAGGAGGATCGCCCCGCTCGCCCCGGCCAACCCCGGAACCCCGAGAAAGCCGCCGTCGGGGTCGGAGGTCGCCGCGAAGGTGGTGACCGACCCGTCCCCGAGCGCGGCCAGCCAGACGACGACCGCCGTCTCGTCCTCGATCTCCCGGTCCCCGCCGAGGACGCCCCCCGCCCCGCAGCCGATCAGCTGGTTCGGAGCGCACGCCTCGTGGACGCCTTCGAGCGTCGCCTCCGGCGCGGCCAGATGCGAGCCACAGGCGAAGACCACGGCCAGATCCGCCGGCCGGCCCCCGAGCTGACCGCGGGCCGCCTCGGCCGCGGCGGCCGCGCCCGCCCGGGCGTCGGTCAGAGTCGACAGGCCACAGCCGATGCGTATGCCCACGGCGGTCACGATACTGGCGCCATGACCCGCCCGGTAGTCGCGATCTTCGGGCCGACGGCCGTCGGCAAGACGGCCGTGGCCATCGCCCTGGCCGCGGCGCTCCGGGCCGACGGCGAGCGGCCGGTCGCCGTCTCCGCCGACGCGCTCCAGATCTACCGCGGGCTCGAGATCCTGACCGGGGTGCCCGGTCCCGCCGAGCAGGCCGCGCTCGAGCACCGGCTGGTCTCCTGCGTCCCCCTGACCGCCGCCTTCAGCGTCGCCGAGTACGCCACGCTCGCCCACGCCGAGATCGACGCCCTCCTGGCCGCCGGGCAGGCGCCGATCGTGACCGGCGGTACCGGCCTCTACCTCCGCGCCGCCCTGACCGAGCTCTCCCTGCGCCCGCCGCCGCCGCCCGCGCTCCGCGCCCGCTGGACGGCCGCGCTCGACCGCGACGGCCCCCAGGCGATCCACGCCCTCCTCGCCGCCCGCGCCCCGTGGGCGGCCGAGCGGATCGACCCGGGCGACCGCCACCGCATCGTCCGAGCGATGGAACTCCACGAGATGGACGCCCTCGAGCCGCGGAGCGGCCCCTCCGAGCTCTGGACCGCCCATACCCGCCATCCGACGCGGCTGATCGGCCTGATCATGGACCGCGACGCCCTCTACCGGCAGATCGATGCCCGCGTCGAGCGGATGGTCGCCGCCGGGGCCGCCGCCGAGGTCCGGGCCGCCGACGCCGCCGGCGCCTCGCCGACCGCCCGCAAGGCGCTCGGGTTCGCGGCGCTCCTGGCCGGCGACGTCGCGCGGATGAAGCAGCAGAGCCGCCAGTACGCCCGGCGCCAGCTGACCTGGATGCGCAAGCTCCCCGCCGTCGAGCTCATCGACGTGACCGGCCGGTCGCCCGACGACGTCGCCGCCGCGCTGCGATGATCGCGGCCGATGCGATTCGAGAAATGGCAGGCGCTCGGCAACGACTATCTGATCCTCGAGGTCGCCAACCTTCCCTGGCCGATCACCGGGGCGCGGATCCGGCAGATCTGCGATCCGCACACCGGGGTCGGCTCCGACGGAATACTCCTCTTGGACGAGTCCGACGATCCGGAGTCGGTCGCCGTCCTGCGGATCTTCAACCCCGACGGCTCGGAGGCGGCGCTCTCGGGCAACGGCGCCCGCCAGGCGATCATGTACCTCCGCCGCCGCGGCTTCACCGACCGGGACGAGTTCCAGATCCAGACCCAGGCCGGTCCGATCCGCCCGCGGATCACCGGCCCGACCACCTGCGCGACCGACCTCGGGCGCGCCACCACCGCCTCGCCCGACTTTCCGTCCGGCAGTCACCACGGTCGCGCCGAGCTCTACGCCGACGGCAAGCGCTGGCGCTTCCAGCACGTCCAGGTCGGCAACCCCCAGTGCGCGATCCGCTGCGACTGGCTCGACGGACTCGACCTCCCGGCGATCGGCCCGGCGATCGAGCGTCACGAGCTCTTTCCCAACCGGACCAACGTCTCCTGGTTTCGCGAGCTCGAGCGCGGAGTGATTCGCGCGCGGATCTTCGAACGGGGGGTGGGGGAGACGATGTCCTCGGGCACCGGGGCCGCCGGCGCCGCCATCTCCTACCACCTCGACGGTGGCCCCCCGGCGGTCACCGTCAGGCTCGACGGTGGCGAGCTCCTGGTGGAGATCGAGAAGGACCTCCGGGTCACCATCACCGGCTGGGCCGTGCCCGTCTACCGGGCCGAGCTCAGCGAGGAGTTCGTCAGGGACCTCGATGCGACCGAGTGACCGCCTCGCGCGCATCCCGCCGTACCTGTTCGCCGAGCTCGAGCGCAAGGTGTCCGCCAAGCGCGCCGCCGGCGTCGACGTGATCAGCCTCGGGATCGGCGATCCCGACACCCCGACCTATCCGCCGATCGTCGCCGCCGCCCAGGCCGCGGTCGCCGACCCCGGCTGCCACCGCTACCCGTCCAACCGCGGCCGCGTCGAGTTCCGGGAGGCGCTCGCCGCCTTCTACGCCCGCCGCTTCGGCGTCACCGTCGACCCGGCGACCGAGGTGATGCCGGCGATCGGGGCGAAGGAGTGCATCTTCAACCTCAACCTCGCCTTCCTCAATCCCGGGGACGTCGCCCTCGCCGCCGACCCCGGCTACCCCGTCTACACCGGCGGCCCGCTCCTCGCCGGGGCCGACGCCGCCCTGATGCCGCTGGTGCCCGAGCTCGGCTTCACCCCCGACCTCGACGCGATCGACGCCGAGACCCGGCGGCGAGCCCAGCTCCTCTTCGTCAACTACCCGAACAACCCGACCGGCGCCGTCGTGCCCGATGGCTTCTTCGCCCGGCTCGTCGAGTTCGCAGCGGCCAACGACATCCTCATCGTCCACGACAACGCCTACTCCGAGACGACCTACGACGGCTACGTCGCCCCGTCGTTCCTGGCCACCCCCGGGGCCCGGGAGGTCGGCGTCGAGGTCTTCTCCCTGTCGAAGGGCTACAACATGACCGGTTGGCGGTGCGCGGCGATCCTCGGCAACCCGGCGGCCATCGACCTCTACTGGCGACTGAAGACGAACATCGACTCCGGGGTGTTCGAGGCCGTCCAGCTCGCCGGGGCCGCGGCCCTGGCGCCTGAGGTCGACGCCTGCGTCGCCGAGATGAACGCCGTCTACCGCCGCCGCCGCGACCTCGTCTGCCGGGCGCTCGCCGCGATCGGCGTCGACGTGACGCCCCCGCGCGGGACGATCTACGTCTGGGCGCCGATCCCGGCCGGCTTCGCCACGGCGGCCGCCTACTGCGAGCATGTCCTCGAGGAGGCCGCAGTCGTCATCTCGCCCGGCGGGGCCTACGGCCCCAACGGGGAGGGGTTCTTCCGGATCTCGCTCACGACCCCGGACGACCGCCTGACCGAGGCGGTCGAGCGGCTCGGCGCGCTCGGATAGGGGCCCGGGTCGGAGCCCCAGCCTGCACGCCCCTCAACCGCCGGAGGCGATCAAGTCGGCTCCCGCGGGCGCCACGCCCCGCTCGGCAGGTCGTGGCCCTGGTTGAGGGCGCTGTCGGCGGCCGGCACACGCGCCACGAGCTTGGCCAACGCCTTGGCCAGCGCGTCGGCGTACAAGACGTCGCGCGTCTTCTCGAGCCGGTCGGCGGCCTTCTCGGCGCGCTCGAACAGCTCATCCGGGAGCTCGACGGTCACGTTCGGTGACTTGCGCGGTATCGAGATCCGGCTACGCAGCGCGCCCGCCGTCGCGTGCTTCGTCACCTCGATGTAGCGCTCGATCGCCTCTGCGTACAGCACATCGAGCGGCTTACCGAGCTGCTCGGCCGTCGTGGCAGCCAGTTCCAGGATCGCCTCGGGCTGCTTCACTTCGACCCGTCGCACGCACGTCACTATAACGGATCGCTCGCGCCAGGCGTGGAGGTTCTCGATGGGCTCACCCTATTACGGTAAGTCGGTCCCCGAGGGCCCGCGCGAGCGATGGCCGCCGGCCGGGGACCGGCAGCCATCAGGTCTCGCGCGGGGGGGTCCGGCCTCAGCGCACACCGGCCAGCTGGCTGACCAGCTGGGCTCCGTCCGGGGTCCCGAGGCCGGTGGCCAGGTCATACCCCAGCGTCGCCGGGAAGCCGGGGACGGTGATCGTCGCCCCGCCCTGGGGGAAGGTGACCGTCGTGTCACCGAGCGCCACGTCGGGGATCCCCGCGGCCCCGCTCCCGAGGTCGTAGAGCCGGGGATTGAGCCAGCCGAGCCGGCGACCGGCGGACTGGTCGGCGACCGCCACGACGCCGGAGAACAGCGGCGACGCCTCGCTCGTCCCGCCCACGAGGTGGTAGCCCGTGCGCACGCCCGGGAAGCCCAGGTAGACGAGCGCCGCGCCGTCGACCGCGGCGGACATGCTGATGTCCGGCGTCCCCCGCTTGGAGCCGACGATCGCCCCGAGCCGCGACTGGAAGCCCGGCCGGGAGAAGATGGCCGAGACCCCGCCCCCGCTGGCCGCCGGGCTGCCGAACAGCGGCGTGTCGTTCCAGACGTTGTCCGGCGCAGTACGCACGCCGGTGGCGTCGAGGTGGAGCTGGGTTCCGCCGACCGAGGTCACGAGGGGGTCGGTCGACGGCCACGAGTTGACGCGGAACGGGAAGTAGTTGGTCAGGTCGGACTCGAAGTCGGTCGGACCCCCGTCCCCGGATGCCCCGAGCACCGTCACCCGGTGGGCCAGCGCATTGTTGAACGCCGTGCGCAGCTGGAGGACCGAGCCGGCGTTCGGGAAGGTCTCCTCCGTGGCCCCGAAGCTCTGGCTGATCACATCGGCGAGGTTGTGGTTGATCACGTAGTTCTCGGCCGCGACGATCTCCGGGAAGCCGACCGTCCCTTCGGTCTCGGACACCGGCGTCTCCACCAGGAGGATCTTCGCCCCCGGCGCCATCGCGTGGGCATACTCGACGTCGAGCGAGGTCTCGAACGCCCAGTTCACCATGTCGCCGTTCGTCGGGTCGAACGCCGGCACCGGGCCGGCCGGCTGGATGACCTGGAGCGACGGCGGCGCGGGGAGCCCGAAGTCGCGGTCGAACTGGGCGAGGTCGGCGGCGACCGTCGGGGAGCCGAAGGAGTCGACGATGGCGATGGTCCTGCCCGCCCCGGTCAGGCCGGCGTTGTAGAGCGGACCCATGTCGTAGGCGCGCTGGAACTGTAGCGGCGAGTAGCAGGCGATCCCGAGGACAGCCAGGCACCGGGCGGTCGTCGGGGGGACGGCGTAGGAGGCATTGGCGAGGACCTGGTCGAACGGCCGGGCCACCGCTCCGGTGGGGGCAAGCCCCGCCACAACCAGAGCCGCGGCCGCGACCCCTACCGCGATCCTGCCGCCCCGCGCCCGCCGCCGCGTCACGTTCTGCACCGCAACCACCTTCCAGTCTCCCGGAGACCCCGCGCCCCGGCCTGCACCTGATCGTACCGGAGCCACAATCCCGGGCCGAGCGCCCAACCCCGGCCGGGCGCCGGCGATTGCGCCATCATGGACACGTGCCCGCCCCGCCGAACCACATCGACCAGCCTGCTCCCCGGGCCCGCCAGCGCGCCGTGTGCATCGCGTCGCTCCCGGCCGGCGAGGACTTCGCCGAGCTGCGCGAGCTCCTGCGCACGGCCGGCGTCGCCGTCGTCGGCGAGCTCGTCCAGCACAACGAGACCCCGCACCCGAACACCTATCTCGGCCCGGGCAAGCTCGTCGAGCTCGCCGCCTACGCCGAGGAGTGCGACGCCAACCTGATCGCCTGCGACGACGAGCTCTCGCCCCGCCAGGAGCGCAACCTCGAGCAGGAGCTGAAGCTCCCGGTCGTCGATCGCACGACGGTCATCCTCGACATCTTCGCCGCCCACGCCGGCAGCGCCGAGGGCAAGCTCCAGGTCGAGCTCGCCCAGCTCGAGTACAACATGGCGCGGATGCGCGGGCTCTGGACGCATCTCGAGCGCCTCGGCGGCGGCATCGGGACCCGGGGGCCGGGGGAGACGCAGATCGAGACCGACCGCCGCCTGGCCCGCAACCGGATCGCCGCGCTCCGGCGCAAGCTCGCCGGGGTCCAGTCCTCGCGGGCGGTGATGCGGACCGAGCGCGGCCGCGCCGCCCTCCCCGAGATGGCCCTGGCCGGCTACACCAACACCGGCAAGTCGACCCTCCTCGGCGCCTTGACCGGGGCGAGCGTCCCGGTCGCCGACCGGCTCTTCCACACCCTCGACCCGATGACCCGCACCCTGCGCATCAACGGCCGCGCCTACCTCGCGACCGACACCGTCGGCTTCATCCGCAAGCTTCCCCACCAGCTCGTCGACGCGTTCGGCGCGACCCTCGAGGAGACCCGGCGCGCCGCGTTGATCCTCCACGTCGAGGACGCCTCCGTCCCCGAGGACGAGCTCCGGGAGATGTCCCGGGCGGTCGAGGACGTGCTCGACGAGATCGGCGCCGGCGAGCGGGCGCGCCTGCGCGTCCTCAACAAGATCGACCTCCTCGAGCCCGACGAGCTCACCCGCGTGCGCAACGCCAATCGGGACGCCGTCCTCGTCTCGGCGGCCACCGGCGAAGGGATCGACGAGCTCCGCGAGCGGGTCGAGGAGGAGTTCCTCCGGACACTCCGGTCGGTCGACCTCCTCCTGCCCTACGCCGACGGGGCGCGCCTGGCCGAGCTCCACGAGATCGCCGGCGACCTGCTCGAGCGCGAGGACACCGCCGACGGCGTCCGCGTCAGCGCCCTGCTCCCGGCCGCGGTCGCCGCCCGCTTCGAGCGCTACGCGGTCAATGGCGGCGGCCGGTGAAGGTCGCCCGGCTGCGGCCTGAGGCGATCCTCCCGACCCGCGCCTACGCCGGCGACGCCGGTCTCGACCTCTACGCCTGCGAGCCGGTCCGGCTCGCCCCGGGGCAGCGGGCATCGGTCCCGACCGGCGTGGCCGTCGCGATCCCGGACGGTCAGGCCGGGCTCGTCCTGCCCCGCTCGGGGCTGGCCGCCCGCCACGGGGTCGCCCTGGTCAACGCCCCCGGGCTGATCGACTCGGGCTACCGCGGGGAGGTGCGCGTGCTCCTGCTCAACACCGACTCGACCGTCCCCGTCGAGCTCGCCGCCGGCGACCGGATCGCCCAGCTCGTCCTGATCCGCATCCAGACGCCGGTCGTCGAGGAGGTCGCCGAGCTCCCGCGCAGCGAGCGCGACATCCGCGGGTTCGGCTCGAGCGGCTGATCAACTCGAGGCTCAGGCCGGCTCGACGCCCGGCCGCGGGAGCGGGCGCGGGGCCTCGCGCGGACGGTCGATCACCGGGGCCGTCGGCGGGGCCGGCGGAACCTCGACCACGACCTCGTCGGCCCCGAACAGGTCGGCTTCGGTCCGGCCGTTGAGGAGGCCCTCGAACTGGTGCTTCTCGATCGTCTCGCGACGGACGAGGATGTCGGAGATCGTGTCGAGGTTCTCGCGATGCTCGGTGAGGATGTTCTTCGCCCGCTGATGGGCCCCCTCGATGATCCGCCGCACCTCATCGTCGATCTCCCGCGCGATCTCGTCGCTGTAATCCGGCTCGGTCGAGAACTCCCGCCCCAGAAACGGCTGCCCATGGTCGCGGCCGTAGACGCGGGGGCCGAGCTTGTCGCTCATGCCGAAGCGCATGACCATCTGCTTGGCCGTCTGGGTGACCTTCTCGATGTCGTTCGACGCGCCCGTGGTGATCTCGCCGAACACGATCTCCTCCGCCGCCCGACCACCCAGAGTCATCGCCATCGTGTCCAGCAGCTCCGCCCGCGTCGTCAAGAACCGATCCTCGGTCGGCATCGAGATCGTGTACCCCAACGCCTGACCCCGCGAGATCACGCTGATCTTGTGCACCGGATCGGAATGCTCCAGGTAATTGCCGACGATCGCATGACCCATCTCGTGATACGCCGTGATCAACCGCTCGTTCTCGCTCATCACCCGCGTCTTCTTCTCCGGCCCCGCGATCACCCGCAGGATCCCCTCCTCCAACTCCACCTGCGTGATCTCCCGCTTCCCCGTGCGCGCCGCGAGGAGGGCCGCCTCGTTGATCAGGTTCGACAGGTCAGCCCCCGTGAACCCGGGCGTCTGACCGGCGAGAGCGTCGATGTTGATCTCCTTGCCCAGCGGCTTGCCCCGCGTATGCACCTCGAGGATCTTCGCCCGCCCCTTGCGATCCGGCCGATCGACCGCGATCTGGCGATCGAAGCGACCCGGACGCAACAACGCCGGATCGAGGATGTCCGGGCGGTTCGTCGCCGCGATCATGATGATGTTGTCCTTCGCCTCGAACCCATCCATCTCCACCAGCAACTGGTTCAAGGTCTGCTCACGCTCGTCGTGACCGCCACCCAAGCCCGCGCCCCGATGGCGCCCGACGGCATCGATCTCGTCCATGAAGATGATGCACGGCGAATTCTGCTTGGCCTGCTCGAACAGATCCCGCACCCGCGACGCCCCCACCCCGACGAACATCTCCACGAAATCCGAGCCCGAGATCGAGAAGAACGGCACCCCCGCCTCACCCGCGACCGCCCGCGCCAACAGCGTCTTCCCCGTCCCCGGAGGCCCATAGAGCAAGACACCGGTCGGAATCCGCGCACCCAACGCCTGGAACTTCTTCGGATTCTCCAGGAACTCCTTGATCTCATGAAGCTCCTCCACCGCCTCATCCACCCCCGCCACATCCCGAAAGGTGATCTTCGGCGAATCAGCCGAAAGCCGCTTCGCCTTCGACTTCCCAAACGACATCACCTTCGACCCCCCACCCTGCATCTGGCGCATGAGGAAGATCCAGAAGCCGATGAAGATCAGGAACGGCAGGACGTAGGTCAACAGCGACAACCAGCCGTTGCTCTTCGTCCCCTCCACGTTGAACGACGGATGACCCGGCGCCGTCTCCAGCTGCTTGATCAGATCCGCCGCCGCCTGCCCCGGCACGAACCCGACCTCATACTGCGACCCATTCGTCAACGTCACATCGACCACGCTGTCCTTCGTCTTCACCACCGCCGAACGCACCAACCCACTCGGAATGTCCGACGTCACCAACGTCTTGTAGCTGTGCACCGGACCGGCCGGGCTCGGCGAGATCAGACGCTGGGCGAAGAAGGCCAGCAGCAGTACGACGACGATGGGGAGGGCGGCGGCCAGTCCCCGCCGGGGAACGCGTTTCATCCGACCCTCCGAGCGATAGAGCGTGGTCTCATGCCCTCATCATTGCGCGCGGCGCCCTTCGGCGGATCACCCGCCCCCAACGGCGCCCCCGCGACGGTCGTCGCGGGGGCCCTCCTGCGGCGATTCGGCCTACCGCCGACCGGGGTCCCGGCCGGCTGGCCGGTCACCGGATCGAGGTAGAGCGGCGGGTTCGTGCCGTGCCCGGTGAAGCTGAACATCGAGTTCAGCGGGCCGGCGATGGCGTCGAAGGAGCCGGGGATCCGCGGCAGGCGCCAGTTGTCCTCGGCGAACCGGAGGATCGAGCTCTGGTCGGTCAGCGTGTGGTCGACGTACCCGCTCTTGGCCCAGGGCGAGATCACCAGCAGTGGCATCCGGGGGCCGTAGCCGCAGCGTCCGGCCTGCCCGGCGAGCGGCGTCGCCGACGCCGGCCCGCAGAGCCCGATCCCGCTGAGGAAGTCCTGCGGTCCGGGAGGGTTCGCGACCCCGGAGGTGTTCGACGGGTTGTGGACCCCGCTGTAGGCGTGGTCGTACCAGCCGTCCGAGTCGTCGTAGGCGATGACCACGGCCGTGCTCGCCCAGTCCGGGGTGTGCTGGAGGGCGTTGATCTCGTTGGTGATGAACTGCTGCTCGTCGATCGGGTCGGAGTACCCGGGGTGCCCGTCCTGGTAGCCGGGGGCCTTGAGGAAGCTCACGGCGGGCAGGCGGTCCGCCGGGAGGTAGCCACGCGTGATCGCTCCGACCAGCGCATCGAAGTCGCTCGTGTCGTATTGATGGTTCGCGGTGTTGAACTGCGGCACGCCCCCGGTCGTCGTCTGGGTGTCGGTGCCGATCGAGGCCAGCGAGGCCGGCGGCAGGTGGTGCGGGTTCGCCGTCGAGGCGTAGTACTGGAACGGCTCGTGGTGGGGGATGTAGTCGTCCTTGGTCCCGTAGTTGGTGCCGCCCGGCGTGGTTCCGCCGGTGCCCCCGAGGGCGGCGCCGACCGGGTGGGCGGTGTTGCACAGGCCCTGGTCGGAGGCCGGCTTGACCGCGAACTTGCCCTTGAACTGGTCGGGGGTGAAGGTCGCGGTCGGCTGCGCGCCGCCCGTCGCCTGGGCGAAGGTCGTCGACGGGCGGAAGCCGCCCTGGAACCAGCCCCAGCTGACGCCGGCCGCGTTCAGCTCGTCACCGACGTTCGGGCCCGTCAGGGACGCGGCGTCGCGGGTCGAGCAGTCGTCGTAGTAGGGCTGCGGATCCTCGATCAACGAGCGGCCGCCCTGGCCGTTGGGCACCGTGTCGCCGTTGACGTCGGCCCCGTTGATCGTCTTGTCGACCGTGCCCGTGTCGCCCGAGACGAGGTTGACGGCGCCCGGGGAGGAGGGGCCGAACGTCGTCCCGAACGAGTTGTCGCTCATGGCGAACCGGCTCGCGTAGTTCCACAGCCCGGTCACCGTGTTGCCGTCGTAGTAGTTCATGACGTCGCTGGCCTGGCACGGCTGGCCGGGTCCGTTGGTCCCGCTCGCGGTGCCCAGGGTCGTGACGAACTTGTCCATCAGGCCGCCGTCGAACGCCTTCTGCTCGGTGTTGTAGTTGTGGCTCTCGTCGCAGGTCAGGACGTCGTTGATGTTCGCCGGGTCGAGACGGCGGGGGTTGACCTGGTGGCCGGCGGCGTCGCGGTTCGGGTTGTTGGTCAGCAGGGTGCCGACGCCGCCGGCGCCCGGCGTGTTGGCCAGGCCGTTGACCGCGGCCCCCCGGCGGTCGGGCGGGAGGAGGGCCGCCAGGTTGCCGAGGCCGAGCTGCTGGAGCCGGGCGATCAGCTCGGCGTCGTGCCCGGCGGGGATGAACGGCTGCCCGGACGTGTTGGCCGCGTTCGGGTAGGTCCCGAAGTAGTGGTCGAACGAGACGTTCTCCTGGAAGATCACCACGAGGTGCTTGATCGGCGTCGCCGTCGGCGCGCCGCCCAGGGCCTGCGCGGCGTGGGCGCGGCCGGCGTGGGCCGAGGCGACCGCTCCGCCCAGGGCGCACATCGCCAACAGCGCGGCGACCGCCGCCCTTCTCCGTCCTCGGGTCCGACCCATGCGTCCTCCTCAGAAGCTCGTTGTCCGGTGTCGCCCCGCCACCGTCCGCGCCGGTCGGGTCGGGGGCGCAGTGGCGATCAGTGTCGCCAGGCGGCGGCGCGCGGCTGTGTTCAGGACGTGACCGAACTGTGAAGATCTTGAGTCGGCGAAGCCCGGTTTCGGGCCCGTCCGCCCCGGGTAGCCGCCCGCCCGATGGCAGGCAGCCGGGACGAGGGCCGACGATGCGCGCGACGCTGATCGGCGGCCCGTTCGACGAGACCGGCCGCGACGTCGAGGACCCGCCGCCGGACGTCCTCCTCTGCACCGACGCGACCGACCCGACCCGCGAGCACCTCTACCGCCTGCGCGGGGTCGAACCGGCCGGGACGGACGAGTTCGCCGTCTACGAGCACGCGCCCGAGAGACCCGCCTGAGCGGCTACAGGCCGGCGGCGCGGAGCGCGCTCTGGTGGGCGGCTGCCTCGAGCTCGTCTGGGAGCGGGGCGAGCTCAACGGCCTCGCCGCCGCCGAGGGCGGTGGCGATCAGCCAGTCGCAGAACCAGCTGTTCTTGGGCAGCAGGGGGCCGTGGAGGTAGGTGCCGATCACGTTCCCCGTCCGGGCGCCCTCGTCGCGGCTGCGCCCGTCGTTGCCGTGTCCGCGCAGGACGCGCCCGAGCGGCGCCTGCCCGGCGCCGAGCCGCGTGCGTCCGGCGTGGTTCTCGAAGCCGGCGAGGATCCGCCCGTCGGGGAGCTCGATCGCGACGTTGCCGATCAGCCGGGGCCCGGGATCGCGCACCGTGTGGACGTCGACGAGCCCGACCCCGTCGATCGTCTCGTCGGCCAGCTCGTAGGAGTGCCCGAGGAGCTGGTAGCCGCCGCAGACCCCGAGGACGACGGCCCCGGCCTCGGCGGCGCGGGCGAGCCCGTCGCGCTTGTGGGCCACGAGGTCCGCGGCGCATCGCCGCTGGTCGGCGTCCTGGCCGCCGCCGAGGTAGTAGAGGTGATGGCCGGCCCCGGTCAGCGTCTCGCCGAGCCCGGCCGCGTGCACCCGCATGGCGATCCCGCGCCAGGCGCAGCGCCGGGCGAGCATGAGCAGGTTGCCGCGGTCGGCGTAGATGTTCATCACGTCGGGGTAGAGCGCGCAGACCCGGAGCTCGGTGGTCATCGGGCCTGACGTTCGAGGAGCACGATCCGGCTGCCGGCCCGCTCCTCGGTCGGGGCGACGGTCCGCGTGCCCTGCAAGGAGAACCCGGCGGCGGTGGCCTCCCGGGTGAGCTCGGCGACCGAGAGCCGGGCGAGGCGGATCACGTCGTGCTCGGAGCGCACCCCGGTCGCGTCGGTCCGCTCGCGTCGGCGCTCGAGGACGATCGTCGGGCCGTCGAGGCGCAGGGCGGTCGGCCGGCTCTCGTAGAGCACGCCGGACCGCTCGGTCCGATCCGGCTCGAGCTCGACCTCGAACGGCTCGACCCCCCCGCCGAGGAGGGCGACGGCGAGGACGCCGCCGGGCCGCAGGCAGGCCCGGACACAGCGCAGGAAGGCCGGCCGGTCGGCGAGGAGGAGGATCGTCTGCATCGCCACGATGCCCAGGCCGAACGCCTCCTCGGCGAGGGAGAAGGCGCAGGCGTCGGCGGCGACGCAGGTCACCGGCAGGCCGGCGGCCCGGGCGCGGAGGGCGTCGAGGAGGACCGGATCGCGCTCGAGCGCGTGCACGGCGTGGCCGGCCCGGGCGAGGGCGAGGGCGACGCGCCCGGTCCCGGCTCCGACGTCGAGGATCGGGCCGGGGGTGGCGGCGGCGAGCTCGAGCCAGAGGGGGAGGTCGGCGGCGTAGGCGCCGCACTCGACGTCGTGCCAGACGACGGCGTCGGCCCCCCCGACCGCTTCCCGGCTTCTCACGCGACCGCCCAGGAGCTGGCGGCGGCGCCCCGGGCGACGAGGAGGGCGCGGAGCTCGAGCATCGCGGTGTAGGTCGGGAGGGCGTAGAGCGTCTCCCGACCGTCGCCGTCGCCGCCGCCACCGTCGGCCGTCGCGGCGTCGAGCGCGGCGGCGAGGTCCGGTTCGAGGACGATCCGGTCCTCGGGGACGCCGGCGTACTTGAACCGGAGGGCGAGCTCGGCGGCCCGGGATCCGGCGCAGGTCACCCGGCGGACGCGGTCGGCCAGCCCCTCGAAGTCGGCATCCCAGATCCACGAGACGTCCCGGCCGTCGGCGATCCGGTCGTTGAGCACGGCGAGCAGGTCGTGCTCGCCCGGCTCGAGGGCCAGGGTCCGGAGCACCTCGTTGGCCCCGGTCGGGTTCTTGATGAGGAGGATGCAGAGCTCCCGCGCGCCGAGGTCGACGGTCTCGGCGCGCCCGAAGGCCGGCGCCACCCGCTCGAGCCCGGCGACGATGCGGGGGAGGGGCACGTCGAGGGCGACGGCGAGCGCGGCGGCCGCGAGGGCGTTGTAGACGTTGTAGAGGCCCGGGAGGGGGAGCTCGACCCGGGCGGCTCCGGACGGTGTGCGGAGCTCGAACGACGCGGCGCGGACGCCTTCGAGCGAAACCGCGTGGGCGCTCACCGCCGGCACCGGGCGCCGAGCCCCGCAGCGCGGGCAGGCGTAGTCGCCGAGATGGCCGAGATAGACGCGGGCGTAGTCGTAGGCGGCCCCGCAGCGGCGGCAGTGCTTGGAGTCGGCCGCGTGGGAGAGGGCGGCGAGCCCGCACGACGGGTCCTCGACGCCGAAGTGGAGGGCGCCGGGCGCGTCGCGCCCGAGGTCGGCGATCAGCGGGTCGTCGGCGTTGAGGACGAGGCGGGCCGGCGTCGCCGCGGCGAGCTCGGCCCACCGGTCGGCGATCGACTCGAGCTCGCCGTAGCGGTCGAGCTGATCGCGGAACAGGTTGGCCAGGACGATCGCCCGGGGCTCGAGCTCGCGGACGACCGGGACGAGCCAGAACTCGTCGACCTCGAACAGCCCGAGGTCGGCCGCCGGTCCCCGGCGCCAGGAGCCCGCCTCGAGCAGGGTCGAGGCGATCCCCCCGGCCATGTTCGCGCCGGCCGTGTTGTGGATCACGTCGAGCTCGGCCTCACCGAGGATGCTGGCGATCATCGCGGCGGTCGTCGTCTTGCCGTTGGTCGCGGAGATGACCACGCTCCCCTGGCGCAGTCCCACGGCCAGTCGCGCGATCGCCCGCCGGTCGAGGCGCAGGAGGATCTTCCCGGGGAGGCTCGTCCCCCCGCCGCCCCGCCGGCGCGAGAGCGCCCCGACGGTGCGGGCGAGGGCGAGCTTGGCCGAGAAGACCATCAGGCGGGGACGAGCACCCGCACGGCGCGCGGCACGGCCCGGACGGTGACCGGCAGCTCGCCGATCGGGTCACCGTCGGCGTAGACGGCGAACGGCCGGTCGGCGCGGATCTCGACCACGCGCCCGCGGACGACGTGGACGGTCGGCTCGCGGACGTGGGTGCCCTTGAACACCTTGGGCATCTTCGCCAGGAAGCGCAGCCGGCCGATGTGCTCGGTCATTACGACGTCGAGCTCGCCGTCGTCGACCGCGGCGTCCGGGGCGATGCACATCCCGCCGCCGTAGCAGCGGGTGTTGGCCGCGATCACGCTGTAACCCCGGAAGCGGCGCTCGGCTCCGTCGACGGTGACCGTGAAGGTCGCCGGGCGCCAGGCGGCGAGGGCGCGGAGGGCCCCGTAGGCATAGACGAGGTTGCCCAGGCGGGACGGGGCGCCGTTGGCGATGCGGTTGGCGTCGGAGTCGAAGCCGACGCTGGCGATGCAGGCGAACGGGCGCCCGTCGACGGAGCCGAGGTCGAGGTCGCGCAGGACGCCGCCGGCGACCACCCGGCACGCGGCGACCGGGTCACGGGGGATGCCGAGGACGCGGGCGAAGTCGTTGCCCCGGCCGCCGGGCACCACCCCGAGGCGACCGCCGGGCCCCTCGGCGAGGGCACCGGCCACGGCTCCGACGAGGCCGTCGCCGCCCATGGCGATCGCCAGCTGCTCACCGGCGCCGGCCGACCGGGCGAGGTCGCGGGCGTGGTCGAGGTCGCGCGTCCGCTCGGTCGTGGCGGAGACCTCGAGCCCGGCCAGCGTCCGCTCGACGCGGTCGATCAGGCGCCCGGCGCGCCCGCCGCCGGCGGACGGGTTGACGATCAGGAGAGCGCGGTCCACGGGTCAAGGGTATTCGCCGCCCGATCGCCGCACGGTCGAGCCGCCCTCTACTGGGCGAGGAGGAGGGCGGCGAGGTTTTCGCCGACGGCCACGGGTCGGGGATCACCGGCGGCGTCAGCCTCGGCCGGGCTCGTCGCCCCGCTGAGGACGAGGGCCCCGTCGAGCCCGGCGGCGTGGGCGCCCGCCAGGTCGGTGTCGAGACGGTCGCCGATGACGAGCGCCCGGCCGGGACCGAGCCGGTCGAGCGCGGTGAGGAAGAGCCCGGGCTCGGGCTTGCCGACCGTCTCGGCCACCGCGTCCCCGGCAACCTCGACGGCGGCGAGGATGGCGCCGGTCCCCGGCCAGTAGCCGCCGGGCATGGGGAAGCTCGGGTCGCGGTTGGCGCCGAGGAGCACGGCCCCGGAGCGGAGGGCCTGCATCGCTTCGCGGAGCTCGTCGTAGTCGAATCCGTCGTGGCCGGCGACGACGACGACCTGCGCCCGGCTGACGAAGTCGCTCCCGTTGACGATGCGCAGGCCGGCGTCGATCACGTGGCGGTGGATGGCGGGGGAGCCGATCACGACCGCCGTGCTCCCGGCGTGGCGCTCGGCGAGGACGTGCTGGATCGCCCCGCCGACGGTCACGACCTCCTCGAGCGAGGCCTGGATCCCGAGTGACCAGAGCTTGCGGACGAACTCCTCGCTCCCCCGGCGGGCGTTGTTGGTCACGAAGGCGACCCGCCTGCCGGCCCGGCGCAGGGCGGCGATCGTCTCGACCGTCCCGGGCACGACCTCGTCGCCGATCCAGACGCAGCCATCGAGGTCGAGGAGGAGATGGTCGTAGCGCCGGGCGAGGGCGGAGAGCGGCACGGGAGCATTATCCCGACGGCCCCCGTCGTTGATCCGGACGGGGCCGGGCAGCGGCAGTAGAGCTCAGATGAAGTGGACCGCCGAGGACATCCCCGACCTGACCGGCCGCCGGGCCGTGGTCACCGGCGCCAACAGCGGCCTCGGGCTGGTCGTGGCCGGCGAGCTCGCCCGGGCCGGCGCCGAGGTCGTGCTCGCCTGCCGGGACCGGTCCCGCGGGGAGGCGGCGATCGCCGCAATCCGGGCGCAGGGCGACGGGGCGGCGGTCGAGCTCGGCATCCTCGACCTCGCCGACCTCGCCTCGGTCCACGCCTTCGCCGCGTCGCTCGGCGGCGGCCGCCTCGACCTGCTCGTCAACAACGCCGGGGTGATGGCCACGCCCCACCGCCGGACGACCGACGGCTTCGAGCTCCAGCTCGCGACCAATCACCTCGGCCACTTCGCCCTGACCGGCCTCCTCCTCGACCGCCTGGTCGCGGCGCCGGCCGGGCGCGTGGTCTCGGTCTCGAGCCTGCTCCACCGGTCGGGGCGGATCGACTTCGACGACCTCCAGTCCGAGCAGGGGTTCCGGCCGTGGCGGGCGTACTCCCAGTCGAAGCTCGCCAACCTCCTCTTCGCCTTCGAGCTCGACCGGCGATCGCGGGCGGCCGGGCTCACCCTGGCCAGCGTCGCCGCCCATCCCGGCTACGCGGCGACGAAGCTCCAGTCGAACGGCCCGCGCCGGCCGCTCGAGCGGGTCGCCCTGGCCGTCGGGAACCTGCTCCTCGCGCAGGGCGCCGCCGGCGGCGCGCTACCGATCCTCCGGGCGGCGTGCGACCCCGACGTGGAGGGCGGCGCCTACCACGGACCGGACGGACCCGGCGAGCGGCGGGGCTATCCGCGCCCGGTGGCCCCGAGCCCCGCCGCGCTGGACCCGGAGGCGGCGACCCGGCTCTGGCGGGTCTCGAGCGAGCTGACCGGGGTCAGCTACCGGTTCTGAGGCTCAGCGGGCCGGGCGCTTCGGCCGCGCGCTGCCGCCCTTCCTGGCGGGACCCTTGGCGGCCGGCTTGGCCGGCGGCGCCTTCGCCGCCGTCCCGGTGGCGCCGCCCCGGGCCGATCCGCCGCCCCGCCGGGCCCCGTTCGCGCCCGCGCCGTTCGCCTTGCCGCCGGTGGCGCCGCCGCTGGTGCGCGCCCCGCCCACCTTGGTGCCACCGGCGCTCGGGCCCTTGCCGCCGCCGGCCGCGGCCCGGGGGCCGGGCGTCTTAGCCGTTGCCGCGCCCCTTCCCGGGGAGACGGCGCCCTTGCCCGCGGCCGCCGCCGGCCGGCTGGCGCCGATGCCGGCCTTCTTCTGGCGCCGGCGTCCGAAGTAGGCGAGCACGGCGAGGCCGGCGGCGTCGACGATCAGTCCGAGGAGGAGCCCGGGCGCGAGGCCGACGCCCCCGAAGAAGATGGTCCCGAAGAGCTCGACGACGCCGAGTCCGAGGGCGAGCAGGACGATCACGATCAGGGCGACGATCCCGAAGCCACGAGCCTTGAGGAGGGGGCCGGCGCCCGGTGGGGGGACGATCAGGCCCATCAGCCGCAGGCCCATCAGGGCCCGTCCGGAGGGCGCCTCGCCGCCGAGCTTCTCGACGGCGTGCTTGAGGTCGTCGGCGCGACGCTCGGCCAGGGCGAGCGAGGCGTCGGCCATCCGGCGGATCTGGACCCGCTCCTGGGGGCGCGAGGCGGCGATCGCCCGCTGGAAGTACGTCCGCGCCGTCGCGGCGTCGTAGCGCTCGGCGGCCCGCGAGCCGAGGATCGCCAGGGCGATCGAACGGTGCTTGGACTCGCTCTCGAGCTGCTCGTCGCTGCGGCCCTGCATCTCCTCCATCAGGCTCTGGGGGAGTCCCTGCTCGATCCGGACCTGACGTTGCTTGGCCATCGCTGTCAAGTCTAGGGATACCCGGGGGTGCGGCGCCGATATATTCGCGCGGTGGACGTCCTGGACCGCCAGCGACCGGCCCGGCAGCGCGGGCGCCTGCGGCCCGCCCTCGTCCTCGCCCTGGTGCTCGCGGCGATGCCGGGGGTCGCCCGGGCGCAGGGCCCGCTCGGGCCGCTCCCGGCCCAGCCGGTCACCACGCCGACGGTGGCCACGCCGACGCCGACCACGACCGCGAGCTCGACGTCCAGCGGCGGGCTCTCGAGCAACGAGCAGGTGGCTCTGTTCGGGGCCGGGATCATCCTGATCGCCGGGATCGCCTTCCTGATCCGCCGCGACGCGCGCGCCCGGACGCCGGCCGGGCGCCCGGCGAGCGACCCGCCGCGAGCGACCGTCCGCCCCCGGGCCAAGCGGGTCGAGCAGTCCCGGGCGCGGGCCAAGGCGGCCCGGACCCAGCGCAAGCGCCAGCGTACGCGCCGCTGAGGCAGCCCCGGCTCAGGCGGCGAGGCGGTCGAGCACGTAGACCACGCGGTGCACCCAGGGCGCGACCCGCTCCTCGGCGCCGTGGACGACGACGGCGATGGCCAGCCCGGCGAGGACGTCGACCAGGTAGTGCTCGCCGAGGTAGACGACCGAGAAGCTGGCCAGCCCGACGTAGCCCCAGCCGAGGGCGCCGTAGACGGGACCGACCTCGGCCAGCCCCATCGCGGTGATCGCCGCCGAGGCGACGTGGTCGGAGGGCATCGACCCCCAGGGGTTGCCCGCCGGGTCGCCCTCGGGCTGGCGCGGGCGGCGCAGGAGGGCGTTGATCACGTGGCGGCGGACGCGCTCGACCTCGCCGTCCATCATCCCCTCCTCCTCGGAGGCCCACCAGGGCGGGGCGGTGGGGAGCAGGTAGTAGAACGGCGTGGTCAGGTGATAGGCGGCGGCGAGCCGGCCGGCGGCCCGGGGCACGTACTCGTGGTGGCGCAGGAGGAGCCATGCCGAGGAGCGCGTGGGGGATGAACCACGAGGCGTAGGCGAGGGTGACGGCGCGGTCGAGGAGCGTCACCCGCGGCGGGTGGCGGAGGGCGCGCTGGAGGCGGAGCGTCGGGGGTACGCCGAACCCGAGGAGGGTGTCGATGCGTACGGGGTAGGCCACGCGGAGGCGGCGGCGGAGCTGGTCGGTGCGCTCGTAGGGAAGGGTCCAGGTGACGGTGAACGACCACATGTAGGCCGCCCCGACCACGGCGTAGCGCCACCGCCGCCGGGGCGTGGCGGCCGCGACGGCGAGGGGCGCCAGCGAGACCAGGGCCAGGGTCACGGGCGCAGGGACGCGCAGCCGGCGGCGGGCGAGGACGGCCCCGACGGCCGGGACGAGCCCGGCGGCGAGAAGCAGCTGGACGCGGGTGAGCGAGCGGGGCGGCCGGGCGCCGAGCCGCCACCGGCGGCTTCGGTGGGCGGCGCGCGCGCCCGCGTGCGGCCGCCCCGGACCGGCGCGCCGGTGCTCGGCGGAGCGCCGGGAGGAGCGGGGCGGCGCGCCGCCGAGCCGCGACCGCCTCACGCGGCGGGGTTCAACTTCTCGGTCTCGAAGTGGTGCTTGTGGGTCTCGCCCACATGCTGCTGGGTCAAGTCGCCGTCGACCACGGCGTGGAACCGGGTCGCGAGGGCGTGGAGCTTGGCGTCGAGGGTCGGGTAGTCGAGGCCGGCCCGGACGTCCTGGCTCGCCTCCTGGCGGAGCGCGACGATCTGGTGGCGGGCCGACCCGGAGAGGCTGACGTTCCGCGCCACGGTGACAACATACTGGTCGGCGAAGGCGAACGACCCGCAGTGGCCGCAGTTCACGTTGGTCGCCAGGGCCACGTTCTGGGGGGCCTGGGCGGTGGTGCCGGCGGGGACGAGCACGATCTGGAAGGCGGCGGCGATGGCCTGGCAGGGCGTCGCGCAGTCGTGGGCGTTGGCCCGGGCGAAGTTGACCGGGTCGACGGCGGTCGTGGTCGACCCGCCCGGGGCAGCGTGGTCGCGGACGGCCTCGAGGCCGGAGAGGGCGACCACCGTTCCGCCCTGGCTGTTGTCGGCCACCACGTTCTGGGTGAGGCCCCCGCCCGGGTCGGCGAGGCTGGCGGCGGCGGGGATCGACAGGACGGCGGCGGAAGCGGCGAGGCAGGCGGCCAGGCGTCGCACGGTGTGTCCTCCAGGGTTCGTTGGTCGGGCCACGGCGGTCACGGGACCGCCGGCGTGGTCGAGGTGGTCGGAGTCGTGGCGGACCCCGAGGGCGTCGTCGAAGTCGTGGGGGTCGCCGGCGTGCCGCTGGCGGCCGGACCTGGGGGCGGGGGTGCGGCCGTCGTGTTCGGGGTGGTGGCGGTCGACGTCGTCTCGGTGGTCGAGGTCACGTCGACGGGCGGGATGACCAGGCCGCGCCGGGTGGCCGGGGCCTGGAGCTGGCGCTGGGTCGGGGCGCCGCCGAGCTGGCGCTGGCGCTCGGGGGTGAGCGACGGCCGGCCGGTGGGGAGTGCGGCGACCTCGTTGACGATGCCGGTCAGCGTGCCCCGCTCGCCGGGCTGGACCGGCCGGTACTCGCCGTTCGGCCACCAGCTGAAGGCGGCGAGGGCGAGGCCGGCGGCCCCGCCGAGGGCGAGCGCGGCCTGGCGGGCCGGCGACCCGTGCGCCCAGCGGACGGCCCTGACGGAGCTCCGTCCGCCGACGCGGGCCGCCGTGTAGGCGAGCCCGGCACCGGGGAGGGCGAGGAAGACGAGCTGCACGAGGTCGAGCGCGCCGTCGAGCGTCTTCCCGGCGGAGAACGCCGGGCCGATCGCCTGGTAGCGCAGGGCGGCCGAGTCGTAGCCGGTGGCGACCATGCGCGGGAGGTTGAGGACGAGCGCGAGGAAGGTCACGGCGAAGAACACGACGACGAGCACGACGTACGCGCTGACCACCACCCGCACCCACCCCTTGAGCGCGGTGACCCGCTCGTCGGGCGGACGTCCGGGGATGAAGCTCAAGAGGACCGACCGGATCCGCAGGAAGATGTCGGGTACGCCGGTGAGGTCGGAGAGGATGTAGTAGCCGTCGAGCCGCAGGAAGGGAAGGGACTGCTGGAGGATGGCGAAGTTCTGGAGCACGACCAGAAGGAGCAGGGGCTCGAAGGAGGTGAGGGCGTATGCGGACACGGCCAGGAGGGCGAAGATCGCGTTGAAGTACATGCCGCCGACGTCCGTGCGCACGCGCCCCCACTTGCCGAGCCGGTAGGCGTCGGTGATGTCGGTGTAGAAGGCGGGCCAGACGATGTAGACGCCGACGCCCATCACGCCGGGCTCGGCCCCGCCGTAGCGGACGGCGGTGGCGTGGCCGATCTCGTGCCAGGCGGTCGCGACGACGACCCCGCCGATCAGCATCAGCATGAGCAGCGGCTGGTAGAGGGTGTGGCGGAGGCTCTGGCTGACGCCGTGGACGAAGAAGAGCCACCCGTCGAGGCCGATCATGGCGAGGACGATCGCCAGCACGATCGGCGGGAGGAAGAGGGGGCGGAAGACGGTGGTCAGGGCGCGGACGGCGCGGTCGGGGACCACGGCGGCCCGGAACTTCAGGGCCAGGAGGGGGTCGACCTTGCCGAGCTCGACCGACTCGCCGTCGGCCGGGCCGACGACCCCGAGCGGCCGCAGCTGCTCCTCGATCAGCATCTGGGCGTCGCTGGCCTCGACGCGACGCTCGATCGCATCGCTGAAGCCGTCGGCGATCTCCTGGTACCCGCGCCGGCCGTCGACCTGCTCGGCCAGCCGGAAGAGCATCGCCGGGAGCTGGACGACCTGGCCGTCGCTCCGCCGGGCGATGAACGGGGCCTCCTTGAAGCCGGAGTCCTCGAACTCGCCGATCAGCTCGACGCCGTCGGCCAGCCGGGGCGGGCGGTCGCCGTTGGCGGGCGACGGCGCGCGGGGCGCCGTCGTCGTGGGGGGGTCCTGGCTGGCCATCAGCGAAGTGCGGCGGACGCGGGGAGCAGGCGGCTGCCGCCCCCCGGGTCCGGCCGGCGGCGTTCCTCGATCAGTTGCCCTGGGTGATCGGCGCCGTCTGGGTGGCGTCGGCGTAGGCGATCGAGTTGTCCGAGAGGACGTTGGCGGCGACGGCCGCGTTGACCGGCGCGGCGATGTTCGCGTTGATCAGCGACATCGCGGCCCGCTCGGGCAGCTCCTCGCCGGCGATCTGGCTGAGCTCCTCGCGGGTCATCGGACGGTACTCCTGAGGGGTGTTCTCTTCGGCCATGTCGGCCTCCTCTAGCTGTGTTGGGTGATCGGGGTGGTCTGGGTCGCCTGGGCCACGGCGGTCGAGCCGTCGGACAGGGCGTTGAGGGCCACGGCGGCGTTGATCGGCGCGGCGACGTTGGCGTTGATGAGGGACATGGCGGCCCGCTCGGGCAGCTCCTCGCCGGCGATCTCGTTGAGCTCCTCGCGGGAGAGGGGTCGGTAGTCAGACATCGCTTCCTCCTAGTTGTGCTGGGTGATCGGCGCGGTCTGGGTCGCCTGGGCGATGGCGGTCGAGCCGTCGGAGGCCACGTTCAGCGCGGCCGCCAGGTTGACCGGGGCGGCGACGTTGGCGTTGATCAGGGACATCGCGGCCCGCTCGGGGAGCTCCTCGCCGGCCATCTGGCTGAGCTCCTCGCGGGTCAGTGGGCGGTACTCCTGGGGCGTCTCTTCACTCATGGTTGCCTCCTCAGTTGTGCTGGCCGATGGAACCGGACTGCGCGGCGTTGGCGATCGCCGTCGCGTTGTCGGAGAGGACGTTGGCGGCGACGGCCGCGTTGATCGGAATCGCCACGTTCGCGTTGACCAGCGACATCGCGGCCCGCTCGGGCAGCTCCTCCCCGGCCAGGTCGGTGATCTCCTCGCGCGACAGCGCCCGGTAGTCCTTCTGCTCGTCGGTCATCTGCGCTCCTTCGGGTCGGGTTGCGGCGGCTCTCCGGTGCGGCGATCGCGCCGGGCGTCCTGGACGACGGCCACGCGGCTGGCCTGGGTGACCCGGCGGGTCGTCCCGGGCCCGCCGTGGTTGACCGCGATCGCTGCGTCGATGTCGGCGGCCAGGTCGAGGCCGTCCTCTTCGATGCGTATGCGCTTGCTCCATCGCATGGCCCGAGGGGTTCCCAGGTTGCCGGCCGCGAAACCGGCGGCGCCCGGGGCGGAGCGACGACTTGCGGCCAATTTGCAGGGCAAACACCGGGATGCCAGCCGCCTGGACGCGTCAGCCCGGGTTCACGGGCCGGTCAATGACGATTGCCGCCGCGGACGGTTGGGTAGGCGCGTGGCGTGTCGGCATCGGCAGCCACGATCGAGCAGCTCGCCCGGGACGTCGTCGTCAGCGTCGACGCCGAGCACGGCCTCCGGGCGCTGACCGCCCTGCGCTCGGAGCTCAACATGCTCGAGCCGGAACTCGTCGGTCGCGCGCTGCGCGCGGGCGCGTCCTGGAGCCAGATCGCCCGCGCCCTCGGCGTGACCAAGCAGGCGGCGCACAAGAAGCACCGGCAGCTGGCCGCGCAGCCGGCGCCGAGCAGGGCGGCGACCGAGCCGAAGATCCTCGTCACGGGCGAGGCCCGCCGGAGCATCCAGCTGGCGCGGGAGGAGGCGCGGGACCTCGGACAGCCGGTCGGGACCGAGCACATCCTGCTCGGCATCCTCCGCTGCCGGGAGAGCCATGCCGTGCGGGCGCTGAACGCCCTGGGCGTGACCCTCGAAGCGGCGCGGGAGTGCCTCCAGCCAACGATCGTCGGCCTGCCGGCCGGCGCGCCGGGGCCCGAGCGCGGCGGGGGGATCACGCCCCACGCGCGCCGGATCCTCGAGGGGTCCCTGCGTGAGGCGGTCAAGCGCCAGGAGGGCTACATCGGCGTCGAGCATCTCCTGCTCGCCCTGCTGGCCGACTCCCGCAACGGGGCGACCCAGACGCTCGAGGCCCTCCGCACGACGCCGGGCCAGATCCGCCGCCAGCTCGAGCGCGAGTGGGAGGCCGTGGCCAGCGCCTCGCCCGCCGGGGCCGCGGCGCCCACCGCCGGCGCCGATCCCGGCTTCCGCGTCGCCCGGCCCGCCGGCTCGGACCCGGGTCTGCGGGTCGCCGCCCCCGCCACCTGACCAGGTCGGGTCGCCCCGTCGAGGCGGAGCGCCGGCCTCAGAGCCCGGGGGGGTGGGTGCCGGCGGGCTCCTCGGTCGCCGCCCAGCGCTCGAGCGGCACGAGCGCCGTCGTCATGTCGAGGTGGACGACCGCGTCGAACTGCTCGGCCGGGCGCGTGCTCACGTAGTGGTTCCAGACCTCGGCCTCGGGCCGGTAGATGAGGCCGACCATGCGCTGGCTGAGCCGGCGGCCGGCGAGCGCGCCGCGGCGCAGGTCGAGGACGCCGGCCGCCACGCCGGCGTCGTGGAGGAGGCGCTCGAGTGAGCCCTCGAGGCTCGGGCGCAGGACCCGCTGCTCGGCCGGGCCGCCCCACTCGCGGGCGGCGGTCACCGTCCCGGTGTGGGTGGTGAAGCCGACGAGGCGGACCGCGTCGCCGTGGCGCTCGCGCATGAGCTGGCCGAGGCTCAGCTCGCCGCGGGCGGCGGCCTCGGTGGCCCGGGCGTCACCGACGTGGGAGTTGTGAGCCCAGACGACGAGCCGGCCGCGGCCGGTGTGGGCGTGGAGGGCGTCGAGCGTGTCGGCCATGTGGGCGTCCCGGAGGTTCCAGGCCTCCGACCCGCCGGCGTACATCGCCCGGTAGAAGCCCTCGGCGGAGGTGGCCAGGCGCGCGTTCTGGAGGGCGGCGAACTCGTCGTCCCCGTCCCCGGGGGCCCGCCGGCGGAGCTCCTCGAGCTGGGCGACGACGGCGTCCTCGCACGGATCCTTCTCGCCGCGGGCCGCGGCCTCGCCGTAGGAGCGCTCGTCGAGATCCTCGAAGCACGCGTAGCGCCGCCGGGCGCGGGCGGCGGCCGGTGGGTCGACGGCGTCGAGGTAGTCGACGACCGCGCTCATCGATGCCCGCAGGCCCAAGAGGTCGAGCCCGTGAAAGCCCGCGCCGCGCCCGTGCTCGCGGAGCCACTCGACCAGCTCGACGACGACCGGGTTGCGCCACAACCAGGGCGGGAAGCCGCGGAACCCGCCGAGCGCCTGCTCGGGGCTCGGGTCCTCGCCGGCCCCGCGGACGTAGCGATCGACCCGGACCGCGGCCGGCCAGTCGCCCTCGACGGCCACCCCGGCGAAGCCGTGCCCGGCGACCAGGCGCCGGGTCAGCTCGGCCCGGACGGCGTAGAACTCGTGGGTGCCGTGGGTCGCCTCGCCGAGCAGGACGAAGCGGGCGTCGCCGACCAGGTCGGCGAGATCCTCGACCGGCCGGACGTCTCCGGGTCGCATGCCGGCGGGCTACCCGGCGCCGACCGCCGGGAAGCGCGGGCCGGGTCAGCCGACCGGGGCGGGGGCGCGCTCCCGGCGCGAGGCCCGAACCCGCTCGGTCCTGTTCAGCACCGCCTTGCGCATGCGGACGTTGAGCGGCGTGACCTCGGCGCACTCGTCCGGGCGCAGGAGCTCGAGCGTCTGGTCGAGCGAGAGCTGCTTGTGGGGGACGAGGCGGACGAGCACCTCGGAGGTCGACGAGCGGATGTTGTTGAGGTGCTTCTCCTTCGTCGCGTTGACGTCGAGGTCGTCCGACCGGGCGTTCTCCCCGACGATCATCCCCTCGTAGACCTCCGCGCCCGGGCCGACGAACAGCGTCCCCCGCTCCTGGAGGTTCATCAGGGCGAATTGGGCCGTCACCCCCCGGCGGTCGGCCACGAGCGCCCCGGTCGGCCGCATCTTCAGCTCGCCGAACCATGGCTCCCAGCCCTCGAACACGTGGTGGAGGATCCCGGTCCCCCGGGTCTCGGTGAGGAACTCGGTGCGGAAGCCGATCAGGCCGCGGGCCGGCACCAGGTAGTCCATGCGGACCCATCCGGTCCCGTGGTTGACCATCTGCTCCATGCGGCCCTTGCGCAGGGCGATCAGCTGGGTGACGACGCCGACGTAGTCCTCGGGAACGTCGATGGCCAGCCGCTCGACCGGCTCGTTGATCTTGCCGGCGATCTCCCGGGTCAGCACCTGGGGCTGGCCGACGGTCAGCTCGAAGCCCTCCCGGCGCATCAGCTCGACGAGGACGGCCAGCTGGAGCTCGCCGCGCCCCTGGACCTCCCAGGCGTCCGGCCGGTCGGTGTCCCCGACCCGGAGCGACACGTTGCCGACGAGCTCGGCCTCGAGACGGGAGCGGATCTGGCGGGCGGTCAGCTTGCTCCCCTCGCGCCCGGCCAGGGGCGAGGTGTTGATCCCGATCGTGACCGAGAGCGACGGCTCGTCGACCGTGATCACCGGGAGCGGGCGCGGGTCCTCCGGGTCGGCCAGGGTCTCGCCGATCGTGACCTGGGCGATCCCGGCGATGGCGACGATCTCACCCGGGCCGGCCTCGGGGGCGTCGACCCGGTCGAGCGCGTCGGTGACGTAGAGCTCGGCCACCTGGGCGCGCTCGATCGAGCCGTCGGCCCGGCACCAGGCGATCTGCTGGCCCTTGCGGATCACGCCGTGACGGACCCGGCAGATCGCGAGGCGCCCGACGTAGGGGGACGCGTCGAGGTTGGTGACGAGGGCCTGGAGCGGGTGGTCGGGGTCGTGGAGGGGGGCGGGGATGCGCTCGAGCAGAAGGTCCATCAGCGGGGCCAGGTCGGTCCCGACGGCGCCCTCCTCGAGCGCGGCCCAACCGGCCCGGGCGTTGGTGTAGACGATCGGGAACTCGATCTGCTCCTCGTCGGCGTCGAGGTCGAGGAAGAGCTCGTAGACCTCGTCGACCACCTCGGCGATCCGGGCATCCGGACGGTCGACCTTGTTGACCACGAGGATGACCGGGAGCCGGGCCTCGAGCGCCTTGCGCAGGACGAAGCGGGTCTGGGGGAGGGGGCCCTCGCTGGCGTCGACGAGGAGGAGGATGCCGTCGACCATCGTCAGTCCCCGCTCGACCTCGCCGCCGAAGTCGGCGTGGCCGGGAGTGTCGATGATGTTGAGCTTGACGTCCCGGTAGCGGACCGAGGTGTTCTTGGCGAGGATGGTGATCCCCTTCTCGCGCTCGAGATCGGTCGAGTCCATCACCCGCTCGGCCACGTCCTGGTTCGCCCGGAAGGCGCCCGACTGCCAGAGCATCGCGTCGACCAGGGTGGTCTTGCCGTGGTCGACGTGGGCCACGATGGCCACGTTACGGAGATCGTCGCGGGGTATCAGCACCCCATGGAGGCTAGTGGTCGTGACCGGACAGGGCCGATCCGGGCCCACCGCCGGGCGCTCGGGACGCGCCCGGCGGCGGTGGCCGGGACTACGCGAGGCCGTTGGCGGCCAGGAACGTGTGGGCCACGCTCGCGGCGCTCTGCTTGTCGAGGGCCACGGCGGCGTTCATCTTCTGCATCGCCTCGGTGGTCAGCTTCGCGCTCACCGCGTCGAGGGTCTGGCTGAAGGCCGGCCCCTCGGCGGCCACGACCTTCTTGCTCACCTCGGGTGCGGCGTTCTGGAAGCCGAAGACGAACTTCGGGTCGGTGAGCAGCGTGTACTTTCCGCCCACGAGCTGGGGGTCGGTGGTGAACACGTCGCCCAGGTTGACGTTGCCGCTGTCGAGGGCGTTGTAGGTGAGGCCGATGGCCAGGGGCTTGAACGTCGGGTTGATGCCGTAGGCCTGCTTGAGCCCGACCAGGCCCTCGGCCCGGGTGGCGAACTCGGGGGCCGCACCGAGGGACACGCGCTTGCCGAGCGGCTTGAGGTCGGCGATCGTCTTCAACGAGTGCGCCTTGGCGTAGGCCGCGGTCGCGGCCAGGGCGTCGGAGTCGAAGAAGGGCGTCGGCGTGAGCAGCGTGAACCCGCGGGCCTCGTCGAACGCCTTCGCCTGGCGGTAGGCGTCCGCCGCGCTCTTGGGCGGGGCCTTCTGGCCGGCGACCACCGAGAGCAGCGTCCCCGTGTACTCCGGGTACATGTCGATCTGCCCGCTGGTCAGCGCCTTGTCGGCCAGCTCGGTCGACCCGAGCCCCTCCTTGAGGTTGACCGTGAAGCCCTTGGCCCGGAGGGCCTGGGCGTAGAGCTGGGCGAGGACGAACTCCTCGGTGAAGTTCTTGTCGCCCATGGTCACCGCCGGCTTGCCCTTGCCCGGCCCGGACGCCGCCCCCGTCGCGCTCGTGCTGCTCGAGCTGCTCGAGCTGCTGGAGCTGCTGCCGCACGCGGCGAGCGCCCCCGCCGCGGCCAGCGCGACCAGACCAGCCCCGATCCGGCGCCTTCTGTTCGATCCCATGTCATCCCCTCCTGGTTGTCAAGAAACGTCGGGTGTCGCCGGCTGGCGGAGCCCCGCCTGGGGGAGCCGCCGCCCGGCGAGGCGCAGGCCCCGGGGGGTGAGCGCCCGCTGGAGCAGGGCGAACGCCCCGTCGACGGCGAGGGCGAGGGCAGCGACGCAGATCGCGGCGCCGAGCACGCCGGAGAGCCGGTAGCTCGCCTGGTTGGCGATGATGTCGCCGAGCGTCCCGCTGTACCCGGCGAGCGAGGTGATCGTCGCCGTGGCGATCACGAAGATCGCCGAGATCCGGATCCCGGCGAAGATGATCGGCAGCGACAGGGGGAGCTCGACCTCGAGCAGGATCCGCCGGTCGCGCATGCCCATCCCGCGGGCTGCGTCGACGACGTCGGGGTCGACGCCGGCGACGGCCACGTAGGCGTTGGTCAGCATCGGCGGGACGGCGAGGATGACCAGGGCGACGAGGACGTTGGCGAAGCCGAGGCCGATCACGGCGACGCCGACGGCGATCACCGCCAGCTCGGGGAGTGCCCGCCCGATGTTGGCGATGTTGATGGCCAGGAACGATCCCCGGCGGACGTGGCCGAGCCAGATCCCGATCGGGAGGGCGATCGCGCAGGCCACGGCGAGGGCGGCGCCCGCGACCTCGAGGTGCTTGACGGCGAGGTGGACGAGCGTCGGCTCGCCCGGCTGGTCGACCCCGTTGCGGGCGATGAAGTGGAGGGCGGCGCTGAAGTCGTTCATCGGATCCGGGCCCACGGAGTCAGGAGCCGCTGGGTGAGGACGAGGGCGAGGTCGGCCACGATCGCCAGCAGGATCGCGAGGCCGCCGGCGGCGATCAGCTCGGTCTTGAACACGTTCTCGCCGATCGCCTGGAAGATCGGCGCCCCGAGCCCCTGGTTGCAGATGTAGGCGGCGACCGTGGCGAGGCTGATCATGCTCACGGTGGCGATGCGCAGCCCGGCCATGATCGCCGGGAGGGCGAGGGGGAGCTCGACGCGCAGGAGCGACTGGCGGCGGGTCATGCCCATGCCCTCGGCCGTCTCGCGGACCTCGGCGGGAACCTCGCGCAGCCCGGTGACGAAGTTGCGAAACAGGATCACCAGCGTGTAGCCGACGAGCCCGATCTCGGCCGTCGTCCGGGTCAGGCCGAAGAAGGGGACGAGGATCTCGAAGAGGGCGATCGACGGGATCGTGTAGAGCACGGCGGTGGCGACGCCGAACGGCCGGATCAGCCAGCTCCGCCGGTAGGCGGCGACCGCCATGGCCAGGGCGATGACGAAGCCGACGCCGATGGCGATCAGGGTCAGGACGACGTGCTGACCGAGCGCCGGCTCGAGCACGCCGCTCCAGTTGCGCCGGACCCAGTCGAAGCAGAAGAGGTGGTTCTCGCGCTCGCAGCTGGCCCCCCCGCCGCCGCCGCCGAAGTTGGGGATCACGACGCTGGCGGCGGCGATCATTCGCCGTCCCGTCCCGGGGGCGCGGGCGCGGCGTCGGCGAGGACGCCGCCGATCAGCTCCATCGTGACGAGGCCGGCGACCCGGTCGCCGTCGTCGACCACGGTCAGCGGTCCGCCCCCGGCAGCGAGCATCAGCGAGAGGGCGTCGCGCACGTTGGTGTGGAGGCCGACGCGGTGCCCGTTGGCCCGGGTCCCGGCGGCCATCAGGTGGAGGTCGGCCAGGGTGCTCAGGGCCAGACGCTTGAGCGCCCGGTCGGTGCCGACGAACGCGGCCACGAAGTCGTCGGCCGGGCGGGCGAGGAGCTCGGCCGGGGTCGCGTACTGGGCGAGCCGGCCCCCCGCCCGGAGGATGGCGATCCGGTCGCCCATCTTCAGCGCCTCGTCGATGTCGTGGGTGACGAAGACGATCGTCTTGCGGACCTGCGCCTGGAGGCGCAGGAACTCGTCCTGGAGGCGTTCGCGGCTGATCGGGTCGATCGCCCCGAACGGCTCGTCCATCAGCATCAGGGGCGGGTCGGCGGCCAGCGCGCGGGCCACCCCGACCCGCTGGCGCTGGCCGCCCGAGAGCTGGGCCGGATAGCGGGAGCGCATCTCCTCGGGGTCCATGCCGATCAGCTCGAGGAGCTCGTCGACGCGGGGGGCCGTCCGCTGCTTGGACCAGCCGAGGAGCCGCGGGACGGTGGCGATGTTCTCGCCGATCGTCAGGTGCGGGAAGAGGCCGATCTGCTGGATCACGTAGCCGATCTCCTTGCGCAGGTCGTCCGGCCGGCGGTCGAGGACGCTGCGCCCGCCGAGGAGGATGTCGCCGCTGGTCAGCGGGATCATCCGGTTGACCAGGCGCATCGCCGTCGTCTTCCCGCACCCGGACGGGCCGACGAGCACGCACACCTCGCCGGCCGGGACCTCGAGCGAGAGGCCGGTGATCGCCGGCTCGCGCTGCCCGTCGTAGCGCTTGGTGACCTCGCGGAACTCGAGCGTCGCGGCCTGCGCGTACGCGTTCGACCCCTCGTTATGGGCGGTGTCGGCGTGGTCCAAGGAGCGAATCCCGGGGAACGGGTCAGAAGCCTATCCCGATTGGCAAGGGCCGAACCTCCGGTTCTGCTTGAATCGGTCGCGATGGTCCGACCCGGCTCTACACGCCTGCGGGCGCCGCTCGGGCTGGTCGGCGCCGCCCTGCTCCTCGCCCCGGCGAGCGCTGCCGCCCGCGGCGGCGGCGGGAGCGCCGGCTTCGGCGGGGGCGGCTTCCGCGGCGGGGGCGGCGGCTCGCGGCCTCGGCGGGGGCATCGGCTTCGGCGGGGGACTGGCCGGCGGGGGTGGCCTCGGCGTCGTCCTGCTCGTGATCATCGTCCTCGTCGTGATCGCCGTGGTCGTCGCCGGGGTGATCGCCCCGGCCCGCTACCGCGCGCGCCGGCGCCGCCGCGCCGAGCGGGTCCATCTGGCCGCCCTCGAGGCGGCCGAGGACGATCCCGACTTCGCTCCGGACACGGTCGAGCCGACCGGGCGGCGGCTCTTCACCCAGGTCCAGGCCGCGTGGTCGGCCGGCGACCGCGCGCGGCTGGGGAACCTCTGCGGCCCCGACCTGATGCGGGAGTGGTCGCGCCGTCTCGACGACTTCGAGCGGCGCGGCTGGACCAACCGGGTGAGCGTCGTCGGCGAGGTCGGGGTCGAATACGTCGGCCTGACCAATCGCAGCGCCGACCGCGACGACCGGGCGGTCGTCCGCCTCGAGGCGACGCTGCGCGACGTCGTGACCGACCGGGCCGGGAACGTCGTGCTCCGGAGCGACAGTCAGTCGGACACGAGCCGGGTCAGCGAGTACTGGACGCTCGGCAAGCCGGACGGCCGGTGGATCGTGCTCTCGATCGAGCAGCGGCGGGAGGGCGACCACCAGCTCGCCGAGCCGATCGTCCCGACCCCGTGGTCGGACACCGAGCGCCTGAGCGGCGAGTCCCTCGTCGAGCAGGCGGCCGCCGAGAAGCTCCCCGAAGGGGTCGCGGTCAGCGAGGTGGCGGCCGCCGAGTTCACCGGCGCCGCCCGGACGGCGGCGCTCGACCTCGCGCTGGTCGACGGCCGCTTCTCGCCCGACGTCCTCAGCGCCGAGGTCCGCCGGGCCGTCGCCGCGTGGGCCGAGGCGGTCGACGGCGACGACGCCGACCTGCGCGAGCTGGCCACCCCGGGCGCCGTCTCCGAGCTCCTCCACCCGGGGGACCCGGGCGAGCGGACCCGCCTCGTCGTGCGCGGGCCGCTGGTCGAGCAGGTCCAGATCACCGGCCTCGACGCCCACAGCGTGCCCCCGACGATCACCGTCGAGCTGAGCGTGCGGGGCCGCCGCTACATCGAGGATCGCGATACCGCGGCGGTCCTCTCGGGCTCGCAGTCCGCGCCCGTCCGCTTCGACCTGCACTGGACGCTCGGCCTCCAGGGCTCCGACGTCCATCCGTGGCAGGTCGTGGCGACCGCGCCGAGCGCGTGAGCCGCCCCGCGCCGCACGTGCCCGAGCCGGCCGAGGTCGAGATCCGCGGGGCGATGATCCGGCTCGGTCAGCTGCTGAAGCTCGCCGGGATCGTCGACTCGGGAGCCGCGGCCAAGCTCCTGCTCGAACGCGAGGCGGTCGCCGTCAACGGCGAGGCCGAGCGCAGGCGGGGGCGCCAGCTCCACGACGGCGACCAGGTCGAGGTCGGCGGCCGGGAGCTGCGTGTCCGGGCGGCCGGCGCCGAGTGAGGTTTGCCCTGAGGACCGTGCCGGGTAGCTCGCCGACCCGACCTCCGCCCGTGCGTTTGACTGGAACCAAGTTTGCCCTCGAAGTCGAGATCCTGGCGCCGCGAGTCCGGCTCCTGGCGGTCAGCGGCGAGCTCGACCTGTTCGCGGCCCCCGAGTTGAAGCGGACGATCACCGACGCCCTCGAGGGGGAGGCGCTCGACCTGGTCGTCGATCTGACCCGGACGGCGTTCATCGACTCGAGCGGGCTGGCCGCCCTGATCCTGGCCATGAAGCGGGCCCGCGGGCGGGGGGGCCAGCTGGTCGTGGTCGACGGCGGCGGGAGCGTGGCTCGGACCTTCCGGGTCGCCGGCGTCGACCAGATCATCACGATCGTCGCCTCGCGGGAGGCGGCGCTCGTGGAGCTGGCGAGCCCGCCCGACGGATAGCGCGTGACCCTGCGCCTCGACGGACGGGACCCGGAGGCGATGTTCGCCGCCCTGCGGGCCGAGCCCGACCCGGCCCTGCGCGACCGGCTGATCGAGCACTTCATGCCGCTGGCCCGGAGCATCGCCAACCGCTACCGCCACACGCCGCAGTCCTTCGAGGACATCCTCCAGGTCGCCAACCTCGCCCTGGTCAAGGCGGTCGACGGCTTCGATCCCGAGCGGGGGCTCGCCTTCTCCTCCTACGCGGTGCCGACCATGATCGGCGAGATCAAGCGCCACTTCCGCGACACGGCCTGGGCGCTCCACGTGCCGCGGGCGCTCAAGGAGAAGGTGCTCCTCGTCGAGCGCTGCGAACGCGAGCTCTCGGCCGCGCTCGGCCGGGCGCCGACGGTCGACGACCTGGCGGCGGCGTCCGGCCTCAGCAACGAGGGCGTGCTCGACGCGCTCGAGGCCCGCTCGGCCCATGACGCCGAGTCGATCGACGGCAGCGGGGACGACGACGAGCCCGGAGGCCGGGCGGCGACCATCGGGGCCGAGGACGAGCGCCTCGAGCAGATCGACGTCCGAGCGACCCTCTCGAGCGCGATCGTCCAGCTCAGCGAGCGCGATCGCCTGATCATCCGTCTGCGCTTCGTCGACGGGCTCACCCAGACGCAGATCGCCGAGCGGGTCGGCGTCTCGCAGATGCAGGTCTCGCGGCTCCTGCGCAACGCCCTGCGCGACCTGCGCGAGATCGTCGAGGAGGGCGCCTAACCGGGCGTGGCGTGCTGGGTGACCGGGAGCCCGAAGCGCTCCTCGACCTCGGCCGTGCTCACGGCCTCCTTGTAGTCGCGATCGCCCGGCGGGTGGCTGAAGATGACGATCCGCTCGGCCGGGAAGGTCCGGAGGCTGTCCTGCACCGCCGCGAGCGTGTCGGCCTCACCGGTGTCCCCGCTCGCGCTGATGCCCGCGTCGGCGAGGTGGTCGACGCTCTCGCGCTGGACCCCTTCGGCCTCGGCGATCGCCCGGTCGGCGTCCGAGAGCCAGAAGCGCAGCGGCGAGGAGTGGAGGGCCGGGGCCACGACGAGGACCTCGGCGTCGTCGGCCGCCTCGTCGCCGAGCGCCGTCCGGAGCTCGGCGGCGCCGATCGGTTCGGTGGTGATCACGAGCACCTTCACGGGCGGCCTACCCTAGCGGTGGTCGAGCAGTCGCAGGGTCAGGACCTCGGCCTCGCCGTAGCGGACCACGTCGACCTCGTCGCTCAGCGTCTCGACGAGCGGCCCGAGCCCGGCGAGGGCCGAGTCGCCGATCAGCCGGCGGGCGCGCCCGGTGGCGAACGGGCCGAAGCGGAGGTCGAGGCGGCGGACGTCCACCGTCACGCCGAGGCGCAGCGCCCGGCCGGCCACCGCCCGCTCGGCATGGGCGGTGAGGGCGTCGGCGACGAGCTGGACGTCGGAGAGCCGATCGATCGAGAAGCGCGCCCGGGCGGCGAGGGCGTAGACCGGGCGGCTGAGCACTCGCCGGGCGAGGACGACCGGGGCGATCGCCAGCACGGCGGTCGCCCCCCGCGCCAGGGCCTCGTGCGCCGCGGCCGCGCTCAGGTCGCCGTTGAGGGCGTCCGCCGGGCGCCGGGCCGCCGGGGCGGAGAAGGCCATCAGTACCTCGGTGCCCTCACCGATCGCCCCGCGGAACTCGGTCCGATCGGTCAGCGCCTGGATCACCGAGAGCCCGATGCCCTTGACCTGGTCGTCGGCGGCCGGGCGCGGACGGATGCCGCCGCCGTGGTCGCGGACGACGACCTCGAGCCGACCGTCGAGGATGTAGACCTCGACCTCCAGCGGTCCCTCGGCCCCGTCGTAGGCGTGGAGGACGACGTTGTTGGCCGCCTCGCTGACCACCGTCTTGATGTCGTCGAGCTGCCCGTCCTCGAGCGGGACCGCCTCGGCGACGCCGGCCAGCATCTCGCGCACGAGCGAGACGTTCTCCGGCAGGTTCGGCAGGTCGAGCCGGACGTTGGGGGGCGCTGCCGTCATCGGCGGGTCCGCCTGGTCGCAGTCATGTCCATCTTACGTCGGGCATCTCCCTGGGCCGTCCTCCCCGCCCGTCCGGGCAGAGCGGCCGATCGCACGGCCGCGCCCACGACGCGGCAGATCTCTCGGGCGGGGCCGCGATGGCGGCCGCCCACCGCTGAGGAACGTGCGGACCGTCTAAGTCGCCTTGTCGACGGCGCCCTTGATCGAGTCGGCGACCTTGTCGGTCGCGTCCTTGACCGAGGCCACCGCCTGGTCGCCCTGGCCCTCGTGTTTGAGCTCGTCGTCGCCGGTGACCGCCCCAGCGGCCTCCTTGACGCGCCCCTTGGCCTCGTCCACGTGCTTGTCGGTCATCGCCCGCCTCCTGTCGTCCTGTCGTCGCGTCTGGTCTGGCGCCGATACCCGGGCGGTGCGCCGGCCAAACGACCCGCACGCCCCGAGCCCGGAGGCTCGGGGACGTTCGGGGCCGGTCATGGATCGCAACTGAACTACAACGTCCCAGGACTTTGTGTCTTGCCTGGGCGACTTGACACTCCCGGCCACCGGGACCAGACGTCAGCGGGCGGCGAAGCCCGCTGGGGTGCCCGGTTGCGCGCCGGAGCGCGCCCGGCCGAGTGGGCGATCCGCCGGTAGCGACAGCCTAGTGGATCGTTCCCGGAGGACCGCCCGAGCGCCCGTCCGGCAGGGCCGCTACCGTTGGCCGGGCCACGGCGACGGAGGGGCGGGAGTGCGGTCGGGTCCGGATAGAGGCGGCTGGGGCGCGCGGGCGGCCGCGGCGATCGTCGCCGCCATCGTCCTCTGGCCCACCTCCCCGGCCGTGTCCGCAGGCGACTCGATCAGCCTGGGCGCCGCACCCGCCGAGATCGGCTCCGGAAGAACGACCGAGCTGACCGGGACGCTGCGCACGGGCGGGACGGTCCCGGGCGCCGGCGCGCCGCTCGAGCTCCAGGTCGACCCGTTTCCCTACCGCGGGTTCTCCGACGCCGCCCATACGACCACCGCCGCCGACGGGAGCTTCGCCTTCGGGCCGCTGCGGCCCGACCGCAACACCCGCTATCGCGTCCGCTCGACCGGCGGCTACAGCCCGGCGCGCACCGTCTACGTCGACGTCCCGGGGACGCTCCACAG
The DNA here is from genome assembly GCA_963817865.1 of uncultured Solirubrobacterales bacterium. Classification (GTDB taxonomy): domain Bacteria; phylum Actinomycetota; class Thermoleophilia; order Solirubrobacterales; family Solirubrobacteraceae; genus Palsa-513. Next base: position 45,497 of record CAWFQO010000029.1, on the reverse strand, counting down.
CTACGACCGGGGCCCGGGGCGGGCGATGCTCACGCTGATCTCCCATCACTCGGCCTACTTCCGCTGGATCGGGGTCCCGACCTACTGGTACGTCGCCCCCCGGGGGAGCCGGCGCTTCCAGCTCGCCGCGGTCACCCGGACTCGGGAGCTCCGGCCCGGGGTGACCTACGCGACGGCCACCGTCGACCCCCCGGCCACCCGCTTCGTCTTCCGCGTCTGCTTCAACGGGGCCGGGGAGGCCGGCGCCGGTCCGCCCGTCCGCCATCGCCCGTGCCCGCAGGGCGACTTCGTCGCCGCGGGGCCGCGATGAGCCGGGGCGCGGTGCTCGCCGCCGGCCTCGCCCTCGCCGTCGTCTGGACGGCCCCGGCTGCGGCGCTCGAGTTCGAGGGGGAGGGGACGGGGACCCCGCGACCGGCCTTCCCGCGCGCCGCCGGGGTGGCCGCCGCCGGGCGGTTCCTCGCCGGCCGGGCCGGGCAGACGGCGTTCGCCGTCCTCGACGACCGGGGCCGCCTGAGCGGGGTTCGCGTCCACGAGCGCTTCGACTCGGCGAGCGTGGTCAAGGCGATGCTCCTCGTCGCCTACCTCGACCGGCTTGCCGCGGCCGACCGCCCGCTCGACGCGGGCGCCCGGAGCCTCCTCTACCCGATGATCCACGTGTCCGACAACGGCGCCGCCTCGGCGGTCTTCGCGATCGTCGGGCAGGACGGGCTCGCCCGCCTGGCCCGCCAGGTCGGGATGACCGACTTCCAGACCTCGCCCGCCTGGGGCTTCACCCAGATCTCGGCCGCCGACCAGGCCCGCTTCTTCTTCGTCCAGGACCGCCTGATCCCGCCCCGGTTCGACGCCTACGCCCGGTGGCTCCTCTCGGGGATCTCGCCCGACCAGAGCTGGGGCGTCCCGGCCGTCGCCCGCCCGGCGTTCCGGGTGTTCTTCAAGGGCGGCTGGTTCCCGAGCCTCGGGCTGGTCAACCAGGTGGCGCGGCTCGAGGGTCGGGGAGCGACCTTCGCGATCGCCGTCCTCACCCGGTCGGGTCCGTCGATGGCCTACGGGGAGGAGACGATCGCCGGGGTCGCCGCCCGGGTCCTGCGCGGCTGACGGCTTTTACGGACCTCTTATGGAGGTGCTCCACTCTCCAGGTCATGCGGATCACCGTGCCGGCGTCCGGGCGCATCGACCGGGGGCCTCGCCGCCGCCGCGCGGCCGCGCCCGTCGCCCTCGCCTTCGCCCTCGCCCTCGCCCTCGCCGGCCCGGTCGGCGGCGGGACGGCGGCGGCCGCCGTCTCCCCGGGGGTCCTGCGCGTGGTCGGGGGGACCCCGGTCCCGGCGATCGCCTCGTTCCCCTTCCAGGCCGCGGTCTTCGTCCGGGGCCTGACCGGCCCGCTCGGCCAGCCGACGCTCGCCTTCTGCGGCGGGGTGATCATCGACCCGACCCAGGTCCTCACCGCGGCCCACTGCGTCATCGACGAGATCACCGGCCGCGTGGCCGCCCCGGGCAACGTGACCGTGGTGGCCGGGACGGCGACCCTCCCCCCGAACATCCCAACCGCCCCCGTGGCCGTCGGGATCGCGGTCGACCCGAGCTACGACCCGGCGACTGCCGACTACGACGTCGCCGTCCTGACCCTCTCGACCCCCCTCTACGCCGGCACGCCGCGGGCCGACGGGACGGCCGCCGTCGCTCCGATCCCTCTGATCACCCCGGCGCTCGCCGCCCGCTACGCCAACCCGGATCTCAGCCCGGCCGAGACGGTCACGATCAGCGGGTGGGGGGAGACGAGTCCGCTCGGCGTGGGCGCCCACGACAACAACCCCAACCTGCCCCAGCAGCTCCAGGCGGCCCAGACCCACCTCATCCCCGACGCGACCTGCGCCGGCGAGTACGCCGGGCTCGGGAGCATCGGGGTCCCGTCGATCACCCCGCGGATGCTCTGCGCCGGCGAGCCGGCCGGCGGGACCGACGCCTGCTCGGGGGACAGCGGCGGCCCGATGGTCGTCGACGTCGACAGCCCGGCGGCCCCCCCGGCCGACTACGTCCTCGCCGGGTTGATCGACTTCGGCGCCGGCTGCGCCCAGGCCGGGTATCCGGGGGTCTACGTCCGGGTGGCGACACCGGCGATCACGGCCTTCATCGGCCAGCAGGCGCAGGCCGCCGGCCAGGCCCTGACCTCGGCGCCGGCGCCGGTCGGGGCCGCCCCGCCGCGGAGCAGCCTCCCGGTGAGCGGAACCGCCCGCCTCGCGACGGCGAGCGGGCGGGTCAACCGCCGCGTCGCCCGGGTCTCGGTCCGGTGCACCGGCGGGCCGTGCACCGGGTCGCTGACCCTCCGGACGACCACCACGGTCGGCGTCGCCCACTTCTCGATCGCTGCCGACACGACGGCCAGAGTGCCGGTCCGCATCACTCCCCGGGGAGTTCAGCAGCTGGCGAGCCACGGACACCGGCTGCGCACGCGCGCCACCCTGCGCACCTCGGGCTCGGCCGGGACGCATCGGACGTTCACGATCACCGGCTGAGGCACCCACCGGGTCCAAGGGCAGCTCAGCCGGGGGTAGGCCGTCCGGCCGAGCGCTTGCTCGTACGGTCCCGGCGCTATCCAGCGCCGGGACCGCAGCGAGCGTTTGGGCGTCGAGGCTTGGGGGAGCGTCGACGCCCGGCTCGCCCGGGAAAGGAGGGAGTCTCCCGAGCGAAGGGGGAGGCGCCGGCGCGGGGACGGCGCGAAGTCGATGAGACGGTCCTGACCAGCGGGCAGCTCCTTGTCGCGGACGGTCTGACAAGGAGTCCGGCATCGGTGAGCCGCACTGGCGGGCACCGTGCCCCCTCCTGATGGTTCCCCGCGACCGGGGCGGCGGGTCAGCCGCACGACGATCGCGCCTGCCAGGATAACAAAGATCACCGGCCCGCAAGGGGAGATCTGCGGAGCTCAGGCCGACCGGTCGCCGCGGCGGCTCCCGGTCGGCGCGGGCTCCTCGCCGTCGTCGGGCTCGTCGAACGGGTCCGGCTCGGGCGGATCGTCGCGCCCGCGCCGGCCGAGCACCCAGATCCAGGCGACGACGCCGATCGGCGGGACGAGGTAGATCAGGCTCTCCTCGAGCGGGAGGCCGCCGAGATGGGCGAGGATCACGGCCGCTAGGCCCGGAGTATCGAGATCGTCAGGGACTCGCCGCCGAACGCGGTCGCGGCGAACGAGCGCACGGCATAGGTCCGGGTGCCGAGCGTCGCGCAGCCGGCAGCCGGGAGCCGGGCGCCGAGCGCGGCCGGGAGCGAGCTCTTGACCTCGCCGGCGGCGCCGCGGACGACGACCTCGGCCCCGGTGAACTTGTGCACGAGGCGAATGAAGCCGACCAGATCCTGGATCGTCACCTCGAGGGTCCCGCCGCCCGGGAGAGCCCGGGCGGCCCCGGCGACGTCGAACGGGTGGGGCTTGGTCGTGAGGATGACCCGCCCGCCGCGGACGAAGCGGATCGCCGTCAGGTGGAGGTGGCGGGCCAGGAGGCCGTGCGCCGCCGCACTCGCCGCGGCCAGCCGGCCGGCGGCCAGGGCGCCGGTCAGCGCCCGGTCGGCGACGACCCGCTGGAGGGCGGCCCGCACGGCGGCTCCGCGCGCCTCGAGCCGGTAGCGGGACTCGGCGAAGGCGAGGTCGGCGGAGGCCCGCTGCCCGATTGCCGGCGCCGGGCAGGCCGCCGGGGAGGCGGCGAGCCCGGTCGGCGCGCCGACGCGAGGGCGCCGGCGGCGGACGCGGCGGCGAGGAGGACCCGGGACGCGGAGGAGGCGCGACGTCGACGCACGCTGCCGATGGTAGACCCCCGTCCGGCCCGGCGGACCGGTGAAAACTCGGTGATCCGAGCCGCGGTTTCCCACGTAGTTGAGGTGCGACGCGGGCCGAGCTGTCGGCCGCGCCGCGTTTCTGATGGGGTAGGGCCGTTCACCGAGGGACGGGGAGATGTCGGTAGCCGAGTCACGAGAGCTTCACCAGTTGGACGACACCGTCGGCCTGCTCGCCTACCCGCCGCCCGAGCTGCTCGACCCCGTCGAGGACGAGCCCGGCTGGTCCGACGAGCTCGAGGCCGGACCGCCGGAGCCACCGGCCGCCCGCCGCGGGCCGGCGGCGAGCCCGACGACGACCGACGCGCTCCAGCTCCTCCTCGGCGACATCGGGCGGCTGCCCCTGCTCAGCCGCCACGAGGAGGTCGCCCTGGCCAAGCGGATCGAGCGGGGCGACCAGGCGGCCAAGCAGCGGATGGTCGCCTCGAACCTGCGGCTCGTCGTCTCGATCGCCAAGAACTACCGCGACCAGGGGCTGCCCCTCCTCGACCTGATCCAGGAGGGGACGATCGGCCTGGTCCGGGCGGCCGAGAAGTTCGACCACCGGCGCGGCTTCCGCTTCTCGACCTACGCGAGCTGGCTGATCAGCCAGGCGGTGTCCCGGGCCCTGGCCGACAAGTCGCGGATGATCCGGATGCCGGTGTACCTGGTCGAGAAGCTCCAGCGGATCCGCCGGGCCGAGCGGGAGATCGAGGCCCGGGTCGGGCGCGAGGCGACGGTCGCCGAGATCGCCGCCGCGACCGGGATCGACGGCGACGCCGTCGAGTCGATCCGGCGGGCCGCTCAGCCGCCGGTCTCGCTCGAGAAGCCGGTCGACGACGAGGAGGGGACCGAGCTCGGGGACTTCATCCCGGCCGACCGCGTCGGCGCCTGCCCGTATCAGCGCGCGGCCCAGGCGCTCCGGCGGAAGGCCCTCTGGGACGTGCTCAAGCGCCTGCCCGACCGCGAACGCCAGGTCCTCGTCCTCCGCTACGGCCTGTGCGGCGAGCAGCCCCGTACGCTCGAGGAGATCGGCCGGTCGTTCAACCTGACCCGCGAGCGGATCCGCCAGATCGAGTCCGAGACGATCAAGAAGCTCGAGCTCCTCGACGAGGCCCAGCACCTCCGCTCGGACGTCTAGGTGGACGGAACCGGCGGACGCGTCGACTAGCGCGTCGCCGCCCGCCGGGCGGCATCGACGGCCCGGGTCAGGGTGGCGATGTCGTAGACCCCGTGGTGGCGGCGGCCGTTGATGAAGAAGGACGGTGTGCCGGAGACGCCGCTCGCGTCGGCCCCGGCGATGTCGGCGGTCACCCGGGGGGCGTAGCGACGGCGGCGGAGCTCGTCGGCGAAGCGGTCGACGTCGAGGTCGAGCTCCTCGGCGTAGCGGCGCAGGTCGCGCGGGGCGAGGTCGCCCTGGTGGGCGAACAGGAGGTCGTGCATCTCCCAGAACCGGCCCTGGGCGCCGGCCGCCTCGGTCGCCTCGGCGGCCATCTGGGCGTGGGGGTGGACGTCGGCGAGGGGGAGGTGGCGGAATACGTAGCGGAGGTCGCCGCCCTCCTCGGCCAGGAGCTCGCGGATGACCGGCTCGGCCCGGCCGCAGAACGGGCACTCGAAGTTGGCGTACTCGACGAGGGTGACCGGAGCGTCGTCACGTCCGCGGATGTGGTCGCGCTCGGGGTCGACGTCGTCGGCCAGGTCGATCAGCTGCGTGGCCGTCCGCCCGAGCTGGCGGGCTCGGACGGCGGCCGGCATCCGGGCGATCGCCCGGAAGACGGTCCAGGCGAGGACGGGCGAGACGACGGCGGCGGCGAGGACCCCGAGCTTGGCCTGGTCGAGGAGGCGCCCGCCGGGAGAAGGCGAGGGAGGCGATCAGGAGCGAGACGGTGAAGCCGATCCCGGCGGCCGCGCCGGTCCCGAGGAGGCCGGGCCAGGTCACGGCGAGCCGGGCCCCGCGACGGGTCCCGAGCCAGGCGGCGCCGACGATGCCGAGCGGCTTGCCGACGGCGTAGGCGAGGAAGATCCCGATCGTCACCCGCGAGCTCGCCGCGTCGCCGAGCAGGGGCTCGTCGATCCGGATCCCGGCGTTGGCCAGGGCGAAGAGGGGAACGACGAGGAACCCGGTCCACGGGTGCAGGCGGTACTGGAGGCGCTCGTTCGGGGAGATCGCCGCTGTCACGCTCCGCTGGGCCGTGTAGGCGAGCTCGGGCGTCGGCTGCTCACGGAAGAGGCGGGTCTCCCGGGTCGCCCGCTCGAGGTCGTCGCGGGCCGGGGGGTAGGCGCTCGTCACGAGGCCGATGGCCAGCCCGACGATGATCGGGTCGATCCCCGACTCGAACATCGCCACCCACATCCCGATGCCGACGACGACCGCCCCGGGCGCCCGCCAGCGGCCGCCGACGAAGCGCAGGCCGATCAGCACGGCGAAGAGGCCGAGGGCAACGGCGAGGGCGACCGCCGAGACCCGGTCGGTGTAGGCGAGGCCGATCACGAGCAGGCCGGCCAGGTCGTCGACCACGACCAGGGTGAGGAGGAAGACCCGCAGCCGGGTCGCCCCGGTCGGGGTGACGAGGGCGAGGACGCCGAGGGCGAGGGCCGTGTCGGTCGAGATCACCGCGCCCCACCCGGGGGCCCCGGAACCGCCGTGGTTGATCGCCAGGTAGATCCCGACGGCCCCGGCCATCCCGCCGAGGGCGGCGACGACGGGGATGGCGATGCGCGAGCGCTCGCGCAGCTCGCCGAGGTCGACCTCGCGCTTGGCCTCGAGCCCGACGACGAGGAAGAAGAAGGTCATGAGCCCCTCGTTGACCCAGTGGCGGAGGTCGGCGGCGAGAGCGTCGTGGCCGAGGGTGATCGCCAGGCGCGTCCGCCAGACCGACTCGTAGGTCTCCCGCCAGGGCGAGTTGGCCCAGACGAGGGCGAGGACGGCCGCGCCGACGAGCATCGCCGCCCCGCCCGACTCGGTGCGCAGGAAGTCGCGGACCGGAGCCCCGACGTTGCGCGCCCAGGCCGTCCGGCCGGCAGGGGCGGCAGCGGCGGCTTCCATGGCGCGGAGTATCGCGGGCCACCCCAGGCGAGGTCGGGGCGCAATCAATAGACTCAGGCCCTTCATGACCGAGATCGTCACGCCCGGCCTCTACCGCGGCGGCCAGGGTGAGCCGCTCCTCCTGCTCCACGGCTTCAAGGGCACCTGGCACCAGTGGGCGCCGATCCTCCCGGCCCTGTCCGCCTCCTACGAAGTCATCGCCCCGACCCTCCCCGGCCACTACGGCGGGCCGGCCTTCGAGAAGACCGGGGCGCTCCAGATGGCGGACGCCGGCGACTCGGTCGAGGCGCAGCTCGACGACCTCGGGGTCGGGACGGCGCACATCGTCGGCAACTCGATGGGCGGGGGGCTGGCCCTCGAGCTGGCCAAGCGCGGGCGGGCCCGGAGCGTCGTCGGCCTGGCGCCGTCGGGCGGCTGGCGGGCCGACAGCGGTGAGAGCCGCCGGCTGGCCCGCTTCTTCGTGCGCCAGCGCCGGCTCGTCCGGGCCGGTCGGGCGACCCTCCCGATGGTCATGGCCCAATCCTTCAGCCGCCGTCTGGCGATGCGCGACGTGATGTGGCGGGGCGAGCGGATGACCGCCCGGGCGGCCATCGACATGGTCCGGGCGTCGGCGAGCTGCGCGATCGAGGGCCGGGTGATCGAGGCGCTCTTCGCCGAGCGGGCCGCGATCGACGGCCTCGACGCCGTCCGCGTGCCGACGCTGATCGCCTGGCCCGAGCACGACCGGATCCTCCCGATGCGCCGGCACGCCGATCGCTTCCGGACCGAGATCGCCGGGGCCGAGTTCGTCGTCCTGACCGGGACCGGCCACGTCCCGATGTGGGACGCCCCGGAGCTCGTGGTCAGCACGATCCACGAGTTCCTCAGCCGCCAGACGGCCGCGGCCTCGGCCACCGGCTAACCCGGGCGGCCGCCCCCGGGCAGCTCGATCTCGATCAGGTCGCCGCCCTCGTGATCGACCTGGAGCGTCGTGTGGACGAGGGCGAAGCGGTCGTGGAGCATCGCCTCCATCCGCCGCCGGATCGCATGGCAGTTGGCCTCCTCGCCGACGAGGACGTGGGCTGAGAGGGCGGGGAAGCCGCTGGTGATCTCCCAGACGTGGAGGTCGTGGACCTCGCGGACGCCGGCCTGGCCGACCAGGGCCTCGCCGATCGCCTGCGGGTCGAGGTGGGAGGGGGCCGCCTCGAGGAAGACCCGCCCGGAGGCCATCAGGAGCCCGTAGCCGGAGCGGACCATCAGCCCGGCGACGACGAGCGAGACGATCGGGTCGGCCCGCTCGAACCCGGTCAGGAGGATCACGACGGCGGCGATCGCCGTCCCGGCGAAGGCGTAGAGGTCGGTCAGGAGGTGCTGGAAGCTCCCCGCGACGTTCATGCTCTGGCGGTTGGCCCGGGCGAGGGCCCGGGTCGCGGCGAGGTTGACCGCGACCCCGACGAGCGCAACCCCGAGGACGAGGCCGGCTCGGACGGCCGGGGGGGCGAAGAGACGATGGACGGCCTCGTAGGCGATGAACGCGGCGAGGATCAGGAGGGTCACGCCGTTGGCCTGGGCCGAGAGGATCTCGACCCGGCGGAAGCCGTAGGTCATCGCCCCGGCGGCCGGGCGCAGGGCGATCCGGGCGGCGGCGAGCGAGAGGCCGATGGCCGCGGCGTCGGTCAGCATGTGGCCGGCATCGGAGAGGAGGGCGAGCGAGTGGGCGAGGACCCCGCCGGCGACCTCGACGGCCATGAAGCCGAGGATCAGCCCGAGGGCGATCGTCAGCTGCCGGGTGTCGCAGTCGGCGGCGACGCTGTGGTGGTGATGGTGGTCGTGACCGGCGTGGCCATGGTCGCCGGCGTGGCTCTCGTGACCGCTGTGATTCCGGAGCGGTTTCCGGGGGGGCTCGGCCATGGCCCCATCGTAGGGCGGTCGGCTACTTTCCGAGGCCGGCGATCAGGTTGACCGTCGTGGCGATGATCAGGGCCCCGAAGGCGTAGGAGAGGAGGCCGTGGCGGAGCGCCGTCTGGCGGATCCGCTTCGTCTTCAGGTCGGTGTCCGAGACCTGGAAGGTCATGCCGATCGTCCAGGCGAGATAGGCGAAGTCCGAGTAGCAGGGCGGGTCGTCCTCGTTGAAGTCGATCCCGCCGGGCTCGCCGTTGTAGTAGAGGTCGGCGTAGCGGAGGCTGAACACCGTGTGGACGACCGTCCAGGCGAGGACGACGCTGAGGACGCACGTTCCGACGAGGAGCCCCTTGTCGAGGCCCTTCATCTGCCCGGCCCGGACGAGGACGAGCCCGAGGGCGACGATGCTCACGAGGCTCGCGCTGAGGAGGACGATGTCCGTGCTCGCCCGGCCGAGATCCTCCGCCCGCGCCTGGCGGGCCGTCTCCTCGGGGCCGAGCGGCCAGATCGTCGACCACATCCAGACGACGTAGACGAGCGCGGCGAGGATCCAGGCGACGAGCGGGATCAGCCACCAGGGCCCGAGGACGGCGACCACGACCCCGCCGAGCACCCCAGCCACAGTCGAGGCGCCGAGCCGCCGCCGGGAGGACGGGGAGACCCCGGCGCCCGGCGCCGAGCCGGCGTCGACGGTCGTGGACATGCGCTCAAGCTGCCCGGTCGGGCCCCGGGCGAATCGGCCGCGGGCCTTCTTCACGCGGAGCTAACCTTGCCGGCCCCGCCCCCCGGGCCCCGGTCCGGCCCCGGCGCGCCTCGCCCGCTCGGGCGGCGGTCGAACGCCGGGCCGACGATCCGCCGCCCCGCCCAGCGGAGCGCGCTCCACCGGCCCGTGTGGCGACGCGACGATCCGCTGGCCCGCCCAGCGAAGGCGACGCTCCGCCGGCCCGCCTAGCGAACCGACGAGCCGCCGGCCCGGCCGCGGCGGCCGGCGGCGCTCCCGGCGAGCTGGTCGTAGTGCTCGAGCGCCTGCCCGGACCCGATGACCACGCAGGTGAGGGGCGACTCGCAGACGGTGGTCGGCATGCCCGTCTCGGCCTCGACGAGACCGGCCAGCCCGCGCAGGAGGGTCCCGCCCCCGGCGAGGAGGATGCCCTCCTGGGAGATGTCCCCGGCCAGCTCGGGCGGGGTCTCCTCGAGCGTCTCCTTGATCGCCAGGAGGATCTCCTGGATCGGCGCCCGGATCGCCTCGCGGACCTCGGCGCTGTTGAGTTGGACCTCGCTCGGGAGCCCGGTGATCAGGTGGCGCCCGCGGACCGGCGTGACCTCCTCGTCGGCGAACGGGAGGGCCGAGCCGACCGAGAGCTTGATCGCCTCGGCGGTGCGCGAGCCGATCGCGAGGTGGTGGACGTTGCGCATGTACTGACCGAGTGCCTCATCCATCTCATATCCGCCGACCCGGATCGAACGGGACAGGACGATCCCGCCGAGGGAGATCACCGCGACCTCGCTCGTGCCCCCGCCGACGTCGACCACCATCCGCCCGACCGGCTCCTCGATCGCCAGGCCGGCGCCGATGGCCGCGGCGATCGGCTCCTCGATCAGCTGGACCTGGCGGGCCCCCGCGGCGAGGGCCGCCTGCTCGACCGCCCGCTGCTCGACCTCGGTCACCCCGGACGGGGCGCAGACGATCACCCGCGGGTGGGCCCACCGCCGGTCGAGCACCCGGCCGATGAAGTAGCGGAGCATCTCCTCGGTGACCTCGAAGTCGGCGATCACCCCGTGGCGGAGCGGCCGGACCGCCGAGATCGATGCCGGGGTCCGTCCGAGCATCCGCTCGGCCTCGGCCCCGACCGCGTGGACCTGCCCGTTGAAGGAGTCGATCGCCACGACCGACGGCTCCGAGACGACGATGCCCTCGCCGCCGACATAGACCAGGGTGTTCGCCGTCCCCAGGTCGATCGCCATGTCGTGGACGCCGAGGGTCGTCCCGAACCGGCGCCGGGAGGTGGCCCCGCGGGGACGGTCTCGGCCAAAGCGCACACGCGTAGCGTGGCAGACCGTCCCCTTCCCGGACCCGGCCGCAGCCGCTCTTGCGCGTAGGATGCGCCCGGCGCGACCAACCGGTGGCGGGAGACGGAGGCTCACCCGATGAGGCGGACCAATAAGACGGGGGCGACGCTCGGCCTCCTGGCCGCGACCGCCGGGCTCGCCGCCTGCGGCGGCGCGACGAAGGCCACGAGCACGACCACCACCCCGACGGCAAGCGGTCCGGTCCCGACCCGGGCCCAGTTCATCGCCCAGGCCGACGCGATCTGCCAGGCGGCCCGGGCCTCCCTGTCCACGCTCCCGACGAAGTCGCTGATCGCCCTCGGCGACACGCCGAAGGCCTTCGCCGCGGCGGCCCCGCTCTTCCGCCAGATCCGATCGGTCGAGCAGGCCGAGCTCGGCCGCCTCCAGGGGCTGCGGCTCCCGGCTGGGGACAACACCGAGGTCACCGCCTATCTCCAGGAGGGGACGCAGGCCGTCCTCCTCGTCGGCCAGATCGCCGACGCCTTCGCCAAGGGCGACAAGGTCGCACTCGTCGCCGCCGAGAAGGAGGGCAACCGGCGCGGAGCCGTCGCCAAGGGGCTGGCCCAGGGCTACGGCTTCAAGGTCTGCGGCCACGGGACGAGCGGCAACGGACTCACCTGAGCGACCGGCCCGGCCGGCGAGGTCAGCGCCGGCGGAGGATGAGCGGCGAGGTCAGCGCCAGCGGAGGATGAGCAGGAGGATCCCGCCGACGACGGCGGTCATCGCGTCGAGGGCGATGATCCCGACCGACTGCCCGGCGACCAGCCCGACGACCACGCCGAGGAGGCCGACCCCGACGATCACCGGGGCGAGGATCCGCAGCACCGACCAGACCGGCGCGTGCCGCCCGACCCGCGCGAGCGAGGCGCCTCGGCCGGACGCCGGCGGTGGCGGAGTTCCCTTCGCGTTCGGTCGAAGCCTGCGCACCCCCGCAGTCTCGCAGGCGGCTGCGCCTTTATCTGGGCTTTGGAACTTATTAGCTGGCGTTGAATGTCGCGACGCATACTGCGGGTGCGACAAATACCTCGCACCGCATCTCCTCCCAGAAATGCACCGCTGACGCCCCGCTCCCCCCGGGGCGTCAGCTCTTTAAGGAGCCTGCCCCCGGCCGAGCGCCGGCGCCGTCAGTGGCCGCCCGAAATGGCCCCGGTGGAGGCGGGTGCGCTCCCAGAAGACAGGCCGGTCGCCGAGCACCCGTTCGTCCCGGGCGAGGAGCGGCCGGTGCTCGAGCCACTCGCCCACTCACCGGCCGCGGCCGGCGCACCCGTCGGGCAGGGCGGTGTCGCCCCACCGCGGGTGTGGGCGAGCCACCAGGCACCCGGCGAGCCGCTCTGCCCGGAGCTCCCTGCCGCCGCCTGGGCCGCCTGGGCCGCCTGGGCCGTCTTGGCGGCGGCGCTCCACCAGGCGACGACCGCCGCCACGACTGCCGCCGGCCCCGTCGCGGTGCTCGCCGGTGTCGCCGCCGGAGTCGGGGCCGGGGCCGGAGCGGCGGCCGGGGTCGGGCTCGGCGAGGTCACCGAGGCCACGGTCTTGCCGATCGCCGCCGGGCTGATCCGGCGGACATGATGGTGAGTGGCGGCGGCGGGTGGGGCGTACGGCCGAGTGCTCGACTGGGTCGGCGCGGGCACCGCCCGGCGGGGGACGACCACCGTCGAGGCCTGTGGTCAGCGCGGCGACCTGGATCGCCTCGGTGCGCGGGGCGTGGTGGCGATGGTGGCGGGCGACGTGAGCCGGCCGCGGCGGGGCGAGGGCTTGGCGGATCGGGGCGACCCCGACCGCGACCCCACCGACGGTCACCGCGACGGCGCCGACCTTGAGCGCCGAGCCGGCGAGGCCCCCGCCCAGGCCCGTGCCCGCGGCCGCCTTCCCGGCTCCCGTCCCGGCAGCGGCCTTGCCGACCAGGGCCGAGTGTCCGGCCCGCGCCGCCCAGAGCACGAGCTGCGGCGGGACCGCGACGCTCGACATCGCCAGGAGCGAGACCCGGGCCCGGCGGACGAGCTGGCGGGCGGCGGTGTCGGTGATCCCCAGGTCGAGGGCGACCTCGGCGTGGGATCGTCCGCCCACGGCCACGGCGAGCAGCGCCTCGCGCTGGCGCTCGGGGAGCTCGGCGACCCCCCGGAGGGCCCGCCGGACCGCCTCGCGTCGCTCGAGGTCCTGCTCCGGACCCGGCGTCACGAGCAGGGCCTCCTTGAGCTCGTCGTAGTCGTAGCCCCGGGAGGCGACCCCCCGCGCGGCGTTGCGGGCGATCTCGTGCAGCCAGGCGCGCAGCTCCCGGACCTCCGTCCCCCCGGAGAGGGCCTTCCACGCCTGGAGGTTCGTCTGCTGGAGCGCGTCCTCGACCGACCCCGGGGGAAGGATCCGGCGCAGGCACCGGGTCAGCTCGGCCCGGTAGCGCTCGCTGATCGCCTCGAACGCCCGGCCGTGGCCGGTCCGCGCGAGGGCGACGAGCCGCTCGTCGGTCTGCGTCCGCAGGATCGCGCTGCCGATCACGCTGGCCATGCCACGCCCTCCCGTTCGGGTCGCCTTCCCATCTCCGTGGGCCTTATCGGCAGCCCGGGCGCAGAACTTGAGTCCGATCGATCGGCGGGCGGGGGAGAGGCCTCGGGCACGCCCTCACTCCCCCCCGCCGCCGCTGCCCGTCTACCGCGACCCGTGGGTCCGCGCCGTCTGGGTCGTCGTCTTCTTGTGCTTGTGGTGCCGGGTCGTCTTCTTGACCTGCGCGGCGACCTTCGACTCGAGCGCGGCCAGGAGACCGCCGCTCGCCGCGGTCCCGCTCAGCCCGGTGGTCGTCGTCGGCGCCGGGACGGTGCTCGTCGCGCCGGCGAGCTTGCCGGCCAGCCCGCCGATGATCTTCGTGATCATGTCGGCCTCGCTCTGGGTGAGATCGCCGTTGGCCACCTCCTGGACGAGGACCGGCGCCGCGATCGTCGCGAGCTGCCCGAGAACGGCGGCGATCACCTTGCGGAGCACCGTGATCTCCCCGGCCGACGGCTTGGTCGCCGTGCCCGGGGTCGTCGGGTGCTGGCCGGAGAGCCAGGCGGTCAGCGCGGTGGCTTCGGCCTGGGTGATCGTTTTGTCGGTAACGCCCTGGGCGATGATCGGGGCGGCGATCACCGGGACCTGGGTGCGGACCGCCCCGAAGATGGCGAACACGGCCTTGAAGAGGCCGGCACCCGGGAGCGTGCTCTTGCCCTGGCCGCCGAAGAGGCCGGCCCCGAGCCCCGACGTCGTCTGGGAGGTCGTCCCCGGCGCGAACGGACCGCCGCCGGGCGGCTGGGCGTACGCGGTGGTCCCGGCGGCGGCGGCGCCGCCGCCGACCACCAGGGCGCCCGTGACCAGGATCGTGGCCGCCCGCCGGCCGCGGAGGGTGAGGAATCTCTTCATGCGATCAGCCCTTATGTCGGTTGGTGGGATCCGTCCGTCATAGGGGAAGAGCGGCCCCGGCGGCAAACGTGACGCTGCCGGCGAGGAAAAATTTGTCCGCGCGCCGGCCGGTCAGGCGAGGAGGTGCTTGGCCGCCGCCTTCTTGCACTGGGTGAGGGCCGTTCCCGCGACACGCGCGCGATCAGCTCACCGAGTCGCGGAACGCGATCGACTCGCCGCGAATTGCGATCGTCGGCTCGACCGGTTCGATCGGCGTCGCGGTGAAGCGCAGCCACGGCAGCCAGGGCGCGATCGTGCGGGTGATCGTCGCCGCGTCGGGTACTTCGATGATCGCCGCGCCGCCGCTCAGGTCCGCGAAGTTGTAGAAGGCCTTGAACTCGGTTTCGGCGGGCGGCTGCCACTGCGCGAAGATCGAGACAAAGCGTCGCTCGCTGTCTTCGGTCATTGCAAGGAATTCCCACGTCACGTGAAAGAGCATCGGGCTCCTCCTCTCTGGTCATGTGCGTCGATCCTGTGCGATTGCACGTGTCCTCGCATCAGGGTCAGACCCGGAACCCCGGGACTCCGGCAGGATCGGGGTGCGGCCCTGATGCGAAGCTCAGGGGCGCAGACGTACTGTCCTCCCATCCAGCGACTCACCGGAGGAGACCCATGGCGCCTGATGCTCACCGCCCGCGTACTCGTCGAGGACCCGTCAGCCAACGTCGGCGGTCTGGTGGCGCGATGACCGAGAACATCGACGTCGTCGTGATCGGTGGCGGTCAGGCCGGCCTGGCGGTCAGCTACGAGCTCACGCAGGCGGGCGTCGCGCATGTCGTGCTGGATCGGGGCCGGGTCGGGCAGTCGTGGCGGGGGTTGTGGGACAGCTTCTGTCTGATGTCTCCCAACTGGACCGGCCAGCTTCCCGGCCACCACTACGACGGCGACGATCCCGATGGCTTCATGGCTCGTGACGAGGTCGTGGCCGACCTCGAGCGCTACGCCGCCGGTTTCCGGGCGCCGGTGCGAGAGGGCGTCGACGTCACGTCGCTGCGGCCGGGTTCTGGCGGCGGGTTCGTCTTGCAGACTTCTGCCGGGCAGATCGCGGCGCGGATGGTGGTCTTGGGCACCGGCGCCTACCAGCGTCCGAGCCGCCCGCCGGGAGCGGCGACGCTGCCCGCGGACCTGTTGGCGGTCGATGTGCGGGGGTACCGCAACCCGGCGGCGCTGCCTGCGGGCCCGGTGCTCGTGGTCGGCAGCGGCCAGTCGGGTGCTCAGATCGCCGAGGAGCTGCACGAGGCGGGCCGTGAGGTCTTCCTCGCGTGCGGACGCGCGCCGTGGGCGCCGCGCAGGCTCGGGGACCACGACATCATCTGGTGGGCCGTCGAGACCGGCTTCTACGACGCGCCGCTCAGCGCGCTGCCGCATCCCGCGCTGCGGCTGGCCGGCAACGTCCAGTCGACGGGCAGCGGCGGTGGGCACGACCTGCACTACCGCACGCTCCAGCAGATGGGCGTCACGCTGCTCGGGCACTTCAGCGGCGCGGACGGCCGCCGCGCCCGCTTCGCGGCCGATCTCGCCGAGAGCGTCGCGTGGGGCGATCAGCTCAACGGCATGCTCATGAACGCCGTCCGCGCGACGGCGGCCGCCCGCGGGATCGCCCCGCCGGCGATCGAAGCGCCGCCGCCGTTCAGCGCCGATGCGCCGGAGGAGCTGGATCTGACCGGGTTCGGGGCCGTCATCTTCGCGAGTGGCTTCCGGCCTGACTACTCGTGGGTGCAGCTACCGGGCGCGTTTGACGAGTTCGGGTTCCCGATTCAGCACGACGGGGCCAGCACGCTCGTCGCGGGCCTGTACTTCATCGGTGTCCATTTCCTGCGCAAGCGCAAGTCGTCGCTGCTGTTCGGGGTCGGCGAGGACGCGGCCATCGTCGCCCACCAGATCACCGCCGGGATGGCGCCGACAGCCACGTAGATCACGACGTCCGGCGCGGGACACCAGCACACCCCGCGCGCGTGGATCGACCCTTTGGCTGCCGGTAGTGTGCGACCGTGCCCGCAGGCGGCGACCAGCTGCTCGAACGGACCGGCGAGCTGGCCGTCATCGACGCGTCGCTGCGGGCGGCGCGGGAGAGCCGCGGCGCGCTGACGTTGGTCGAGGGCCCTCCCGGAATCGGGAAGACCGAGCTTCTGGCCGCCGCGATGACGCGCGCCCGCGAGCCGGGACCTGCTGGTGCTGTCAGCTCGCGGAGGTGAGCTCGAGCGCTCATTTCCGTACGCAGTCGTTCGCCAGCTCTTCGAGGCCGCGGTGACCCAGGCGGACCGTGCAACGCGTGATCGCATGCTGTCTGGCGCGGCCGTCCATGCCGCCAGCGTCGTCGACCCGCACGCGCAGACCGAGCTCGTGACGGTCGAGTCGTCCGCCGTGCTTCACGGGCTGTACTGGCTGACCGCCAACCTCGCGGCCGAACGGCCGGTGCTACTGGTCATCGATGACCTGCACTGGAGCGATCCCGCGTCTTCGAGCTGGCTGGTCTATCTCGCCCGACGGATCGAGGGCCTGCCCGTCGCGCTGCTGCTCGGCGCGCGCCCGCACGAGCCCGGCGCGAGCGACCTGCTGCTCGACCAGCTGCGCGCGACACCCGGATTGGAACGCGTGCAGCCCGCGGGGTTGAGTCCTGCCGGCGTGGCCGCTCTCGCACGAACCGTCCTCGGCGAGCAGGTCGACGCGGGATTCACCAATGCCGTGCACGGGGTGACGGGAGGCACGCCGTTCTACGTTGCCGAACTGCTGCGCGCACTCGCCCAGGACGGCGTTGCCGGCACGGCGACCGATGTGCAAGCGATCGAGGGACTCACGCCGAGGGCGGTGGTCGATGCCACGCTGGCGCGCCTCGGTCGACTGCCGCCTGACGCGCGCAGTGTCGCCGAGGCCGCGGCATTGCTCGAGCCGAGCGCCGAGCTTCGCTGGATCGCTGCATTGACGGGCCTTGACAGCCAAGCGGTCGCCGTCGCCGCGGACGCGCTGCTGGCACTCGGCCTCCTGCGTAGCGTCGCGCCATGCCGCTTCGAGCATCCGCTCCTCCGTTCAGCGGTCGAATCGGAGATCTCGCCCGCTCGACGAGGCGGTCTGCATCTCCAAGCCGCGCGGCTGCTCGCGAGCGCCGAGATGCCGGCCGACAGCGTCGCGGCGCACCTCATGCAGACGCCGCCGCTGGGGGAGCCGTGGATCGCCTCCGTCCTGCGGCGCGCGGCGGAGCAGGCGAGCGCCCGAGGCGCGCCCGCGGGCGCGGTGGCGTACCTGCAGCGCGCGCTGGACGAGCGCCCCCCGGCACGCGAGCGCCGAGCGCTGCTGGTGGACATCGGCAAAGCCGAAAGCCAGACCGGCTCGCCGCAGGCGCCGGACCACCTGCGCGAAGCGCTCGCGCTCGCCGCGCATCCCGACGAGATCGCCGCGGTCGCGCTCTGGCTCGGCCAGGCGCTGCACAACTCGGGCGCGCTGGACGAGGCCTACGAGACGCTCAGCGAGATCGTCGACCGCAGCGCTGGGCGAGGCGGGGACGCGATGCTTGAGCTGGAGGCCTATCTCCTGTCGATTACCAGCCTGTCCGGACGGATGCCCGATACCGCCCGGCGCGCCGCGTCGCTCGAGGCGCGCACGCCGACCGAGTCGCCGGTCGCGGGTGCCGTTCAGGCCACGCTCGCGTTCAGGGAGATGTTCAGCGGCGCCCCGCGCGAAGGCGTTCGCGCGCGCGTGCGCCGCGCCCTGATCGAGGTTCAGCGCGGCTCCGCATCGAGCTCTCACCTGGCGGACCGGCAGGCGCCCGGGATGACCTTGGCGTGGATCGACGAGCTCGATCGCGCAATCGAGCTGTTCACCGAGCTGCTGACCGCCGCGGCGAGGATGGGCAGGATCCAGACGTTCGAGATCTTCTCCGCGCTGCGCGCCTACGCGCTGCACCGTCGGGGCGATCTCGCGGACGCGGCCGCCGACATCGAGCCGATCCTCACGGCGGCCGCGCACGGCAACACCCTCAGCTTCGCGGGCTACTCCGCACTGATCGTCCACGTGCGCCTGCTCCTAGACGCAGGCCAGGCCGACGTCGCCGAAGCGCGGGCGCGTGCGGCGAGCCTGCCCCCGGGCTTCGAACGTGGGTTCATGGCCGCCCTGCTCCTCCATGCCCAAGGCGCCGCGCAGCTTGCTCAGGGCAGGTTCGACGCGGCGAGGGTCACGCTGACCAAGCTCGGCGAGCTCTGCGACGCCACCGGCCTGCACTCACCCGCCGTTGTCCCCTGGCGCTCGGATCTTGCGCTCGCGTTGGCCGGCAGCGATCGTCACGACGAGGCCGTGCAGCTCGCCGTGACCGAGCTGCGCTTGGCCGACCGATGCGGCGTCGATCGCGCCCGTGGGCAGGCGCTACGCGCGCTCGGGTTGCTCGAAGGCGGCGAGTCCGGCCTGCGGCACCTCGAGGCGGCAGTGCAGGCATTCGCGCGCTCGGCGGCGCGGCTGGAACTCGGCTGGGCGAACTATGAGCTCGGCGCCGCGTTGCGGCGTGCGAAGCGCAGGCGCGATGCGCGCGCGCCGCTGGACCGAGCACTCGACATTGCCATGGCATGCAGCGCAGAACTGCTCGCCCAACGTGCCAGACAGCAGCTCGAGGCACTCGGCGCGCGGCCGCGAAGCGTCATGCTGACCGGTGCCGAGTCGCTGACGCCCTCAGAACGGCGCGTCTGCCAGCTCGCAGCCGAGGGGCTCAAGAACACCCAGATCGCCCAGGCGTTGTTCGTCTCGCTCAAGACGGTCGAGACACATCTGCGCAGCTCCTACCGCAAGCTCGACATCGCCTCCCGAGGCGAGCTGCCGCAAGCGGTGGGCCGGCCAGAACGATGAAGCGATATCGGGGTTGAGCCCCGATGCGAACACCCACGCCCGCCGCGATCATCGCCGCATGGCAACCCCAGACCGCGAGACGCAGCTCACGCTCCGCATCGACCTCGAGGCTGATCCGATCACCGGATCGCTCAGCTCGACGCAAGTGACCACGCGCCGCTTTTATGGCTGGATAGGCCTGGCCGCCGCGCTCGAGGCCATCCGGACCGAACTACCACGAGATCCGAAACATCCAACGATCCGCCTAGCGTGCGTTCCTGGCCGTTACCACCACAAGGCCTGCTAGCGTCAGGACGGGAGAGGGCACAGTCGGGCAACCACGGATGGACGTGACATGCGAGAGACCAGGCCGCTGGCGGCGGGGCGCGCACGGTTTGTCTGGGGGCTCATGGTCGTCGCCCTCGCGGGCGCCGCGGGCGGGCCGAGCGACGCGTCCGGTGCGACGGCGTGCGGGGTCAGCCATTGGGTCGCCGCCTGGACGGCCGATCCGAGCGGGCTGGTTGGGAGCGGGTTCACCGCCCAGACGCTCCGCGTCGTCCTGAGCCCCCACCTCGGCGGCACCAAGATCCGCGTGCACCTCTCGAACCGGCTCGGGTCCCGTCCGGTCACCTTCGCCCGGGCGTCGGTCGGCCTGCGCCGGGCCGGGGCCGCGACCGTGCCCGGCAGCATCCGGACCCTCAGGTTCGGCGGGCGACCCGGCGTCACGATCCCGGCCGGCGGCGAGGTGGTCACCGACCCGACCCCGCTGACCGTCGCGCCGTTCGAGGATCTCGCCGTCAGCGTCTACGTCCCGGCGTCCGGGCCGGCGACCGGGCATCTGATCGGCCGTGAGCACTCCTACGCGACCGCACGCGGGGCCGGGGACCACACCGCCGACCAGGCGGACGGGGCGTTCGTCAGCGCCACGACGAGAATCGAATACGTCGACGCCGTCGACGTATCCGCCCCGTCCGCCGTCGGCGCGGTGGTCGCCTACGGCGATTCGATCACCGACGGCTACCAGACCTCCCCGTCCGGCGGTCAGGATCTCGGTGCGATCGACGCCGGCCAGCGCTACCCGGACTTCCTCGCCCGCCGGCTCGCCGCCCAGCCAGGCGGCCCGGACCTCTCGGTGGTGAACGCCGGCATCAGCGGGAACCAACTGCTCAACGACGGCCTCCGGAGCCAGGTCGGACCGAGCGGCGTCGCCCGCGTCCCCGCGGACGCCCTCGGGGTCTCGGGTGTTGCCGACGTGATCGTCCTCGAGGGAATCAACGACATCAACGGCGGGGCGAGCGTCGACCAGGTCGAGGCCGCCCTCGGGCAGATCGTCGCCCGGCTCCACACCGGCGGCGTCCGGGTGCTGGTCGGGACGATCACCCCTACCGCCACCGGCCTCCTCGGCCGGGGCGGCGTCGTGCCCGGGGTGTACGTCGACACGCCGACCAACCAGGTTCGCCTCACGGTGAACGCCTGGATACGCAGCGGCGCGACCGGTGCCGACGGGGTCGTCGATTTCGACGCGGCGATCCGCGCGGCCGCTCAGCCGAACGAGCTCGACCCGCGCCTGGACAGCGGCGACCACGTCCATCCGAACCACCTCGGCTACAGCCGAATGGCAGACGCCGTCGACCTGGCCAGCCTCGGCACGCCCACGTGCGCCGAGGCCGGGGTCGCCCAGCCGAGCACCCTTCACCTCCACGCGCGGGCCGCCGGGCGGGGGAGCCTGGGCCTCAGCGGCAGCCTCACCGCCGCCGGACCGGCCGACTGCGCGGGCAGCGTGGTCAGCTTCCAGGTCCTCCGGGCCGGCCGGCCGATCCTCGCCCGTCGCCTAGGGCTGACGGCGGGCTGCCGGTTCGCCGGGACCGAGCGGGTGAGCGGCTCCGGCCGAGTCGAGATCCGCGCCACCTTCGCCGGCAGCGGAGCTCTCCGGCCGTCCCGAGCCCCAGCGGCCTACGTCCGCCTGACCTGAGGGGTTCTGCTCAAGGGGATCGCCGTCTGCTCCGATGGGGGAGGCATGCGGCGATTCCTCGCGGCGCTCGGCGCCCTGGCCCTGACCGCCCCGGCCGTCGCGCCGGCCAACACCAGCCACGCCGGCTGGCCACCGCTCACCGGCATGCTCCTGATCAACAAGCTCGACCAGTCCCGGCCCCTCGACGGTCGCCCGGGCGCCCAGCCGTTCGACGGGACCGACTACAGCACGCGCTGCCCGCGGGGGCAGCTCCACTCCCACTGCGTGCCCGGCGGGATCCGGGTCGCCCACCACGCCGGCGGGGTCACGTGCGCGACCCTGGCCGCCGCCGAGGCGCGGCTGGCGGCGAAGCTTCGGACGACGGCGCCGGCGGCCGGGCCGGGGTGCTCACGAACGCTCCCGAGCGCGGCGCTCGTCCCGGCGACGATCGGGCACAACGAGCTCCTCGGCGGGCACGGGAGCGACACGATCCACGCCGGGCCGGCCGGCGACGTCATCTGGGGCGACTACCAGCCGAGCGGCCAGCCCACCCATCAGGTCGACCGCCTCTACGGCGGGGTCGGCAACGACTTCATATACGCGAGCCACGGGACGAACTACATCTACACGGGCGGTGGGCGCGACGTCGTCCACGCTCACTTCGGACGCGGAGCGATCCACTGCCAGTCGGCCACGGTGACCGTCTACCTGAGCCGTGCCGGCCGCTCCGGCTATCACCTCTCCGGCTGCCATCACATCAGCTACGCGTCCGTCGGCTACTGACACCGCTCCGGTGCCGGCAGCCGGCGGTTCACGGGTGCCCGAGGTAGGACCGGGCCGTGGCCTCGGCGAGGGCCTGCTCGGTGCCGGGGCGCGCCCCCGGCCAGGTGGCGACCACCGCGACGAGGTGGGTGCCGTCGGTCGCGAGGAGCCGGCGGTCGGCCGGGAACCAGTCGGCGGCGACGCCGAGGTCGACCACCGTCCGCGGGTACGCGCCCGGTCCCGCGTGCGACCAGAGCACGTTCTGGCTGTACTCGACGGCTTCGCGGTCGAGGCGGGCGTAGGCCTGGGGCGCGCCGTCGACCTCGGCCTCGACCGTGAGCGGTCGGGCCCCCGGACGGGCGGCGACGAAGCGGCAGCCCGGGGCGCCGCTCGGCGTCGTGAACGGCGTCACGCTCGGCGGAGCCGTGGTTGCCGCCGCCCGGGCGACGACGGCGCGGGCCGCGGGGGTGCACGCTCCGGACGGGGCGCCGGCGCTCTTGATCGCCGCGCCGTGGGAGGACCGCCCGCAGCTCGCGGCCCCGAGGGCCGCGACCCCGGCGACGAGTATCGCTGGGAGCCGCCGACCCACCGGCTCACGCGGGCCTCGAGGATGCCCCCGAGGCGCGCCCGCGGGTATCGACGTGCCGAGGGCTCATCGCCGGCTCAGCCGAGCGAGTTGACCGCTCGCTGTGACGGGTGCCCGGCCACGGCTTCGCGCAGACGGTTGGCGTTGGCATCGAGGTAGCGGCTCGTGGTCGCGAGCGACGTGTGGCCGAGCAGGTCGCGGAGCTCGACCACGTCGGCTCCGTACTCGACGGCGAGGGAGGCGAAGCTGTGGCGGAGGGCATGGACGAGCGCCCCGGCCGGGACGGCCTGGCGGATGCCGGCGCGCCTGTAGAGCTGCTCGACGACGTACTGGATCCGGGCCGGCGTCAGGCGGGTCCCGTCGTAGTGGACGAGCAGGGGAGAGGAGGGATCCTCGAGCGCGTCGGGTCCGTGCCGGTCGACTCTCGTTTGTAGGTACCGGTTGAGGACGGCCTCGAGGCCCGGCTGGACGGGGATCGCCCGGTCCTTGCGACCCTTTCCGGTCAGCTGCATCCGGCGGGCCCCGGGCGGGCCGGTGATGCTGTCGAGGTTCAACGAGACGGCTTCGGCGAGGCGGATGCCCGTGACGCAGAAGGTGGCGATCAGGGCGACGTCGCGCTCGGGCCAGCGCTTGGTCAGCTTTGAGCGGGGATCGACGGCCGCGGCCGTGGCCAGCAGGAGCTCAGCCGGGCTCTCATGGCGGATCGACCGGGGCGCCTCCTTGGGGAGCCGGGGCTTCGGCACCGACCCCATCGGGTTGCGGGCGGCCCGTTCGTCGTCGACGAGGTGGGTGAAGAACCGGTTCCAGACCGTCCAGGCCCGGACGATCGACCCGGCGGCATGGTCGGTGGCCCAGGAGCCGAACCCACGGCGGAGCGCCCGGTGATCAAGCTCCTCGAGCGTCAGCTCGGCGACGCGCCGGTCACGATCCGGGCCGGGCGCCGCCCGCCCGTCGACGATCCGGCCGGCGACCCCGTACAGGTCGCTGCGGTAGCCGTCGAGCGTGTGGGACGAGCGCTTCGCGGCGCGCAGGGTGTCGAGGAAGTCGTCGACCAGCTCGGCGAAGACGGGGGCTCCGGTCATCCCCGCACGATACTCCGACATTTTGTCGCGTTCTATGATCCGGCGGAGCGGGCGGTCGCTCGTGCCCGGCCCGGGCGAGCTCCGAGACCGGGGCGGTCTGCCCGTCTGGAGCGGGCTGGAGAACCGAGGGCGTGGGAGATGCGGTCATGACCTATCGCGAGCACCCGGCACCGCCCGGTCTGCGGCCGTGGCTGGACTGCACGTGGGAGCGCCGGGTGGCCGGCGGGGAGCCGGTGCGGGTGCTCCCGGACGGATGCATGGACGTCGTCTGGATCGAGGGAGCGGGCACCCAGATCGTCGGCGTGAACACGAGCGCGTTCCTCGTCGCGCTCGCGCCCGGTGCGCGTGTCGCCGGTGCCCGGCTGCGCCCGGGCGCCGCGGCCACGCTCCTCGGCGTGGCGCCGGAGGCTCTGCGCGACGGGCGGGTTCCCCTGGAGGACGCCTGGGGCAGCGCCGGGAAGCGGCTGGCCGAGGCGCTCGAGGCCGATGGCGACCCACTCGAGCGGCTCTGCGCGGCCCTGCTCGTCCGGGCCGAGCGCGCCCGGCGGCCGGACCCCCTCGTGTACGGCGCGGTGGCCCGGCTCGCCCGCCCGGGGACCGGCGTGGCGAGCATCGCCCGGGACCTCGGCGTGAGCGAGCGGCACCTGCGCCGGCGGGTCTCGGCCGGCGTCGGCTACGGGCCCAAGCGGCTCGCCCGGGTCCTGCGCCTCGGGCGCGCACTGGAGGGCGCCCGCCGGGGCGACGAGCTCGCGCGCGCTGCCGTCGAGGCCGGATACGCCGACCAGGCCCATTTCGCCAACGACTGCCGCGCGCTCGCCGGGGTCCCGCCGTCGACCGTCCTGGCGGGGTAGGAGGTTGGCCGATTCCTGCAAGACAGGGGACGCGCGCCGCGCGAAGCTCCAGGCGATGACGAGCGACTTGACCTCCATCCCGAACGTCGGCCCCGCCGTGGCGAAGAAGCTCGAGCGCCTCGGGATCGCCCATCCGGACGACCTGCGTGGCCGTGACGCCGACGAGCTCTTCGAGCAGCTGTGCCTGCTCGACGGCCAGCGCCACGATCCGTGCCTGCTCGACACCTTCGTCGCCGCGGTCTCCTTCGTCGACGGGGGCCCGGCCCGGCCGTGGTGGGAGTTCAGTCGCGAGCGCAAGGCCCGAGCCGGTGGCTGACATGGAGCTGAGCCTCGGTTGGGTGATCGTCTACGTCGAGGATCCCGTTGCCGCCGGCGGGTTCTACGAGCGCACCTTCGGGCTGCGCGGCGAGTTCGCCGCCCCGGACGGCTCCTACGTGCAGCTCGACACCGGGGCGACGAAGCTCGGGTTCGCGTCCTACGCGCTCGGCGAGAAGAACTTCGACGGCGGCGTCCGTCGGGCGACCCTCGACGGGCCACCCGCGAACGTCGAGATCACCCTCGTCACCGACGACGTCGACGCGGCACACGACCGGGCCCTCGAGGCCGGGTGCACACCGCTCGCCGCCCCGGAGGACAAGCCCCACGGCCAGCGGGTCGCCTACGTCCGCGACCCGTTCGGCACGCTGGTGGAGATCGCCACTCCGCTCTAGTTGCGAACTGGTGGACACCGAGGTAGCCTGTCGGCGCAGTCCGTTCAGACATGGCCGCGGTGACCGGCTGGCCGTCGGGCGGGTGTGGGTGTCGTCGTCGAGGGAAGTGAGATGCGCCGGCCGTTGCGATCATTGTCTCGTGAGCGATGCCTCGCGTTGGGTGTGGCGCTGACGGCTGTGTTGGTCCTCGCGCCGGCTGCCAGGGCGGCGGTGTCGCAGATCAGCTCCGATCCGTTTGCGCAGTCGACGTGCCGCGCGTCGACAACGACCAACCATCAGACAGAGGTCGAGCCGGACACCTTTGCCAATGGCTCGACCATCGTCGCCGCCTATCAGGTCGGGCGCATCTATGACGGAGGTGCGTGTGCCGTCGGATGGGCGACATCGACGAACAACGGCGCCACGTGGAGTAGCGGGCTTCTGCCGGGTATCACCAAGTGGGCCGGTGGCGGACCGAACGATCGCGCAACGGACGCCTCCGTCGCCTACGATGTCCGCCACAACGTATGGCTGGTCTCCTCGCTGACCTTGCTCGAAGCCGGTGGCGTGCACGGCAACGCGGTCGTCACGAGTCGCTCGACCGATGGTGGCCTGACGTGGAGCGCCCCGTTCACCACGGCGACCGGTGGCGACCTGGACAAGAACTGGATCGTCTGCGACAACACCGCGAGCAGCCGGTTCTACGGCCGCTGCTACACCGAGTGGGACAACCACGGTGCCGGCAACCTGCTCCAGATGAGCACCTCGAGCGACGGTGGTCAGACGTGGTCGGCACCAGCGACCAATAACACGGGGGTGATCGGCGGCCAGCCCGTCGTGCGGCCTGACGGCACGGTCATCGTGCCGACCGCCAACGCCAACGAGACGGCCATCGGCGCGTTCAACTCCAGCAATGGCGGTGCGAGCTGGAGCGCTACAACCACGATCGCGACGGTCCGCCACCACACGGTCGCGGGCAGCCTGCGCGAAGGGCCGCTGCCTTCGGCGGAGATCGACGCCGGCGGGACGGTGTACGTCGCGTGGACCGACTGCCGCTTCCGGCAGTCCTGCAAAGCCAACGACATCGTCCTCAGCCATTCGGTCAATACGACGGGCACGAGCTGGTCGTCGGTCACCCGCATCCCGATCGACGCCACCGGCAGCGGCATCGACCACTTCATCCCGGGCCTCGCCGTCAACAAGGCCACGTCGGGCACCGCCGCGCAGATCGGCCTGACGTATTACTACTACCCGCAGGGCAGCACCCAGCTGGGCGTCGGGTTCATCTCCTCGGCCAACGCCGGCAGCACTTGGAGCGCGCCGCAGACGCTCGCCAGCGGTATGACCTCGACATGGGCGGCGACGACGAGTCAGGGCCGAATGGTCGGAGACTACATCTCCACTTCCTACGGCTCTGACAACCTCGCGCACGGGGTGTTCGCCACCGCCTCGGCTCCGACATCGGGGACCAGCTGCAGCTCGGTCCTAGACAACTGCGGAGAGCCCATGGACACGTTCGTATCGGGCCTGGCGGCCGGCGGGAGCGCCTCCGGCGCGAACTCCCCGATCCTGTTCTCCGGAAATGGCGGCGCCGGCGCCAACAACCTCTGGAACGTCGTCGACAACAACGGGTCCCAGCACCGCGACGACTGACGCGTTTCGTTCTTGCGCGGCCGGTGTGAACCCTCCTCGTGCGGCGGGGCAGCCTGGGCGCCACCGGCTGCCGCCCGTGGCGTTGCGGCTCACAGCACGGGCGCGCTCGCGATCGCACTTATCGTCGACACCGACCTCCGGGGCGGTTCATCGCGATTACAGCCACCGATCACAACAAGCTAGACACGGCCGCGCTGTTGCGTTTGCGGGGTCCGCTTTGGGCCGGGCAGCGTTATGCTTCTTGTGATGGGTGAACTGCGGGGAACACTGCAGCGGCTCGCGTGGCGAGTGCGGCGAGCTGCGCATCCTCTGGTCGAGGTCACCCCGCCTCCGTCGGATGTCAACGTCGAGTGGGACGTGTCGGTCGCGCTTCGTGACGGCGTGACACTTCGCCTCAACGTCTTTCGACCGATCACCGACGATCCAGTGCCGGTCATCATGTCGGCCCAGCCGTACGGCAAGGACCGGATTCCCGCCAGAACGCGCAGTGGAAGAGGCCTCAACATTCAGTACCGGATCCTCCCGCAGCCCCACGCGCTACGGCTCTCGGCCTGGACAGGTTGGGAGGCGCCGGACCCGGCTGTGTGGGTGCCACGCGGATACGCCGTCGTCAACGCCGACCTTCGCGGCAGTGGAACTTCAGCAGGCACCGGCCACCTGTTCTCCGACGAGGAGGCGCACGACTACGCCGAACTCATCCAGTGGGCGGGATCACAGTCCTGGTGCAACGGCAAGGTCGGCCTCGACGGCGTGTCGTACCTAGCGATCAGCCAGTACGGGGTGGCCGGGGTAGGCCCCGATCATCTCGCGGCTGCGCTGGCGATGTCCTGCGCCTCGAAGTACGCGGCCGCTGGCACTTCCCCCGCAACCCCGTCACGGGACAGTTTCCGGCCGGCTACCGCTCCTCGAGCGGCGGCTCGTGCGTCATCCACGCTGGCGCCGAGCACCCGTCAGCGCTGCTCCTTGGACACCGGCCTGTGGGCGGGTGACAGCGATCCGACGCGCCCGGGCAGGGCTCGCGCCGAGCGCAGCACATGGGGTGGTCCGCTCGGGCGCGTGGAGGCGGCCGTCCCGCCTCGGCTCGCGGTGACCTTCTCGTCGAGCCGTTCGCCGGGTCTCGGTCGAGCCGCACCCGGCGGTCAGGCGAGCCGGGCGAGGCGGTCGAGCTCCTCCTCGGAGTTCCACGCCCCGATCGACGCACGCAGGAGTCCGAACGCCGGGATGCTGCGCACGACGATCCCGGCGGCGGCGAGGTCGGCCACGGCCTGATCGACGTCGTCGGCCGACGGGCGCCAGGAGACGAGCGTCGAGGGACCGCGGGGCGCGACCTCGAGCCCCCGCTCGCGCAGGCGTCCGGCGAACGCGGCGGCGAGCGTGGCGGCGCGGTCGAGGATCCAGGGCCAGCCGGCGTCCCCGAGGACCTCGAGCGCGGCGAGCGCCCAATCGGCCATCGGCCCCGCCGGGAACCCGGCCTCGTAGCGGGCGCCGCCCGGGTGGAGGAGCAGCTCGAGCGGCCGGCCCGGCTCGGCGAGCGACGAGTAGCTCGGCCAGGCCACGGCGACCTCGGAGCGCCGCGCGGCGGCGACGAAGAGGACGCCGGCTCCGTCCGGGCCGCAGAGCCACTTCTGGCCGGACGCGGCGTAGAAGTCACAGCCGAGCTCGCCGACGTCGACCGGGACGGCGCCGAGCCCTTGGGCGCCGTCGAGGAGGACGGGCACGCCCGCCCTCCGCAGTCCGGCGGCATCGACGATCCTCCCGGTCGCCCAGGAGACGTGGGAGCAGGCGACGAGGCGGGTCCGGGGTCCGACGGCGCCGGCGAGCTCCGCCCACGGGACGAGCCGCACCTCGATCCCGTGGCGAGCGCGGGCGGCGGCGAGCGGGGCGAGGAGGCCGGGGTGCTCCTCCTCGGTGGTGAGGACCTCGTCGCCGGGGCCCAGGTCGAGGCCGGCGAGCACCGTGTTGACGCCGTCGGTGGTCGAGCGGGTGAGGGCCACCTCCTCGACGCCGCAGCCGAGCCGATCGGCGTAGCGGGAGCGCAGGGCCGCGACGACGGCCTGGCGGCGCTCGAACGCCGGACGCAGCCCGCGGCCGTCGGCCGTCTCGGCGGCGATCGCCGCGGCGGCGGCCTCGGCCGCCCGTCGGGGGACGGGCCCGTCGGTGCCGGCGTTGAGGTAGGCCAGCCGCTCGAACACCGGGAACTGGGCCCGGAAGGCGGCCGGATCGGTCACGGCGCGATTCTGGCACAGCGGGCTAGACTCGCGGCCGTGCACGCGGACGACCACCTCGGCGCCTGGTACCGGCACGTCTTCGAGCGCCTGCCTGCGGTCGAGCTGGTCGATGCGCACACCCACGTCGGGGAGAACGACCCCGACGGTTTCCGCTGCTCGCCCGAGGAGCTGATCGCGGCGCTCGAGCCGGTCGATTCGCGGGCGGTCGTCTTCCCGATGCACGAGCCCGACGGCTACCCGGACGCCAACGACCGGGTGATCGCCGCGGCGGCGGACTCGGCCGGCCGGCTGACCCCGTTCTGCCGCGTGAACCCGCGGGACGGCGCCCGCGGTGAGCTCGAGCGCTGCCTCGGCGCCGGCGCGAAGGGCCTGAAGCTCCACCCGCGGGCGGAGGCGTTCAGCATCGGGGAGCCCGAGGTCCGCGGGCTCTTCGAGGTGGCCAGCGAGGCCCGCGTGCCGGTGCTCGTGCACGCCGGGCGGGGGATTCCCGCGCTCGGCGAATACGCGCTCGCCCTGGCCACCGAGTTCCCCCGGGTGCCGCTGATCCTGGCCCACGCCGGGGTCAGCGATCTGAGCTGGCTGGCCGGCCAGGCCCGCCGGCACGCGAACCTCCTCTTCGACACGGCGTGGATGAGCCCGCCGGACCTGCTCGCCCTGTTCGCGCTGGTCCCGCCGGGTCAGATCCTCTACGCGACCGACATGCCCTACGGATCCCCGACCCAGACCGGGATCATGACCTTCCGCTGCGCGATCCAGGCCGGCCTGGCCCCGGAGGCGATGAAGGCGGTCGCCGGGGCGCAGCTCGTCCGGCTTCTGACCGGCGAGGAGCCGCTCGATCTCGGCCCGGCGCCGGGCGGCCCCGACCGGGGCGGGGACCCGCTGCTCCTGCGGATCGTGTTCTACCTGGCGTGGGCGAGCGCGCTCACCTCCCAGGGGCTCGACGCGGTCGAGATGATGGATCTGGCGCGTCTGGCCTGCGTGGTGAGCGACGAGGCGCCCCAGGCCGACCTGTGCCGCTCGATCAGCGCGCTCGTCGACTTGGCGGCCGCGGCTCCGCTCGGCGAGGCCCGCCGGGATCGCTTCGTTCGCTTCCAGCTCCTGGCCAGCGCGGGGACGTTGGCCGCGACACCCGACGCCGGCGCGCCCGGGGGGACCTGATCGCGGTCGGCGCGAATAAGCTACGTTCCGAGATGAGGTTTGGTGGATCATGAGCGGGAACGGTCTGCGCCGGTTGGTGCATGAAGTGCGCGAGCTCGGACTCGGCCAGGAGACGCGCTACGAGGCCGGTCGCCTGACCGTCTCGGAGGCCGCCGCGGGCGCGCTCGTCGCTGATCCGGCGCTCGGCTCCGTGCGCTTCGCGTGCACCGCCCCCGGGGATCCGGTCCGGCTCGTCGGCGCGCTCGACGCCGTCCAGCCGTGCTCGAAGGGGCCCGGGGGCGGTGGCGTCTTTCCCGGCTTCGTCGGGCCGGGGCTTCCGCCCGGACGCGGCGATACCCACATCTTGCGCGGGGCCGCCGTGATCGCCGCGGGGTACCTGCCGCGGGCGCAGGAGGCCGTGATCGACATGTCGGGTCCGGCTGCCGGCCTGTCCCCGCTGGCCGGGACCCGCAACCTCGTGATCGAGTTCGAGCCGGCCGCTGGGGCGTCCTGGGAGGACGTCGAGGCGGCGGTCCGCCGCGGCCTCCTGCGGGTCGCGGTCCACCTCGCCGACGCGGCGCTCGAGGCCGAGCCCGACGCCGTCGAGGAGCTCCCGGGACCGGGCGCCGGGCCGGCGGGGCGACCGCGCTTCGGGGTCCTCACCAACCTCCAGACGCAGGGGCGGTTCAAGGACGTGTTCGTGTACGGGCGCAGCCTCGCGGGCGGCCTGCCGACCGTGATCTCGCCGAACGAGCTCGACGACGGCGCCGTGGTCAGCGGGCAGTACGGTCATCCGGCGCTCAAGAACCCGACCTACATGCATCAGACGCACCCGGTGGTCGCCGCCCTGCGGGCCCGGGACGACGTCTTCCTGGCGGCGCTCGTGCTGTGCCCGGAGCCGGTGGGGCAGAGCACCAAGGAGCTCGTCTCGGCGCACGCCGCACGGCTGTGCCGCGAGCTCGGGCTCGACGCGGTGATCCTGACCAAGGAGGGCGGCGGCAACGCCGACGCCGATGTCGCGCTGAAGATGGACCGGCTCGAGGACGAGGGGATCGTCGCGGTCGGGATCTTCGCCGAGATGGCCGGGCGCGACGGGATGGGGCCGCCGCTCGTCGTGCCGCCGACCCACGCGACGGCGATGGTCAGCGTCGGCAACTACGACGAGCGACTCGAGCTGCCGGCCTGCGAGCGGGCGCTCGGCAAGGAGCGCGTCGCCCTGCTCGACCGGCCGGCGACGGACGCGCTCGAGCTCCCGGTCGCGGCCATCTACGGCGCGCTGAGCCCGCTCGGCTGGGGCCACCTGACCTGCCACGAGGCCGCATGATGAGGGTCGTCCACTACATCAACCAGTTCTTCGCCGGCGTCGGCGGCGAGGACGCGGCCGGCGCGGGACCGACCTTGCACGACGGTCCGCTCGGACCGGGCCGCCGCCTGGCGGCGGTTCTGGGCGACGAGCACGAGATCGTCGCGACCGCGGTCTGCGGCGACGACTACGCCTCCGGGCACCCGGAGTTCGCCGCCGCGCTCGTCGCGCAGGCGCGTGATCGCGGGGCCGAGCTCCTCGTCGCGGGCCCGGCCTTCACGAGTGGGCGCTACGGCCTCGCCTGCGCCCGCATCGCCGCGGCGGCGGCCGGGGCCGGGCTCCCGGCCCTCGCGGCGATGCACCCCGACAACCCAGGGCTCGCCGAGGCCGGCGGCGCGCCGGTCGTCGAGAGCAGCGAGACGGCGCGCGGGATGCGCGCGTCGCTCGACCGCCTGGCCGCCGCGGTGGCCAAGGTCGCCGCCGGCGGCGAGCTGACGGCGGCGGACGGCCGTGTCGGCACCGTCCCCCGGATCAACCGCCGGGCGGCTCGGAGCGGCGCCGAGCGGGCGGTCGACCTCGCCCTCGCGCGCCTGGCCGGGGATCGCGCGGCGACCGAGATCCCGCTGCCGGCCTTCGACCAGGTGACGCCGGCGGCGCCGATCGGCGATCCGACGGTGGCCCTGGTGGCGCTGCTGACCGAGGGCGGGTTCGTGCCGGCCGGCAACCCCGACCGGCTCGAGTCGGCGCGGGCGACGAAGTGGATCCGGCATTCGCTGGCGGGCCACGACTCGGCCGAGGCGGGGACCTTCGAGTCGGTCCATGGCGGCTTCTCGACCCAGTGGGCGAACGCCGAGCCGAACCGCATCCTGCCGCTCGACGTCGCCCGCCAGCTCGAGCGCGAGGGGGCGATCGGCGGCCTCCACGCCGAGTACTTCGCGACGACCGGGAACGGGACGACCGTCGCCGACGCGCGCCGATTCGGCGTCGAGTGGGCGGCCGAGCTCCACCAGGCCGGCATCCAGGCCGCGATCCTCACCGCGACCTGAGGAACGGGCACGCGTTGCGGGTCAACGCTCAGCAAGGAGTTGGAGCGCGCCGGGATTCCCACCGCGCTGCTGTGCAACCTCGTCTCGATCGCGCTGCGCGTCGGGGCGCCGCGGATCGTGCCGACGCGCGGCATCCCCTATCCGACCGGCGACCCGGAGCTCGGTCCCGAGCAGGAGCGGGCCTGGCGGCGGCAGTTGGTCGAGCGGGCGCTGGTCGCCGTGGCCACGTCGGTCAGCGAGCCGACCGTTTTCGATTGAATACAGCGAGATGACGACCCCGGTGATCTCGGCCGCGAGCGCGGTCCTCGCGCACACCCCCGGCCTGGCCCGGCTCGGGTCGAAGCCGTCGCGCGAGCTGCCCCGCGACACGGCGGTCGCGGGGGCGTTCCTCGACTCCCTGCGCACCTTCGAGCAGGCGGTCGCCTATCCGCCGCACCAGGCGTTCCTCGGTGCGCTGCACCCGCGCGACCTGCCGGAGCGCCCGTGGGTCGGGGCCCCGCCGAACGGGGCCGCCCGCTTCGCCGGGGTGGGCGAGCTGATGCCGGAGGAGGAGTTCCTCGGGCTGATGGCCGCCGTCGACGAGTTCGACCTGGTCAAGCTCGCCGCGGCTGACGCGACCGTCGCGCGGCTCGGAGCCCACCCGCTGGCCGCCCGCCTCGACCTCGAGCGCCTGGCTGCGGCCGGCGGCGACGTCGAGGCGATCGGGGCCGAGCCGGGCGCGCTCGCCCTCCATCTCGGCGACGGGCGGGCCGTGGCGGCGATCCGCCGGGCCCACGAGTCCGACGAGGCGCTGTGCGCGCCGGTGCTGCTCGAGAACCTGGCCGGGAAGGCGAGCGCGACGCTCGCGCTGCTGCGGCTGCTGGCCGACAACGACATCGATCCGGCGTCGATCGACTACGTCATCGGCGCCGGCGAGGAGGCGATCGGCGACCGCTACCAGCGGGGCGGGGGCAACATGGCCAAGGCCGTCGCCGCCGCCGCGGGCTGCGGCGAGGCATCGGGGTGCGACGTCAAGAACTTCTGCGCGGCCCCGGTGCCGGCGATCGTGGTCGCGGCGAGCCTCGTGGCCGCCGGGGTCTTCCGGCGGGTGGTGGTGGTGGCCGGAGGGTCGCTCCCGAAGCTGGGGATGAAGTTCCAGGGCCACCTCAAGCACGGGCTGCCGGTGCTCGAGGACGTGCTCGGAGCCTCGGCGTTGCTGATCGAGGCCGATGACGGGGTCTCGCCGCAGGTGAGGCTCGACAGCGTCGGCCGCCACCCGGTGGCGGCGGGCTCATCCAACCCGAAGGTGATGGAGGCGCTGGCGATCGCCCCGCTCGACCGTCTGGGGCTCAGCATGCTCGACGTCGACGACTACGCGACCGAGCTCCACAACCCGGAGATCACCGAGCCGCAGGGCTCGGGCAACGTGCCGGAGCGCAACTACAAGACGATCGCGGCGCTCGCGGTCCGGCGGGGCGACCTGGCCCGGGCGGACATCGGGGAGTTCGTCGCGACCCGGGGGATGCCGGGCTTCGCGCCGACGCAGGGCCACATCGCCTCGGCGCTCTGCTACGTCCCGCACGCCCGGGCCCGGCTGATGGGCGGCGGGGCGACGCGGGTACAGCTGATCGCGAAGGGAAGCCTGTTCCTCGGGCGGATGTCCGAGCAGTCCGACGGGATGAGCGTCATAATCCAACGCAACGACGAGAAGGGGAGTTGAGCCGGTGGGCACGCTGACCGAAGCGACACGAGAGAACTTCGACGAGCTGGTGGCCTCCGGGACGACGGTCGTCGACATCTGGGGCCCGGACTGCAAGCCGTGCCTGGCCCTGCTGCCGCACGTCGAGAAGCTGGCGGCGGCGCGGACCGACGTCACCTTCATCAAGCTCGAGGCGCCGAAGGCGCGGCGGGTCTGCATCCGCCTTGGCGTGCACGGGCTGCCGACGTTCCTGCTCATGCGGGACGGCGAGGAGGTCGCGCGACTGTCGGCGGGTACGCTGACGCCGGCGCAGCTGAAGGGCTGGCTCGACGAGAGCCTCGAGGAGATCCGAGAGGAGGTGAGCTGATACTCATGTTCGATGGCAAGCAGGTCGTCGTGCTCGGTGAGCGCGACGGGATCGCGGGGCCCGCGATCGCCGCGTGCGTCAAGAGCGCGGGAGGCCACGTGGCCTACGCATCGACGGAGTGCTTCGTCTGAACGGCTTCGGGGGCCATGGACCTGAACAGTCAGGAAACGATCAAGCGTCTCGCCGACGAGCACGGGGCCGACCAGTTGCTGGTGATACTGGGGGCGCCGGACCCGGAGAGCGCCGAGATCGCCGCCGAGACAGTAGTTCTCGGTGACCCGACCTACGCAGGGGCATTGGCCGAGGCCCAGTTGGGTCTCTCCGTGTATCACGTTCTCGAGGAGGAGTTCCGAAGCCAGATCGCCGACGAGGTCTGGGAGGACCAGATCGGGGTGATGGCCGACGTCCTGGAGGCGGAGGAGATCGCCGTAGCGGTTCGCGGCATGCGCGAAAGCAAGCCAGAAGCCGCCTAGTCCCAGGCGGCGCCCACGCCGGGCGACGCCTCCTCGCGCGGAGCCGAGCGCGCGGATCCGCCGCGCCGGTACGCCACCTACACTCCGTCTGGCGGCACCGGCGCAGGCGGGGGGCCGACCGCGGACGCGACGATCGAGTTGATGAGGGCGCGCCGCATGCGGCGGCGATGATAGGCGTCGTAGGTCGCGCGTTTGCGGGTAGGACACGCGCATGCCTGGGGGAGGAGAGCCGCCATCGCTGCCGTCGGAATCGCCTGAGCCGGGCGGGACCCCTCCGAAAGAACGAAGGCGAGTCGAGGCGGCCGCCGAAATCGCGGCGGTCGCGCAGTCCGAGGCCTTCCGCCGACTCACCGCGCGACGTCGGCGATTCACCCTGCTGGCCAGCGCATCGTTCTACGCGGCGTTCGCGGCGTTCGTCGGGCTCGCCGCGTGGGGCCGAGGCTGGATGGCGGCCCGGATCGCCGGCGGTCTGACCGTCGGCTACCTCCTGGCCCTGGCCGTCATCGCCGCGGTCTGGGCCGTCGTGGTCGCGTACGCCCGGGCGAGCGTCCGCGAGTTCGACCCGCTGGCCGCCCGGGCTCGGGAGGACCGGCGATCGTGATCGGGGCGACCGCCACGGCGCACGGCTTGACCATCGGGGTCTTCGGGGCGATCCTGGCGGTGACGCTCGGCATCACCTACTGGGCGTCCCGGCGGACTCGAGGTGCGTCGGCCTTCTGGGCGGCCAACCGAGGAGTGAGCGGGGCCCAGAACGGCCTCGCCATCGCGGGCGACTACATGTCGGCCGCCGCCTTTCTCGGCACGGTCGGGTTGATCTTCCTCTTCGGCTTCGACGGCTTCATCACCGGGGTGGCCGCGCTCGCCTCGTTCGTGACCGTTCTCCTCCTCCTGGCCGAGCGGATGCGCAACGCCGGTCAGTACACCATGGCCGACGTCCTGGCCTTTCGCCTGAGGGCCCGGCCGGCGCGGACGGCCGCGGCGATCGGGACGCTCTTCGTCGTCGGGTTCTATCTCGTCGCCCAGATGATCGCCGCCGGGGCGCTGTTCGAGGCGCTGGCCGGGATCGCCTTCCCGGTCGCGGTGGTCCTCACCGGCGCGTTCATGCTCGCCTATGTCCTCTTTGGGGGCATGATCGCGACGACCTGGGTCCAGATCATCAAGGCGGTGCTCCTCATGACCGGCGTGGTCGTCCTCACCGGGCTCGTCCTCAACCGGGTGAGCTGGAATCCGTTCGAGGTCATGGCTCGCGCTTCGGGGCACGCCAAGCAGGGCGCCGCGTTTCTCGGGCCGGGGCTGTTCTTCAAGAAGCCGCTGGACACCGTCTCGACCGCTCTGGCCTTCCTCCTCGGGACCGCCGGGTTGCCGCACATCCTGATGCGCTTCCTGACCGTGCCGGACGGGCGGGCGGCCCGGCGGTCGGTCGGCTGGGCGGTCATGGTCATCGGGGTCTTCTACGTCCTCGTCTCGATCGTCGGCTTCGGGGCGCGCGACATCCTCGGGCGCGGCCGGCGAGCAGGCTACGGGCAAGGGCGGAAACCTCGCGGCGCCGCTCCTGGCGCAGAAGCTCGGCGGGGGAGCGGGCACGTTCGGGGGCGACGTCTTCCTGGCGGCCATCAGCGCCGTCGCGTTCGCCACGATCCTCGCCGTGGTGGCCGGGTTGGTGATGGCCGCGTCGGGTGCGGTCGCGCATGACGTCTACAGCAACGTCGTCCGGCGGGGGGACGTGTCCGAGGATGACGAGGTTCGCGTGGCCCGCCTCGGCGCGGTGGGCGTGGCCGCGGTGGCGATCGTCCTGGCCATCCTCGCCGGGAAGGGCTTCAACATCCAATTCCTCGTTTCGCTGACCTTCGCCGTCGCGGCGAGCGCGAACTTCCCGCCACTGCTGCTCGCGCTTACCTGGCGGCGGTTCAACACGACCGGGGCGCTCGTCGGCGTCGGGGTCGGCCTGATCAGCTCGATCACCCTGATCATCCTGAGCCCGCCGGTCTGGCCGGGGCCCGACAGTCAGGGGAGCCCGTTCCCGATCGTCAACCCGGCGATCGTCTCGATCCCCCTGGCCTTCCTCGCCTGCTACGTCGGGACGCTGCTCGGGCGCCCGGAGGCCGACGACCGCTACGAGGAGCTTCGGGTCCGAGCCGAGACCGGGCTTGGCGCCGAGCGGGCCGGTACGGCAGCCTGACCAGAGCGGCCGGTGCGGCAGCCTGACCTGGGCTACGGGCAGGCGGACGCCGGTGGGC
This sequence comes from uncultured Solirubrobacterales bacterium, assembly GCA_963817865.1. Classification (GTDB taxonomy): domain Bacteria; phylum Actinomycetota; class Thermoleophilia; order Solirubrobacterales; family Solirubrobacteraceae; genus Palsa-513. Next base: position 8,427 of record CAWFQO010000029.1, on the reverse strand, counting down.
GGCGGGTCAGTCAGCGGCGACGGGAACGGCGAGCGGCCCGGCCGGGCCGGATGACACCGACGCCGAGGTCGCGGGCGAGCTTGCCGGGGCGCAATCGCTGCGCGGTGCGCAGGATCTCGCGGCGCTCAGCCGGGGTGAGGTTCGCGGGGCGGCCGCCGGACCTCTGGACGAGCTCGCGGATGCGAGCGCGATCCTCGGGCGCGGTGTCCTGGATGTGCCGGCGGGTGATCATGACCGCCTGGAGGGCCATCAGCGCCCATCCCCAGGGGCCGAGCCGGCGAATCAGAAAGCGCATCGTGGGCCACCATACCCGGGGACGGGCGTCGCCAACCAGCCATCCGTAGCCCGGGGTGTGCGGGGCGATTGGCGGCAGTAGGCTGGGTGGCGCGCCGGAGGCTCCGCTCGTTTCTCGCCCGCGCCGAGCGTCTCCCCGGCCGCCGCTGTCGGGAGCGCCGCGGCCACCGGGCACGGCGACCTCGTCCGCTCGGACGAGCTGCGGACCGACCGGCAGCTGCGGGGCCGAGCTTGCCTGTCCTGCTAATCGTGGGGCTCGGCCGGCTCGTCATGGGGATCGCGACCATCTGCCGGGGTCTTAGGCAACTCCGGTCTCCTGCCGCGAGCAGCCGACGTGATCGCGGTCAAGCGGCATCACGAACACCTTGGGCCGGCATGCGAAGCAGCGGCGAATCGATCCCCGTGGAGTCGCAACCAACTGCTCGCGCGGGCAGAAACGCAGGAGATCGACAACCGGTGCGCGTTGACGAGCTCCGCTTCCCGCCAGCGTCGACCTCCTGGCTGAACCTCACGACTTGCCGCGCGATAGCTCTTGCGTAGCGCGGGCGCGTCGTGGGATGACGCGGCCGTTTGGTTCTGCTGAGTGGTGCTCTTGTCGAAGGGGCCAATCCAGTTTTGCTCAGCCGCTCCGGTTGGCAAGCGTGTCAGCGTTGTAGGCGAAGATCGCCCAGCCGCTGGCGATCTGCGGCCCGTTTGCGGGGCGGTCGGGCGTGAACTCGGCTCAGGTCGGCTTGTTGGGCACCTTGTTCCACCCCGCCGGAATCGGATGCCTGAGCGCGGCATGCTTCTGGTGGGCGGTGACCTTGTGCTTGGACTTGGACTTCCCGTGGCCGGCGGCCATGGTCCCGTCGGCCACGCCCAGCGAGCCGAGGAGCAGGCCCGCCGAGGCGAGGGCCACGGTGGTTCGGTTGCGACTCGAATTTGTCAAAGTCTGCTCCTGTACCTCGATTCGACGGCGGCCAGACCGCGGGAGGCCCGGCCGGGGTCAGGATAGATCACCGCTGGGGACTCGACAACCTCTTGTCTTGGTCCGGTGCTCGGGTCCGCGTCACGCCACCGTTCTGAGCGCCGAGGTTTGCTGGATTTTGCAGATGCCGGAGATGTGGCGGGTCTCGGGCGGGGCCTGTCCACGGCCGCCGCCCTACGAGGCGTTTCATCATCGGGCACGCATGCCGGTCGGCAAATGCCGACCGCCGCCGAGTCGAGGGTAGGCTTCGCCGCTTTCCCGTCAGGGCGGTCCGCCCGTGATGGTACTTGGAGCTCTCCGGTGCCACGCGAGAGACCAGGTTCCCACGGTCGTGTCCTGCCCGGGGCACTGACAGACTCGCCCGGGCGCCCGCGGCAGGACAGGGCGCTCGTCGCGCTCGCCGAGGATCTCGCCGCCCGGTTCGCAGCGACGCTGGTCGCCGGGCCGTAGGCGCGTAGGCGCGACTCCCGGCCAACTGGGTAGGCGTTACGTCATAGGGCGTTACGTCATAGGGCGGTAGACCGGGCCCGGGAAGCCGGTTAGGCGCTCGAGCTGGGCGCCTAGGCGGGAGGTGATGCGGCGAGTGAGGTCACCGTTGGTCGCGTAGGGGCAGCCGGTGGGGGGAACGGCGATCGTCACGGCATGCCCGTCGGGGTAGGCGACGAGCGCGAGGATCAGCGAGCCGTCGCTCAGCGTGCACTCGAAGTTCTGGATTCCGTGAGGCGGAAGGCCGTCCAGGGCTCGTTGGAGCCTGGCCACGAACTTCGGGGCGGTATGGAGGGACGCGCGGGCCAGCCTCAGGCGCGGGTGGCCGTAGAAGCCTGTGTAGCGGCAGAGGCGAATCGCGCGGGCCCCGGCGGGGGCGAACGAGGTTTGGGCGGCCGGCCACGGGTTGGCCGGGACGTGTGCAGGCTCGCGGCTCGGGCACGGCGGCGCAAGCACGGCAGCGTGGGGCGTGGCGGCGCGGGCCTCTACGGGCGGCGCGGCGATCGTGGCCACGACTCCGTTGTTAGCCGGGTCGGAGCCGACGGCGTCGCACACCGACGGGGTGGGGCAGGCGAGGCCGTCGAGGCTCTGGGTGCCCGCGATTTGCTGGGTCGGGCCGTCGATGCCGTTGGTGATCACCACGAGCCGTCCGGCGCCCGCCGGGGCCGGGTAGCTCAGGCCGACCGCGTCGCAGGTAGCCATGCGCGGGCAGGCCACGCCGGTCAGGCCGATCGTGTTCTCCACCGCGTGCAGTGCGACCGGGACGCCGCTGCGGATCGACACGACGGCGCCGCTCCCCGTCGTGCTGTCGCCAGCCGCCTCGCAGGCGGCGGGGGTGGAGCAGGCGATCGCGGAGAGGCCGAGCGTGCCCGGGACGGCGTGCACGGCGGCGGCCTGGCCGCCGCGGATCGCGACCACCACGCCGGTGGACTGGCTGGTCGGGTCGGGGGCCTGGCCTACGGCTTGGCACCCGCGTGGCGTGGGGCAGGCCACCCCCTGGAGTTGGTCGGTTGCGGCGACGGCGCGGGCGCGGCCGGCCGTGCCTTGGCTCACGGCCACGATCTCACCCTGGCCCGTGGGGCTCGCGCCCACCGCCAGGCACGTACGTGTCGTCGCGCACGCGACACCGTTGAGCACGTAGGTCGACGGGATGACCTGTGCGACACCGGGAACGCCGTGATCGATCGCGACCACGACGCCCTGGGGTGGCGTCTCTCCCTCGGGGTCAGAGGTCTCGCCGACAGCCACGCACGTCGTCGGGCGCGGACAGGCCACACCGGTCAGCGCATAGGTGCCCGGAACAGATCGGGAGACGCCAGGTGTGCCGTGGTCGACGGGCACCACCACGCCGGTGCCCGTCCCGCTCGAGCCGACAGCCCAGCACGCGGTGCCGCTGGGGCAGCTGACGCCGGCGAGGAACGACGTCCCGGGTGCCGGGCGGACCGTCACCGCGGGCGCCAGCGGCGTCGACGCGAGCAGCGGCGATCCGGCGGCGGACGCCGAGGCGACCAGCACGCCGAGGGCGCAGACGACCGAGACCAGGGCCCCCTCGAGCCCCGGCCGGCCGGGGAAGCGACGGCGCGGCGCGGGTTCGCAGACGGCGAGGTGACAGGCGATGTCCGGCATCGGTGGCTCCTTGACTAGACGATGAAGTGGCCCGCCGCAGCGGGCGTCCGTTCGGGGTGATCGCGGTCGACCGACTCGCGACCATGGAACGTGGGACCCTCCTCGAAGTTACGAGAACCGGCGCGAGTACTATGCGGACGACGACCCCGCCGAGACGAGCGTGAGCCCGACCGGCAGAGGTCCGTCTCGATTATTTGTGCGAGCATGCGCGAAGTTGACGTGGAACCCCCCGATCTGCGAGGTGTTCCCCGCTCGGGGCGACGACCTCGTCGATGGCGGTGGGGCGTCTTCGCAGCGCCCCAGGTCGCTCAGCCTGACCGACTGGGTGCTGAGCAGCGGGCTATTTGAGCGTCGGCGTCGAGACCATGGGGTTCTGTTTCCATGTGCCCGAGCATGGGATCGGTCGCGAACACCCCGAGCTCGCAGCGCGATCGTTTGTTGCGGGACGTTCGCTTCGATGATCGTGGCGAGGAGCACGACCTCGACGTCGCACAGCATCGCAAGACCGTCCTTCCTGAAACGCCACAAGGCGCCTCACGTTAGGAGTCCACGAAACCGGGGGAAGTCCACCGCGGTGGGCGGGGGGGGGTTGGTGCCGCCGCATGACATTGAGGCGGAGGAGAGCGTGCTGGGGGCGTTGTTGTTGAGCGGCCGGGTGATGCAGCACCTGGCGCTCGAGGTGGGGTTGCGCGAGGACGATTTCTACCGGGAGCGGCACAGCCTGATCTACGCGGCGATGTGCGCGCTGCTTCACGCCGGTTAGCCGGTTGACAAGCTGACCGTGGTTGATCAGTGGCGCGCAGCGGGAAGCTCGAGGCGGCGGGGGGAGAGGTGGCGGTCGATGTTCTGGCGGGCACCGTCCCGAATGTCGCGAACGTGCTTCGGTACGCGACGATCGTCCGTGATCTCGCGATCTCCCGCGGGTTGTTGGTAGCCACGTATGAGATTCAGGGCGAGATCGCGGCGCGCCGCCACGACGGCGAGGATCTCGTTGAGCACGCGGAGCGGCTCGTGTTCGCGCTGCGGGCTGAGCGGCTGACCGGGCGGCAGAGCACGCTTGAGCAGGCCGTCAGCGACGAGCTCGAGCGGCTCCGGCTCGCCAGCCAGAACGACCGCACGATCCCGGGCCTCCAGACCGGCATCGCCGCCCTCGACCGGCTCCTCGGTGGGCTCCAGGACGGCCGGCTGTATGTGATCGCCGCGAGACCGTCGATGGGCAAGTCGCTGCTGGCGCTCCAGTTCGCCCGGCACGCCGCCCTGGTTGAGGGTGAGCGGGTGTTGTTCGCGTCGCTTGGGCGGCCCAATGAACACCGCTGGCGGGACGGTGACGCGCGCGAGGTCAGCGACAATCCGCGCAAGGCCCGGTGGCTGCGTCATCTCGACGGAGAGCTCCAGCTGAGGGACAGATTCGGAGCCGGCGCGAAAGGCCCTGATGCGGTCGCGCAGCGACTCGCGGACCCACTTGTCGTCTCGCCAGAACATGACCGCGAATAGGCGCTCATCGAGCGAAAGGGGGTTCCGACCACAACTCTGCGAAATCCAACGGTTAGCGTTAGTCGCCGCGGCCGTGAGACGCCGGCCGGACGAGATATTGCCTGCGGGCAACTCCGCAGCCTGGAGGCAGATAGCTGCTGTTTGCAGGGCTTTAGGCTGTAGAACACGGTGGCCGCGATCTACGGAGCAGGCAACGCTAAGCGTTAGTCGCCGTCGCGTTAGTCGCTTGACTTGTCGCGGGGAGCCGGAGTTGGGGCGGTTGGCGTAGCGGCCGGTGTTTGCCTTTGCGTGGCCCGGTTCGGAGGTCGATGTCGTGGCGGCCGTACATGTTGATGTGCTCGTGGTGGGCGTTGTGGACCTGGGCTACCTCGTGGTCGAGGAGCTTCCAGCCGAGGCGGTCGAGTTGGCTGAACGCGAGCGTCATGTAGCGGGCGTTCCAGTAGACGATGAGGTTGGCCATCAGGCGCCGGCTCTCGAACTGGCGCTGAACGGTTTCGGGGTCGCGGGCGCGGACGCGTCCGCGGTTGCCGTAGCTGACGGCGCGGTGCAGGGCGTTGGAGTTCTCGTGCCGGTTCAGCGCGCCGTGCGCGCGTCGGCGCAGGACGGGGTCGCCGGCCCAGCGCAGGATGAAGTTCGTTTCCACGATCCGCCCGTATTCGCGCAGTGCCCTGCCGGTGCGGTCGGGTCTGGGGTCGGTCGCCATGCGGCTGATCAGCAGGCTGGGGACGATCCAGCCGCGCTTGATCGAGCCGGCGATCCGCTGTAGCTCCTGGTACTGCTCGATGATCACTTCGGGCCGGCCGCGGTGGGCGAGGAGTTGGTCGGCAGCGATCTCGGGTTGGGGGTCGCCGAGTCGGTAGCGGCGGCGGTCGGCGAGGTCGTCCATGCGCGGAACGAAGTCCCAGCCGAGGAGGTCGAAGATCGCGAACACGAGCTCGGTCGCGCCGTGCGTGTCGCTGGTGTGCTGAATGTTCGGGGTGTCGAGGAGGACGAGCGCGTCGAGGGTGTGCCACGCCTCGTGTTCGGTGACCGGGATTACTTTCCCGCCGAAGTGGCCGTACTGGCCGGTCAGCCACAACAGCCAGGTCAACATGCGCTTGCGGTAGCCGACGTAGCGGGCGGCGTATCCGGCGATCGGGCTCTTGCCGATCGTCTCCCAGCGCTGCCCGTCTGAGGTGGTCAGCAGCTCGTCGAGGATCCATCGGTGCGGCAGCAGCCGCAGCCGCTCGAGCACCCTCGCGTTCGCGGCGGCGAGGTTCTCCGGGGTGTAGTGGCGGGCGGCCGCGTCGCGCATCTCTTTCTCGGTGAACCCGGATGCCTGGGCCATCCGCGCGAACCCGATCCCGCTGGCGTCCGCGAGGAGGACCGCGACGAGCTGCCCGAGGCGGGCGGCGCTGCGCGCGACCGAGCCGCCGCGGTGCTGGAGCTCGTCGAGGAAACCGATGTCGTGGTGCGTCTCGATCACCAGCGACGCGATCTCGACCAGTGGCAGCATGCCGTGGACGACGCCGGCCACGGCGGGCTTCTCGACGCGCTGGTCGCTGGGCGGCTCGCCGATGATCTTCCGGCCGTCGAACAGCACCCGCTCCCGCGCGTCGAAGCCCGCCTGGAGCCGGCGGACGAGCTGGCGTTGCGTGGCCTCAAGCTCGGCGAGGCGCGTCGCGCCGTCCAGGGGCCGGCCGAACACCGCGGCGAGCTCGGTGCGCTCGCGCTGCCATTGCACGCGGGGCATCATCCAGCCGGCCGGGTCGCCGTAGCGGTGGCTGCGCGCCCGATAGAGGCCGCGGGCCCGCAGCGCGTCCCTGACCAGGAGCCACAACGCGACTTCGTAGCGGGTGCGCACCGGGCGCCTCTGATCGTCAAGCGTCCACGGCCGCCACGCGGCCGGCAGCACCTCGAGCGGCGCGTCGGGAAGCAACCGCAGGTGACGGTTGGCGTTCGTGTGCTCGACGGCTTGGAGGAGTCGTTCGTAGCCGCGGCTGGCCGTCAGGTCGAGCGCGGCGATGACGGCCGGCGCGAACTGTGCAAGGTGCTGGTGGCGTCGATGCAGGGCGTCGCGGCGTTCCTGCTCAATCGGCACCGCCAACGCGCCCGGGTCCGCGACGGCCTCGCGTAGCCGCTGCTCGCCAACTTCGCGCAGCGTGCGGCTGACGGGATCCTCGCCATGGTCGATCGCGTCCAGCAGGATCCTCGCGAGCGTGCCGGCGAGGCTGCTGCGCTGATCGCGGGCGCGGGCCGTTTCCTCGCGCTGCTTCTTGACCGCGTTGCCAGCGGTCCGCTCGGCGTTCTGGATCGCCGAGCAGTACCGATCGATCAGCTCATCGCCGCGCTCGCGGAGCATCTCCGCGATGAACACGAGCAGCAGTGGGTAGCGCCGCATCGGCGACAGGCGCGCGATCTCCCACGCCGAGCGGCGCCGGGCGTCCGCGGCGAGGATCCGCACCCGCCCCGGCGCCAGCATCGACAGATCCACGCCCTCAGCGCCGAGCGGCCCGAGGTGCTCGAACTTCGCGAGCTGCGCCACGATCGCCGCGGGCGCGCTGTCCGGTGCCGGCGTCCTGATCCACTCGAGCCACGTCACTCCGCCCGGTTCCCGCAGGTCGAGCAGCCCGTCAAGCTCAGCGGGACGGCCCGGGCGGCTGAGCTGGGGCGCGAGCGCCTCGGATGTCGCGGTGTGCGCGGCCTCCCGCGCGGTGCCGATCAGTCGGACGAGGACGTCGACTGGGGGGCGCACAATGCGGCTCGAGCGCAGCTGCTCGCACGTGAGCGTGTGCAGCGCCTTCGGCCGCTCGTGCTCCATCGCGCGGTGCACGAGCCACTCCTCCAGCCGCGCCCGCTCAGCACTGTCGAACGCCTTGAAGCCAGCGCGGTCGCGGACAGCCACGAAGTGATCGGAGCGCGTCTGATCGCGGGTGCCGTAGACCGCGAGATCATCGGGGTCGACCTCGAGCTGCTCACACAACGACAACAGCGCCGGCTGCGGCAGCTCGACGAGATCGTCCGGGACGAACCCGAGCCAGCGCAGCGAGCACAACTGGACCGCAACGCCGATCCGCGCCTCGCGACGGTGCGTGAGCGCGAACCGCAGATCATCAGGCGAGAGCTCAAAGAAGGCCTTGACGTCCTCCGGTCCCGTCTGCCCCGGGAACGCCCCGAGCTCGCGGCGCTCCGCCGCTGACGGCCACCCGGGCATCAGAAGTCGACCTCCAGACGCTCCATCGCGGCCTGCCGGTCGGCGTTCGACGGCATGCTGTAGCGGCGGGTCGTCTCGATCCTGACGTGCCCCGCGATCTCAGCGACCATCACCAGATCCTCCCCCTGCCTGACGAGATTGGTCAAGCACGTATGACGAAGAACATGCGCCGACAGCGCCAGGCCAGCGTCGGCGCCCAGACGGCGCACCGCAGAGTCCGCGGCACGCGGCGAGAGCCTGGTGCCCTTCACGCTGACGAACAGCGCCGCCTCCCCCTCGGCGGCGAGACCCCGGCGCTGCTCAAGCCATTCCGAGAGGACCGCGCGCACGAGCGCGTTCAGCGCAACCTCACGGTACGCGTCGCCCT
>CAWFQO010000028.1:0-27100 GCA_963817865.1 uncultured Solirubrobacterales bacterium | reverse complement strand
GGCGAGACCCGGACTCGAACCGGGGACACCACGATTTTCAGTCGTGTGCTCTACCAACTGAGCTATCTCGCCGCGCGGCGGTCGATGCTAGCGACTCGGCGTACTAGGCTGCCCGGCTGATGGAGTTCCGCGGGATGCTCAGGTTCAGGCGCCACGATGGCCACCACGATCGGCCGCCCCGCCGCTGGCGGAAGCGCCTCGGCGGACGGGGCGGGCAACCGGCGCCGCCGCCGACCACGGCGGGCGGGCGGATCCTCCGGGCCCTCACGTCGCCTCTGCGCCTCCCGGGCCGCCTCGCCCGCGCGCTCTGGCGCCTCCAGCTCGTGCTCCGGGGCAAGACGCCGCCCGCCGCTCCGCCCGCGCCCGAGCCGAGTCCCCCGCCGCCCCCGGGGACCGTCCGCCCGTACGCGGCCCCGCGGGAGCCGGCCGTCGCCGGGCGCAACCTGATCAAGCGCTTCGGGGAGGGGCCGGCCGCGGTCGAGGCCCTGCGGGGCGTGACGGTCACCTTCGAGCAGGCCAGCTTCAACGCGATCACCGGACCGTCCGGGTCGGGCAAGTCGACGCTCATGCACATCCTCGCCGGCCTCGACCCGCCCAACAGCGGCCTGGTCGAGATCGGGGGAATCGCCCTCGGCGACCTCGGCGACGGCGAGCTGACCGAGCTCCGCCGCCGTCAGGTCGGCTTCGTCTTCCAGGCCTTCAACCTGATGGCGACGCTCGACGCCGAGGAGAACATCGCCCTGCCCCTGCGCCTGGCCGGCGAGACGCCGGAGGCCGCGTGGATGGAGTCCCTCCTGCGGGCGGTCGACCTCACCGACCGGCGCTCCCACCGCCCGTCTGAGCTCTCGGGCGGCCAGCAGCAGCGGGTGGCCATCGCCCGGGCCCTCGTCGCCCGCCCGAACGTGATCTTCGCCGACGAGCCGACCGGCAACCTCGACTCGGTCTCGAGCGAGGAGGTGCTCGTGCTCCTGCGCCGCGCGGTCGACCGTTTCGGCCAGACCGTGGTGATGGTCACCCACGATCCCCTCGTCGCCGCCTACGCCGACCGGATCGTCTCGCTCGCCGACGGGCGGATCGTCGACGACAAGCCCAACCCCGACCGCGTCTCGGAGTCCTCGGTGCCGCGCGGCCGATGATCAAGGTCACCCTCCGCGGGATGCTGGCCCGCCGGCTCCGCTCGGCCCTCACGGCGGCGGCGGTGCTCCTCGGTGTGACGGTGATCTCGGGGACCCTGGTCTTCACCGACACGATCAACCGCGCCGTCTCCCGGGCCGTCGCCGATGCCGCCCGGGGCGCCGACGTCGTCGTCTCCGGCCGGGCCCCGCTCGACTCGAGCACCCAGGCGCCGACCGTCTCGGCGGCGATCCTCACCAAGATCCAGAAGCTTCCCGACGTCGAGCGGGCGCAGGGGGAGATCGCCGACACGGCGTCGATCGTCCGGCCCAACGGGTCGATCGTCCACGTCGGCGCCGGTGGGACCCGGGCCTTCTCCTACGTCGGCCCGCCGTTCCAGGCGATCAAGATCGTCGCCGGACGCGAGCCTCGCCGGCCCCACGAAATCCTGGTCGACGCCGACACCGCCGCGCTCGAGCACTACCACCTCAGCCAGCGGATCACCGTCGCCACCCTCCGCCCGGCGCGGCCGTTCAAGATCGTCGGCCTGATGCGCTTCGGCGGGGCGTCGCGGCTCGGGACCACCCTGCTCGCCTTCGATCTCGCCGCCGCCCAGCGCGTCTTCCTCAAGCCCGGCCGGGTGGACTTCGTCGACGTCGCCGGCCGCCCGGGTGTCGCCCCGGCCACCCTCGTCCGCGAGATCACCCCCCTCCTCGGGGCGCGGCTCGTCGTCCGGACGGCGACCGAGCAGGCCCGCCAGGACACCGACCGGATCTTCAACCAGCTCTCCTTCCTGACCGAGGCGCTCCTCGCCTTCGGGTTGATCGCCGTCTTCGTCGGGGCGTTCGTGATCTTCAACACCTTCTCGATCACCGTCGCCCAGCGGACCCGCGAGCTCGGCCTCCTCCGTACGCTGGGCGCGACCCGCCGCCAGCTCCTGACCTCGGTTCTCGTCGAGGGCCTGACGATCGGCGTGGCCGGGTCGCTCCTGGCCACGGTGCTCGGCTACGGCCTGGCCGGGGCGATCCGCTCGGTCCTTGACGCCATCGGCCTGCGCCTCCCGTCGACCGGTCCGGTGCTCGAGCTCCGGACCGTCCTCGTCTGCATCGTGGTCGGCATCACGGCCACCCTGATCAGCTCGCTCGTTCCCGCCCTCCGCGCCACCCGGGTGCCGCCGCTCGCGGCGATGCGGGAGGGCGTGAGGCTGCCCGGCTCGCGCCTGGCCCCGGCCCTCCCGTGGCTCGCCCTCGCCGTCGTGGCGATCGGGGTCGGGCTGACCTTCAACGGCCTGGCCAGCGGGTCGGCGGTGGCGACGACCGCCGCGGGAGCGATCGCCCTGACCGTCGGCCTCGCCGTGCTCACCCCCCGCTTCGTCCCAGCCGCCGCCCGGATCGCCGGCTGGCCGCTCGAGCAGCGCACGGCCCTGACCGGGCGCCTGGCCCGGGAGAACGCCGCTCGCAATCCGGCGCGGACGGCGGCGACGGCGGCTGCCCTGATGGTCGGGTTGGCCCTCGTCCTGTTCGTGACGATCTTCGCCTCCGAGGCCCGGACCGCGATCCGCGACGTCGTCGCCCGGAGCTTTGCCGGCGACCTGGCCGTGACCAACCAGGACGGGTTCTCCCCGATTCCCCAGGCCACGGCGACGGCGGTGGCCCGGGTGCCGGGGGTCGAGTTCGTGTCCGTCCTCAAGCGCTCGGATTCCCAGGTCGAGCGGGCCGGGACCCAGAGCGTCAACGGGATCGACACCCAGACGCTCGGCAACCTCTACCGCTTCAGCTGGGTCGACGGCGACGACTCGCTCCTCGGCCTGCTCGGACCGAACGGCGCCCTGGTCGAGCACGACCTCGCCAAGCGGGCCGACCTCCAGGTCGACAGCCACTTCGTCGTGACCACGCCGGCCGGCCAGCAGACCGAGCTGACGGTACGCGGCATCTACAGCGACCGGGCCCTCCTCGGCGGCTACAGCGTCGCCCTGCCCACCTTCGACCACCTCTTCCACGAGCTCCGCGTCCGGCGCATCCTGGTCAAGCTCGTGCCCGGCGCGAACACGGCGCTCGTCGGCCGGCGGATCAACAACGCCCTGGCCGCCTTCCCGGAGGCCCGGGCGCGGTCGGAGCAGCAGCTCAAGGACGTCGAGGCCGGGAGCCTCAACAGCATCCTCTACCTCTTCTACGCCCTGCTCGCGATCAGCGTGTTCGTCTCGTTGTTCGGGATCGTCAACACCCTCACGCTCTCGATCCACGAGCGCCGTCGCGAGCTCGGGACGCTCCGCGCCCTCGGCGCCTCGCGCCGGACGCTCCGGCGGATCGTCCGCTACGAGAGCGTGATCACCGCGGCGATCGGCGGAACCCTCGGCGTGGTGCTCGGGCTCTTCTTCGCCGGGGTGGTGACCGCCTCGCTCCAGGACCAGGGCCTCAAGTTCGCCGTCCCGGTCCCGGCCGTGATCGGCGTCGCCGCCCTGACCGCGGCCCTCGGCGTCCTCGCCGCCGTCCTCCCCGCTCGCCGGGCCTCGCGCCTGGACGTGCTCTCGGCGATCGCCTACGACTGAGCCGGCCGATTGACCTCGCCGGCCGGGGGGTAGCCGCTGATGAGACCCGATCCACCGAAGGGAGCCCGATGTTCGACATCGAACGGATCAGCGAGTGGCGCGGCCAGGACGTGCTCGATCCCGAGGATCGTCGGGTCGGCCGGCTCGAGGAGATCTACTACGACCGCCACGCCAACAGCCCGGGGTTCGCCTGCGTGAAGACCGGCCTCTTCGGCCGCCGCCTGTCGTTCGTCCCGCTGACCGGGGCGAGCATGTCCCGCGACCACATCCGCGTCGCCTACCCGGCCGACGAGATCAAGCGCGCGCCGAACGTCGACCCGGACGGCCAGCTGACGGCCGAGGAGGAGGGCGCCCTCTTCGCCCACTACGGTCTCGACTCGCCGATCGACGCCGACGCCCAGTCGCCGCGCCTGATCCGCTACCAGACCGCGGCGGCGGCGGCCCAGGTGGCGCAGGCCCGCGAGCTGGTCGCCGACCAGGGCGAGCTGATGGGCCCGGACGCCCCCGACCCGTCCGCGCCGGCGACCGGCCCGGTCGGGGTGGGGGCCGAGCGCCTGGCTGCTCTGGAGGAGCGGGTCGCCGCGATTGAAAACTGGCTGGCTGCGCACAGCGGCTGACGCAGTCGGCCGGGGCCCGGTCGCCCGGTCAGGCGGTGGCGCGGCCGCCGAGTGCCTTGGCCTGCTGGCGCTCGGGGGAGATGCGGACCACGTCCCAGGCGAGCCCGGTGAGCTCGAGGCCGCGGATCACGGCGGCCGACGGGTCGGGCTGCCAGCGGCCGAGACCGTGGCGGGCCGAGGTCGGGAAGGCGTGGTGGTTGTTGTGCCATGCCTCGCCGAGCGTCGGCAGGGCGAGCCACGAGACGTTGCGCGAGTGGTCGTTCGTGTTGAACTGCTGCCGGCCGAAGAAGTGGCAGATCGAGTTGATCGAGAAGGTCGCATGGTGGAGGAAGAACACCCGGACGGCCCCGCCCCAGAGGAAGCCGGTCAGGGCGCCGGCCGCCGTCCAGGTCATGACGAGCCCGAGCAGGGCCGGGAAGGCGAGGCCGGCCAGGAGCCAGACGGGGAACCACCGGTCGACGAAGCAGACGACCGGGTCGGCGAGGAGGTCGGGCGCGTAGTGCGTGCTGCTCGCGCGGTCGACGCCGCGGAAGGTCCAGCCGACGTGGGCGTGGACGAGACCGCGCAGGGCACCCCGCCAGCCGTCGCCGTGGCCGACGTGGGGGCTGTGGGGGTCGCCGGTGCGGTCGGAGAAGCGGTGATGCTGGCGATGGGTGGCCACCCACTCGATCACCGGGCCCTCGATCGCGGCCGACCCGAGGACGCCGAGCGCCACGCGGACCGCCTTGCCGGTCTTGAAGCTCCGGTGGGTGAACAACCGGTGGTAGCCGACGGTGACGCCGAGCCCGGTCAGCAGGTAGGTCACGGCCATGACGACGAGGTCCTGCCAGTGGAGGAGGCCGCCCCAGGCGAGCCAGCCGGCGACGAACAGGAGGAGGAAGGGGACGACGGTGACGACGGCGTTGGCCACCCGGTCGGCCATCTCGTTCTCCATCGGCCTGACGCCGGGAGCGACCGACGGATCCGGGGCCGGGTGGGCGGGACCGCCGGGGGCCGGACGCCCGCGGGAATCGCGCGATCGCGCGGCTCGGCGGTCGCAGCGGGTTTGATCTTGGTGGGCGGGATCGGGACTGCTCCTCGTGACGGTGATGCTTGACCTACGAGAAGTAGTCCGGCCCGCGGCCCGCCTGACGGGCGCTGCTCGTCCTCTTCTTTTCCGGCGGCAGGCGAGACCGTCGCGGACTCGATCGCTGACTTCGAGCCTATCACGGGAGCCCGCGCCGACGCCAGGCGTACTGGACGCCTCGCCGACGCGGCGGATGGGATCATTGGGGCCATGCTCGACCGCCTGCTCGTGTCCTCGGGAGCCGCCTGGGAGCCGATTGTCGGCTACTCCCGGGCCGTACGCGTGGGTCCCTGGATCTCGGTCTCCGGGACAACTGCCGCCGACGGGGGCGGGGCGATCGGCGCGGATGACATCGGTGCCCAGACCCGGGTGGCGCTCCGGCGGATCGAGCAGGCTCTGATCGAGGCGGGCGCCCGGCTGGAGGACGTCGTCCGGACGCGGATCTACGTGACCGACATCGGCCGTTGGGAAGAGGTCGGCCGAGTCCACGGCGAGGTCTTCGGGAACATCCGACCGGCGACGTCGATGGTCGAGGTCGGCCGTCTGATCGATCCGGACCTGCTCGTCGAGATCGAGGCCGACGCGATCGTGGCGTGAGGGCTCAGCGGCGCCGCGGCGGGCGCGGCCGGTCGGCGGCCGCGCAGGCGAGGCACAGGACTCCCTCGGGCAGGGCCGCGAGACGGGCCCGGGCGATCGGCTGGCCGCAGCGGTCGCACGAACCGTAGGTCCCCTCCTCGAGCTTGGCCAGTGCTCGCTCGGTGCGGATCAGCGCTCGCTCGAGCGAGTCACCGACGCCGATCTCGGTCAGGCGGCTGATCGCCTCGACCGTCCCGTCGCCGATCCGCTTGCCGAAGCCCTGGGCGCTGCCCCGCTCCGGGCGGGCGGCCAGGGCGGCGACCCGGCGCGCGGTCCGCTCCCGGCGGGCTTCGAGGTCCCGCCGAATCGCCGCGAGGTCGAGATCGTCCGCGGGCGCCGGCCCGAGCGCATCGATCCCGGGGGCGGACCCCGACCGGTCAGACGCGTTCTTCTCGGCCAATTGCCTGCTCGAGCATGGCGTCGGCGTCGGTGCCCTCCTCGCGTATGCCCTCGAGCATCGCGGTGGCCAGAGCGTCGAGCTTGGCCTGGATCGCGTGCTCGGCCCTGAGCTCGGCGTTCTGGAGGAGCGCGATCAGGAGGAGCGTCAAGGCGGTGAGCGCGGTCCCCGTGGCCTGCTCGTAGGCGCTGCCCGCCCCGAACACGTACCCGCCGACCCAGGCGAGGACGAGGATGACGCAGAACCCGAAGAAGAGCCCCGAGCTCGCGAAGTGGGTTGCGCGCTGGGCGAACCGGTCGAACGGCCGCCGTCGATCGCTGCCTCCCCGCTCGACGGGATGCTTGATTGACATACAGCGAGTTTAGCCCGCTCGCCCTGATCCGCCCTCGAGGCCGCGCGAGGACCGGATCCGGCGGGCAGGACCGGGTTGCCCAGCGGTCGCCGTCAGGTCCCTGCTGCGGGACCGTGGCCGACGCGAAGGTCGGCAAGTAGGATCTCGCGTCATGCTCGCTGGGATGCGGACGACGGCGGCTTCGCCCCGGCTCCGGATGTGGCGCGCCGCAACTGACGTGTGATGGCGGGTGCGCTGTGGTCCTCCTGACTGGTGGCGCCGGTTTCATCGGATCGCACGTGGTCCGAGCGCTCCTCGCCGAGGGACGCGAGGTGCGCATCCTCGACGTGCTCCTCCCCGCCGTGCACCGGACGGCGCCGCGGCCCCCGGACGGCGCCGAGATGGTCGTAGGGGATGTCCGCGACGGCGAGACGGTCCGCCGCGCGCTGGTCGGCGTGGACGCCGTCTGCCATCAGGCGGGGATGGTCGGGCTGGGGCGGGACATCGGGGAGATCGCGGATTACGCGTCCCATAACGACCTGGGCACGGCCGTGCTCCTCCGCGAGCTCGTGTCGGCGGGCCACGCCGGTCCCGTGGTGCACGCGAGCAGCATGGTCGTGTACGGCGAGGGCGCCTACCGCTGCGTCGACCACGGCCGGGTTCGGCCGGCTCCGCGCGACCTGGCCGACCTGGCCGCCGGTCGCTTCGATCCAGGCTGCCCGGCCTGCGGCCGGACCCTGACACCGGAGGCGATCGAGGAGGACGCCCCGCTCGAGCCGCGCGGCGTCTACGCGGCGACCAAGGTGCACCAGGAACATCTCCTGCGGGCGTTCAGCCGCGAGACAGGTGTCGCGGTGACCATGCTCCGCTACCACAACGTCTACGGCCCGGGGATGCCACGAGACACCCCCTACGCCGGGGTCGCATCGCTGTTCGCGAGCGCGCTCGCCGCCGGACGTCCGCCGAGCGTCTTCGAGGACGGCCGCCAGCTGCGCGACTTCGTCCACGTCCGGGACGTCGCCCGGGCCAACGTGCTCGCGCTCGGCGCGGGCGCTCCGGGCGCCTACAACGTAGCCTCCGGGCGGCCGCGGACCGTCGGCGAGGTGGCAGCGGCGCTGAGCGCCGCCGCCGGCCCCGGGTCGCCGCCGCCGCGGATCACGGGCGAGTTCCGCCGGGCCGACGTGCGGCACGTGTTCGCCGGGGCCGAGCTCGCCCGCCGCGTGCTCGGCTTCACCGCGACGGAGGACTTCGCGGACGGAATGGCCGAATTCGCCCGGGCTCCCCTGCGGCCATGACCGCACCTCGCCGTCAGTAGGCGGCGAAGCCGAGGATCGGCAGCCGGGTGAAGAGGATCAGGGCGGTGGCGAAGACCATGGCCGCCGGGACCCATCGGCTCCGCGCGAGCGCCGCGGCTGGGAGTACCCAGGCGACGTACCACGGGGTGAGCGACGGGATCGCGCACATCACGGCGAGCCCGGCGGCGGCAGCCATGCCGAGCCAGTCGGCGCCCCGGTGAACCCACCAGAGGCATGCCCCGGCGCACGCGAGCGCGGCGGCCGTGCACCCGACCCGCACGCCGCCCGTCAGCCCGGTGCCGAGCAGCCGTCCGACGGCGTACGGGCCGCTCCAGGGCACGGCGAATGCACGGTCGGTGGCGATCCGACCGATCGTCCCGCCGAGCTCGGTTCCGAACACGGCGACGGTCAGGGCGAGCCCGACCAGCCCGGCGGCGACGGCGCCGGCGGTGAACCGCCTCCGCTCGGCGCTCGCGGCCAAGGCGAACGGCAGGAGGAGGCCGCCGGTCACCTTCAGGCCGGTGGCCAGGACGAGGGCGGCCCCCCCGCTCATCGGGCGGCGCTCGCGGGCGAGCAGGAGGATCGCCGCCGCGGACACTGCCATGACCAGTATGTCGTTGTGCGCCCCGCCGACCCCGTAGGCCAGCAGGAGCGGGTTGCCGCCGACGAGGAGTGCGCTGCGCAGCGGCGAGCGTCCGTAGGCCGGAGCGGCGCGGGCGACCATGAGCACCGCGAGCAGGCAGGCGAGCGTGGTCACGATCTTGACCGACCAGACCGCGGCCGCGATCGAGACGGCGCCGGCGGGCAGGCTTAGGAGGGTGAACAACGGGCCGTAGGGCGAGGCCGCATGGCGCCAGTGGACGAGCGGAAGGGCCGCGTCGTGCGGCGCCGCGATCGGCCCGTGGAGGTAGGGGTTGATGGCGTGGCGAACGTCGAGCCGGGCGTAGGCGACGTAGCCGAAGACATCGGAGGAGAGGAGCGGCGGAGCCAGTCCGAACAGCACGATCAGGCCGAGGAGGACGCCAAACGTCGGGCGCTCCGGAAGGGTCCCGGCCCAGACGACCGCCGCGGCGTACCCGGCGAGCATGGCCAGGAGGAGCAGGCTGAGCGATACGTCGTTCAGCCCGGGCAGCCCGGCCGGGAGGAGCCCGCGGGCCCAGTCGGGTTCGGCGGCCGAGCTCGTATCGACGATCGCGCCGTCGCTGGCCGCCGCGAACGCGAGCCAGGCGCCCGTGCCCGCCAGCACGAGAAGTCCGATCCTGGCGGCGGCGGCGCTCGCCCGCGCCCCGGCGGCCACCTTCCGCGCCGGCGGAGCCCCCGGCCGCCGCCGGGCAGGCGCTGCCGACACGACACCGGATGCGCCGGTCAAGCCGCCGCCTGCTGGACGCGCCGGGTGGCATCTGCGTTCAGCACGGCGAACCAGCGACCCTCGGCTTCCCGGGTAGCGTCGAGCCCCAATCCCGCCTGCTCGGCGATCACCCCGATCCCGTCGATGCTCACCCGGGCCCAGGCGAACCAGCGGCTCCGGGCGCCGGCGGCGTCCTCGAGTGCCACGAGCTCGCACCGGGTCGGTGCTCCCGGGGGGTCGACCTCGCAGACGATCGAGCCGTCCGGGCGCAGGAGACCGCGGAGCCGGATGAGGAGGGCGGTGGGGTGGCCGCCGATGCCGATGTTCCCGTCGAGGAGGAGCGCCGTCGCGAATCCACCGGACCCGGGCACCGGATCGAACACGGACCCGAGCACGGCGCTCGCCCCCCGTTCTCGGGCGTGACGAACCGCCGCCGGAGCGATGTCGACGCCGAGGGCGTAGATCCCGCGCCGGGCCAGCGCGAGCACGTGGCGGCCGGGGCCGCAGCCGACGTCGAGCACGGGTCCGCCGACCAGGTCGAGGGCGCACTCGTCGGCGGGGTCGAGGGGCCCGAGCCAGCGGGCGATCGCCGCCGGGCGCCGCCGGCCGTCCTCGCCGCGGAGGTACATGCGGCCTGCGTCGAGCCCGCGAGCATAGAGCTCGTCGGGCTCCAGCCGGGTCCGCGCCGCGGCGCCCGCCACCGCCCCGGGTGCGGGCTGGATCGCGGGGGGAAACCGCCGGGCGACCGCGACCGCCGGCGTCATGCGGCAGCCCTGACCGGCCCGATCGCCGCGAGACGCGCCGCGAATCGGGTGTCGGCGGCGGCACCGGCCACGACGAGCGCATCCGCGTAGGTGTCGACGTCGCGCAGCGTCTCGAGTTCCTCGACGGCGAGCCCGAGCCCCTCCAGGCGCGTGCGCTGGGCGGCGAGGGTTCCGCTCGAGCTCATCGGGACCCCGATCAGGGCCCGGGGGTCGGGATGGCGCAGGCCGATCGCCCAGTAGCCGCCGTCCTCGGCGGGTCCGAGGACGGCCGGGGCCCGGCGGAGCCGGGCGAGGCCGGCGGCGAGGGTTCGCGGCCCGACCTGTGGGGTGTCCATGCCGATCACGAGCGCCGGCCCAGCGAGGTCGGCGAACGCGTTGGCCAGGCGCTCGTCGAGGCCGTTGCCGCGCTGCGCGATCACCTCGATGCCCACCGGCAGCCAGGTCGGGCGCCGGCCGGCGAGGACGAGCACGCGGCGGTCGGCCGGGGTCGCGGCGACGGCGGCCAGCGTGTCGGCGAGCGCCGCGCCGGCGAGCCCCGCCGCCTGTGCAAGCGACAGCGGCGGGCAGAGGCGCGTCTTCGCGTGCCCCGGGATCGGCTCCTTGGCGATGATCGCGAGCGTCAAAGTCATGTGCTCACGAGGGCCTCGCCCATGTCGCGCACGGCGCGCAGGGTGCCCTTCAGCGACCCGGTCACCTTCGAACGGCCGCCGACCCGGGTCCGGTAGGAGACCTCGACCTCAACGACGCGCCAGTCCGCGGCGGCGCCGCGGAGGACCATCTCGAGCGGCCAGCCGAAGCGGCGATCGACCAGGCCGAGGGCGAGGAGCGGCTCCCGGCGAGTGGCGCGCATCGGCCCGATGTCGCGCAGCCGCAGGCCGGCCCGCCGACGGAGCTCAAGCGCCAGGGCCCGGTTCGCGGCCCGCGCGTGCAGCGGCCAGGCCCGGGCGTCGACCGGTACGCGGGCCCCGAGCACGAGTTCGGCCTCGTGCTCGAGGATGGGGAGCGCCACCCGGGTCAGGTCACGGGGATCGAGCGCCCCGTCCCCGTCCATGAAGCAGACGACCGGCGCGCGCGCGGCCAGCAGCCCGGCGTAGCAGGCTGCTCCGAATCCCCGCCGGGGCTCGGTGACGACCTGGGCGCCGAGGCGGGCGGCGAGCGCGCCGGACCCATCCCGCGAGCCATTGTCGACCACGATCGGGTTGAAGCCACCCGGCATCCGCCCGAGCACCCAGGGAAGGGCCTGCGCCTCGTCGAGGACCGGGAGAACCACGTCGGGCACGCCCAGCACCATAGGCGGCTACGGCCGGCGCACCCATTACCAGACCCTGAACTCCACACCGGGAAGTCGCCCGTCCGGGGCGGTGAACAGAGCCTTACGGGCGAGTCCTCCCGGGCCGGACGGCGAGCCGCGTGTGGCAGTCTCGCGAGTCGATGGCCGCTCCAAGACCCTCCCCGCCCGGCCCCTTCCGCGCCGCCTTCTGGCGCAGCCCGCTGCGCGGGCCGTGGCTCACCGCGGTCCTCGGCGCAGCGCTGCTGGGTGGGATGTCGGTCGTGGCCGCGACGGGGTTCCTCTCGAACGCCGCCTACGACCCGCGGCTCGGCGCCAACGCGAACGGCCGCGCCCTCGGCCCGCTCGACTTCTACCTGTTCCCCTGGCCGACCCATCCGTCGTGGCTCTACGCGCTCAACCAGGGCGCCCACGTCAGCGTCGGCCTGGCGGTGACCCCGATCGTCCTGGCCAAGCTCTGGTCGGTCGTCCCCCGGCTCTTCGCCTGGCCACCGGCGCTGAGCCCGACCCACGTGGTCCTCCGGCTGAATAGCGCCCTGCTCGTCGGCAGCACGTTGTTCGAACTGGTCACCGGCATCCTCAACATCCAGAACCAGTACGCGTTCAGGTTTTCCTTCGCCGACGCGCACTACGACGGTGCGTGGGTCTTCGTCGCCGCGGTCGCCGCCCACGTCGGTCTCCACTTCGGCACGATGCGAAGGGCCCTCCGCACCCGGGGCCTGATCGCGCCGCTGCGACAAGGCCTGGCCGAGACCCGACCCGAGCCCCGCGACGGGCTGGCCGACGGTCTCGTCGCCGTCTCGCCGGACGCGCCGACGATGTCGCGGCGGGCCCTCCTCGGCGCCGTCGGCGCCGGCTCGGCCCTCCTCTTCGTCCAGGGCGCCGGCCAGTCGATCGGAGGGCCTCTGCGCCGGCTCGCCTTCCTCGCCCCGCGCGGCCGCGCCGGCTCCGGACCCAACGGGTTTCCGGTCAACCGGACGGCCTCGGTGGCGGAGATCTCCGCCGCGGAGGTCGGAGCCGGCTGGCGTCTCCAGGTCAGGCTCGGCGACCGCTCGGCCTCGCTGAGCCGCGCCGCGCTGCTCGCCATGCCCCAGCGCAGCCACGCGCTTCCGATCGCCTGCGTCGAGGGCTGGTCGACCACCCAGCGGTGGAGTGGCGTGCGGCTGGCCGACATCGCCGCCCTGGTCGGCGGGCACGGCCAGCTCACCCTCGACGCGCAGTCGATCGAGCGGAACGGCGCGTACGCGGTGGCCACCCTCGGCTCGGGCCAGGTCGCCGACCCCCGGGCGATGCTGGCGCTCCGCGTCAACGGCGCCGACCTCTCACTCGACCACGGCTATCCGGCCCGTCTGATCGTCCCGGCTGCCCCGGGGGTCCATTGCACGAAGTGGGTGGCCGCGCTCGACTTCCGACCGGCCGAGGTTCGATGAGGGGTCGTCTCCCCGGCGCGGGACAGCTCCTTCTCCTGGCCGCGAGCTTCGCCCTCGCCGGGCTCGCGATCTCGGGCTGGTTCGCGCCCGGCGAGGCCTCCGCGCACATCGTCGCCTGGTTCCTCGGGGCCGTTGTCGTCCACGACCTCGTACTCCTCCCGGTCTACTCACTGCTCGACCGGCGCGTCCTGCGGGGAGCGAGTCGGGGACGTCCGGCCGCGTGGACGCCATACGTCCGCGTCCCGGCCCTCCTCAGCGGCCTGCTCTTGCTCGTGTTCGCGCCCTTCATCCTCGGCTGGGGCGGATCGGTCTACCGCCAGGCGAGCGGGATGACCAGCGACGCCTTCCTGGGTCGCTGGCTGACCGCCAGCGGCATCATGCTCGCCGCCGGCGCGGCCGGTTACGTCCTCGCCCGTCTGCGGGCCCGGCGACGATGGGCCGATGTCCGCCGGCGGCGCCTGAACAGTCGGTGAACTTGACGGGCGCCAGCGCGGCCGCAATCGCGGCGACTGCCACAATCGCCGGCATGGCCACGCGCGCGACCGGCCAGCCGGCCGCCTCCTCCGAAGGCCACATCCGCGGGTCGGTACTGGTCGTCGACGACGAGCCAACGATCGCCGAGGTCGTCTCGCGCTACCTGGTGCGGGCCGGCTACGAGACCCGCGTGGCCCGGGACGGGTTCGAGGCGATCGAGCAGGTCGCGGCCCGGCGCCCCGACCTCGTCGTGCTCGACCTGATGCTGCCCGGGATCGACGGCCTCGAGGTGATGCGGCGGATCCGCGATCAGAACCGCGCACGCGTGGCCGTCATCCTCCTGACCGCCAAGGGCGTCGAGTCCGACCGGGTGATCGGGCTGCGCCTCGGAGCCGATGACTACGTGGTCAAGCCGTTCTCGCCGCTCGAGCTCGTCGCCCGTGTCGACGCGGTGCTGCGCCGCATGGATACCTCGCCCGAGGCTCAGGCGGCGCTGGCCTGTGGCGACCTGCTGATCGATCCGGCCGGCCGCCGGGTCCACGTCGGCGCGGCCGAGATCGCCCTGACCCAGCGGGAGTTCGATCTGCTCCTCCACCTCGCGCGCCATCCGGGACAGGTCTTCTCGCGCAACCAGCTGATGGACGCGGTCTGGCAGTACTCCTTCTACACGGACACCTCGACGGTCACGGTTCACATCCGGCGGCTGCGGGCGAAGCTCGAGCTCGACCCGGCCGAGCCGCGCTACATCCAGACGGTCTGGGGCGTCGGCTACCGCTTCCAGCCATGACCCGCGGGCGATCGTTCGCGGTCGTGGCTGCGGGTGCCGCTGCCCTGTTCATGCTCCTGTGGCAGGTCGACTCGGCCGGCGACGCCGCATTCGCCGTGGGGCTCTGGCTTCCCGTGGCGGCCGGGGCCATGGTCGCGGCCCACGCGGCCGCGACCGGGCGCCGGCGCGTGGGCATGCTCGGTCGCCAGTTCAGCGTGGCCGTGGCGATTGCCGTCGGCCAGATGCTGCTCTCGGTCGCCGTCTTCGTCGTCCTGATGTTCGTCTCGGCGCGGGACGCGCTCGTGATCGGTCTGGTGCTCGCGTTCAACGGGATGATCGCCGTGTTCGCCGCCCGGTTGCTCGCCGCCGGCGTGCTCCGCGACGTCGAGGCGGTCCGCGATGGGCTCGAGGCGGTTGGCGAGGGCCGGCGGGACATCCAGATCGAGACCGGGGCGAGCGACGAGCTCGCCCAACTCGCTGCCGCGGCCAACGCGATGATCGCGCGCCTCGCCGCCGAGGAGGCCGCCCGCGACGTGGCCGATGCCGCGCGCCGGCATCTGGTCGCCGCCGTTTCGCACGACCTACGCACGCCGATCACCGCGCTCGCCCTCCTCGCCGAGGCACTCGGCGACGACATCGTGGCCCCGGGCGAGCGGGTCGCCTACCTCGACCGGATGACGACGCACATCCGCGCCCTGGGCGCCCTCATCGACGATCTGTTCGAGCTCTCGCGCCTCGAGGCCGGAGACATCTCCTGGTCGGTCGGGCACGTGGAGCTCGGCGAGCTGGTCGCCGAGACCGTGGCGGCGATGCGCGTGCAGGCGCAGGCCAGGCGAGTCGAGGTGCTGACCGAGGTGCCGGCAGATCTGGCCGCCGTACGCGCGAACCCCGAGAAGGTGCAGCGGGTCCTGTTCAACCTGATCCAGAACGCGATCCGGCACACGCCCGCGGACGGGAGCGTCACCGTCCGGGCCGAGCGGGCCGGCGCGGCGCTCGAGGTCGAGGTGGCGGACACCGGGTCGGGGATCGACGAGTCCGACCGATCGCGCGTCTTCGATGCCTTCTACCAGGGGGGTGGGGACGGCGCCCGCAGCGGCGGGCACGCCGGACTTGGACTGGCGATCTCCCGAGCCATCGTCGAGGCCCACGGCGGGCGGATCTGGCTGGCCGAGGCGCCGCGTGAGCAGGCGGGCGCCCGCGTCCGCTTCACCCTGCCGCTCGCGCGTTGAGAGCAGGCTCCCGTGTTCGGCTCGTTGCAGATCTGCCGCCGTCCTACATGGCCACGGCGACGTACTTGGTCTCCAGGTACTCGTTGATCCCCTCGTAGCCGCCCTCGCGGCCGAAGCCCGAGTGCTTGACCCCGCCGAACGGGGCGGCCGCGTTGGAGACCATCCCCTGGTTGAGGCCGACCATCCCCGTCTCGAGGCGCTCGGCGACCCGCAGGGCGCGCTTCAGGTCGCGGGTGTAGAGGTAGGCGACGAGGCCGTACTCGGTGCCGTTGGCCGCCGCGACCGCCTCGTCCTCGTCGGCGAAGCTCGTGATCGGGGCGACCGGCCCGAAGATCTCCTCGTGGAGGAGGCGGGCGTCGGCGGGGACGTCGACGAGGACGGTCGGCGGATAGAAGTGCCCCGGACCGTCGGGGACCCGGCCGCCGGTGAGGACGCGGGCGCCGCGCTCGATCGCGTCGCTGACGAGCTCGTCCACCGTCTCCCGCTGCGACTCGTCGATCAGCGGGCCGATGTCGGTGTCCGGGTCGGTGCCCCGGCCGAGGCGCAGCCGCCCCATCCGCTCGGCCAGGCCGGCGGCGAACTCCTCGACGAGCGAGGCATGGACGTGGAAGCGGTTGGCCGACGTGCAGGCCTCGCCCATGTTGCGGAGCTTGGCGATCATCGCCCCGTCCAGCGCCGCCTCGAGGTCCGCGTCGGCCAGGACGACGAACGGGGCGTTCCCGCCCAGCTCCATCGACACCCGCAGGACCTGGTCCATCGCTCGGGCCGCGAGCTTGCGCCCGACCTCGGTCGACCCGGTGAACGACAGCTTGCGCAGGCGGGGATCGTCGAACAGCGGGTCGGTGACCTCCCCCGAGCGGCTGGTCGTCACCACGTTCAGCACCCCGGCCGGCAGGCCGGCCTCGACCATGATCTCGGCCAGGGCCAGCATCGAGAGGGGGGTCAGCCGGGCCGGCTTGACCACCATCGTGCAGCCGGCGGCGACCGCCGGGGCGATCTTCCGGGTGCCCATGGCCATCGGGAAGTTCCACGGCGTGATCAGCAGGCACGGCCCGACTGGCTGCTTGACCGTCAACAGGCGCCCGGACCCGTTCGGGCTGGTCGCGTAGCGGCCGTCGATGCGGACGGCCTCCTCGGCGAACCAGCGGACGAAGTCGTTGGCGTAGCCGATCTCCGCGCGCGACTCGGCCACCGGCTTGCCCATCTCGAGGGTCATGAGCAGCGCCAGGTCGCCGGCCCGGGCGGCGATCGCCTCGAACGCCCTCCGGAGGATCTCGCTGCGCTCGCGCGGGGCCGTGGCCGCCCACGCCGGCTGCGCTGCGCACGCGGCGTCGAGCGCCGCTCGGGCGTCGTCCTCCCCGGCGTCGGCCACCTCACAGAGCACCGCGTCGGTCGCCGGGTCGGTGACGGCGAATCGGCCTCCGCCGGCGGCATCGCGCCAGGCGCCGTCGATCAGGAGCTGCCTCGGGACGGCGGCGAGAACCTCGTCCTCGGTCATCGGCGTGAGCTACCGTGCCGTCGATGCGCCGTCTTCTCGCCGCGAGCCTGACGCTCGCCCTGGCGCCCGCGGCCGCGGGCGCGGGCGCGGCCAGCGGAGCCCCGACGCTGCTGATCTACGGCGGCGGCAGCGGCCACGGGGTCGGCATGAGCCAGTACGGGGCCTACGGCCTGGCCCTCCACGGCTTCGACTATCGGGCGATCCTCGCGCACTACTACACCGGTACCACGATTGGTCAGGCGCCAAGCGGCCGCCTGGTCCGGGTGCTCATGCAGAGCGGCGTCGGCGCCGCCTCCTTCACCGGGGCCGGCCGCGCCGGGGGACGGCGGCTCGCGCCGAGCGCCGTATACCGGGCGACCGCGGCCGGGTCCAACCGGGTCAGCCTCGCCGGGCCGCACGGCTCCCTCACGGTCGCCGGGCCGCTCGTCGTGACCCCGGCGGCCGGGGCGCTCCGGCTGCTCGGAGCCGCGGAGAACGGGCGCACCGACGGACGCTACCGTGGGGCACTCGAGCTGCGCCCGAGCGGCGGTGGACTCGACGTCCTGAACGTGGTGGGGATCGACGACTACGCCCGGGGCGTGGTCAGCGTCGAGAGCGACCCGACCTGGCCGCTGGCCGAGCTCGAGGCCCAAGCGGTCGCCGCCCGGACCTACTCGCTCACCGAGGCCGGCCACCGCGGGTTCGACGTCTACGCCGACACCCGCTCGCAGCTCTACGTCGGTGTCGCCGGGGAGACGCCGGCGACCGACAAGGCGGTGGCCATGACCCCCGGCCAGGTCGTCACCTATCAGGGCCGGCCGGTGATCACCTTCTACTTCGACACGTCCGGGGGGCGGACCGAGAGCATCCAGAACGCCTTTCAGGGGAGCCCGCCCGCCCCGTGGCTCGTCTCGGTCGACGATCCCTACGACTCGGTCTCGCCCCGCCACCGCTTCGGACCCCTGCGGATGACCCTCGGCGCGGCCCAGTCGCGGCTCGGCGGCCTCGTGCGGGGGACCCTCCGGCGGATCGTCGTCACCAAGCGCGGCGCCTCCCCGCGGATCCTCGCCGCCGTCGTGGTCGGCAGCGCCGGTACGACCCGGGTCACCGGCGCCGAGCTGGCCGCGAGCTTCCACCTCCCGGACACCTGGGCCTGCTTCGCGGTGACCGCGGCGAGCGGCCAGCCGCCGGCCGGCTGGGAGGCTCCGTGCATGCCGCCGTCCGGCGCGCCCTCGGCGCCCGTCCCCGGGGCGGCCCCGCCCCCGAGCTCCCCGACCGGCGGCACCGGCGCGCCGCCCGGCCCCTGACCGGCGTGGAGTCCGACCCGCGGCCGGCGCCGCTCCTGGCGATCGACACGCCCTGGCTGCTCTACCGGTCGTTCTTCGGGCTCCCGCGGTCGATCCGCGACCGCGAGGACCGCCCGACCGGGGCCCTCCTCGGCACGCTGAACACGATCCTCGCCATGGTCGAGTTCTGCCACCCGCGGGCCGTCGCCTGCTGCCTGGGCGCCGAGGAGGCCGAGTACCGGGTCGCCCTCTACCCGGGCTACCACGCCCACCGGGACCCGATGCCCGACGAGCTCCGCGCGCAGTGGGAGCAGGCCCCGGACCTGCTCGCCGCCTTCGGCTGGACCGTCGCCGTCCACGCGACCCTCGAGGCCGACGACCTGCTCGGGTCGTTCGCCCGTGCCGAGGGCCGCGCCGGCGGGCGGACGCTCCTCCTCACCGGGGACCGCGATCTCTACCAGGCGGTCGACGAGCACACCGCGGTCCTCGAGATGAAGAAGAACGAGCCGCCCGTCGAGCTCGGGGTGGCCGAGGTCCGCGCCCGCTACGGCGTCCGCCCCGATCAGGTCCCCGACCTGATCGCCCTGCGCGGCGACCCGTCGGACGGGCTCCCCGGGGCGCGGGGGATCGGGGCCAAGACGGCGGCCGACCTCCTGCGCGAGCACGACTCGCTCGAGGGGGTCCTGGCCGTGGCCAACCGGCAGCGACCGCGGATCGGGGCGGCCCTGCGCGAGCAGGCCGGCGAGCTGCGCGCCTTCCTGACGATCGCCACCCTCGTCGACGTCCCGGTCGAGCTCCCGCCCGACGCGCCGACCGACCTGGCCGCCGGGGCCGCGGCGGCCCGGGGCGCGGGCCTCGACCGGCTCGCCGCCCGCCTCGAGCAGCGGGCCGCGCGCCGGGCCGGCTGACCGTGACCGGCGTGAGGACCCCGCCCGCCGGGGGCGAGGCGGTGGCGCCCGCGGCGGCCCCGCCCCCGCCCGCCCGGCCCCCCGGCCTGCGGCTGCTCGTGTTCGTCGTCGGCAGCGCGAGCCTCGGCACCGAGATCGCCGCCGCCCGCCTCCTCGCCCCCTACTTCGGCGCGTCGACGATCGTCTGGGCCAACACGATCGCCGTGGTCCTGCTCGCCCTGAGCGCCGGCTACGCGATCGGCGGGCGGCTGGCCGACCGGTCGCCGACCCGGGAGACGCTCAGCCGGATCGTGGTCGCCGCGGCCGCGCTCCTGGCCGGGGTGCCCTTCGCCGCCCCGCCCTTCCTCGACGCCGCGAGCCGGGCCCTCGACACCGTCTCGGCCGAGGCGTTCTTCGGCTCGCTGGTCGGGGTGCTCCTCCTCTGCGCGATCCCGCTGCTCCTGCTCGGCGCGGTGACCCCGTTCGCCCTGCGCCTCTCGCTCGCGGGGATCGCCGACTCGGGTCGGGTGAGCGGGCGGCTGTCGGCGATCTCGACCCTCGGCGCCCTGACCGGGACGTTCCTCTCGGCGCTCGTGATGATCCCCTGGCTCGGGACCCGGGACACCTTCCTCGGGTTCGCCCTGGCCCTGGCCCTGGTGGCCGTTCCCGGTGCCGGGCGCTGGGCGCTCGGGGTGGCCGCGGTGCTCGCGGTCCTCCTCGCGCTCCCGCCCCGCCAGGTCCGCCAGACCGCCGACGGCCGGGTGATCTACGAGACCGACACCACCTACCAGCACGTGCGGGTCATCGAGCGTCCGGACGGCGAGCGCTGGCTCGAGCTGAACGAGGGCCAGGCGATCCACTCGCTCCTCGTCCCGGGCTCGTTCCTGACCGGGAACTACTGGGACGACCCGCTGGTCCTGCCCCTGGCCACCCGCGGCGCTCCGCCCGGGCGGGTGGCCATCCTCGGCGACGCCGCCGGGACGACCGCGCGGGCCTACGGACGCTTCTTCCCCGCGGTCGTGGTCGACGCCGTCGAGATCGACAGCGCGGTGACGGCGATCGGGCGGCGGCTGTTCGATCTGCGCGGTCCGCACCTGAACCTGATCGCCGCCGACGCCCGGCCCTTCCTCCGCCGGCCGGGGCCGCGCTACGACGCGATCGAGGTCGATGCCTACCGCCAGCCCTACATCCCCTTCTATCTGACCACGCACGAGTTCTTCGCCGAGGCGGCCGCCCGGCTGACGCCCGCCGGGATCGTGATGGTCAACGTCGGCCACCCGTCGACCTCGGGCGAGCTCGAGCGGGTGATCGCCGCCGGCCTGGGCTCGGTCTTCCCCTATGTCGCCGACGACGTCGTCGACGCGACCAACGTGTTCGTCCTGGCCAGCCGCCACCCGATCGAATCGCGGCTCATCGCCGCCGCCGCCCCGGCGCTCGACCCCGCGCTCCGCCCCCTGGCCGCGACGGTCGCCGCCCGGCTCGGGCCGGCTCCGAGCGGCGGCACCGTCTACACCGACGACCGGGCGCCCGTCGAGTGGCTCATCGACAGCTCGCTCTTCGGCTACGCGGCGAGGCGCTAGAGCGCCTCGGCGACCCGGCGCAGGCCGTGGGCCTCGCAGAGGCGGCGGATGGTCTGGCGCGCGGCCGCCTCGTTGTAGGGGAGCGCCTCGAGGGCGTGGAGGCCGAGCTGGAGGTCCTCGAGCCGAGCCGACGGTCGCTCGAGGGCAAAGCGGGCGAGCCACCGGGTCGCCGCCCGATCGAACCGCTCGTCGTCGTCGGCGCTCATGAGCAGGACGATCGACAGGGCGTCGACCAGGTCGATCTGGGGCAGCTCGAGCGCGGCGGCGTGGGCCTGGGTGAGGTTCCCGGCCCGGAGGGCCCGGCGAAAGCGTCCGTAGGCTGACCCGTCGCTCGTCATACGAACAGATGTTCGCATTGGCGTCAAGTCGCCGTCCGTCCCCCGGCCGCGGTCGCCCGCCCGGGCTCAGGTGGCGGCGACGTCCAGCGGCTTGCCGAGGAAGGCTTCGAGGGCGATCCACACGGCGTCGTGGGTCAGCGGTCCGAGCCGCAGGGCCGAGCCGCCGGACGGTCCGTCGTGGAGCGTCGTCTGGAGGCCGGCGGACGCCAGGCGCCGCTGCTGGTGGGCGGCGCGCTGGGCCCCCGTGGCTCCGTGGTAGTGGGCATCGACGCCGAAGCGGCCGCCTTCGACCGGCCAGACCGACAGCTGATCGGGCGCCCAGGTCGGCCCGGTCTCGGCCGGGAGCGCCGTGTACCGGGCGAGGTCGGAGCGGGCCTCGCGCTCGGAGATGCTCCGCCGCGATGACCAGGCGCGGTCGTCGGGCGGAGGGGGTTCGCTCGGAGTCGCTGGTTGCCGGCGCGCCACGTCGGTCAATCGTACGCGGCGCTCGCCCCGGTCAGGCCGTGTCGCCGCCGGCCGCCGCCGCCGCGCCCCGGCCGGGTAGGGCGTCCAGCGCTCGGACGGCAGCGCCCGGCCCGCGGGCCAGAGCGCGGCGGCGGCCCGGGCGATGACCCCGGCCAGATCCTCGAACACGGCGCGGACCAGGTGCTCGGCCCGGGCGCCCGGACCGAACAGGAGCTCGGCGGCGAGGTCGAGCACCGCCTCCTGCGTCAGCGCCGGGGCGCTCCGCCCGGTGGCCGGGACCGCGGCCAGGGCGACCGGGGCCTCGTCGACGGCGAGGGCCCCGAAGCGGGAGACGTAGGCGAACAGCCCGTCGATCTCCGCGTCGGCCTCGTCGACGACGAAGTGACCGTCGACCAGGCGACCGAGGCGATAGCTGACCTCCGACCAGGTCAGCTGCGTGACCTGGTTGGGCGTCACCCAGAGCACCGCCGCCCGCACCGCCGTGCCCGGGCTGGCGAAGAGCGCGGCCGGCATCGCCCCGTAGACGGCGGGTGAGGCCGAGGCGCCGACGTCGAAGCCGTGGAGGTCGCCGGCCAGGACGAGCACGGTCCGGTCGGCCAGGGCGGGGAAGTGGGCGAACTTCGCCGCCAGGGTCTCCGGCGCTCCGTTCGAGCCGAAGGCGATCAGCGGATGGCGATGGCGCGCGAACTCGGCGACCGTGTGCCGCCGCGCCTGCGGGTCGAGCGCGGCGAGCAGCCCGACCGCCCCGTCGCGCAGCACGAAGGACCGGCCCGGGCGCTGCCACGGGTAGGCGAGCGCCCGCTCGAGCAGGGCCGGCTCGTAGGCCCGCCGGCCGAGCGCGGCGGCCAGGCGCCGGACGAAGGCGAGGAATCCGTCGTGGTCGAGGGCCAGGCGCTCGAGGAGCTCGGGCTCGGTGATCGGGGGCCAGCCGGGCACACGGTGACCCTACGTCAGCAGCGGACCGCGGAGCCCTCCTCGACGAGCTGGTCGGCCGAGCGGGCGGTCAGGGTCGCCCGCTCACCGGGGAAGAGGCATCGCTCGGCCTCCTCGGGCAGGAGCACCGGCTTGCGGATCTCGACCGTCACCGGGGCGAGCTCCGCGGACATCCGGCGGGCCAACTCCCGCAGGCGCCGCGCGCCCGGCTGGCTTGTGTCAAACGGGACGGCCATGGAAGTGTGAGCTTAGCGGACGGGCTCACACACGGGCAACCAAAGGCGCGGCCGTCCGCGCCGGCAACCTACGGGGTGAACTTGACGGTGATCACGTCGCCGTCGGCGATCGGATAGTCGCGGCCCTCGAGTCGGAGCGTCCCCCGGTCGCGGGCGCCGGCGTAGCCACCGGCCTCGACGAGCGCCTCCCAGTTGATGACCTCGGCCCGGACGAAGCCGCGCTGGATGTCCGAGTGGATCTGCCCGGCCGCGTGCCAGGCGGAGAGGCCGCGGCGCAGGTGCCAGGACTGGGCCGGCTTGTCCTCCCCGGCGGTGAAGAAGGCGATCTGGTCGAGGAGCTCGAAGGCGCCGCGGACCACCCGCTGGAGCCCGGACTCGCCGACCCCGAGCTCCTCGCGCATCAGCTCGGCCTCGTCCGCGTCGAGCTCGCCGAGCTCGGCCTCGATCCGAGCCGAGACGGCGACCGCCCCGGCCCCCTGGGCGGCCGCGTGGGCGGCGATCTCCGGTGGCACCTCGCCGGTCCCCTCGTCGACGTTGGCCACGAAGAGGACCGGCTTGGCGGTCAGGGGTCCGAGCAGGCGCAGCGCGTCCGGGGCGTCGACCGGGACCGGGACGGTGCGCGCCGGGCGCCCGGACTGGAGGGCCGGGATCAGCTGCTCGAGCCACTGCTGCTCGGCGATCGCCGCCCGGTCGCCCCCGCGGGCCTCGCGCACGACGCGCCCGAGGCGGCGCTCGGCCTGCTCGAGGTCGGCGAGGATCAGCTCGGTCTCGATCGTCTCGATGTCGGCCAGCGGGTCGACCCGGCCCTCCGGGTGGATCACGTTCGCGTCGGCGTGCGCCCGGACGACGTGGATGATCGCGTCGGTCTCGCGGATGTTGGCCAGGAACTTGTTGCCGAGGCCCTCGCCCGACGCGGCCCCGGCGACGAGGCCGGCGATGTCGTGGAAGTAGATCGTGTCGTAGACGAGCTCGCTCGCCTTCAGCGTCGCCGCGACCCGGGCGAGGCGATCGTCGACGACGGGGACGACGGCGACGTTCGGCTCGATCGTCGTGAACGGGTAGTTGGCCGCCTCGGCCCCGGCCTGGGTCAACGCGTTGAAGAGCGACGACTTCCCGGCGTTGGGCATCCCGACGATCCCGATCTTCATCGTCCGTCTCCGGCCACGAGCAGCCCGAGGGCGGCCCCGGCCACGACGTCGGTCGGGTGGTGGACGCCGAGGCGCAGGCGCGAGACGGCCAGCGCCCCGGCGAGGGCGTAGAGCGGGGCGGCCGGCGCCCCGGCGTGGGCGAAGCCCCGCGCCGCGGCGAACGAGGTGGCGGCGTGGGCGCTCGGAAAGCTCAGCTGGGTCGGCGTGGCGCTCAGGCCGCCGGGCGGCCGGCGGCGGCGGACGACCACCTTCAGGATCTGGTTGACCCCGTAGGCCGCGAGCACCCGGGTCGTCGCCCGCCGCCAGGCCGGCCGCGTCTCCGGCGCGCCGGCGACGACCATCGTCGCGCCGAGCGCGAGCCAGACCGCCCCGTGCTCACCCAGGCGCGAGAAGGCGGCGACCCGCGGCGACGCGCCGCCGGCGCGGAGCAGGCGCGCCAGCGCGGCCTCGAGGCCGGCCGGGCCGGTCGGTTGCGCCATCGGCCGGGTCAGGCGCCGAAGCCGACGCGCGCCTCGTCCGAGTCCACCCGGACGAAGCAGACCTGGGCCAGGTCGAGGTGCATCGTCGCGTCCTCGCAGACCAGCGCGTACCAGCCCGTGTGGGCCTCGAGCGCCGTCATGAAGGCCGCGAGCTGCTCGGCGGCGACCCGGGCGGCGATGACCTGGGCGCCGACGAAGCCGATCGAGATGCGCTGGTTCTTGGCCTGGGCCATCAGTGGGCCGCCGGCTCGACGAGCTCGGTGAGGACGCCGTTGCAGGCCGCCGGGTGGACGAAGGCCACCCGGGAGCCGCGCAGGCCGATCCGGTAGGTCTTGTCGATCAGGCGCACGCCGTCGCCGGTCAGCTTGGCCAGGGCCGCCTCGATGTCGTCGACCGCGTAGGCCACGTGGTGGAGCCCCGGGCCGCTCCGGGCGAGGAAGCGGCCGACCGGGGTGTCCTCGGAGAGGGGGGCCAGGAGCTCGACATGGCTCTCGCCGATGTCGAGGAGGACCGCCTCGACGCCCTGGGACTCGACCACCTCGCGGTGGACGAGCGGCATGCCGAAGGTCCCGGAGAGGAGGCTGATGGCCGGCTCGAGGTCGTTGACGGCGACGCCGATGTGATCGATGCGCTCGAACATGCGCGTCGGAGTGTAGCCGCCGCGTCCACTACGCTCCGCCTGTGGCCAGTTGGGAGGATGTCCGCCGGATCGCCCTCGAGTTGCCCGAGACCTCCGAGCGGCCGGTGCACGGGACCGCGAACTGGCGGGTGCGCGACAAGAGCTTCGTCTGGGAGCGTCCGCTGCGCCCGGCCGACCTGCGGGCGCTCGGCGACGCGGCGCCGAGCGGCCCGATCCTCGGTGCCCGGGTCGAGCATCTCGGCGCCAAGGAGGCGCTGCTCGCCGACGATCCGGCCGTGTTCTTCACGACGCCCCACTTCGACGGGTACGCGGCGGTCCTCGTCCGCCTCGAGCGGATCGGCGTCGAGGAGCTCAGAGAGGTGATCGTCGAGGCGTGGCTCGCCCGGGCGCCCAAGCGCCTGGCCGCGGCCTACCTCGCGAGCACCCTGTAGTCGCTCACCGTCGGGCCAGGCGGGCGACGAACGTGCCCCAGTTGGCCAGGAGGGTCCGCGGGCCGGGGATGTCCTCGCCGGCCATCCACAGGTTGCCCGCCTCGTCCGCTTCGGCGTAGGAGTAGTCGCCCCAGCGGCATGGAGGACCGAAGCCCTCGGCCACGTAGCAGGTGAAGCCGTCCTCGGGGGCGACGCCGGGCCGCACGACGTGGACCGGGCCGGACGGCCCGCCGAGGCCGAAGTTGAGGTAGCCGAAGCTCGGGTAGTCGCTGGGACCGGTGAGGCTGAGGGCGATGACGCCCTCACCGAACCGGTTCAGCGCGACGGCGGGGTACATGAGGCTGGTGGTGTCGGGCGCCGCCGCATAGCCCTGGTGGGCGACGGCGCCGGTGACCTGGCCGGCGACGGTGACGGGGGCGACGACGAACCAGGCGATCCCGGTCCGGGTGACGCGGCTGCCCGGCCCGATCCCGGTGCTGAGCACGCCGTAGAGGAACCCGTTCGCGTAGACCGGGGCCTGCATGCGGTCGTCGTCGGCGTTGATCGTCGGCAACGGCTCGCCCAGCAGGTCGCCGAGCGGCCGCGGGCCGGGCCGCTGCACGACCGGCGTCCCGGCCGGCGGGCCGCCGGCGTAGGGCTCGGAGTTCAGGATCTTGGCGGTCAGCTGTACCGACGGCGCCGGGTTGTCGAGGGTCTGCGTGTTCGAGAGCGCCCAGAGCGCGAGCCGGTGGTCGCTGCTGTTGACGTTGACGTCGAAGGAGCTGAGGAGGTACTCGACGTTGTGGGCGTAGGTGCCACCGGGTGGGGTCCTGGCCGGCTGCACCGAGGCGATGCCGGCGGGGTTGCCCTCGACGGGCGGGAAGGAGAGGCCGAGGTTGCCGGCCTCGAAGTGCACGAGGGTGGGAAGGTCGGCGGACGGGCTGAGCGCGGCGGCGGCGAGCCCGCGCTTGGAGACGGCGTAGATCTGGGCCCCGTTGAAGAAGCTGCCGAACGGGTTCAGGGAGTACTCGTTGGTCGAGAAGTACAGGCCGTTCGCGTCGGCCCCGAGGACGGGCTGATCGCCGAAGCACGGGCAGTTCGGGTGGGCGGGGGTCCCCTGGGCCCCGTCGTCGGTCGCGTCCGCGGCGAAGACGCCCCAGGCGCCGGTCGGGTCGTTGGTCTGGCTGACCGCGAGCAGGGTGGCCGCACGTGGGCCGAGCGCGCCGGTCGCCGGGTCGCGGTCGATCTCCAGCACGCTCAGATAGAAGCGCTGGGTCTGCACGTCGAAGTAGCACCGCGGGTCGCTGAGGAACGGTCCGAAGACGACCGGGTTGACCTGGCGGTTGACGCCGGGCGCCAAGCCGAAGAAGGTGCTGAGCGCCGTGGTGGGAACCTCGGTGGCGAGGGAGCCGGCGGAGTGGATGGTCAGCGCGAGGTTGACGGTCTCGATGACGTGCCCGTTGCCGACGCACAACCCCTGGTCGGGGGGCTCGAGGCTCTGCTGGTTGCCGTTGTCGGCCAGCCGCTGGTCGCGGTGGTTGATCCCGTCGAAGCCGGCCACCTGCGTGAGTGGATCCGCGGCGAGCGGGGTCGGAGTCGGGTTGGGGACGACGGCGGGGCGGGGGCCGATGTCCGACTTGGGCACCTCGAGGCCGCCGATCTCGAACGGACCGGGCGCGAGCGGCGCGTTCAGGCGCGCCGGGCTCGAGACCTGGCGGAGGTCGACCGTCCCGAGGCGGCGCAGGCCCCCGCCGGCGGCGCCGGCCACGGCCGGCCAGGAGAGGACGACGGCGAGAACCGAGACAACCCCGAGGCGACCAATTCGGTACGGCAAGCGACGAACCCTCCTCCGCGACGAACGCCGCAAGGATCGCCCAAAGCGAAGCCGATGTCAACGGCCGGGGACGGCCTACTCCGGC
>CAWFQO010000027.1:0-14071 GCA_963817865.1 uncultured Solirubrobacterales bacterium | reverse complement strand
CTCCTGCGGGCCGCCGACGGTTCCCCCGCTGCGCCGGAAGGCGGCGATCGACGGGCGGCGGGGTACGCCGGCCATGATCCGGTCGATCGTCGGGCGCTCGAGAACCTCGTGGCTGAGGAGCTCGGAGGCCAGCTCGTCGAGCTTCTCCCGGTGGGTCTCGATCAGGTCGCGGGCCGCCGCGCGGGACTCGTGGACGAGCTGCTCGCGCTCCTCGTCGCGAATGCGCAGGGTGAGGTCCGAGACGGTCGCCGCGGCGTCGGAGCCGATGACCGCGCCCGAGGTCCCCATCGCGTAGTCGGAGATCATCGCGTTGGCGATGTCGGCCACCCGGCGGAGGTCGTCGGAGGCGCCGGTGGTCACGTCGCCGAACACCGCCTGCTCGGCCGCGCGCCCGCCGAGGAGCATGGTCATGAAGTCGATCAGCTCGTCCCGGGTCTTGAGGTAGCGATCCTCGTCGGGGAGGTTCAGGGTGTAGCCGAGGGCCCGCCCGCGGGGGACGATCGAGATCTTGTGCACCGGGTCGACGCTCGGGAGGAGCTCGCCGCAGAGGGCGTGGCCGGCCTCGTGATAGGCGACGACGGTGCGCTCGTGGTCGCTCAGGACCCGGCGCGACTGGGCCCCGGCGATGACCCGCTCGAGGGCGTGGTCGAAGTCCTCGGCGGCGATGTGCTCGGCCCCGCGCCGGGCGGCGAAGATCGCCGCCTCGTTGCAGATGTTGGCCAGGTCGGCGCCGGTCAGGCCGCTGGTCTGGCGGGCGATCAGCTCGAGGTCGACCCCGTCGAGGTTCTTGTCGCGGGTGTGGACCTCGAGGATCGCCTGACGGTCGCGGACGTCGGGCGGCGAGACGTAGATCTGGCGGTCGAAGCGCCCGGGGCGCAGGAGCGCCGGGTCGAGCTTGTCGAGGAGGTTCGAGGCGGCGATGACGACGACCCGCCCGGCCGAGTGGAAGCCGTCCATCTCGATCAGGAGCTGGTTGAGGGTCTGGTCCTTCTCGCCCGAGATGTCCATCCCCCGGCGGCCGCCGATCGCGTCGAGCTCGTCGATGAAGATGATCGCCGGCTCGTTCTTGCGGGCGATGCGAAACAGGCGGCGGACCCGGGAGGCGCCGAGGCCGGCGAACATCTCGACGAAGCCGGCCGCCGACTGGGAGTAGAAGCGGGCCCCCGACTCGTGGGCGACCGCCTTGGCCAGGAGCGTCTTCCCGGTCCCGGGGGGCCCGTGGAGGAGCACGCCGCGGGGGACGCGGGCGCCGAGCGCGGCGAACCGGGTCGGGTCGCGGAGGAACTCGACGATCTCCTCGAGCTCGCGCCGGGCCTCGACGACGCCGGCGATGTCGTCCCAGCCGATCGCCGAGTCGGAGGACGGCTTGATCTCGACCGGCTTGTTCTGCGGCATCAGCCGCATCGTCTTGGCGATCAGGGCGACCATCGCGACCATGAAGAAGATCGTCGCGACGCTGATCCAGCTCGACGCGCCGTTCTGGATGTCGTTCACGAAGGTCCCGAGCGTGTTGATCACCAGGTGACCTTCATCGGGCGTCGGGCCGCTCGCCTTGAGTCCGGACTTACGTCGAGGTCACCCGAGCATCCGCTCGGCGACGTCGCGGAAGAAGCGGGTGGCGAAGCCGAGGTCGCGCACGTCGAGGCGCTCGTCGGCCCCGTGGACGAGGGGATCGGCCTCGTAGCGGTTCTGGTGGAGGTGGGGGAAGAAGCCGTAGGCCTCGCACTCGGGGAAGGCGTTGCGGAAGGTCCGCGAGTCGGTGAACCCGGGGAGGACGACCGGGACGCAGAGGGCGTCGGGGTCCTCGCCGGCGATCCACTCCTCGATGAAGTCCTTGAGCGGCGACTTCAGGGGCGAGCGGTTGCCGACGACCTGCTCGGTGAACTCGAGGCGGTAGCCGTCGACGCCGAGGACCTCGCGGATCCGCCGGAGGGCCGCCTCCTCGCCGAGCCCGGGCGGGACCCGGCAGTCGACCTGGAGCGACGCGTGGGAGGGGATCACGTTGATCTTCGCCGACGCCTGGATCCGGGTCGGGGCGAGCGAGACCCCGAGCATCGGCTCGAGCAGCGGGGCCAGCCGCGGCTCGACCGTCCGGACCCGCTCGAGCGCCGCCCGGGCGTCGCCGTCCTCGCCGAGGGCGCCGATCGCCTCGAGGAAGGCCCGGCCCTCGGCCCCCATGTCGTAGCCCGGCTGGCGGGCGCCGAGCTTCTCGAGCAGGGGCGCCATCTTCAACAGGGCGTTGTCGCCGAGGCGCGGCATCGATGCGTGGGCGGCGACGCCGTCGGTGGTCAGCCGGAAGCGGAAGACGCCCTTCTCGGCGCAGCCGACGCAGTAGAGCCGCCGCCCGTCGTACTCGAGGATGCCGCCTCCCCCCTCGTTGAGGAGGAGGTCGCAGCGGACCTTCTCCGGGTGGGTCGCGGTCAGCCACTGGGCGCCCTCGGAGCCGCCGGTCTCCTCGTCGACGACGCAGACGACGAGCAGGGTCCCCCGGGCCGGCCGCCACCCGGCGGCGGCGAGCGAGACGGCGGCGGCCACCTCGGCGGCCGTCTGCCCCTTCATGTCGAGGGCTCCCCGGCCCCAGACGTAGCCGTCCTCGAGATCCCCGGACCACGGGTCGTGGGTCCACTCGTCCGGGGTGGCGAGGACGGTGTCGACATGGGAGAGCAGGCACAGGGTCGGCCCCGGGGCGTCGCCGTCGAGGCGGGCGACCAGGTTCGGGCGCGGCTCGGTGCGCCCGAGCAGCTCGACGGCGAAGCCGGCCTCGCCGAGCACCCCGGCGAGGTACTCCTGGGCGGTGCGCTCGTCGCCGGGGGGGTTGACGGTGTTGAACCGGATCAGCCGCCGCAGCAGCTCGGTGGCGCGGTCGGTCAGATCGTCGGGCATGCAGGCAGACTAGTCGGCGCGCTAGGCGGCCGCCGCCTCCGGAAGCTCGTCGCCGGCGGTCAAGGGGGATGCCTGGGAGCGGGTGACGCCGGCCAGCTCGGCCCCGCTCACGTTGAGAGGGTGATGGCACGCGGCCAGGTGGCCGCCGGCGTAGGCGCTCAGCGGGGGCTCGACCGTCCGGCAGACGTCGGTCGCCCGCGGGCAGCGCGTGTGGAACCGGCAACCGGGCGGGGGGGAGACCGGGTTCGGCGGCTCGCCCTCGAGCACATGGCGCACCCGCGCGCGGTTCTCCTTCGGATCGGGGATCGGGATCGCGCTGAGCAGGGCGGCGGTGTACGGATGGATCGGCTTGGCGTAGAGCTCGTCGGCCGGGGCGAGCTCCATCACCTTGCCGAGGTACATGACGGCGATCCGGTCGGCGATGTGGCGGACGATCGAGAGGTCGTGGGCGACGAACACGTAGGTCAGGCCGAGCGCGTCCTGGAGCTCCTCGAGGAGGTTGATCACCTGGGCCTGGATCGAGACGTCGAGCGCCGAGACGGGCTCGTCGAGCACGATCAGCCGCGGCTCCATGGCCAGCGCCCGGGCGATGCCGATCCGCTGGCGCTGGCCGCCGGAGAACTCGTGCGGGAAGCGCATCAGGTGCTCGGGGTTGAGGCCGACCTGGCCGAGGAGCTCGCGCGCCCGGCGGTCGATCTCGTCGGCCGGGACGCCCCGCAGGCGCAGCGGCGTGGCCAGGATCTGCCCGACCCGCTTGCGCGGGTTCAGCGACGCCTGGGGGTCCTGGAAGACCATCTGCATCTCCCGGCGGACGGGACCGAGCCGGCGGCGCCCGGCCTTGGTGATGTCCTCGCCGCGAAAGCGGACGCTCCCGCCGGTCGGGTCGAGCAGCCGCACGACGGCGCGGATCAGCGTCGTCTTGCCGCACCCCGACTCGCCGACGATGCCGAGGGTCTCGCCCTCGCGCAGGGTGAAGGAGACGTCGTCGACGGCGTGGACGGCGCCGATCGGCCGGTCGAAGAGGATCCCGCCCCGGATCGGGAAGTGGACCTGGAGGTGCTCGACCTCGAGCAGCGGCGTCGCCTCGCCGTTCACGCGATCACCGTCTCGTCCCCGGCGCCGAGGCCGATTCCCTCGCCGACGCGGCGCAGGCGCCGCTTGTCGGTCGGCTCCAGCCAGCAGCGGTCGCGGTGGTCGGGCTCCTCGGGGAGCCGGGCGGCGAGGGCGGGGACCTCGGTGCACCGCGCGAACTCGTGGGGGCAGCGGGGGCGGAAGTGGCAGCCCTGGGGCGGGCGCATGAGCGACGGCGGCAGCCCGGGGATGGCCGGCAGCCGGGTCCGGCGGTCGCCGTCGATGCGGGTGATCGACCCGAGCAGGCCCCACGTGTAGGGATGCTGGGGGTCGTAGAAGAGCTCGTCGAGCGTCCCCTGCTCGACCACCCGCCCGGCGTACATGACGATGATCCGGTCGGCGATGTCGGCGACCACGCCGAGGTCGTGGGTGACGAGGATGATCCCGGCGCCGGTCTCGGTGCGCAGCCGGCGGAGCTCCTCGAGGATCTGGGCCTGGATCGTCACGTCGAGAGCGGTGGTCGGCTCGTCGGCGATCAGCAGGCGGGGTGAGCAGGAGAGGGCCAGGGCGATCATCACCCGCTGGCGCATCCCGCCCGAGAACTCGTGCGGATAGGAGCGGACCCGATCGCCGGCGTGGGGGATGCCCACCCGCTCCATCAGCTCGACGGCGCGATCGAGCGCCGCGGCCTTCGAGATCTCGTGATCGTGGGCCCGGATCTGCTCGACGATCTGGCTGCCGATCCGGTAGACCGGGTCGAGCGAGGTCATCGGATCCTGGAAGACCATGGCGATCTCGGCGCCCCGGACCCGCCGCAGCTCGGCGTCGGGGGCGCCGATGAGCTCCCGGTCCCCGAGCTGGGCCGTCCCGGCGAAGGCGGCGTTCGGACCGCGGGTGAGGCCCATCAGGGTCATCGCGGTGACCGACTTGCCGCTTCCCGACTCGCCGACCACGGCCACGACCTCGCCCCGCTCGACCGTGAAGGAGACGCCGTCGACCGCCTGCACGACGCCCTCCTCGGTGCGGAAGGAGACGTGGAGGTCGTCGACGACGAGCAGCGGGTCGGCCATCAGAGCCTGATCCGCGGGTCGAGGGCGGCGTAGAGGACGTCGACGAGAGCGCCGATCACCACGACCGCGCCGGCGCCGAGCATCACGATCACGAGGATCGGCGGGATGTCGAGCCGGCCCACCGAGTCGGCCGCGTACTGGCCGACGCCGTGGAGGCCGAACACCGACTCGGTGAGGATCGCCCCGCCGCCGATGACCGCGGCGAAGTCGAGGCCCCAGAGGGAGATGATCGGGATCATCGAGTTGCGCAGGACGTGGCGGATCATCACCTGGCGCTCGCTGATCCCCTTGGCCCGGGCGGTGCGGATGAAGTCCTCGTTCATGGTGTCGAGGATCGTCGAGCGCAGGACCCGGGAGTAGACGCCGATGAACAGCACCGACAGGGCG
Source organism: uncultured Solirubrobacterales bacterium (assembly GCA_963817865.1). Lineage (GTDB taxonomy): Bacteria > Actinomycetota > Thermoleophilia > Solirubrobacterales > Solirubrobacteraceae > Palsa-513. The sequence continues at coordinate 8,660 of CAWFQO010000027.1, read as the reverse complement.
AACCACGGCATCAGGAGGTGGGTGAACCAGCCCCACGGGTCGTCGGTCAGCTTGACGTAGCCGCTGAGCGGGAAGAGGTTCCACTTGTAGCCGAGGAAGTAGAGCATCAGCGCCCCGATCAGGAACACGGGCGTCGAGACGCCGATCATCGAGAAGACGGTCAGCAGGCGGTCGAGCGTGCGCCCGGCGGTCATCGCGCTGAGGACGCCGAACACGATCCCGAGGAAGAGCCAGATCAGCCCGGCCCCGAGGGCCAGCGAGATCGTCGGCGGGAGATCCTGGCGGATCTGGTCCTCGACGTTCAGCTGCTGGGTGTAGGAGATGATGCTCCCGTCGAGGACCCGCTCCATCGTCTTGACGTACTGGACGTAGATCGGCTTGTCGAAGCCCCACTGCTTGCGGACGTCGGCGATCTGCTGGGGCGGGGCCACGCGGCCGGCCATGCGCAGCGCCGGATCCCCGTTGGGCATGGCCTGGAAGATCAGGAAGGTGAGGACCGAGATCGCGAACAGCACGAGCACGGTCGAGATCGCCCGGCGGACGCAGAAGCGCAGCATCAGGCGGCCGGGCCCTCGGCCGCCGCGCTGGCCGGCGCCTCGATCCGGACCTTGGCCCGCGGGTCGATCGCGTCGCGCACCCCGTCGCCGAAGACGTTGATCCCGAGCACGGTGAGGACGAGCATCAGCCCGGGCACGAAGACCAGGTGCATGGCGCTCGGGATCAGCCGGATCCCGTCGCTGATCATCGTCCCCCAGGAGGGGTTGGGCGGCTGGACGCCGGCGCCGAGGTAGGAGAGGGCGGCCTCGAGCAGGATCGCGTTGGCCAGGATCAGGGGGAGGAAGACGATGATCGTCGAGAGCACGTTCGGGAGGATCTCCCCGGCCATGATCCGCAGGTGGCCGAGGCCCTGGGCGCGGGCGGCGTCGACGAACTCCTTCTCGCGCAGGCTGAGGACCTGTCCGCGGAGCGGCTTGGCGACGTAGGGGACGTAGACGATGCCGATGATGACGGCCGGGACGATCAGCGAGCTGCCGTGGAGCTGGAAGACACCGAAGTCGAGGCCGCCGACCGCCAGGGACGTGCCGAGGGCGATGCCGAGGAGCACGGGCGGGTAGGCCCAGACGAGGTCGAGCATCCGCGCGATCACCCCGTCGACCTTGCCGCGGAAGTAGCCGGCGACGACGCCGGCGATGATCGCGAGGATCATCGTCAGGAGGGTGGCGATGAAGCCGATCTCCAGCGAGTTGCGCCCGCCGTAGAGCAGGCGCACGGCGATGTCGCGCCCGCCGGGGTCGGCCCCGAGCAGGAAGCGGCCCTGCCAGGTCGGGCCGATCGGGATCCCGACCGCCGAGACGACGTCGCGGGGCTTGCCGCCGACGGTGACCACGTCGGTCACGTGCTGGTCGTTGGGGCCGGTGTGGGCGATCTGGCTGGAGTAGACCGGCGCGAGCAGGCAGAGGACGCAGATCAGGAGGAACATCGCGCCGAAGGCGAGCGCCACCCGGTTGCGGCGCAGCCGCCGCCAGGCGAGCTCGTAGGGCCCGATCCCCGGCGGCAGGTCGCGGTCGGCCGCGGCGGTCCGGGCGGGAGCCTCGCTCCCGAAGGCGGCGGCGTTGGTGGCGGGATCGATGGCCATCGGAGTCTGGTGACGGGTCAGCCTACTTGAGCCGCCACCTCCGCCAGGCGGTCCGTGGTCGGCCCCGGCCGCCGCCGCGGGCGCCGAGGAGCGCCGCGGCGGCGAGCACGCCGAGCCGATCGAGAGAGCCCGGTGGGACCTACTTCAGCTGCCACGAGCTCCAGTCGTTCCCGTACACCGGATGGAAGACCGCCGAGGCGAAGTCGATCCGCGTGGAGAGGAACTTCGGATGGGTCTGAGCGCCGTAGACGTCGACGTAGGCCTGCTTGGCGACGTACTCGTCGAGCGCCGCCCAGCGGGAGGCGACCGACTGGAGCTGCGTCGCCGGGACCTTGTTGAGGACGGCCAGCTCGCTCTGGATGTGCGGGTCGTTGACCTGGCCGAAGTTCTGGTTCAGGGTCGGCTGGATCGCCGTCCCGTCGAGGAGCAGGTAGAAGTCCGACGGGTTGGGGAAGTCCTGGTTCCAGTCGGCGAAGCCGGTCTGGGGGTTGAGCTTGAGGTTGCCGATCGTCGGGAAGTACTGGGGGTCGGCCAGGATCTTCTCGCTCGCCTTGAAGCCGATCGAGTTGAGCACGCTCGTGTAGTAGTCGACGTACTCCTTGCGCGGGCTGCGCGTCTCCCCCCAGACGGTGACCGGCGTCCCGGCGAGGCCCGCCGCCGTGACCAGGGCCTTGGCCTTGGCCACGTTCGGAGTCGTCCCGTACGGGCAGGGCGCGGTCGGGTGGCCGATCATGCCGGGCGGCAGGAAGAAGCAGCCCGGCTCGATCGTCCCGCTCGAGAGCTTCTGGATCGCCGCGCGGTCGACGGCCATGTTGACCGCCTGGCGGGCCATCGAGGTTGTTGAACGGCTTGGCCTTCGTGTTCAGGAAGAAGTAGAAGGTCGAGACCGACGGCTCGTTGGCGTAGCGGTTGGCCGCCTGGGCCTGGATCTGCGAGACCAGCGCCGGCGGGATCGTGTCGCCCCAGTCGAAGGCGTCGGCGGTGTTGTTGAGCACCGACTCGGCCTCGGTCTGCGTGTTGGAGTTGATCTTCACGTTGATGTCGACGTGGCCGGCGGCGATCCCGGGCACCGGCTTCCAGTTCGGGTTGCGCACGACCGAGAACGACTGGTTGGGGACGACGTTCTTGATCATGTACGGCCCGACGCCCGGCGGCGGGTTGTTGGTCAGGTTGCTCATCGCCGTCCCGGTCGGGACGATGCCCGACGAGGGGAAGGCGAGGACGTTGGGGAAGGCGCCGTACGGGGCGACGAGCTTGATCGTGATCTTGCCCGTCGCGTCGTCGGTGGTGATCCCGGAGATCGTCTTGGCCGTGCCCTTGTCGAAGGCGTTGGCCCCGGCGATGTTCGTCGTGTAGAAGGACTTGCCCCCCCAGTTGAGCTTGATCGACCGCTCGATCGAGTAGGCGAAGTCGCTCGGCCTTGACCGGAGCGCCGTTGGAGAAGGTCAGGCCCGGGCGCAGGGTGATCGTGTACGTCTTGCCGTCGGCCGAGACCTTGGGCAGCGCGGTGGCCAGCCCGGGGATGACCGTCCCCCCGGCGACGCCGTCCTTGTGGGCGTAGGTGTAGAGGCCGGTGTAGGCGAGCCAGTCGGCGTTGGCCGCCTGGGTCGTGTAGCCGAGGCCCGGGTCGAGGAAGTCGGGCGCCGTGCCCTCGGCCACGGTGACCGTGCCGCCCTTGGCCGTCCCCCCGCTGGGGGTGGTGCTGCTGCTGCTGGATGACGACGAGCTGCCGCAGGCGGCGAGCGCCCCGACGGCGGCGACGACGACGAACGCCTGCCCGGCGATCTTGGCTGGCCTAAACACGCGTGAACCCTCCTCCTCGAGACTCGCCGGGCCCCTTCAACGGCCGGCGCTGGAGCAAATGTAATTCACCCGCGGCCCCGACCGGTACCTTTTTCCTGCAATGCCCGCACCACCGCCACGCGGCGGGCGCCGGCCGCCCACGGCGGCCCGATGAGCCTGTTCGACCCGGACGAGCAGCTGACCGGCGTCCCCCTCGCGACCCGCATGCGTCCGCGGCGCCTCGAGGATCTCGTCGGCCAGGCCAAGCTCCTCGGTCCCGGGTCACCGCTGCGCCGGGCGATCGAGGAGGGCCGGCCCCACTCGATGATCCTCCACGGCCCACCCGGAACCGGCAAGACGACCCTGGCGCGGATCGTCGCCGAGGCGGCCGGCGCGGCGATCGAGGAGCACAGCGCCGTGGCCGCCGGTCGGGCCGAGGTTCGCGCCGTGATCGAGCGGGCCCGCCACCGGCAGTCGCGGACGGTCTTCTTCCTCGATGAGATCCACCGCTTCAACAAGGCCCAGCAGGACGCCCTGCTCCCGGCCGTCGAGGAGGGCGTCGTGACCCTGATCGGGGCGACGACCGAGAACCCGCGCTTCGAGGTCAACGCCGCCCTCCTCTCCCGCGCCCGGGTCTACGAGCTCGAGCCGCTCGAGCCGGCCGACGTGCTCGAGCTGCTGCGCCGGGCCCGGGCGCGGGGCGAGTGCGGCGAGTCGGTGGTCTCCGACGAGGCGCTCGAGCTCATCGCCGGGCGCGCCGGCGGGGACGCGCGGGTGGCGCTCGGGGCGCTCGAGCTCGCCTGCGCGACGAGCGGGGCGGTCGGGATCGAGGAGGCCGACGCGGCGCTCGACCGCGGCACCCTCCGCTACGACCGGGCCGGCGGCCAGCACTACGACACGATCTCGGCCTGGATCAAGGCGACGCGCGGCTCCGACCCGGACGCGTCGCTCTACTACCTCGCGGTGATGCTCGAGGCCGGCGAGGATCCGCGCTTCATCGTCCGCCGGATGGTCATCCTCGCCTCCGAGGACGTCGGCAACGCCGACCCGCAGGCCCTGGTGGTGGCCACGGCGGCGGCGGCGGCGGTCGAGCACGTCGGGCTCCCGGAGTGCACTTTCGCCCTGGCCCAGGCGGCCATCTACCTCTCGCTGGCGCCGAAGTCGAACGTGGCCGGGGTGGCGCTCGGGGCGGCGCGGGCCCACGTGCGCGAGCACGGGGCCGCGGCGATCCCCGCCTACCTGCGCAGCGGCGGCGGCCGGCTCTACGACTATCCCCACGACCGCCCCGGCCGGCTGAGCCCGCAGGAGCTCATGCCCGCCGCGGTGGCCGGGACGCGCTTCTTCGACCCCGACGGTGCCGAGCCGGCGCTCGCCGCCGCGCTGGCCCGGGTCCGGGCCGGGCGGGGCCGGGACGGATGAGCTCGCAGGAGCGGTTTGCGCCCCGGCCTGATCGAGGCGCGCAACCCGGCGACCCTCGAGCCGCTCGGGGCGGTTGCGACGACGGCGCCGGAGGAGCTCGACCGGGATCATCGCCCAGGCGGCGAGCGCCCAGTCGCTCTGGGCGCGCCTGCGGCTCGAGGACCGGGCGCGCTACGTGCGCCGGGCGGCGCAGGCGGTGATCGACGAGTTCGACGAGGTCGTCGAGCTCGTCGCGGCCGAGAGCGGGCAGCCCCGGGTCGAGGTGGCCGCGCTCGAGCAGCTCCCGGCGATCGACACGCTGCGCTGGCTCTCGGGCTACGCGGTCGACCTCCTCGGGGAGAAGCGGATCGGCGTGGCCCGGGCGCTCCACCCGCTCAAGCGCGCCCGGCTGGCGCAGGAGCCGGTGGGGATCGTCGGGGTGATCGGCGCCGGGAGCGCGCCCCTGGCCCACCCGCTCTGCCAGATCGCGGCGGCGCTGATCGGCGGCAACGGGGCGATCTTCAAGCCCGCGCCGCGGGCGAGCCTGGCCGCCGAGCGCCTGACCCGGCTCCTGGCCCGGGCCGGCTTCCCCGAGGGCCTGGTCCGGGTCGTCCACGGCGGCGAGGAGCTCGGGCGGGCGCTGGTCGCCGCCGACGGGATCGCGCGGGTCCTGTTCACCGGGAGCGCACGGGCCGGGGGCGAGGTCGCCCGGGCGCGGGCGGCGGCTGGGCGCGGGGTGATCCTCGAGCTGGCCGGGGCCGACCCGATGATCGTCCAGGCCGACGCCAACGTCCCGCGGGCGGCGGCCGGAGCGCTCTGGGCGGCGTGTGCCGGGGCGGGGCAGGCCCACGGGGCGGTCAAGCGGATCTACGTGGCCGGGGAGATCCACGACCGCTTCCTCGCCGAGCTCGTCCGCCTGGCCGAGCGGCTCGAGTGCGGCGACCCGCTCGACCCGGACACCCAGCTCGGCCCGCTGGCCAACCGTCGGGCGGGCGGAGCGCCTGGCCGCGGCGGTGGCCGAGGCGCTCGCCGCCGGGGCCGAGCTCTGCTGCGGCGGGCCGGTGCGGCCGGCGGGCCTGGCCGGGGCCTTCCAGTCGCCGACCGTGGTCGGCTCGGCCCGGCCGGGGATGCGGCTGATGCGCGAGCGGGTGCCGGGCCCGGTGGTCGCCGTGATGGCGGTCGAGGACACGACGCAGGCGATCCGGCTGGCCAACGACGGCGCCCCGGGCATCGGGGCGTCGGTGTGGACGGCGGACCGGCGGCACGGCGGCCGGATCGCCCAGGAGCTGCGGGTGGGGACGGTGTGGATCAACGACCACCTGCCGAGCCCGGGGGTCGGCCGCGCGCCGTGGAGCACGGTCACCGGGGGGAGCGTCTGGCGCAGCCAGGGCGCCGACGGGCTGCGGTCGTGCGTGGCGCCGAAGCTGATCACCTGGGACCCGCCGATCGGCCGGGCGCTCTGGTGGCACCCCTACGACGCCGACGGCGGCCGGGCGGCCCGCGCCCTGGCCGAGCTGCGCTCGGTCCGCGACGCCGATCGCCAGCGGGCGCTCCGCGATGGCTCGCTGGCGCTGGCGCGGGTCGTCGGGCGCTCGGTGCGCAGCGCACGGCAGCGCTGACCGGCCGGGGCCGTTGGCCACTAGGATGAAGTCCTCGACCCTTCCCACCGTGCACGGAGATCCACCGATTCCCCGACAGACCGGCCCGGTGAGCGAGGAGACGATGCTCACCTACGACGCATACGAGCCCCGCGCCGAGGGCCTGCGCGAGGCGTTGACCTCGACCGGCAACGGCTACTTCTGCGCCCGCGGCGCCGCCGAGTGGGAGGACCCCGACGAGGAGCACTACCCGGGCACCTACTGCCACGGCGGCTACAACCGCGAGACGACGATCATGGGCGGGCGCCCCGTCCTCAACGAGGATCTCGTCAACCTCCCGAACTGGCTCGTCCTCAAGCTGCGCATCGAGGGCGAGGACGCGGTCCGCCTGGAGAGCGTCGACGTGCTCGAGTACCGCCACGCGTACGACATCCGCACGGCCACGGTGCTCCGGCGGGTGCGCTTCATCGACCGGGCGGATCGGGAGACGGTGCTCGAGAGCCGCCGCTTCGTGAGCATGGCCCACATGCACCAGGCGGCGATCGAGTGGACGCTGACGCCGGTGAACTGGTCGGGCCGGGTCGAGATCGTCTCGGCCCTGGACGGCCGCGTGACCAACCACGGGGTCGCGCGCTACCGGGCGCTCGAGGGGCGCCACCTCGATCCGGTCTCGCCGCGCACGTTCGGCCCGGAGATCATCGCCCTCAAGGTCAAGACGCGCCAGTCGGACATCTTCGTCGCCGAGGCGGCCCGGACCCGGGCCTTCCGCGGCGAGGAGCCGCTCGCAGGCGGCGCGGAGCCTCTACCAGATGGAGGACTACATCCAGCAGGTGCTCGCCTTCGAGGTGCGCGCCGGGGAGCCGGTGCGGGTCGAGAAGCTCGTGGCCTTCTACACCTCGCGCGACCGGGCGATCAACGAGCCGCTCGGCAACGCCGGCGCGTCGGCCCGGCGCTATCCGGACTTCGCCGAGGCGCTCGCCCGCCACGAGGGCGCGTGGGCCGAGCTCTGGCGGGTGTCCGACATCGAGGTCCCCGGGGACGAGCGCGTCCAGCTCCTGCTGCGCCTCCACATCGCTCACCTGCTCCAGGTCTGCTCGCGTCACACCGTCGACCACGACGCCGGCGTCCCGGCCCGAGGCCTCAACGGGGAGGCCTACCGGGGGCACGTCTTCTGGGACGAGCTCTTCGTCTACCCGTTCCTCAACTTCCGGGTCCCGGAGGTGACGCGAGCGCTCCTGCGCTACCGCTACCGGCGCCTCGGGGAGGCCCGGGCGGCGGCCCGCGAGCGCGGCTACCGCGGCGCGATGTACCCGTGGCAGAGCGGATCCGACGGGTCGGAGGAGACCCAGGTCGTCCATCTCAACCCGCTCTCGGGGCGCTGGGAGCCCGACCTCTCCCACAACCAGCGCCACGTCAACGCGGCGATCTTCTACAACGTCTGGCACTACTTCCAGGCGACCGGCGACCTCGAGTTCATCCGCGACAACGGCGCGGAGATGATGCTCGAGATCACCCGCTTCTGGGCGTCGATCGCCCACTTCAACCCCGAGCGCGACCGCTACGAGATCCACGGGGTGATGGGGCCCGACGAGTTCCACGAGAAGTACCCGGGGGCCGCGAAGGGCGGCCTGCGCAACAACGCCTACACGAACGTCATGGTCGCCTGGATCGCCCAGAAGGCGCTCGAGGTGCTCGCCCTCCTCCCCGAGACCCGGCGCGACGCCCTGCTCAACCGGCTCGGCCTCACCTACGAGGAGATCGCCACGTGGGAGGCGATGAGCCGCAAGATGTTCGTCCCCTTCCACGCGGACGGCGTCATCAGCCAGTTCGAGGGCTACGAGGACCTCGCGGAGCTCGACTGGGACGGCTACCGCGAGACCTACCCGAACATCCAGCGCCTCGACCGGATCCTCCGCTCCGAGGGTGACGACCCCGACCGCTACAAGCTCGCCAAGCAGGCCGACACGGTCATGCTCCCCTTCCTCTTCCCCGAGGACGAGCTGCGCGAGCTGCTCGCTCGGCTGGGCTACGAGTTCCCCCCGGAGGCGGCGGCGCGGACGATCGCCTACTACGACGCGCGGACCTCGCACGGCTCGACGCTGAGCTTCGTCGCTCACGCCGCCGTCCTCGCCCACCAGGACCCCGACGACTCTTGGCGACGTTTCCTGGTCGCCCTCGAGAGCGACGTCGGCGACGTGCAGGGGGGCACGACCAAGGAGGGGATCCACATCGGGGCGATGTCGGGA
>CAWFQO010000026.1:0-18452 GCA_963817865.1 uncultured Solirubrobacterales bacterium | reverse complement strand
CGAGGCCGGCGGCGAGCTCGGCGGCGATCCGCGGCGTCTCGTCGGTGCTCGCGTTGTCGGCGATCACGATCCGCCAGGCGAACGGCAGCTCGTCGCCGAGGTGGTCGTGGAGGCGGGGCACCGAGGCGGCGAGCGCCGTCTCCTCGTTGTAGACGGGAAGGACGATCTCGATGCGCGCGGCGGCCGGCATGGACACAGCCTCCGCCCGGCCGCTGGGCCGCTCCCGGGGTGCGGCTGAGAGCATCCTGGGCGTGATCTCACATCCGGACCCGGCTCGCCGTCTGATCGGCATGGGCCCGACGAAAACCGCCGGCGCGACGGCGCTCCGCAGGCCGCGGACAGCCGGCCTGCCCCCGTTCGAGGTCGTCGTCGAGCGCCACGCGGCCGACGTCTGGCGCTTCAGCGCCTCCCAGGTCGGCCGCGACCGGGCCGACGACGTCTTCCAGGAGACGATGCTCGCCGCCCTCGCCGCCTACCCATCGCTCCGCGACCCGGCCGCCGTCCGCTCCTGGCTCCTGCGGATCGCCGCGCGCAAGGCGATCGACGCCTTCCGGGCCGGGGCCCGCGCCCCGCTCCCGGTGGCCGAGGTCGGCGAGCTCGCCGGCGCCGCTCCACCGGCCGACCCGCCCGACGCGGAGCTGTGGGCCGGGGTCCGCGGGCTGCCGGTCAAGCAGCGCCAGGCCGTCGCGCTCCGCTTCGTCCTCGACCTCGACTACGCCGGCGTCGGCGCGGCCATGGAGACGAGCCCGGAGGCGGCCCGGCGCAACGTCTTCGAAGGGCTGCGCACCCTCCGCGGGGGTGCTTGGTGACCACGCTCGCCGCGCGGGTGGCCCGGCTGCCCTGGCCCGAGCTCCAGGCCGAGCTCGACGCCCGGGGCTTCCCCGGACGCCGGCCTCCGCGCCGACGGGGTGAGCACGCTGATCCGCGGGCGCCGGACGACCCTCGGCGTCATCTTCCACGACGCCCGATGACCCGCCTCACGCCCGACCGGCGCGCGCCGTCCTGTTCGGGCATGGTCCCCGAAGATCGGAAAGCCACGATGAACGACCTCGAAGCCCGCCTCCAGCGCACCGTCGACCGACCGCCGCCCGACCGCCTGGCCCGGCTGCGCCGGCGCCTGGCCGACGCCGCCGCGGCCGACGGACTCCTCGACGTGGCCTTCGCGTCGACCGACAGCCCGATCGGCCGGCTGACCCTCGCCGCCACCCCGACCGGGCTCGTCCGCCTCGCCTTCGACATCGAGGCGCGCGACGCCGTCCTCGAGGAGCTGGCCGCCCGCCTCTCGCCGCGCGTGCTCGAGGCTCCGGCGCGCCTGGACACCGCTCGCCGCGAGCTCGAGGAGTACTTCGCCGGGCGCCGCGACCGGTTCGACCTCCGCCTCGACTGGTCCTTGACCCGGGGCTTCCACCGGGCCGTCCTCGACGCGACGGCGCGCATCCCCTACGGCCGGACCGAGACCTACCGGTCGGTGGCCGCGGCCGCCGGGAGCCCGGCGGCCGTGCGGGCGGCCGGGACGGCGCTGGCCCGCAACCCGATCCCGATCGTCGTCCCCTGCCACCGGGTGCTCCGCACCGACGGCAGCATGGGCGGCTACCGGGGCGGCCTCGAGCGCAAGGACGCGCTCCTGCGCCTCGAGGCGGCCGGGGCGGGGGGTTGAGCCTGCTGCTCCTGTGCTGGAACGTCGCCGGACGGGTCGCCCGCCTGCCCGAGCAGGTCGAGCGGGTCCTCGGGGAGGGCGCCGACGTCGTCTGCCTCCAGGAGGTCACGGCGAGGACGGCCCCGGTCTGGCGGCGCGAGCTCGCCGCCCAGGGCTACCCGGGCGTAGAGCAGGCGCCGCTGGACGCCGGCCGGTCGCTCGCCGTGCTGACCGCAGCCCGCCAGGAGCCGGTCGAGGTCGTCCCGGTCGGCGACCTGCCGCTCCCCGAGCGGGTCCTGGCCGTCCGCCTGGCCGACGGGCTCGAGGTGGTCAACGTCCACGCGCCGATCAGCACGCGGGCAGACCTGGTCAAGGTCCGCACCCACGAGGCGGTCCACCGCCACCTGGCCGGGCCGGCCGACCACCCGCGCCTGGTCTGCGGGGACCTCAACACCCCGCGCCGGGAGCACCCCGACGGTCGGATCTGGACCTTCGCACGCGACCAGTACGGCCGTCTGCGCCCCGAGCGGGGCGAGCGCTGGGACGAGGCGGAGCTCGCCCTGATCCGCGGCCTCGAGCCGCACGGCTTCCGCGACGCCTTCCGCTCCCTCCACGGATGGGAGCGCCGGGAGCGGAGCTGGGAGTGGCCGCGCCACGCCGGCGGCTACCGCCTCGACCACCTCGTCGTCTCCGACCGGGTCGAGGTCCTCGGGTGCGAGTACGAGCACGCCTGGCGCCGGGACGGCCTCTCCGATCACTCGCCGCTGCTCGCCCGGCTCCGGGTCGGTGCCCCACCCCAACCTTGACTAGGGACCCGTTCCCGTTCCTTGGCCATCTCTTAACTCGTCGGGCACCTGAGCCAGGCCGCCCGCGCTCGCAGCCCAGCGCCCTACCGGGCGAGACCATCGATATTACCGCTGGGTATTACATCCGCTAGATTTTGCGCTGTGCGCGTGACGAGCAAGGGCCAGGTGACAATCCCGCAGAGGGTTCGACGGCTATTGGGCATCACGGCGGGGAGCGAGGTGGACTTCGAGGTCGATGCGCGGGGCGTGCGGCTGGTGCGGCTGAGCCCCGGCGATGGCCAGGTGATCGCCGCCGCCATGCGCGGTCGGGCGACCGTGGCGATGAGCACCGAGGAGATCATGGCGCTCACACGCGGCGATGACTAACCACCCCGTACGTGGCGTCCTCGTCGACTCGAACGTCCTCCTCGACCTCTTCACCGACGACGCGGCGTGGGCGACCTGGTCCGCGGATCGCCTGGCCGAGGCGTTCGACGCCGGCCCGGTCGTGATCAACCCGATCGTCTACGCCGAGGTGTCGGTCGCGTTCGAGCGCATCGAGACGCTGGAGGACGCGCTGCCCGAGCAACTCGGGCGCGAGAACCTCCCGTGGGAAGCGGCGTTCCTGGCCGGCAAGTGCTTCGTCGAGTACCGTCGCCGCGGCGGGGCCCGCCGCTCGCCGCTGCCCGACTTCTATATCGGCGCTCACGCGGCGGTGACCGGCCGCGCGCTCCTGACGCGCGACGCGAGGCGCTACCGGGCGTCGCTCCCCCCACTGGCGCTGATCAGCCCCCAGCACGGTCGCCGGGCCCGCGGCTCAACCCTCCCCCCCGAGGTGGACCTCCCCGGCCAGGAGCGCCTCCCGCCCGCCGCCGGCCACGGCCACCACGAGGCGCCCCTCGCCGTCCACCCCGGCCCCGATCCCCCGCCCCCGGGCCCACCGGACCTCGCGCCCGAGGAGCGCGTCCCGCTCGCTCCAGGCCGCGAGCACGGCGTCCGGCGGCGCGGCGACCCAGCGGCCGAGCGCGGCGAGGAGGGCGGCGAGCGTCGGCTCGACCTGATCGGGCGCGAGTCCGAGCGTCCCGGCCCGGCCCCGGAGGTCGACTGGGAGCGCGTCCAGCGCGACGGCCACGTTCATCCCGATGCCGAGGACCGACCACCCCTCGAGCGGGCGGCCCTCGACGAGGATCCCAGCCACCTTCAGTCCGTCGAGGAGGACGTCGTTCGGCCACTTGATTTCCGCGCCCGGACCGGCGACCTCGGCGGCGGCGACGCCGGCGGCCAGGGGGAGGAGTGGCGGCGGGTCGCGCAGGACGAGGCTCATCAGGAGCGCCGCCCCGGCCGGGGCGCTCCAGGTCCGCCCCTGGCGCCCGCGCCCGGCCGTCTGCTCGCCCGCGGTGACCAGCGTCCCGTGGGGAGCCCCGGCCACGGCGAGGGCCCGGGCCCGGTCGTTGGTCGAGTCGGTCCGCCGGAGGTGGACCCGCGGGCGCCCGAGGCGCCCGGCCAGCGGGGCGCGGCTCATCCCAGCCGCAGGCGGACTTCCGAGTCCAGGCCGAGGTCGAGGCGCTCGGCCGCCGACCCCCGGTTGACCGCGAGCGCCAGCTGCTGCTGGGCGTCCTCGTAGAGGAGCAGGTCGTCCGGCTCGGCGTCGCCGAAGGTTCTGACACACCGGGCCTCGAAGCGCCCCTCGACCACCTCGAGCTCGACCGTCACCCCGAGCGTCAGCCCGAACGCCCGGAGCTCGTCCTGGTCGACGTTCAGCTGGGTGTTGCCGAAGCGGTCGACCGTCCGGACCTGGGCGATCAGGGTGCCGTCCTCGGTCCGGCTGCGCGGCAGCTCGAGGCCGACGAGATCGGTCGGGGCGAACGGCTCGCCGACCGCGCCGAGGGACACCCCCCCGGCCAGGGCCGCGGCGACCGGGGCGAAGATGTCGCGGCCGTGGAAGGTCGCGCAGACCGGCTCGAGGCGGTACTTCGACTGGCCGACGTCGACCGCCTCGAGCACGCCCCCCAACCGCTCGGCGGCCAGGGCGAGGAGTCCGTTGTCAGGACCGACGAGGAGGTGGTTTCGGGCCGCCGTCCGCAGGGCGACGGCCCGGCGCTGGCGGCCGACGTCCGGATCGACGACCGCCATGTGCACGCCCGGTGGCATGTAGGCGACCGCCCCGCGGAGGGCGACCGCCCCGGCCCGGATGTCGTGACGGGCGATCCCGTGGGTGATGTCGATGACCTGGGCCTGGGGGCACCAGGTGGCGAGCACACCGTGACACACCCCGACGAACTCGTCGCTGTAGCCGTAGTCGGAGAGGAAGGTGATGACGCTCACTTTCGGGAGGCTAGCGGCGCACCGCCGCCCGAGCTCAACCGACGGCGTCGGCGACGATCGCGTCGACCAAGCCGTCGATGTCGTGGCGGACGGCCTCGACGTCCGGCTCGTGCCCGTGCTCGCGCAGCGTCGCGCTCGTCACCGGTCCGATCGAGGCGATCCGGGTCCCCGGGCCGAGCTCGCCGACGGCGAGGAAGAAGCGGACGGTCGACGACGACGTGAAGGTGATGTAGTCGGCCGCCCGGGCCCCGGCCAGCTCCTCGGCCGAGAGCGGGTCGGCGATCGTGTCGTACAACGAGACCACGCTGACCTCGACGCCCCGGGCGCGGAGGGCGTCGGGGAGGACGTCGCGGGCCTGGGCGGCCCGGGCGATCAGGGCCCGGCGGACGAGATGGCCTTCGAGCGAGGCGGCGAGGGACTCGGCGACGAACCGCTCGGGGACGACGTCGGCGGCGATGCCGTGCTCGGCCAGCGCCCGGGCCGTCCCCGGGCCGATCGCCGCGACCGTGGCCCCGGCCAGCGCCCGGGCGTCCTCCCCGCGCTCGGCCAGCCGCTCGAAGAGGATCGACACCCCGTTCGGGCTGGTCAGGCAGACGAGGTCGAACCCGGCGAGGGCCGGGAGCTCGACCGCCCGGGGGACGATCCGGATCGCCGGGGCCTCGACCACCGTCGCCCCGAGGGCGCGCAGGCGCCCGGCGAGCCCGCTCGACTGGGCCCGGGCCCGGGTCACGGCCACCGTGCGCCCGCCCAGCGGCCCGGCCGCCGGTCCGGCCGCCGGTCCGGCCGGCGCCTCGACCCAGGCGAGCTCCTCCCCGAGCGCGGCGACCGGGCCGACCACGGTGATCGCCGGGGCCCGGACCCCGGCCGCCCCGGCGAGCTCGGCGATCGTCTCGAGCCGGCCGCCGACCACCCGCTGGCCGGGGAGGGTCCCCCGTTCGACGACCGCCGCCGGCTCGCCGGCCGGGCGGCCGGCGGCGATCAGCCGGGCGGTGATGGTCGCCAGCTGGCGGACGCCCATGTAGAAGACGAGCGTCCCCGGAAAGGCGGCGAGCGCGTCCCAGTCGAGGGCGCTCTCCGCCTTGGCCGGGTCCTCGTGGGCGGTGACCAGGGCCACGGCGCTCGCCAGGTCGCGGTGGGTCACCGGGATCCCGGCGTAGGCCGCCGCCGCGACCCCGGCCGTCACCCCGGGGACGACCTCGAAGGGGATCCCGGCCGCCCGCACGGTCAGCGCCTCCTCGCCGCCCCGCCCGAAGACGAACGGGTCGCCGCCCTTCAGCCGAACGACGAGCGCCCCGGCGGCCGCCCGCGCCACGAGCAGCTCGAGGATCTCCTCCTGGGGGACCGACGCCCCCCCGCCCTCCTTGCCCACGTACCGGAGCTCGGCGTCGGCCCGGGCGCCGGCCAGGGCCTCGTCGGGGATCAGGCGGTCGTAGAGGATGACGTCGGCGGCGGCGATCAGCTCGAGCGCCCGCGCCGTGAGGAGGCCCGGGTCGCCCGGCCCGGCGCCGACGAAGGCCACCCGGCCGCCGTCCACTAGAGCATCTCCCCGGCCCCGGCGAGGAGGAGCCGCCGGGCGAGCTCGCGCCCGAGCGCCTCCGGCTCGGCCCCGCTCAGCTCGTCCCGGATCCAGGCCGACCCGTCGGGCAGGCCGACGAAGGCGCGCAACTCGAGGCCGCCGTCGCCCGGCCGGGCGTGGGCCCCCAGCGGGGTGTGGCAGCCCGCCCCGAGCGCCTCGACCACGGCCCGCTCGGCGGCGAGCGCCGCCTCGGCCGCCCCGTCGCGGAGGGACTCGACGGCCGCCTGGGCGTCGGCGTCGCCGGCTCGGGCCTCGAGCACGAGCGTCCCCTGCCCCGGGGCCGGGACGAGCTCCTCGAGCGGGGCGCCCCCGGGCAGGCCGAGCCGGTCGAGGCCGGCCCTGGCCAGGACGATCGCCGCGAAGTCCCCGGCCTCGAGCCGGCGCAGGCGGGTGTCGACGTTGCCGTGGAGCTCGCACAGCTCGAGATCCGGTCGCAGGGCCCGCAGCTGTGCCGTCCGGCGGAGGCTGCTCGTCCCGACCCGGGACCCGGCCTCGAGAGCGGCGAGCGAACCGGCCCCGCACAGGGCATCCCGCGAGTCCGCCCGGGCCGGCGCGCCGACCAGGACCAGGCCGGCCGGCAGTTCGACCGGGACGTCCTTGGCCGAGTGGACGGCCAGGTCGATCTCCCCGTCGAGGAGCGCCTGCTCGATCCCGGCCACCCAGCGGCGCTTGTCCTCGACGCCGGCGGCCGGGCGGTCGGACCGGGTGACGATCTCGACCGGCCGCCTCGCGCCGATCGCCGCGGCGACGGCCCGGGCCTGGACGAGCGCGAGCGGGCTCGACCGGCTGCCGAGCCGGAGCGCCCTCACGCGCGCGTGCGTCGCGAGAGCGCGAGCACGTTCTCGGCCGGCGTCGTCTCCTCGGCCGACGGCCCCGGGGCCAGCCCGAACAGCTCCTGGACGAGCCGCATGCTCCCGTGGCTGCGGTCCGGGTCGAGCCCCTTGAGCCGGATCGTCGGCTCGTGCAGGAGCCGGCTCATCACCGCGCGGGCCACCGCCTCGACCCGGGCCAGGTCCCGCGCGGAGGCCGACTCCCAGCGCCCGGCGTTCTCGGCCAGGACCGACTCGACGATCTCGTGGCCGTGCCGGCGCAGGGCGCCGACCGTCGGGCGGACGTCGAGCTGACCGAGCCAGGTCGCGAACCGCTGGATCTCCTGCTCGACGATCTGCTCCGCCCGGGGGACGTCGCCCTCCCGGGCCCCGATGTTCCGCGCGACGACCGCCTGGAGGTCGTCGATGTCGCACAGGGTCACCCCCTCGAGGTCGGCGCAGGCCGAGTCGATGTCCCGGGGGACGGCCATGTCGATCAGGAGGAGCGGCCGGCCCGGCCGGGACCGCATCACGAGCTCGAGCTCCTCGACCCCGACGATCGGGTCGGGCGACGAGGTCGAGGCGAGCACGATGTCCGCCGCCTCGAGCTGAGCCGGGAGATTGTCGAGACTGATGACCCGGCCCCCGAATCGTTCGGCCAGGGAGCGGGCCCGGTCGGCGTGGCGGTTGGCGACGAAGATCGTCGTCACCCCGTACTCGGCCAGCGCCCGGGCCGTCAGCTCGCTCGTCTCCCCGGCGCCGATGATCACGACCGGGCGCCCGGCGAGGTCGCCGAGGAGGTCGTGGGCCAGCTGGACGGCGACCGAGGAGATGCTGACCTGGCTCTCGGCGATGTGCGTCTCGTCGCGGACCCGCTTGCCCGTCTGGAGCGCCGCCGTGAACAGGCGGTTGGTCATCGGCCCGGTCGTCCCCGCGGCGACCGCGGTCTCATACGAGCGCTTGACCTGGCCCTGGACCTCGTGCTCGCCGACGATCATCGACTCGAGCCCGGAGGTCACCCGGTAGAGCTGGCGGGCGGCGTCGCAGTTGCGCGGCGAGTAGATCACCTCGGCGAGCTCGGTCGGGCGGATTCCGGCCCGCCGGGCGAGCAGGCCGAGGACGGCGCTCTCGGCGGCGACCGGGTCGCCGACCACGAGGTAGAACTCGGTCCGGTTGCACGTCGAGATGGCCACCGCCTCCTCGACCGCCGCGCTCGCCGTCGCCTCGCGCAGGACGGCCTCGTTGTCGTCGCCGACGAGGGCCACCCGCTCGCGCAGGGCGACCGGGGCCGTCTTGTGCGAGATCCCGAGCGCGAGGAGCTCGCTCACAAGCCGTCCTCCGCCGCCCGCCCCTCGCGCAGGGCGAGCTCGGTCAGCTCGCCGAGCTCGCGCTCGATCCGGCTGAGCTTGGTCGCCATGATCGCCAGGTAGATCAGCACGAGCGCGAAGAAGACGAGGTAGGCGGCGGCCACGTAGCCATCGTTGGAGGGTACGGTCGACACGCTACGGCGCGCGGACGGTGGCCGGGGCCGCGCTCCGCCGGCGGCGGGACTCCTCCTCGCCGCCGAGGATGCGCCTGAGGCGACGCAGCTGGAACGAGGCGTGCTTGGAGGTCATCTCGTACTTCCAGAGGGTCACGAAGAGGAGGGTCATGCCGAGCAGGGAGACGTAGAAGGTCAGGCGGACCGAGGCGGGGAGGTTCGAGCCGATGTTGCCGAGCACGCGCGGATGGGTGTAGGCCTGGGCGAGCCGGACGGCGATGAAGTTCAGGGGGACGAAGGCACCGGCGGTGATCGCGAAGACCGACGCGTAGCGCGCCTGGCGCTCCGGATCCTCGATCGAGAAGCGCAGGGGCTGGTAGGTCGCGTAGAGGAGGAAGATGATCAGGAAGGAGACGAGGGTCGGCTCGTCCCACACCCACCAGTGCCCCCACGCCGCCCGGGCCCAGATCGACCCGGTGACGAGCACGCCGACCCCGAGGACGATCGACAGGTGGATGGCCACGTAGGAGCGCATGTCCCAGCGCGCGTCGCCGGTCCTCAGGTGGGCGATCGCCATCAGCCCGCCGGCGACGAAGCCGCAGAGGGCGACGATCGCCAGCGGCACGTGGATGTAGAAGATCTTCTGGACGAAGCCCTGGTCGGCGTCCATCGGCGCGTAGAAGAAGGCGAGCGTCAGCGCCCCGCCGAGGACGACGGCGGTGACTGCCGAGAGTGGGCGGAGCCCCTTGCCGTACATGGGTTGTCTAGTCCTCGAGCAGGAAGTCGAACACGGCGTAGGCGACCAGGCCGAACACGAGATCATAGAGCCCGAGCACGGTCAGCCAGCGCATCGGGATCGCCCCGGGATGCGCGGCGGCCAGGAGCGGCGCCGTCGCCCGCGACCCGCCGAGAACGACCGGGACGAGCAGCGGCAGCGCGAGGAGAGGGCCGAGCAGGTCGCGGGTGCGCGAGCGCACGGCGATCGCCGAGACCAGCGTCCCGATCGCCGCCAGGCCGAGGTCGGCCAGGCCGAGGACCGCGGCCAGGCCGGGCAGGGCCGGGCCGAGGGCCGGACCGAGGAGGAGCAGCCCGAAGGCCGGGACGGCGACCAGCTCGAGGACGACGAGGTAGGCGAGCAGGGTCACCGCCTTGGCCACGAGCAGCGCGCTCCGGTCGACCGGGGCGAGGAGGAAGCCGTCGAAGCCGCCCTCCTCCTCGTCGGCCACGAACAGCCGGTTGATGGCGAGGATCGCGGCGAACAGGAGCGTCACCCAGAGGATCCCGGCGGCCAGGTCGCCGTCGACGCTCGCGCGGTTGAGGCCGAAGTGGAAGAGCACGAACGTGGTCAGGGTGAACAGGGTCATCGCCGGGACCGACTCGAGCGTCCGCAGCTCGACCCGGAGCTCCTTGCGCAGGAGCGCCCCGACCGCGGCCGCCGTCGACGGCGGGGCCGGCCGGGCGCTCACCGGTAGAGCTCCCCGACCTGGGCCGGGTCGAGCTCGACCGCCCGGGCGCACAGGCGGGGGCGCCCGCCCCGGAGCCCGAGCACGAGGTCGGCCTCGGCGAGCCCGCCGCTCGGATCGTGGCTGGCGATCACCCGCGTCCGTCCGGCCGCCCGACCGATCAGCGGCTCGACGAGCTCGGCGGCCGCCGGGTCGAGGTTGGCCCGCGGCTCGTCGAGCAGGAGGAGCTCCGGGTCGTGGAGCACCGCCCGGCAGACGGCCAGGCGCTGGACCATCCCCCGCGAGAGGAGCCGGACCGGCTCGTCGGCCCGCCGGCCCATCCCGACCGCATCGAGCAGCTCACCGATCCGCGCCGGCGGGACGCCGTGGAGGCGGGCGTGGAAGCGGAGGTTCTCCCGCCCGGTCAGGTCTCGGTAGAGCAGCGGCTCGTGACCGAGCAGGCCGATCCGCCCCCGCACCGTCCAGTCCTCGTCGGGGAGCGAGCGGCCGAGCACCCGGACGGTGCCGGCGTGCGGTCGCAGGAGGGTGGCCAGCACCCGCAGGAGGGTCGACTTCCCCGCGCCGTTGGGGCCGAAGACGACCAGCGTCTGGCCGGGGGCGAGCTCGACCGACACGTCGACCAGGGCAGTGCGCTCGCCGTAGCGGCGCTCGAGGCCGACCAGCTCGACCGCCGCGGCCGGGTGCCCGGGGCGCTCGACGGTCCCCGTGGGATCGCCGGCCGGGCCGGCCGGCTCCGCCACCCGGTGGCTCCGCTCAGGCCGCCGGGCCGCCGACGGCGGCTGCGGCGTGGGCGAGCCGGGCCGCGTCGATCAGCTCGACCACCTCGGCCTCGCGTCCGGCGCGGATGAGCGCGACCGGGTCGGGGACGCCGTTGACGATCGACTCGAAGAAGAGCTTGCGGTCCTGGTAGGTCGGGAGCGTGGCCTTGGCCCAGCCGCGGACGTCGTTGAGCAGGACGGCCAGCCGGGCGTACGGCTCGCCGAAGCGCTCGCCGATCTCCCGCTTCATCCGCTTGGCCAGGGCCGGCGACGCGCCGGCGGTCGAGATCGCGATGGCCAGGGGCCCGGTGCGGACGATGGCCGGGAGGATGAAGTTGCACAGCGGCGGGACGTCGACCACGTTGACCAGCATCGCCCGGGTCTCCGCGTCCTCCCAGACCCGGATGTTGATCTCGCTGTCATCGGTCGCCGCGATCGCCAGGAAGGCGCCGCCGAGGTCGGCCGGGTCGTACTCCCGGGCCTCCCAGGCGATCGACCCCTCCCGCCAGAGCGCCTCGAGCTCGGGCACGAGCGCCGGGGCGACGACCTCGACCCGCCCGTCGCAGGCGAGGAGGCCCTCGACCTTCTCGAGCGCCACCGCCCCGCCCCCGACCACCAGGCACCGGCGGCCGGTCAGCTTCAGGCAGGCGATGTAGAAGGGCGTCTCGAGCATGTCCCGCACGCACGACTGGTCGCAGATCCCGCGCCGCAGCTGGCAGACGCATTCCTTTCCGGCGTAGGCCTGAGCGGGCATGCTCGAAAGCTTAAAGGGTCGCCGCGCCTGTGACCCACCTCACACAGTGCCGGGCGCGGCCTGGCGTAGCCTGGTCATGGGGTCCACGCTCGTGGACCGCGTAACTTCGAGGGCGGGAGCAGACCCGATGGCCCAGGCAGCGGCGCCGCGCGGCGCCCCAGGTTGGCGGGCCGGGCTCGCCGCCGCGGCGGCCGCCGCCGTCCTCCTCGCCGGAGCGCCGGGCGCCGCCGCGCTGATCGTCACGCCGCCCGGCGGCCACGCCGTCAGCTACCTGCCCCTGCGCGGCGCGGCGCCCCGGCCCTTCGACGCCTTCCTCGCGAACGTCGACTACAACGGCGGCCCGGTGATGCCCTCGAACGCCAACTACACCGTCTACTGGGATCCGTCGGGCGGGGCCGCCTACCCGAGCGACTACCGGGACGGCGTCGACCGCTTCCTGACCGACCTCGCCGCCGACAGCGGCGGCGCGGCGAACGTCGACTCGGTGGCCGCGCAGTACAACGACGCCACCGGCAACTTCGCCGCCTACTCCTCGCGCTTCGCCGGGCGCCTGAACGACGCCGACCCGTACCCGGCCAACGGTTGCAGCGACGCCCCGATCTGCCTGACCACCGCCCAGATCGAGGCCGAGCTCGGCCGTTACATCACCGCCCACGGCCTCCCCCGCGATCGCCTGCACGAGTACTTCCTGCTGACGCCGCCCGGCGTCGAGGGGTGCATCGACGCGAATCCGACCGACGGCTGCTCGGCCGGGGCGACCGATCCGTCCTTCTGCGCCTACCACAGCGAGGGCCTGGCCGGCGGCCAGCCCTTCGTCTACGCCAACGACCCCTACGTGACCGGCAAGACGATCTGCGACGACGGCAACCATCCGAACGGCACCACCGCCGACGGCGCCCTCCAGGGAGGCCTCGTCCACGAGCACGACGAGTCGATCACCGACCCGCTCCCCGACACCGGCTGGTACGACTTCGAGGCGGCCTCGATGCTCGCGGAGATCGGCGACAAGTGCGTCCAGACCTTCGGCAGCCCGCTCGGAACCGCGCCGAACGGGGCGGACTACAACCAGCTGGTGAACGGCCATCCCTACTGGTATCAGGAGGAGTACAGCAACCAGGGCAGCTCCTGCCTCCAGCGCCTGCGGTTCACCGGCCCGCCGCCGACCGCCGCCTTCGCCGTGACCGGCGACGGGAGCGTCACGGCGAGCTTCGACGCCGGGCGCTCGACCGCCCCGGGCGGGGTCGTCCGCTACGCCTGGCAGTGGGGCGACGGCGACCCGTCCAAGAGCGTGACCGAGACCGCTGCGCCGACGGTGACCCACACCTTCTCCCGGCCCGGGACCTACCAGGTCGCGCTGACCGTCTACGCCGGCGACGGGACGGGCATCGGCGCGGCCCAGCCGGTGCGCGTGCCCTTCCCGCCGACCAACCTCGCCCTACCGGCGATCTTCGGGACCCCGACGCAGGGGCAGGCGCTCACCCTCGCCGGCGGCTCCTGGAGCAACGGCCCGACCACCACCTCCGACCAGTGGCTGCGCTGCGACGCCGCCGGCCTCGCCTGCCAGCCGATCGCCGGCGCGACCGCGCGCGGCTACGCCCTGACCGCCGCCGACGTCGGGGCGACGATTCGGGTCGACGAGACCGCGGGCAACGCCGGCGGCAGCGCGCCCCCGGTTCGCACCGCCCCCACCGCCCCGGTCAGCGGGCTCCCGCCGGTGAGCGTCGCGCCCCCGACGATCTCCGGGACGGCGGCCCTCGGAGCGGTCCTGACCACCTCGAGCGGGGGCTGGACCGGCGCCCCGACGAGCACGGCCGACCAGTGGCTGCGCTGCGACTCGGCCGGTGGCGCCTGCCACGCGATCGCCGGTGCGAGCGGCCCCACCTACGCGCTCACCGCCGCCGACGTCGGGGCGACGATCCGGGTGCAGGAGACCGCGGCCAACGCCTACGGCAGCGCGCCGCCCGTGGCCTCCCCGGCCACCGCGGTCGTGCCGGCGCCGCCCCCACCGACCGGGAGTCCGGCGCCGCCCGCGCCGGTCACGCCGGGGCCCAAGCCGGTGGCCAAGCCCGTGCCTGCGTGCGCCGGCCTGCGCGCCAGCCCGCTGGCGCGCTGCCGGGCGCAGGCGACCTACCGGTCGCAGCTCGCACGGTGCAGCGCGATCGGCACGCGGACGCGCTCGGCCCGCGCCCGGCGGACGGCATGCCTGGCCGCCGCGAGCCTCGCCGACAAGCGCGCGCTCGCCGCGGTCGGCTGCCGATCGGTCGCCGGCGCCCGCGCCCGCGCCGCCTGCCTCGCCCGGGCTCGCCACCTCGAGCGCTGAGCCGGGACCTCATCCGCGAGCGAGCGGCTCGCGTAACGTTTGAGGAGGTGGAGTACTTCGACGACCACTCGATGATCCGGCGGGTCCACCGCGAGCACGTGGTCCGGCTCTACGGGCGGCGGGCGCTCCTCATGCAGGCGGCCCACCCGCTCGCCTTCGCCGGCCTGATGGCCCACACCGGATCGATGGACGAGCCCTACCGGCGCCTCGCCCGGACCGCCCAGGTGATCAACGCCGTGACCTTCGGGCCGCGGGCCGAGGCCGAGCGCCTGACCCGGAGGGTGCGGGCGATGCACCGCCGGGTCCGCGGCGTCCTCGCCGAGCCGGCCGGGCGCTTCCCGGCCGGGACCCCCTACGCGGCCGACGACCCGGCCCTCCTGCTCTGGGTCCTGGCCACCCTGGCCGACTCGGGCCTGGTCGTCTACGAGCGCTACGTCCGGGCGCTGCGGCCGGCCGAGCGCGTCGACTACTGGGAGGACTACCGCCAGGTCGGGCGCCTCTTCGGCTTGAGGTACGCCGAGATGCCCGAGTCGCTGGCCTCCTACATCGAGGCCATGCTCCGCGGCCCGGACCTCGAGGTCACCGACGAGGCGCGCCGGCTCGCCGTCCAGATCGTCCTCCATCCGCCCGTCCCCGCCCTCGCCCGACCGCTGCTCGAGGTGGCGAACTTCCACACGATCGGCCTGCTCCCGGCGCGCCTGCGCCGCGAGTACGGGCTGAGCTGGGACCCCGCCCGGACGTTGGTGCTCCGCGGCGGGACGGAGTACGCCAAGCGGCTCGTCGTACCGCTGCTCCCGTCCCGGCTGCGCTTCGCCGCATAGCCCACCCGCGCAGAATGGCGCCCGGGCTTGGACAGCTGGGCCATCGTGATCCGCGCCCCGGCCGCCGATAATCACCCCGCGCAACCGCTCGCCCACACCCGCGCGGCCGCTGGCCGCCGGCCCGCCCCGGGCCGGGTGGGGCCGAGCGTGCCGACACGCCCCCGGCGCGCGTAAGATGGCGCCGTCCCCGCGGCTCGCCCGAGCCGCGGCGCAAGGCGAGGGTCCGAGCAACCGAGGAGTTCCTGGAATGACGGTGAGACAGGCGCGGCTGGACGTGCTGGCGGCGATGCGCGACCAGCACCGCGCGCAAGACCCCCTGCCGGTCGACCCGTGGCGGCTCGTCTCACGCCACTTCGCCGGCGAGGGCCTCGGCGAGGCCGAGACGATGTTCGCCGTCGCCAACGGCTACATGGGGATGCGCGGGACCCACGACGAGAGCGCACCGTCGCACGACCCGGCCTACTTCGTCAACGGGTTCCACGAGACCTGGCCGATCCCCTACGGCGAGTCGGCGTTCGGGTTCGCCACCACGGGCCAGACGATCGTCAGCGCCCCCGACGGGTCGATCATCCGGCTCTACGTCGACGAGGAGCCGCTCGTCCTGGCCGAGTCGAAGCTCCTCTCCTACGAGCGGGCGCTCGACATGCAGAACGGGGTCCTCGATCGCAGCGTGCGCTTCCGCACCGCCCGGGGCGCCGTCGTCGCCCTGCGCTCCCAGCGCCTCGTCTCCCTCCACTGGCGCCACCTCGCGGCGATCTCCTACGAGGTCACCCTCGTCTCCGGGCAGGCCGAGCTGGCGATCGCCTCCGAGCTCGTCACCCACCTCCCCCGCCCGCAGGGCGAGGACGACCCGCGCGTCGGGGTCCGCATGACCGACTCGGCGCTCGAGCCGATCTCCCGCTCGTGCGAGGGCGAGCGCGTCGTGCTCGAGCTGCGCACCCGCTCGAGCCGGATCGGCCTGGCCTGTGGCATGGACCACCGGATGGAGACCGAGCTGCGCCACAGCGTCGAGGCGATGGTCGAGGAGAACGAGGGTCGGGTCGTCTACTTCCTCGACGCCGTGCCCGGCGTCCCGGCCCGGCTGACCAAGCTCCTCGGCTACCACCACGCCCAGCAGGCCTCGGCCGGCGACCTCGTCCGGCGGGTGCACCGGACGCTCGATCGGGCCGCCGGCGACGGCTACGAGCGGATCGCCGAGATCCAGCGCGAGCGCCTCGACTCCTTCTGGCAGCACAGCGACATCGGGGTCGAGGGGCCGGGCGACATCCAGCAGGCCGTGCGCTTCAACCTCTTCCAGGTGCGCCAGGCCTCGGCCCGGGTGGAGGGTCACGGGATCGCCGCCAAGGGGCTGACCGGGCGGGGCTACGAGGGCCAGTACTTCTGGGACACCGAGATCTACGTCCTCCCCTGCCTGACCTACACCCAGCCCCACGTCGCCCGGCGCCTGCTCCACTTCCGCTACGAGATGCTCGACGCCGCCCGCCACCGGGCGCGTCAGCTCGGCCACCGCGGCGCGCTCTTCCCCTGGCGGACGATCAGCGGCGAGGAGGCGTCGGCCTACTACGCGGCCGGGACCGCCCAGTACCACATCAACGCGGCGATCTCCTACGCCGTGCGCCAGTTCGTCCGGGTCACCGGCGACAAGGAGTTCCTCGCCCGCGAGGGCGTCGAGCTGCTCGTCGAGACCGCCCGCTTCTGGGCCGATCTGGGCTTCTTCTCGGCCCGGCGCGAAGGCCAGTTCTGCATCCAGGGGGTGACCGGCCCCGACGAGTACTCGGCCGTCGTCGACAACAACGCCTACACCAACCTGATGGCCCGGGAGAACCTCTCCGCCGCCGCCGAGTGCCTCGACCTGCTGCGCGAGACCGACCCCGCGGCCCATGGCCGGCTCGTCGCCCGCCTGCGGATCGACCCGGAGGAGCCGGCCGAATGGTCACGCGCGGCCGAGCAGATGTTCGTGCCCTACGACGAGCGCTCCGGCGTCCTCCTCCAGGACGAGCACTTCCTCAACCGCAAGCGCTGGGACTTCGAGGGCACGCCGCTCGAGAACTATCCGCTCCTGCTCCACTACCACCCGCTGAACATCTACCGCCACCAGGTCATCAAGCAGACCGACGTCGTCCTCGCCATGTTCCTGGCCGGGGATCGCTTCTCGCTCGAGCAGAAGCGTCGCGTCTTCGAGTACTACGACCCGCTCACCACCGGCGACTCCTCCCTGTCCTCCTGCGTGCAGAGCGTCATGGCCTCCGAGGTCGGCGACATCGAGTCGGCCTACGAGTACTTCCTCATCAGCGCGTCGGTCGACCTGGCCAACCTGGCCGGGAACGTCCGCGACGGGATCCACGTGGCGTCGTGCGGCGGGGTCTGGATGGCCATGGTCAACGGGTTCGCCGGGCTGCGCGACATCGAGGGGCACGACCTTCGCTTCGTCCCCCGGCTCCCGGTCGACTGGGAGAGCATGAGCTTCCGCCTGACCGTCCGCGGCAGCCGCCTGCAGGTCGAGATGACCGCCCAGGCGACGACCTACCGGCTGCTCGACGGGGAGCCGCTGACCCTGATCAGCGACGGCGAGCACTTCACCGTCTCGACGGCCGCCCCGGTCACCGTGCCGGTCGCCCGCGAGGAGCTCGATCTGGCCGTCGCCGCGCCCTGAGGCGGCTCAGGCCCGGGAGGCCAGGCGCCCCCGAGCCAGCGCGTCCGGGTCGATGTCGTCGAGCGAGGTCACGACCACGTCGGCGCCGGCCGCGGCGAGCAGCTCCTCGTCGTCGGCGCGCGCCAGGCCGATCGCCGCCATCCCCCCGGCCTTCGCCGCCTGCACGCCCGAGACGGCGTCCTCGATCACGAAGCACGCCTCCGGCGGCAGTCCGAGCTCCCCGGCGGCGGTGAGGAACATCTCCGGGTGGGGCTTGCCCTGGGCGAAGTCGCGGCCGGACACGTCGGCGTCGAAGAACCCGAGCAGGCTCTGGCCGGGCTCCACCGGGCCGAGGTCCTCCTCCCGGGCGAAGGTGTCGAGCCGGATCTGTTTGAGGAACAGGCCGGCGTTCTTCGACGAGGAGGCCGCGGCGACCCGCAGGCCGCCCGCCTTCGCCGCGAGGATGAAGCGCAGGGCGTCGGGGTAGGCGGTGAACTCCCCGGCCTCGATCAGCTCGACGACCATCGTCTGCTTGCGCTCGGCGTAGGCCTCGACCCGCCCGGCCGGGTCGGGGACCGCGAAGTGCTCGAGGGCGGCCAGGGCACCGCTCATGCGCGGCTTCCCGGACATCAGCGCGTGGTACACGCGGGGGGTGAACGCCTCCGGCGACCACGTCGTCGCTGCGCGGATGTCGCTCCACGGGCCTTCCATCAGCACCTGGAGGGCCTCGCGCCAGGCCCGCTCGTGGGGCGAGTCGACGAGCACGCCGTCGACGTCGAAGATCGCGCCGGAGAAGGGCTTCGTAGTCATCGGGGGTGAACGGCAGATCGGGGCGCGAGCGCGAACGTGTGGCGGTCGCCCGGAGACAGCTCGTGGACCTCGCCGCCCACGCTGATCCGGATCGGGCGGCTCGCGCCCTCGCCCGCGGCCGCCACCGTCAGCTCGTCCGCGGCCAGCGTGACCCGGATCGGCATGCCGCGGAAGCGCATCGGGAACGAGAGGCCGTCGAGCCGGTCGCGCAGGCCCGGGGCAAAGTGGAGGACGCCGTCGCGGATCTCGGTCCCGACGTACGCGCGCTGGACCAGGTACAGGG
>CAWFQO010000025.1:0-29150 GCA_963817865.1 uncultured Solirubrobacterales bacterium | reverse complement strand
GAGGTCGAACGTATCCGAGCGCAGGCCGAGGCGGAGGGTCTCGAGCGAGAGGACGTCGTTCGGGGCGATGTTGCCGAGGTTGCAGTTCGAGCCGAAGCGATGCAGGAAGAACGCCTGCTGCTGCTTGCGCGGCGCCTCGAAGATCATCCGGTCCGGGTCGATCGCGTGGGCGATCTCGTCGATCAGCCCCATCCGGACCTCGCCGTCGGGTCGGTAGATCCCGGCCGTGCCCGTCTCGCGGGCCTCGGCGATCACCTTCCACGCCCCGGCGAGGAGCTCGGCCTCGATCTCCTCGACCCAGCGGTAGGGGGCCATGATCATCTCGGCGTCCTTAGATCCGACCTCGGAGAGGACGGTGAAGTCGCCGGCCAGGCGCGTGATCAGCGCTCGCTTGTCGGCCGGGCTGATCGGGAAGGTCCCGTCGGAGACCTCGATGTGGTCGAGGCCGAGCTCGCGCAGCCAGGCGATCAGGCCGTCGACCCGACCCTGGCGCAGGGCGACCTCGGTCAGGGTCCCGCCGAGGACCACGGTCACGCCGTGGGCCCGGTAACGGGCGAGCTTGGGGGCGAGGTTGCCGCAGGCGACGGCCGTGCCCCAACCGAGCTTGACCAGGTCGACGCTGTCCCCGGCGACCTCCATCAGCCCGTCGATGTCGGCGACGGCCAGGCCGCGGTCGAGCACGTGCGTGATGCCGCGCTCGCGCGGCTTCGCCGAGCGCTCGGGCAGGTCGAGGAAGCTCACTGCTTGAGGTCGGTGCCAACCGTCACGACGACCGCGGCGTTCGGGTTGGCCGCCGCCGTGGCGGCGTCGAGCGGCGTCACCGCCGTCGGGTCGGCCCCGATCTTGGTGGCCACCGCCTGGGCGGCGGCCTGCTGGCCGGCCGCGTAGGCGACCGTGGTCGTCGCATTCTGCGTGGTCGGGGCGTTCCCGACGGTGACGTTCGCCTTGCGGTATCCGCCGTTGGTCAGCTTGAGCGAGATCCGGTAGGCCAGCCGGGCCACGCCGCTCCCGTTGAGCACGGTCACCGTCACCCGGGACGCCGATCCCCCGCGGCGGCGGCGGCCGGCCGGCCGGCCGCCGGCGTGATCGTGGAGGCGGCCTTCGGGTGCGCGGACCCACCGCCGAACAGCTTCGTCGCGGCGAAGACGACGACCACGAGGAGGACGAGCCCGGCCGCGGCGAGGGCGAGTCTTCCGGCGCGGGGCCTGGGCGGGGACCGGGCGGCCCGGCGGCGCGGCGCCCGCGGCGCGGGCGGTTCCGGCCTGGGGGCGGCGCTCCGGCTGCGCGCCCGCGGCCCGGCGGGCCGGCGCCGGCGGCCGGGAGAGCGGCTGGGCCGACCGGAGCCCGGCATCGGCCACCCCGGCGGCTCCGACCGCCGCGGGGCCGGCGGCGGCCCCGGCGAGGGCCGCGCCCGCCCCGGGTGGACGCGCCGAGGGCGTCGGCGCCGCCGGGGCGCGCGGGATGCCGGGCGGCGGCGAAGGGGGTCGGGGGGCCGCGGGCGGCGGCGGGCCGGCCGCCGGGGGCGCGGGTGGGCGGGACGCCGGGAAGGGGAGCGCAGCCGTCTGCGGGCCGCCCGGAGGCGGCACGCCGGCCGGCGCCGCGGGCGGCGGGGAGAGCGGCGGGGCCGGGACGCCCCCGGCCTGACCGGCCGCGGTGGCGGGGACGCCGGGCGGCATCGGCACGGGGATCGCCGGCGGGCCGACGCCCGCGCCCGGGGGCGGCGCCGCGACCGCTGCGGCGCCGGGGACGCCCGGGGCGCCAGGAGCGCCCGGGCCGATCGGTCGAACCGGACCGGGGCGGGCGCCGGGGGCGCCGGGAGCGCCGGGAGCGGCGGGACCCGGCGTCGCCCGGGGCGGGAGCGGGGGGGCGGTCGGGCGGTCGGGCGCCCGGCCGGCCCACTCGCTCAGGCGGCGGAGCTCGCGGGCCTGGGCGAAATAGAGCAGGGCGAGGACAGCCAGGCCGATCACGGCGGCGAAGCCGGCGTAGGCGCCGACCGTCTTGATCTCGGTCGAGAGCGAGAACGCGAAGGGGGTCAGGCCGGTCATCGGGAGGCCAGTCTACGTTCCTGCTCCGGCTGGTCGGCCGCCGGATCGGGGGCCGGGCGCATCGCCGAGAGCTCGGATACGCGGGCGGCGAGGCCGGCGGCATCACCCTCGAGGACGAGCAGCCCGATCTCGTCGAACATCAGCTCGACCGTCTTCACGTCGAGGGGATCGCGGCGGGCGAGGACGATCTTCTCGGCCGGGGTCGGCTCGGCGCGCTCGTATGGGTTGAAGAGCTCCTCGTGGAGCTTCTCGCCCGGCCGGCGGCCGACGAGCTCGATCGAGATGTCCCGGTCGGGGTCGAGCCCGGAGAGCTCGATCATGTCCCGGGCGAGCTGGAGGATCGAGACCGGCTCGCCCATCTCGAGCACGAAGACCTCGCCGCCGACCCCGAGCGACCCGGAGCGGATGACGAGCTGGACCGCCTCGGGGATGGTCATGAAGTAGCGGGTCATCCGCTCGTCGGTCACCGTGACCGGGCCGCCCTTGGCGATCTGGCGGCGGAAGATGGGCACGACGCTGCCCGAGGAGCCGAGGACGTTGCCGAACCGGACGGCCATGAAGCGGGTCCGGACGAACCGGCGCTGGGCGGCTTCGATGGCGAACTCGGCGAGCGCCTTGGAGGCGCCCATCACCGTGGCCGGGGTGACCGCCTTGTCGGTCGAGACGAGGACGAAGGCGTCGACCTCGGCCTGGCCGGCGATCGTGGCCATCACCCGCGTGGCGATCGAGTTGTTGCGGATCGCCTCGACCGGGTTGGTCTCCATCAGCCCGACGTGCTTGTAGGCGGCGGCGTGGAAGACGGTGGTCGGCCGGTACTCGGCGAAGACCTCCCGCATCCGCTCCTCCTCCTTGCAGTCGGCGAGTACGCCGGCGAGGACCGACGGATGGACGTGGCGCTCGTCCTCGAGCTCGCGGAGGATCCCGAACAGGTTGTCCTCGGCGTGATCGAGGGCGACGAGGCGGCGGGGGCCGACGCGGGCGATCTGGCGGCAGAGCTCCGATCCGATCGACCCGCCGGCACCGGTCACGAGGACGGTCTGGCCCTCGAGGTAGGCGCCGACCTGGTCGATCTCCATGCGGACCGGCTCGCGGCCGAGGACGTCCTCGACCTGGACCTCGCGGACCTGGCGGACCGGGTTCGAGCCGCCCTGGAGGAGCTCGAAGACGGTGGGGAGGGTGCGCACGGGGATGCCCCGGTCCCGGCAGGCGCGGACGACCGTCTTGCGCAGGATGCCGGGCGCCGACGGGATCGCGATGATCACCTCGCCGGGCTCGGCCTCGTCGAGGATGCGCGGGAGCTCGGCGGTCGTCCCCCGGACGCGGACCCCGTCGATCCGCAGGCGCCGCTTGGCCGGGTCGTCGTCGACGAAGCCGACGGGCCGCAGGCCGAGCTCGCGGTTGCGGAGGATCTCCCGGACCACGAGGCGGCCGCCGTCGCCGGCGCCGACGATCAGCACCTCGCGGGCGCCCTTACGGGCCCGGAAGCCGCGGATCGGCCGGTCGTGGACGCTCCGGGCGAGGAGGCGGGCGCCGCCGAGGAAGGCGAGCGCGAGGAGCAGGTAGACGACGGTCACGCCGTTGGGCAGGCCGACCGTCGCCCCGCGGGGGTTCTGGACCGGGCGGAAGATGGTGACGGCGCCGATCAGGATGATCGTGGCCACGACGATCGCCCGGACGAGCGACTGGTAGTCGCGCTGGCTGGCGTAGCGCCAGCGGCGCTGGTAGACCCGAGAGAGGGCGAGGACGGTGACCGTCCCGGCCACGACCCAGGCCCAGGTCCGCCCGTAGAGGTGGGCGTAGCGGAGGGGCAGGCCGCCGTCGAAGCGGAGCTGGAAGGCCAGGTAGTACGCGAGTGCGACCAGCGCCCCGTCCACCGCGAGCTGGGGGAGCGAGTGGCGGTGCAGCGGGAGGGCCGCCGAACGAAGGCGTCGGCGCATCCGCGCCATTGTAGGGGCGACGGCGGCGGGAGGTGCCGCAGGGCGTCGGCGGTCGGCGGCCCGGCGCCGCGGGCGCTGAGCCCGGCCGGGCGATCCGCGCCTCGACCGCCGGTGGCGCCCTAGCGAAGCGCCGAGCAGAGCATCGCGACAAGGACACCCGGGTCCCGCCGCACCCGCCGCTCGACGCCGCCCGCGGCGCAGGCGGCCCGCTTGACCGGCTCGATCTGCTCGACTCGCTCGAGCCGCCGGAGGCGCCCGTCGGCGATCAGGGCGGCGTCGACGGCGCCGAGGCGTCCCTCGAACGTCGTCCAGACCGGGGCGCCGAGGGCGACGGCCTCGCGGTTCATCGTGCCGCCGGCGCTGATCACGAGGTCGGCGAAGGCGATCAGCGACTGGGCGTCGATCGCCCGCTCGGGGACGATCAGGCCGCCGGCGGCGATCAGCTCGGCCCGCTGGGAGGCGATCCGGGGGAGGACGACGGCCTGGGCGGCGCCGCGCAGGCGATCGAGGACCCCGGCGAAGAGGTCGTTCTCGAAGCGGTGGTAGAGCGAGACGACGGGCGGGGTGCGGACGACGACGATCGGCTCGCGCCGGTCGAGGCCGAGCTCGTCGAGGACGGCCGGGTCGGGGGCGAAGTCGGCGAGGTAGTACTCCTCCTTGAGCCCGGGGTAGCGCTGGAGCTTGCCGCGGGCGCCGTACCGGTCGAGGCGCGCGGGCGGGATCGCGTCGGGGACGACGACCGCCCGGGCCAGGCGGCAGTTGACGTTGTGCTGGACGGTCGCCCACTCGTAGTCGAACATCGTCGAGCAGGGGATCCGCAGCGCGGCGGCGGCGACGGTGACGTCGTTGGACCCGTGGCCGAGGGCGAGGTCGAAGCGGCGGCCGGAGGCCCAGCGGATCAGGGCGAGCGAGCGGCCGGCCAGGCCGCCGGCCTTGGCGGCGAGCCCGCCGCCGCGGTGGTGGCCGATCGGCGTGTGGTCGAGGCGCAGGCGCCGGCAGAGGTCGAGGGTCTGGGCGAAGTCGCGCGCGGTGATCTCGACTTCGTGCCCGCCGGCGCGGAGGCGCTCGACGATCGGGCGCAGGACGAGGACGTGCGGGCTGTTGGTCAGATCCACCCAAACCCGCATTCGCCGCCGAACGGTACCCTTCGACGCCGATGCTGGCCTCGGTCACCGACTCGCTCGTCACCTTCGCGACCGATTTCGTCAAGAGCGGGGGGCTGCCGGCGATCTTCGTGCTGATGACGCTCGAGAGCGCGTGCATCCCGATCCCGTCGGAGGCGACGATGCTCTTCGCGGGCTTCGCGGTCGCGGACGCGGCGGCGACCGGCGGTCATCACCTGACGCTGATCGGGATCGTCGCGGCCGGGGTGCTCGGCAACCTGATCGGCTCGTGGATCGCCTACGCGGTCGGCTACTTCGGGCGGATCGAGCTGCTCGAGAAGCACGGTCGGATCCTTCACATCAAGCCGGCCCAGCTGCGCCGGGCCGACTCTTGGTTCGAGCGCTACGGGGACGTGTCGATCTTCTTCAGCCGGATGCTCCCGGTGATCCGGACGTTCATCTCGCTCCCGGCCGGGGTCGCGCGGATGCCGTTCTGGCGCTTCACGACGCTGACCGTGCTCGGCTGCATCCCCTGGGTCCTCGCGCTCGCGCTGATCGGGAAGGCCGTCCGGAGCCAGTGGGTCGACTGGAAGAACAACCTCGCCTACGTGGACTACCTGATCGTCGCGGTGGTGCTCCTCGCCCTGGCCTACGCGGTCGTGCAATGGCGGCGGCGGCGGGCGGCGGCCCCCAATGGGGTCGCGTAGGAGCAGCGCCTTCCCCCTGCACCAAGCGGTGCTCCTCGGCCTCGCCCACGGGCCGGCGGAGCTCCTGCCGGTCTCATCCTCGGGCCACATCACGCTGATCCCCTGGCTGGCCGGCTGGTCCTTCCCGGAGCTCGACCCGGGGCCTCGCAAGAGCTTCGAGGTCGCCCTCCACGCGGGCACGGCGGCCGCCCTTCTGATCTCCGAGCGCCGGGAGGTGGCCCGGGCGGCGTGCGAGCTCGACGGGCGCCGGGCGGCCCTGATCGTGCTGTCGCTCCTCCCGCCGGCGGTGGCCGGCTTCACCCTGGAGCACCAGATCGAGCGGCGCCTGGGCACGCCGGCGACGATCGCCGGCGGGCTCCTCGCCGGGTCGGCGGCGATGGCGGTGGCCGATGTGCGCGGGGGGCGGGAGCGCCGGCGGGAGGACGCCGGGGCCCTCGACGGTCTCCTCCTCGGCCTGGCCCAGACGTGCGCCCTGGTCCCGGGCGTCTCCCGCAACGGGGCGACGCTGGCCGCGGCCCGGGCGCGGGGCTTCAGCCGGGCCGACGCGAACATCCTCTCGCGCCACTGCGGCCTGCCGATCATCCTCGGCGCCGTCGCCCTGCGGCTGCGCCGCGTCCTGCGCTTCGGACGGCGGGCGGGCGACGCCGATGTGGCTCAGGGGGGCGACGCCACAGGATCGGGCGCTCCGCGGGGGCCCGGCCGCGCCGGCGGGGAGCGCCTACGCGAGGAGGCGGCCGGCCGGATCGCGGCTGGGGCCGTGGCGGCGTTCGTCTCGACGCTCGGATCGAGCTGGCTGATCGGTCAGGTCGAGCGCGACCGGTCGCTGCTGCCCTACGCCGCCTACCGGACCGTGGTCGCCGGGGTGGTGATCCGGCGACTGCGAAAGAATCCGGCGGATGGACGACGCGTACGCCGCGGCCGGGGTTGACACGAGCGAGGCCGACCGGGGCGTCGCGGCGCTGGTCGGCGTCCTGCGGACGATCGACACGGGCCGCCCGTCGCGGGTCGTGGTCGGCGCCGGGCACTACGCGACCGTGCTCGAGGTCGCGCCGGGCCTGGGCGTGGCCCTGAGCACCGACGGGGTCGGGTCGAAGCTCGTCGTCGCCGAGCAGGCCGGGCGCCTCGACACGGTGGGGATCGACTGCGTGGCGATGAACGTCAACGACATCATCTGCGTCGGGGCCGAGCCGATCGCGATGCTCGACTACCTGGCGGTCGAGCGAATCGACCCGGCGGCGCTCGAGCGGATCGCGGTCGGGCTCAAGCGGGGGGCCGAGCTGGCCGGGGTCGAGATCCCGGGGGGCGAGCTGGCCGTCCTCCCGGAGCTGATCCGCGGCCATCCGTCGCCCCATGGGTTCGACCTGTGCGGGGCGTGCTTCGGGACGGTGGCGCTGGACGCGGTGGTCACGGGGGAGCGGTGCGCGCCGGGTGACGCCGTCATCGGCCTGCCGTCGAGCGGGCTGCACTCGAACGGCTACACCCTGGCCCGCCGGGTCCTCGGGGCGCTCGCCCCGGACGCCCGCCCGGACGTGCTCGAGGGGCGGAGCGTGACCGACGCGCTGCTCGAGCCGACGGTGATCTACGTGCGGGCGGTCCTGGCCCTCCTGGGCAGCGACGTCCCGGTCCACGGCCTCGCCCACATCACTGGCGACGGGGTCCTCAACCTGCTGCGACTGGGCGAGGGGCTCGGGTTCGAGCTCGACGCCCCGCTCGCCGTCCCGCCGATCTGCCGGCTGGTCTGCGAGCTCGCGGGGCTCGAGGCGGCCGAGGCCTACCGGGTCTTCAACATGGGCTGCGGCTTCGCCGCCGTCGTCCCGGCCGGCGCGGCCCGGGCGGCCGCCGCGCTCCTGGCCGGCTTCCACCCGGGCGCGCGGGCGATCGGCCGGGTCACCGCCGAGGCCGGGGCGGTCGTGCTCCCGGGCCTGGGGGCGACGGTCCGACGCTAGCGGCGAACTCGTCGGCGTGGCGGAGGATCCGAAAGAGGGTGAGCGCCGACCCGAGCTCGCGGAGGGCGCCGGCGGAGAACATCGCGCGGGGCAGGCCGGTGTGGTCCCAGGCGACCCGCCGTCGGTGGCGGTGCTCGGGGACCCGGGCGTCCCAGTAGTAGTCCCCGGCCACGCGGCCGATGTTGATCGTCGCGTCGAGCTTGCACGGGTGGACGACGACGTCTCCGGGGACCATCTCGTGGACGAAGCGCAGGAGCATGCCGGCCCAGACGGGGATCGCTCCGGGCCTGGCCTCGGGATAGGCGGCGCGGAGCGCCGCCTTGAGCCCGTCTCGGTCGCCAGGGAGGTCGCGGAGGTCGCCGAGCCGGCTCCACCCGAGGGCGACGTGGCCGTCGCCGAGGAAGTCGACGTCCCGCCGGTCGTTGTGGACACCCCACATTTCCACCCGGACCAGGGTATTCAGCCTGGCGCCGGAGATGAAGGATCTGTGTAGTTGCTAGCCGATCGGGCCCCCGGGGCGCACAATGTGGATACCCCCTTCGCATGAGCCGACGCGAACGAGCAGCAAAATGAGCATGAGGTCGCCGACAGGCACGCTCCTGAGCGGTCGCTACCGGCTCGACGAGCAGATCGGCATGGGCGGGATGTCGCGGGTCTACCGGGCCTTCGACACGCTGCTCGAGCGGGAGGTCGCGGTCAAGGTGCTCAACCGCGAGGTCGCGTCCGACTCCGACCCGCTCGAGCGCTTCCGGCGGGAGGCGCGGGCGGTGGCCCGGCTCAGCCACCCGCACATCGTGACCGTGATCGACGCCGGGGAGGACGACGGGACCCCGTACATCGTCTTCGAGTATGTCGAGGGCGAGACCCTCAAGCAGCGCATCCGGAGGATCGGACGGCTCGAGATCCCGGAGGCGGTCGCCTACGCGATCGAGATCGCCCGGGCCCTCGAGGCGGCCCACGCGTGCGCGATCGTCCACCGGGACGTCAAGCCCCAGAACGTGCTGATCGACCGCGACGGGCGGGCCCTGATCACCGACTTCGGGATCGCCCGGACCCTCACCGAGGAGGGCCTGACGGCCGACGGACGCGTCCTCGGGACGACCGACTACGTCTCGCCCGAGCAGGCCCTCGGCCAGGGGGTGAGCGGCCAGTCGGACCTCTACGCCCTGGGCGTCGTGCTCTTCGAGATGCTGACCGGCGACGTCCCGTTCAAGGCGGAGAACCAGGTCGCGGTGGCCATGAAGCACGTCCGGGACGAGCTCCCGGATGTCCAGCAGCGCCGGCCGGAGGTCTCGGCCGCCCTGGCGGCGGTGCTCGACCACGCGACGGCCAAGGACGTCCGCGACCGCTATCGCGACGCCCGGGCGATGATCCACGACCTCGAGCACGTGCTGGCGATCGAGACGCTCCGCTCGGGCCACTCGACGGGCGAGGCGACGAGCGTCCTGCGCACCCTCCCGGGGTCGGCCCAGCGCCGGCTTCCGCTGCGCTTCCGCCACCCCAAGCGCCTGGGCGTCCTGGCCGCGGCCGTGCTCCTGGTCGGCGTGGTCGCCGGCATCTACGCGTTGACCCACGTCCACCGGGGCGTCGGGCCGCCGCCCGAGGTCCACCCGCCGGCCGGGCTGATCGCCGACCCGCTGGCCCAGAACGCGGCCCACGCCTACAACCCCTACGGGACGCCCGACCCGTCCTCGCCGTGCCCGACCGGGCAGGCGACGTGCGAGCACGACGCGCAGGCCCAGTTCGCGGTCGACGGAGATGCCCAGACCTACTGGTCGACCTACACCTACAACGGGGGGACGCTCGGCAGCAAGCCGGGCACCGGCCTCTACGTCGACGCGAAGCCCGGGGTGGCCGCCGCGGACGTCGTGATCCAGACGCCGTCGCCGGGGTTCGTCGCCCAGATCTGGGCCGCCGACGCGATCCGGGACTTTGGGGTCCAGGATCTGACCAAGACGCTGACCGACCGCGGCTGGTCGCGGGTCGACCTCGGGGACCAGACGGTCACCGACGGCAAGCACATCCGCCTGGACACGGCCGGTCATCCCTTCCGCTACTACCTGGTCTGGATCACCAAGCTCCCGCCCGGGAGCTCGAGCGTCGAGCTGGGCGAGGTGACGCTGGAGAAGCCGGCGTAGGGCGCGGTGATCCTCAAGTTCCCGCTCGCCAGACCCCGTCGCTGGAGGATCATCGAAAAGCCGATTGGGCTCTTCGGTGTTAGTCTATCGATCGCCTTTCGCGATCGGTGCCGGTCGCGGGGCGGCCTTTCGCGGCGAGACGCCGGCGGCAGCCTTTGACGGGGCCGCGGCGGACCGCCGGACGGTGGGTTTGCCGATCGGAGATATTCATGCCTTACCTGCGTTGCGGGCGCTGTGGTCTTCGGGTTCAGATCCGGGCCGCGTGCTTGGAGATCGAGCACTGTCCGCGGTGCCTGGCGCGTACGGCGACGGTGGCGCCGATGGCGGTGAGCTCTGCTCGCCTGAGCGCAGACGCGGTCTGGGGCAAGCATCCGCGGCCCCAGCGCAGTGAACCGCGCGATCCGCGACGGTTCTGAGCTGGGCTCAGAACGCCAGCTCGGACCGGGGAACCTTTGGGATCTCGGACGCGATGTGCCGCATGAGCCCGGGAAGGCGCGATATCTCGGGGGTAGAGGATCGGTTTGCCGGGGGTGATCGGGCCGGCGGAGATTCCGCGTTCTGGATCGGCCCAGCCAATCGTGTTCACGAAGCCGGGGTGACCGAATACCAGGTTGGTGTCGGGCCCGTACAGGCTGTGGGTCTTCGCGCCGAGGAGGAACCGTAGCTGTAGCGTGCCGGGAGGCCGAGGAGCCCGAGGTCGGGCTGGAGGCGGACCTGCTTGTGTGACGGCGCGGCGGACCGTCTCGGGCCGCACGATGCGCACGCCATCAAGCTCCCCACCCCGGCGGATGAGTGTGATGCGGCCGGGCCCAGGCGTGACTAGCAAAAATTATCAGCTGTCGGTGACGAGATCTCTATGCTCACATCGAGGGCCGTCAAAATGCCGAGCATCAAGACTGTGCGGACGGGCCGACCGGCATCGCCGACACGGCGGATCCGCGCCTGGCGGGACACACGGGTCACGGTCGAGCCGGGAGCGCGGGGATGACCGACGCGGCGCGCACCAGCGAGGACGGAGCTCGCGGGCTCACCGGGTTGACCTCGGGCCGGCGAAGGTCGGGATCCGTGCGCTCGCCCGCGACGTGAGCGGCATCGTCGCCCGGGTCGCGAGCAGCGGGCGTCCAGTGCTCATCACCAAGCACGGCCGGCCCGACGCGGCGATCGTCCCTGTCCGCCCCGGCCGGGATGTGACGGTCTCCTCGCTGTCCACATATCTCGTCGACGTGGTCGGCGAGGAGCTGCGGGCCGGACCGACACGCAGCTCATGCGACGTGGCCGACGCCCTTGCCCACCTGGCAGAGGCCATCGTTCGCCTCGCCGAGGCGATCGCCGGGACAACGCCGCCCGAGTCCGGTAGTCGGGTCTCTGATCGCATCCCGGCGGAGGGCGGGCGCGGCGGGTCCTACTCGCCTGGCGTCGTGGAGTCAAAGTCGAACTGATCGAAGTAGGGCGGCCTAACCGATGCGCGTGGGAGCAGGGGTTGATCCGGTTCGCCACTCGTGGCGACGGACCCAGGGATCTCGTGAGTCGCTCGCGACGTCCAACATCGTTGCTATCGTTACAAGCATCACTCCACAGCGTCCGGGCGCTCGTCCGACCCACGGAACGCCGAGCGTGGCCGGGAAGGGACGGTTGTTATGAGCTGGACGACGAACGTGCTCGTGGTCTCGAACGTCACGGTGGACTCCGCAGCATTGCTTGAGGCGCTGACGTCGCGCGCGGCACGGGGCCCGACGCGCTTTACGCTCCTGGTCCCGCGCAGCGGCGTCGCGATGGCCGTCGGCGATGATCCGCTCGAGGCTGGCCTGGCGCGGATGCGCGAAGCCGGGCTCGATGTCGAGAGCGTGGTCGCCGACGCCGATCCGATCGTCGCGGTGAGCGAGACGTTCGATCCACGTCGCCACGACGAGATCATCGTGGCGACGCTTCCGGTCGGCGACTCCAAATGGCTTCAGATCGACCTGCCCCATCGGGTGGCCCGCATGACCTCGGCACCCGTCACCCACGTGATCGCCGTCCCGCGACCTCCCGAGGCGACGAAGGTCGCCCCGCCGCCGCCGCGGCACTCGTCGGGACTTCTTCGGCCCCTCGAAGCGCTCTCCTGGTCAGGCAGTCGCCGGCGCGACTAGAGCGCGCGCGGTTGATGCGCCCTACCACAGGGCCTTGTGCAATCCGATCCCGGCGATCACGAGCAGCACGGCGGCGAAGACCGCGCCGGCCAGTCCGGCGGCCTTCTCGTTGCGCTGGGCCACCTGGCGGGAGTGTTGGGCCCGGGTACGCCAGAGCTCCAGGGCCTGGACCTGAACGACGAGCGGGTCGGCGGAGGGGCCGAGGGACCACCAGGCATCGCGGGCCGCCGCGGACGCCGCCGACTCGGATGAGACCACGTGCCGATCCCAGAAGCGCCGCTCCCTGGTCGAGGCTCCCGTGCCCGAGTCGACGCGGGCCCGAACCTCTTCGCCGGTGAGGAACCGCAACATGAGCACGAAGATGATGAACACGATGTCAGCGCCGTAGGCCAACGCCTCGACGGTCGTCGGGGTCTTCGCGCCGGCGCGGGCGAGGGTCGCGGCCGGTATCGCCAGCGCCCCCGTCGCCGCGGCGGCGAGTTTCGCGCCGGCCCGGTCTTGACGGGCGTCGAAGACGGCCAGCAGCCGTTGCTCTCCGTCGATCACGATCGTGAGCGCCGCTCCGTCGAGCCTCGGTGCCTCGCTTTCACCGGTCACGCGATCCTCCAACGAGGTGGTTGGCACGGGCGTCCTCATCGTAGAGGCCGGCCCCCTCCGGCCGAGCCAGGCGACCCGGACCGCGTCGGCCGCTCAGAAGCGGTAGGCCCGCGTCCGGCCGTGGCGCTCGATCCCGAGGCGGCAGAGCTCGTCGACGAGCGCCGGGTAGGAGATGCCGGTCGCCTCCCAGAGCTTCGCGTAGACGCTGGTGGCGGTGAAGCCGGGCATCGTGTTCAGCTCGTTGAGGAGCACCTCGTCCCCGTCGACGAAGAAGTCCGCCCGAGCCAGACCGCTGGCCCCGACCCGGTCGAACGCCTCGATCGCCAGGGCTCGCACCCGCGCCGCCGCCGCTGCGGAGATCCGCGCCGGGACGACCAGGTCCATCCCGCCGGGGACGTACTTCGCGGTCTCGTCGTACCACTCCGAGGCGAGGACGATCTCCCCGGGCAGCGACGCCCGGGTCGCCTCGCCCCCGAGCACCGAGCACTCGACCTCGATCCCGCTGGCCATCGCCTCGACGATGACCAGCGGATCGTGCTCGAAGGCCCGCTCGAGCGCCGGCCCGAGCTCGCCGGCGCCCGCGACCTTGGCGATCCCGACCGACGAGCCGAGGTGCGCCGGCTTGACGAACACCGGCAGGCCGAGTTCGCCCAGCCCGGCCAGGACCGTCTCGGGCCCGGCCCGCCAGGCCGGGTCGCGGACCGCGCGGTAGGCGACCTGCCCGACGCCCGTCGCCCCCATCAGGTCCTTGAAGAGCACCTTGTCCATGCACACGGCCGAGGCGAGCACCCCGGCTCCCACGTACGGCATGCCGAGGCACTCGAGCAGCCCCTGAACAACCCCGTCCTCGCCGTAGGGGCCGTGGAGGGCGGGGAAGACGACCTCGCACCCGAGGAGACCGCCCCCCGCGCGCAGGGCGACCTCGTCCCCGGCGTGGGTCCAGCGCCCGTCGCGGGCGATCGTCACCGCGACCACCTCGTGTCCGGCGGCCTCGAGGCCCGCGCCGACCGAGGCCGCCGAGGCGAGCGACACCGGGTGCTCGGACGAGCGTCCGCCCCCGAGGACGGCGACCCTCATGTCCCGGGCGGCGGTGCGGGGGTCGTCGTCGTCGGCGTGGTCGTCGGCGTCGTCGGCGTCGTCGTGGTCGTCGTCGGGGTCGTGAAGCGGCCGACGACGAGCGTCACCGATGTCCCCGCCTTGACCTTGGTCGCGGACGCCGGCATCTCGGCGACGACCTTGCCGTCCTGGGTCTGGTCGGTGACCGCCTGGTCGGTCGTGGTCGAGCGCAGGCCGGCCGCCGTCAGCGCCTGGGCGGCGGCCTGCGCGCTCATCCCGACCACCGACGGGACGGGGATCAGGTCGGGGGCCTTGGCCACCGTGAGGGCGACCGTGCTCTCGAGCGGGGCCTGGGCGTTTCCGGCGGGCGCCTGGGAGAGCACGGTGCCCGGCGGCTTGTCCGACACGATCTCGGTGGCGTTGACCCGGAAGCCCGCCGTCTGGAGGAGGGTCGTCGCGTCGGTCAGGGAGCGGCCGACGGCACTCGGGACCGGCGCGAGCTGGGGACCGCTCGAGATCTCGAGCGACACGTTGCTGTTCCGCGGGAGCGTCGTCCCCGGCTGCGGGCTGACCGTGATCACCTTGCCGGCCGGCACGCTGGTCGAGGGCGTCGTGCTCTCGAGCGGGTTGAAGCCGAGCCGGACCAGCTCGCGCTTGGCGCTCGCCTCGGTCCGCCCGACGAGCCGCGGGACGACGGCGTTGCCCGGGCCCCCGGACACGGTGAGGCGGACGATCGAGCCCTTCTTGGCGCTCGTCCCCGGGTTCGGCGCCTGGCTGATCACCACGCCCACCGGGGAGGTCGTCGTGACCTGGGTCGGGACCGGCGTGAAGCCGGCGTTCTGGAGCGCGGTCAGCGCCGGCCCCTCCATCTGGCCGACGACCCCCGGAACCCGGGTCTTGGCCCCCGGCCCGAGCAGGAGGATGGCGGCGAGGACCAGGGCGGCGACCAGCAGGCCGCCCCCGACCAGCCACACCCAGCGGGGCGGACCGCCCCGGGGCGCGAACGGGTCGGGCTCGGGCTCCCAGACGTAGGGCTCCTCGTAGACCGGGACGACCGGCGGGGGCACGGCGGCGGCGGCCGCGGCGAACTCGGCCGTCCGGTCGCTCACCGGCCAGCGCAGCCGCTCCCGCTCGCCCTCGAGGGCGGCGAGGAACTCGTCGGCGTCGGCGAAGCGGTCGTTCGGGTCCTTCTCGAGGGCGCGCCGGACGATCGCGTCGAGCTCGGGGGAGACGGCCGGGTTGAGCGCGCTCGGCGCGGCCGGGAGCTCGCGGATCTGCTTGAGGGCGATCGTCACCGCCGAGTCCCCGTCGAAGGGCAGCCGCCCGGTCAGGAGCTCGTAGAGCATCACCCCGACCGAGTAGAGGTCGCTCCGCGGGCTCACGGCCTGCCCCTGGGCCTGCTCGGGAGACAGGTACTGGACGGTGCCGATGATCGAGCCGGTCTCCGTGATCTCCGACGCCCCGGCCCGGGCGATGCCGAAGTCGGTCACCTTGACCCGGCCCTCGCCGTCGACCATGACGTTGTGGGGCTTGAGGTCGCGGTGGACGACCTCCCGCTGGTGGGCGAACCGCGCGGCGGCCAG
Organism: uncultured Solirubrobacterales bacterium; assembly: GCA_963817865.1. Lineage (GTDB taxonomy): Bacteria > Actinomycetota > Thermoleophilia > Solirubrobacterales > Solirubrobacteraceae > Palsa-513. The sequence continues at coordinate 13,909 of CAWFQO010000025.1, read as the reverse complement.
GACCTGGCTGGCGATGTCGATCGCCTGGAGGGGGGCGAGCGGCCCGGTCTCGAGGATCAACGCCTTCAGCTGGCGTCCGCCGAGGTACTCCATCGCGATGTAATAGGTCCCGTCCCACTCGCCCCGGTCGAAGATGGCGACGATGTTCGGGTGCGAGAGGGAGGCCGCGCTCGACGCCTCCCGCCGGAACCGCTCGACGAACTCCGCGTCGGAGGCGTTGCGCCGGTCGAGCAGCTTGACCGCGACCTGGCGGCCGAGCTGGAGGTCGTCGCAGCAGTAGACGTCGGCCATCCCGCCCGACCCGATCCGCGAGATCACCCGGTAGCGCTCGTCGATCAGCGTGGCCTCGCCGAGCTCGCGCATCAGCCGCCGCCCAGGAGGGTCTGGAGAACCTGCTTGGCGATCGGCGCGGCCACGGTCCCGCCGAAGCCGGGTGAGTTCTCGACGGTCACGGCGATCGCGATCCGCGGGTTGACCAGCGGCGCGAAGGCGATGAACCAGAGCTGGTTGACCTGCTTGCTGTTGCCGACCTCGGCCGTGCCCGTCTTCCCGGCGACCTGGATCCCCTGGAGCGCCGCGGCCGTGCCCGTGCCCTCCTGGACGACGTGGGCCATCATCTGGCCGACGGCGTCCGCGGTCGACGGCTTCATCACCTGGCTGAAGGGCGTCGCCCCGACCCGCTCGACCACCCGCCCGTCACGGTCGACGACCCGATCGGTCAGGTGAGGGGTCATGAGCGTGCCGTGGTTGGCCACCGCCGCGGCGACCATGACCATCTGGAGCGGGGTCACGCCGAGCTTGTCCTGGCCGATTCCCATCCGCCCGACGTCGACGAGGCTCGAGCGGGGGTCGAGCAGCCGGCGGCGGCTGCCGCTGATGAGGTACTCGCCGCTCGGCTGGCGCTCGCCGGCCGGCAGGTCGATCGGCGGCCGCTGGCCGAAGCCGAGGCGGGTCATGTACTTGGCCATCGTCGACTTCCCGAGCGAGACGGCGACCTGGGCCCAGACCGTGTTGATCGACTGGGTCAGGGCGGTGGTCAGGTCGACCGGGCCGAAGCTCTGGTTGAGGTCGTTCATCAGCGGCACGCCGGAGATCGTCTTCGGCGACGAGCCGTCGACCGTCGACTGCGGCGTGAAGCGCCCGGTGTCGATCGCGGCGATCGCCGTGACCACCTTGAAGGTCGAGCCCGGGAGGTAGCCGGCCTGGGTCACCCGGTCGAAGACCGACGAGTTCGGGTCGGCGGCGAGCGCGTTCCGCCCGGCGGCCGTCGCCTCGAGGTTGGGGTCGTACCCGGGCAGGGCAGCGAAGACCTTGATCGCCCCGTCGCGCGGGTCGAGGGCGATCACGGCCCCCTTGTGGCCGGCGAGCGCCTGGAGGGCGACGCGCTGGGCCTTCGGGTCGAGCGTCGTGTAGACCTGATCGCCGACCCGCTTGCGGCCGGTCAGCTGGTCGATGATCGAGTTGAGCTGGGTCGTGTTGATCTGGCCGGTCAGCGCGTCGTTGCGCGAGGCCTCGAGCCCGGCCCGCCCGGGGGTGGTGTAGGCGTAGCCGACGGCCTGGCCGAAGAGCGGCCCGGTCGGGTAGGTGCGCAGGTAGGTCCCGTCGGCGCGGCGAGTCGACCGGGCCAGGAGGGTGCCGTCGGCGGCGCGGATCGACCCGCGCGCGATCCGCTCCTGTTCGAGCAGGCTGCGGGCGTTCTTCGGGTTGTTGCGCAGGGAGGATGCCTCGAAGACCGTCCACCGCGAGGTGAAGACGATCAGCAGCGCGAACAGGACGGCCACGAGGCCGAACAGCCGCGCGATCGGCTCATTCATTGGGCGGTCAGCTGGCCGAGCTCCAACCTCCGCACGAGGTCGGTCGCGTCGTCATGGGACCGCAGCTTGTTGTCGAGCAGGCGGCGCCGCTCGGCTGCGGTGAGCTCGGCGACTGTGACTCCGGAGACGAAGTTCGGCTCGTAGAGCCGCAGGCCGGCCGGGAGGTCGTAGGGGGCGCCCCGGAAGACGGCGATCCGCCCGGCCGCGTCGGTCCCGACGAAGTAGATCGACTGGCTGGCCACCCACCCGGCGACGCCGACCAGCCCGAGGACGACGGCCAGCCCGAGGAGGACGCGGAGGAGGCCGAGGGCCGGGCGCCGGCGCCGGGCGCCCGACGGGGCGGGCGCCGGGCGAGGGACCTTGCGGGCGGCGGGGGACGACGCCCCACCGCCCCCCGGGGGCGACCCGTCCGCCGCGGCCAGGCCGAACGGCTCCTCGGGCGGCGCGGACGGCGGGGGCGGCGTGACGGTCAGCGCTTGGCGGACCTCGGCGACCGTCGGGGCGGCGACCCCGACCGCGGTCGGCTGCTCGCCGGTCGCCGGGAACCCGTCGACCTCGCCGAGGCGGAAGAGGACGACGGTGATGTTGTCGCGCCCGCCGGCCGCGTTCGCCCCGGCGATCAGCGCCCGGGCGGCGTCCTCGAGCGTCGGCGCCGTGCAGAGGATCTCGCGAATCCGCGCCTCCGGGAGCATCGAGGTCAGCCCGTCGCTGCACAGGAGGTAGACGTCGCCGGCCTGGCCGCGGTGGGTCAGGGTGTCGACCTCGACGTCGGGCTCGGGTCCGAGCGCCCGGGTGATGATCGACCGCTGGGGGTGCTCGTCGGCCTCCCGCTCGGTCAGCTTGCCCTGGCGGACGAGCTCGGCGACGAGCGAGTGGTCCTGGGTCAGGAGGGCAAGCTTGTCCCCGCGCAGGCGGTAGGCCCGGCTGTCGCCGACGTGGGCCACGGCGATCTCGCCGGCCCCGACGTGGACGGCGGTCAGCGTCGTGCCCATCCCGGCCCGCTGGGTGTCCGCCCGGGAGAGCGCGTAGATCCGCTCGTTGGCCTCGCGGACCCGGCGGGCCAGGCGCTGCTCGGCGCTGGCGACGTCGTCGTCGAGGTCGGCGGCGAACAGCTCGACCGCCGTCCGCGAGGCGACCTCGCCGGCCTGGGCGCCGCCCATCCCGTCGGCGACGAGGAAGATCGGCGTCCGCGCGAGATAGGAGTCCTCGTTGGCCCGGCGCTCGCGGCCGGTGTCGGTCCCGGCGTGGTATTCGACGACGCGCAGCATCACCCCTCCTCGTAGCTGAACTCGCTGTCGCCGATGCGCACCCGGTCGCCGTGGTGCAGCGGCGCGGGACCGTGGAGCAGCTCCTCGTTGAGGTAGGTGCCGTTGGTCGAGCCGAGGTCCTCGAGCACGACCGCGCCGGCCTGGCGCGAGACGCGGGCGTGGCGGGAGGAGGCGAACGGATCGCCCAGCCGGATCTCGGCCGCGTCACCGCGGCCGAGTATGGCGCCGTCGTCGATGTCGTAGATCATGCCCGGCGCGTGGCCGGGGGCTCGCTCGACGACCAGGCGGGGGGCGACCGCCTCGCGGGCGACGGCGATCCCCGTCGAGGCCGAGTGGAGCCCGGTGCCCTCGGCGTAGACGGGCGACGCCTGGGCGCGCGCCGAGCCGAGATCGCGCAGGGCGCTTCGGGAGACCCAGAGGAGGAACAGGTAGAGCACGGCGATGAAGCCGAACTTCAGGGCGACGGAGATCGGCTCGAGCGCGGTCATCGGGGTCAGTCGACCTCGATCGTCAGGCGGGCGGCGCCGAGCTCGATCGTGTCGCCGACGTGGATCGCCTCGCTCCCGCGCACCCGCTCGCCGTTGACCCGGACCCCGTTGGTCGAGCCGAGGTCGTCGATCGCCCAGCCGTCCTCGGTCGGGCGGATCTCGGCGTGACGGCGCGAGACGTCGGTGCTCGACATCACGATGTCGCACTCCCGGCTGCGGCCGATCACCGCGCCCTCGGGACCGACCGGCATCCGCTTGCCCTCGACGACGACGAGCACCCGGCTGCGCCGCCGCGTGGTCCGCAGCGGCTCGCGCAGGCGCTCGGCCGAGCTGAACACCATCGTCCGGCCGCTGTCGCGGGCCGGGGCGACCGGGGCCTCCTCACGGGGGGCGTCCTCCTCGTCGAGCCGGACCCGCCGGGCCTGGATGCCGCAGTCGCCGAGGGCGAGCCGCTCGTCGGTGCGGAACTCGATCGCCGGACGGGCGACCATCGTCAGGCCCTCGCTCCGCGTGTGCTCGAGCAGGGCGGCCCCGAGCTCCTCGATCACCGCATGCTCGAGCCCGGCGTAGTTGGCGCGATCCTGCGGACTCAGCCAGACGACGAACTCGTTGGGGACGTAGGTCCGGGCGAGCGACGCCGTGCGGTGATCGTCCATCTCCCGGGTCAGCCGGCGAGCGAGCTCGACCGGCTTGATCTCCGAGCGGAACGCGCGGCCGAACGCGCCCTCGACGAGGCCGGCGATCTTGGTCTCGAGGCTCCTGAGTACGCTCATCGGGTTGTGCTCGGCGCTGGGTCGGGCCGGGCGCCGCGCCGAGGCGAGGCCGCCGTCCCAGGGCCATGCTACGCAACGCCGGAGTGGGCGGGGGCGCGGGCGGGAGGCCGCGCGATCACCAGCCCGACCGCCGCCGCCGCCCCCAGCAGCAACGACCCGGTCCCCGCGCTCCGGTCCGGCCCCGAGCACCCCCCACAAGCCCGCCTCGCCCCGATGCCCAGGCGGCAGAGCTCGTCGACGAGCGCCGGGTAGGAGATCCCGGTTGCCTCCCAGAGCTTCGCGTAGACGCTCGTCGCGGTGAAGCCGGGCATCGTGTTCAGCTCGTTGAGGAGCACCGTCTCCCCGTCGACGAAGAAGTCCGCCCGAGCCAGACCGCTCGCCCCGACCCGGTCGAACGCCTCGATCGCCACGGCTCGCACCCGCGCCGCCGCCGCCGCGGAGATCCGCGCCGGGACGACCAGGTCCATCCCGCCGGGGGCGTACTTCGCCGTCTCGTCGTACCACTCCGACGCGAGGACGATCTCCCCGGGCACCGACGCCCGGGTCGCCTCGCCGCCGAGCACCGAGCACTCGACCTCGATCCCGCGGCCATCGCCTCGACGATGACCAGCGGATCGTGCTCGAAGGCCCGCTCGAGCGCCGGCCCGAGCTCGCCGGCGCCCGCGACCTTGGCGATCCCGACCGACGAGCCGAGGTGCGCCGGCTTGACGAACACCGGCAACCCGAGCTCGCCCAGCCCGGCCAGCACCGTCTCGGGCCCGGCCCGCCAGGCCGGCTCGCGGACCGCACGGTAGGCAACCTGGCGGACGCCCGCTCGCGCCCATCAGATCCTTGAAGAGAACCTTGTCCATGCACACGGCCGAGGCGAGCACCCCCGCTCCCACGTACGGCGTGTCGAGGCACTCGAGCAGCCCCTGAACGACCCCGTCCTCGCCGTAGGGGCCGTGGAGCGCCGGAAAGACCACGTCGCACCCGAGGAGCCCGCCCCCCGCCCGCAGGACGACCTCCTCCCCCGCCTCGGTCCAGCGCCCATCCCGGGCGATCGTCACCGCGACCACCTCGTGCCCGGCCGACTCGAGGCCCGCCCCGACCGAGGCCGCCGAGGCGAGCGATACCGGGTGCTCGGACGAGCGCCCGCCCCCGAGGACGGCGACCCTCACCCGGTCGGTCGGCGCCGGGGTCGTCGTCGTCGGCGTGGTCGCGCGTCGTCGGCGTCGTCGTCGTCGTCGTCGGCGTCGTGAAGCGGCCGACGACGAGCGTGACCGACGTCCCCGCCTTGACCTTGGTCGCGGCCGTCGGCATCTGCGCGACGACCTTGCCGTCCTGCGTCTGGTCGGTGACCGCCTGGTCGGTCGTGGTCGACCTGCAGGCCGGCCGCCGTCAGCGCCTGGGCCGCCGCCTTCGCGCTCATCCCGACCACCGACGGCACCGGGGTCAGGTCGGGGGCCTTGGCCACGGTGAGGGCGACCGTGCTCTCGAGCGGGGCCTGGGCGTTCCCGGCGGGCGCCTCGGAGAGCACCGTCCCCGGCGGCTTGTCCGACACGTCTCGGTGGCGGTGACCCGGAAGCCAGCCGTCTGGAGGAGGGTCGTCGCGTCGGTCAGGGCGCGGCCGACGACGCTCGGGACCGGCGCCAGCTGGGGACCGCTCGAGATCTCGAGCGACACGTTGCTGTTCCGCGGGAGCGTCGTCCCCGGCTGCGGGCTGACCGTGATCACCTTGCCGGCCGGCACGCTGGTCGACGGCGTCGTGCTCTCGAGCGGGTTGAAGCCGAGCCGGACCAGCTCGCGCTTGGCGCTCGCCTCGGTCCGCCCGACGAGCCGCGGGACGACGGCGTTGCCCGGGCCCCCGGACACGGTGAGGCGGACGATCGAGCCCTTCTTGGCGCTCGTCCCCGGGTTCGGCGCCTGGCTGATCACCACGCCCACCGGGGAGGTCGTCGTGACCTGGGTCGGGACCGGCGTGAAGCCGGCTTTCTGGAGCGCGGTCAGCGCCGGCCCCTCCATCTGACCGACGACCCCCGGAACCCGGGTCTTGGCCCCCGGCCCGAGCAGGAGGACGGCGGCGAGGACCACGGCGGCGAGCAGCAGGCCACCCCCGACCAGCCACACCCAGCGCGGCGGACCGCCCCGGGGCGCGAACGGGTCGGGCTCGGGCTCCCAGACGTACGGCTCCTCGTAGACCGGGACGACCGGCGGGGGCACGGCGGCGGCGGCCGCGGCGAACTCGGCCGTCCGGTCGCTCACCGGCCAGCGCAGCCGCTCCCGCTCGCCCTCGAGGGCGGCGAGGAACTCGTCGGCGTCGGCGAAGCGGTCGTTCGGGTCCTTCTCGAGCGCGCGCCGGACGATCGCGTCGAGCTCGGGGGAGACGGCCGGGTTCAGCGCGCTCGGCGCCGCCGGGAGCTCGCGGATCTGCTTGAGGGCGATCGTCACCGCCGAGTCCCCGTCGAAGGGCAGCCGCCCGGTCAGGAGCTCGTAGAGCATCACCCCGACCGAGTAGAGGTCGCTCCGCGGGCTCACCGCCTGCCCCTGGGCCTGCTCGGGAGACAGGTACTGGACGGTGCCGATGATCGAGCCGGTCTCCGTGATCTCCGACGCCCCGGCCCGGGCGATGCCGAAGTCGGTCACCTTGACCCGGCCCTCGCCGTCGACCATGACGTTGTGGGGCTTGAGGTCGCGGTGGACGACCCCCCGCTGGTGGGCAAACCGCGCGGCGGCCAGGACCTGGCTGGCGATGTCGATCGCCTGGAGGGGGGCGAGCGGCCCGGTCTCGAGGATCAACGCCTTCAGCTGGCGTCCGCCGAGGTACTCCATCGCGATGTAATAGGTCCCGTCCCACTCGCCCCGGTCGAAGACGGCGACGATGTTCGGGTGCGAGAGGGAGGCGGCGCTCGACGCCTCGCGCCGGAACCGCTCGACGAACTCCGCGTCGGAGGCGTTGCGCCGGTCGAGCAGCTTGACCGCGACCTGGCGGCCGAGCTGGAGGTCGTCGCAGCAGTAGACGTCGGCCATCCCGCCCGACCCGATCCGCGAGATCACCCGGTAGCGCTCGTCGATCAGCGTGGCCTCGCCGAGCTCGCGCATCAGCCGCCGCCCAGGAGGGTCTGGAGAACCTGCTTGGCGATCGGCGCGGCCACGGTCCCGCCGAAGCCGGGCGTGTTCTCGACGGTCACGGCGATCGCGATCCGCGGGTTGACCAGCGGCGCGAAGGCGATGAACCAGAGCTGGTTGACCTGCTTGTTGTTGCCGACCTCGGCCGTGCCCGTCTTCCCGGCGACCTGGATCCCCTGGAGCGCCGCGGCCGTGCCCGTGCCCTCCTGGACGACGTGGGCCATCATCTGGCCGACGGCATCCGCGGTCGACGGCTTCATCACCTGGCTGAAGGGCGTCGCCCCGACCCGCTCGACCACCCGCCCGTCACGGTCGACGACCCGATCGGTCAGGTGAGGGGTCATGAGCGTGCCGTGGTTGGCCACCGCCGCGGCGACCATGGCCATCTGGAGCGGGGTCACGCCGAGCTTGTCCTGGCCGATTCCCATCCGCCCGACGTCGACGAGGCTCGAGCGGGGGTCGAGCAGCCGGCGGCGGCTCGCCGCTGATGAGGTACTCGCCGCTCGGCTGGCGCTCGCCGGCCGGCAGGTCGATCGGCGGCCGCTGGCCGAAGCCGAGACGGGTCATGTACTTGGCCATCGTCGACTTCCCGAGCGAGACGGCGACCTGGGCCCAGACCGTGTTGATCGACTGGGTCAGGGCGGTGGTCAGGTCGACCGGGCCGAAGCTCTGGTTGAGGTCGTTCATCAGCGGCACGCCGGAGATCGTCTTCGGCGACGAGCCGTCGACCGTCGACTGCGGCGTGAAGCGCCCGCTGTCGATCGCGGCGATCGCCGTGACCACCTTGAAGGTCGAGCCCGGGAGGTAGCCGGCCTGGGTCACCCGGTCGAAGACCGACGAGTTCGGGTCGGCGGCGAGCGCGCTCCGCCCGGCGGCCGTCGCCTCGAGGTTGGGGTCGTACCCGGGCAGGGCGGCGAAGACCTTGATCGCCCCGTCGCGCGGGTCGAGGGCGATCACGGCCCCCTTGTGGCCGGCGAGCGCCTGGAGGGCGACGCGCTGGGCCTTCGGGTCGAGCGTGGTGTAGACCTGATCGCCGACCCGCTTGCGGCCGGTCAGCTGGTCGATGATCGAGTTGAGCTGGGTCGTGTTGATCTGGCCGGTCAGCGCGTCGTTGCGCGACGCCTCGAGCCCGGCCCGCCCGGGGGTGGTGTAGGCGTAGCCGACCGCCTGGCCGAAGAGCGGCCCGGTCGGGTAGGTGCGCAGGTAGGTCCCGTCGGCGCGGCGAGTCGACCGGGCCAGGAGGGTGCCGTCGGCGGCGCGGATCGACCCGCGCGCGATCCGCTCCTGTTCGAGCAGGCTGCGGGCGTTCTTCGGGTTGTTGCGCAGGGAGGATGCCTCGAAGACCGTCCACCGCGAGGTGAAGACGATCAGCAGCGCGAACAGCACGGCCACGAGGCCGAACAGCCGCGCGATCGGCTCATTCATTGGGCGGTCAGCTGGCCGAGCTCCAACCTCCGCACGAGGTCGGTCGCGTCGTCGTGGGACCGCAGCTTGTTGTTGAGCAGGCGGCGCCGCTCGGCCGCGTTGAGCTCGGCGACAGTGACCCCGGAGACGAAGTTCGGCTCGTAGAGCCGCAGGCCGGCCGGGAGGTCGTAGGGGGCGCCCCGGAAGACGGCGATCCGCCCGGCCGCGTCGGTCCCGACGAAGTAGATCGACTGGCTGGCCACCCACCCGGCCACGCCGACCAGCCCGAGGACGACGGCCAGCCCGAAGAGGACGCGGAGGAGGCCGATGGCGGGGCGCCGGCGCCGGGTGCCCGACGGGGCGGGCGCCGGGCGGGGGACCTTGCGGGCGGCGGGGGGCGACGCCCCACCGCCCCCCGGGGGCGACCCGTCCGCCGCGGCCAGGCCGAACGGCTCCTCGGGCGGCGGGGACGGCGGGGGCGGCGCGACGGTCAGCGCCTGGCGGACCTCGGCGACCGTCGGGGCGGCGACCCCGACCGCGGTCGGCTGCTCCCCGGTCGCCGGGAACCCGTCGACCTCGCCGAGGCGGAAGAGGACGACGGTGATGTTGTCGCGCCCGCCGGCCGCGTTCGCCCCGGCGATCAGCGCCCGCGCGGCGTCCTCGAGCGTCGGCGCCGTGCAGAGGATCTCCCGAATCCGCGCCTCCGGGAGCATCGAGGTCAGCCCGTCGCTGCACAGGAGGTAGACGTCGCCGGCCTGGCCGCGGTGGGTCAGGGTGTCGACCTCGACGTCGGGCTCGGGTCCGAGCGCCCGGGTGATGATCGACCGCTGGGGGTGCTCGTCGGCCTCCCGCTCGGTCAGCTTGCCCTGGCGGACGAGCTCGGCGACGAGCGAGTGGTCCTGGGTCAGGAGGGCCAGCTTCTCCCCGCGCAGGCGGTAGGCCCGGCTGTCGCCGACGTGGGCCACGGCGATCTCGCCGGCCCCGACGTGGACGGCGGTCAGCGTCGTGCCCATCCCGGCCCGCTGGGTGTCCGCCCGGGAGAGCGCGTAGATCCGCTCGTTGGCCTCGCGGACCCGGCGGGCCAGGCGCTGCTCGGCGCTGGCGACGTCGTCGTCGAGGTCGGCGGCGAACAGCTCGACCGCCGTCCGCGAGGCGACCTCGCCGGCCTGGGCGCCGCCCATCCCGTCGGCGACGAGGAAGATCGGCGTACGCGCGAGATAGGAGTCCTCGTTGGCCCGGCGCTCGCGGCCGGTGTCGGTCCCGGCGTGGTATTCGACGACGCGCAGCATCACCCCTCCTCGTAGCTGAACTCGCTGTCGCCGATGCGGACCCGGTCGCCGTGGTGCAGCGGCGCGGGACCGTGGAGCAGCTCCTCGTTGAGGTAGGTGCCGTTGGTCGAGCCGAGGTCCTCGAGCACGACCGCGCCGGCCTGGCGCGAGACGCGGGCGTGGCGGGAGGAGGCGAACGGATCGCCCAGCCGGATCTCGGCCGCGTCGCCGCGACCGAGTATGGCGCCGTCGTCGATGTCGTAGATCATGCCCGGCGCGTGGCCGGGGGCTCGCTCGACGACCAGGCGGGGGGCGACCGCCTCGCGGGCGACGGCGATCCCCGTCGAGGCCGAGTGGAGCCCGGTGCCCTCGGCGTAGACGGGCGACGCCTGGGCGCGCGCCGAGCTGAGATCGCGCAGGGCGCTCCGGGAGACCCAGAGGAGGAACAGGTAGAGCACGGCGATGAAGCCGAACTTCAGGGCGACGGAGATCGGCTCGAGCGCGGTCATCGGGGTCAGTCGACCTCGATCGTCAGGCGGGCGGCGCCGAGCTCGATCGTGTCGCCGACGTGGATCGCCTCGCTCCCGCGCACCCGCTCGCCGTTGACCCGGACCCCGTTGGTCGAGCCGAGGTCGTCGATCGCCCAGCCGTCCTCGGTCGGGCGGATCTCGGCGTGACGGCGCGAGACGTCGGTGCTCGACATCACGATGTCGCACTCCCGGCTGCGGCCGATCACCGCGCCCTCGGGACCGACCGGCATCCGCTTGCCCTCGACGACGACGAGCACCCGGCTGCGCCGCCGCGTGGTCCGCAGCGGCTCGCGCAGGCGCTCGGCCGAGCTGAACACCATCGTCCGGCCGCTGTCGCGGGCCGGGGCGACCGGGACCTCCTCACGGGGCGCGTCCTCCTCGTCGAGCCGGACCCGCCGGGCCTGGATGCCGCAGTCGCCGAGGGCGAGCCGCTCGTCGGTGCGGAACTCGATCGCCGGACGGGCGACCATCGTCAGGCCCTCGCTCCGCGTGTGCTCGAGCAGGGCGGCCCCGAGCTCCTCGATCACCGCGTGCTCGAGCCCGGCGTAGTTGGCGCGATCCTGCGGACTCAGCCAGACGACGAACTCGTTGGGCACGTAGGTCCGGGCGAGCGACGCCGTGCGGTGATCGTCCATCTCCCGGGTCAGCCGGCGGGCGAGCTCGACCGGCTTGATCTCCGAGCGGAACGCGCGGCCGAACGCGCCCTCGACGAGGCCGGCGATCTTGGTCTCGAGGCTCCTGAGTACGCTCATCGGGTTGTGCTCGGCGCTGGGTCGGGCCGGGCGCCGCGCCGAGGCGAGGCCGCCGTCCCAGCGCCATGCTACGCAACGCCGGAGTGGGCGGGGGCGCGGGCGGGAGGCCGCGCGATCACCAGCCCGACCGCCGCCGCCGCCCCCAGCAGCAACGACCCGGTCCCCGGCGCTCCGGTCCGGCCTCCGAGCAGGCCCGTCGCGGCGACGAGGACGGTGGCCCAGCCGATCGCCCCGAGCGCGCGGGCCAGGGTGCTCGGGCCGCGCCCCACCCACGGGACGGTGAGCGCCGCGGCCGCCCAGACCGCGGCGAGGAGGAGCCCCTGGCTGGTCACGAGCGGGAGTACCGCGTGGGTGATCGCGTCAGGGGGCGAGCCTTCCCATGCTGCTCTGGAGCGGGTCCCGTCGGCGGCGCCGAAGAGCAGGCGCGTGCCGTAGAGCGGCTCGGCCAGGGCCAGCCACCAGAAGCCGAGGGCGCCGAGGGCGGCCCGCTGCCAGGCCACGGCGACGAGGCGGCCGGCGAGGGCCGGGAAGGCGAAGGCGAGCCCGACCGCCCCGGCGGCCGGGGCGAGGGCCGGGGCCGACCAGAGCCAGGGCGAGGAGCGCAGGAGGAGCGGGACCGGGGCGAGCGCGAGGGCGAGGAGGAGGGCGGCCCCGGCCTGGCCGCCGGCGACGAGCCAGCTCACCCCGGCGAGACCGAGGCCGAGCCAGCCGCCCCGGGGCAGGAGGGTCACGGCGACCCCGGCGGCGGCCGCGGCCCAGAGGGCGGAGACCGGCGAGGCCGGGCCGAGCGGCGTGGCCAGGGCGGCCAGGACGAGGACGGAGGCGGCGAGGCCGGCCACCGCCCGCGGGCGCCGGGGGCCGGCCAGGCGGCCGGGACGCGCCGGCGGGCGCACGCGCCGGCGGGGGGCGGGGAGATCGCCGGAGAGGGCGTGGCTGAAGGCGAGGCGCAGGTCGGCGAGGGTCCCCCGGCGGGCCGGGTCGAGCGAGAGGGCGCGGTCGATCGAGCCGCACAGGCCGCGCGGGAGGTCGCTCCGCTCGCGCTCGAGCGGCTTGACCGGGTCGAACTGGCGCATCGCCGTCAACGCCGGGGTCGAGCCCCGCATCGGGTTGAAGCCGGCCAGGCCCTCGTAGATCGTCAGGGCGAGCGAGTAGAGGTCGGCCCGGGCGTCGACGACCCGGCCCTGGGCCTGCTCGGGCGCCATGTAGGCGAAGGTCCCGACCACCTCCCCGGCCCGGGTCAGCGGCTGGTCCCCGGCGATCAGGGCGACGCCGAAGTCGGTCAGCTTGGCCGGGGCCCCGCCGGCCGTCGCCTCGTCCGGGACGATCACGTTCTGGGGCTTGACGTCCCGGTGGACGACGCCGCGGGTGTGGGCGTGGGCGAGCGCGTCGGCGAGGACGACCCCGATCCGCAGGAGCTGGCGGTCGCCGATGTCCCCGGCGGCGAAGAGCTCGTCGAGGCTGGCGCCGCGGACCGGCTCCGAGACCAGGTAGTAGGCGTGCTCGTCGGCCCCGGCCTCGTAGAGGGCGACGATCGCCGGGTGGCTGAGGCGGGCCGCGGCGAGCGCCTCGCGCGCGGCCCGGCGCCGCTCGTCGCGTCCCTCGTGGGGACCCCGGGCGATCCGCTTGACCGCGACCTCCCGGTGGAGGCGCTCGTCGTGGGCGAGCCAGACCGTCCCGAAGGCGCCGGCCCCGAGGCGCTCGAGCAGGACGTAGCGGTCGAGCACCCGCTCCCGCCCGGGCCCGCCGGCGGGCGTCCGGCGCCCGGAGCGCGACCCGGGTGGCGAATCGGTTCTCACCTGCCCGCGTTCGCCGCGCCCGATCGGCGCCCTGCCCGCCCGGCCCGGGTGATGGGAAACTTGCAGAGGGGCAGTATCCGGTGTTCTACGCAATAGTCCACAGTCCAAACGTCCCGCAAGGAGCGCATTCTTGTCGTTCGACGACGAGGGTGGCGAGCCCCGCACCCAGAGAGCACCGCGCCCGCGCCGCAGCACCACGGCCCAGCGCTCACCCGCCATCGATGACCAGACCCTCCTGGTCCGTCGAGCGGTGGCCGGGGTCGCCGCGCTCGTCCTGCTGATCCTGATCGTCCTCGGGTTTCGCAGCTATCTGAACAGCCGGGCGGCGTCGGCCCTGCGATCGTACAACGGCTCGGTCACTTCGATCGCCAACGACACGGCGACCAACGTCTCGTCCCCGCTGTTCACGCTCCTGGCCAACCCGACGAGCACCTCGGCGACCGACGTCAACCCGACCGTCCAGTCCTATCGGGTCCAGGCCCAGCTCGACGCGAGCCGGGCGTCGGCGCTCAAGGTCCCGGGCGACATGGTCGGCGCCCAGCGCGACCTCGTCCTCGCCTACGCCCTCCGGGCGGAGGCGCTGAAGCGGATCGCCGACGAGCTCCCGTCGGCCCTCGGCACGCAGAGCGCCGACACGGCGATCCAGACGATCGCCGGCCAGATGGAGAAGCTCCTCGCCTCCGACGTCATCTACTCGCAGCGGGTCGC
>CAWFQO010000024.1:0-78199 GCA_963817865.1 uncultured Solirubrobacterales bacterium | reverse complement strand
CGATGACCAGGCCGAGGGAGACGGGAAAGGGTACGAAGGCGAAGCCGAGGACGGTCAGCTCGAGCGCCCCGGCGCACGCGCCGACCGGGAGCACCCAGAGCAGCTCGTGGCGGCGCCAGGCGTCGGGCAGCAGGAGCCGGACGAGGCCGAGGCCGCAGACCGCGAAGAAGCCGACGGTGGCCGCGGCCACCCGGGCGGCGGCGTAGATCGCCTGGCGCGCGTCGTGGGCGTGGATCCCCTCGGCGAGCTTGACCCGGTTGGCGAGGTAGCCGACCAGGACGAAGGCCAGCAGGCTGAGCCCCGCCCGCCTCAAGCGGCCGGCCGGCGCTTCCCGCGGGCCTGGCGAAGGACCCGCGAGAGGAACACCGGGTTGCCGAGCAGATAGCGACGCCACATCCGCTGCGGCTCGATCACGAGCCGAAAGATCCATTCGAGCCCATTGTCAGCCAGCCATCCCGGCGCCCGCGGCACGCGGCCCGAGACGTAGTCGAAGAGGGCTCCGACCGTCCAGCAGACCGACGCGTCGAGGCGGTCGGCGTTGCGCTGGACCCATTCCTCCTGCTTCGGCGTGCCCATGCCGACGAGCACGATGTCAGGGCGGCGGGCGTTGATGTCCTCGATCACCCGCTCGTCGTGGGGCGAGCCGAGATCGAAGTATCCGTGGTGGGAGCCGCTGACCTTCAGGCGCGGGTACTGGCGGCGCAGGCGCCGCGCCGCCTCGGCGGCGATGCCCGGGTCGCACCCGAGCAGGTAGATCGAATGGCCGTCGGCCTCGCAGAGCGAGGCCAGGCCCCAGATCCAGTCGGCCCCGGTCATCCGGTGGGGGATCTCGACCTCGAGCGCCTTGGCCGCGAGCCGGACCCCGTACCCGTCGCAGTAGACGAGGTCGGCCCGCTCGAGTGCCGCCCGCAGCCGGGGCGACTCCTGCGAGCGGTTGAGCACGTGGGCGTTTACGTACATCACCCGGCGCGGCGGCCCGCCCTCGCCGACCCAGCTCGTGACCCGGACGAGCATCTCCGCCGGCTGGGCGAGGGCGATCGGGATGTCGAAGATCAACGACCGCCCGTCGGGCGGCGGCTCGTCGACCGTCGAGACTTTTCCGTTGGTGCTCATGCACCCTCCCCGCGGGCATCGTATGCCACCGGTGGACCCGGCTAGCCTTCCGCCCGATGTCGAAGGTGACGATCGACGCGACCGACGCTTACGGCGTCAGCCCCCGCGGCTGGGGCCGCTATGTCGTCGAGCTCCTCCGGGCCTTTCGCGACGGCGCCGCCGGGGCCCTCGAGATCGACGCCCAAGCCGGCTGGGCGCGCCTGCCCGAGGTCGTCTGGGAGCAGGTCGGGCTCCCGCTGCGGGCGCGCGGGTCGGCCGTCCTCCACGCGCCGAACTGCTTCCTGCCCCTCCGCCGGCCGTGCCCCGGCGTGGTGACCATCCACGACCTGGCCTTCGAGACCCATCCCGGCGACTTCGCGCCCCGCACGCGCCTGAAGTACGCGCGGCTGGCTCCCCTCGCCGCGCGCTCGGCCGACCGGGTGATCTGCGACTCCCACCACGCGGCCCGGGACGTGGTCGAGCGCTACCGGGTCGATCCGGGGCGCGTCCGGGTGATCGGCCTGGCCCCGTCGCTCGCCCGCGGGGATGCCGCGTCCCCGCCCGGCCCCTACCTCCTCGGCGTCGGCGACCTCCGGGTCAAGAAGGACTACGCGACCCTCGTCGCCGCCTGGCGGCGCCTGCGGGCCGAGGGCCTGCCCCACCGCCTGATCCTCGCCGGCGCCGACGGCGGCGAGGCCGGGCGCCTGCGCGAGGCGGCCGGGGGCCAGCCGCTCGAGCTGACCGGGTACGTCAGCGACGCCGAGCTCGACGCCCTGATGCGCGGCGCCGACCTCTTCGTCCACCCGAGCCGCCACGAGGGCTTCGGCCTGGTCCTGCTCGAGGCGATGGCCCGGGACACCCCGGTCCTCGCGGCGCGGACCTCCTCGCTCCCGGAGACCGGCGGCGACGCGGCCGCCTACTTCGAGGCCGGGGCCGAGCGCGAGCTCGCCGAGCTGATCGGCGGGCTCCTCTCCGACGGGGACCGGCGCCGGGCGCTCGTGGCCCGCGGCCGCGAGCGGGTCGCCGCCTGCTCCTGGCGGGCCACGGCCCGGGCCACGGCCGACGTCTACCGCGAGCTCCTCTGATGCGCACGACGATCATCATGCTGAGCGTCGACGAGGCCCACCTGCTCGAGCACTCGCTCCCGGCCGCGGTCGCCCAGCCCGGGGCCGAGGTGCTCGTCGTCGACAACGCCTGCGAGGACCGCACCCCGGACCTCGCCGCCGAGCACGGGGCCCGCTACATGCGCCTGCGCGAGCGGCGCAGCTACTGCGCGGCCGTCAACGCCGGGATCGCCGGGAGCGTCGGGGCGGCCGTCCTCCTCCTGAACGCCGACTGCGTGCTCGCCCCCGGCTTCCTCGCCGCCGCGACGGCCCGGCTACGCGATCCGACGGTCGGCTCGGTCGCGCCGAAGCTGATCCGCGCCGAGTCGGTCCAGCCCGAGGACCGGCTCGACGTCCTCGACACCGCCGGCATGACGATCGACCGCCGGCGCAAGAACGGGCTCGTCGGCCACAACGCTCCCCGCGCGGCCTACGCCCGGCGGGGGGAGACCTTCGGCGGCGACGGGGCCGCCGTCCTCTACCGGCGGGCGACGCTCGAGGCCTGCGCGGTCGGCGGCGAGGTGCTCGACGAGGACTTCGAGCTCTGGGCGGCCGACGCCGACCTCGCCTGGCGGGCCCAGCTCCTCGGCTGGCGGTCGATCTACGAGCCGGAGGCCGTCGCCTGGCACGTCCGCTACTACAGCCCGTCCACCCGCGACGGCCTCGACCCCGGCCACCGCCGCCTCCAGTTCCGCAACCGCTACCTGATGATCGCCAAGAACGAGACGGCGCGCGGCCTGGCCCGCGATCTCCACCGGATCCTCGCCTATGAGGTCCTCGCCCTCGGGCATGTCCTCCTGCGCGAGCGCCACCTCCTCGGCGGCTACCGCGACGCCTGGCGGCTCTACCCGGCGGCCCGCCGTCGGCGGGCGCAGATCGCCCCCCGGCGGGGCCGGGGTCGACGGATCCCGTTCGGGCTCGAGCCGCCCCGCTGAACGCCGTGTGAGCCCGCGCGGCGAGGGGAGTATGGTCCGCTTGTCGTGTCGGTCGGAGAGGTCGAGCAGCTCGAGGAGGTCATCGCCCTGATCGCTCAGGGCCGGCGGTTCGGCGTGCTCACCGCCGACCAGGTCGAGAGCGCGATCGGCGACCTCGGCCTCGACGAGCTCGAGCGCAGGGAGCTCGGGCGGCTCCTGGTCAGCCGGCAGATCGCCGTCGACCCCGCGCCGGACGGCGTCGAGCTCGACGAGCCGCCCGCGGCCGCCGGGCGGCCCGAGCCGGCCGGGCCGGCGGGGCGTCGCAGCTCGGTTGGCCCGGAGATGCCGGCCGACTCGCTCCAGCTCTTCCTGCGCGACCTCGGCCGGGTGCGCCTCCTGACCGCGGGGGAGGAGCTCGTCCTGGCCAAGCGGATCGAGCGGGGCGACGTCCGGGCCAAGCAGCAGATGGTCGAGGCGAACCTCCGCCTGGTCATCTCGGTGGCCAAGCACTACCGCAACCAGGGCCTCCCGTTCGTCGACCTGATCCAGGAGGGCTCGCTCGGGGTCGTGCGGGCGGCCGAGAAGTTCGACTACCGCAAGGGCTACAAGTTCTCGACCTACGCGACCTGGTGGATCCGCCAGGCGATCGTCCGCGCCCTGGCCGACAAGTCGCGGACGATCCGCATCCCGGTGCACGTGGTCGAGAAGCTCAACATGATCTGCCGCGCCGAGCGCCGGCTCGAGTCGGAGCTCGGACGGCCGCCGACCGTGGCCGAGGTCTCGGCCCGGACGGGGATCCCCGGGTCCGAGGTCGAGTCGATCAGGCAGTCGGCGCAGACGCCGATCTCGCTCGAGCGGCCCGTCGGCGACGAGGACGGGTCCGAGTTCGGCGAGCTGATCGCCGACATCCGGGCCGAGTGCCCGTACGAGCGGGCGGCGATGATCCTGACGATGGAGACCCTGCGCGGCGCCCTCGACGAGCTGACCCTGCGCGAGCGGCGGGTGCTGACCCTCCGCTACGGCCTGGGCGGCCGGGAGCCGTGCACGCTCGAGGTGATCGGGCGCACGCTGGCGGTCACGCGCGAGCGCGCCCGCCAGATCGAGTCACGGGCGCTCGAGAAGCTCAAGCGCGTCGCCGAGGGCGACCAGTTCCGGTAGGGCGGGCTCAGCCCGCCTTGCGCGCCTTCGCCCGCCCGGCGACGGCGCCGACGGCGCCGAGCGCCTTCTTGCGGCGGTCGCCCCCGGAGGTCTTGTTGAGGAAGTAGGAGCCGGCGGCGCCGGCGATCATCCCCGGCGCGAACGGCCGGGCGACCCGGAGGGTCAGGCGGACGAGCATCCGGCGGGGGCCGGTCTTTCGGGCGGCTCTGCGCGCGCGGCGGCGCCCCTTGCGGCGGATCGACGGCATGGCAATCTCCAAGACTTGAGTTGAGTGGCTGACCGCGCCGGTCGCCCTGCGTCACCTCCGGCGGTGCCGGCGCACCGACAAAGACTCTCACGCCTGCGCGGCCGCCGTCGTGTACACGTCCCAGGTGGCCCGGGCGGCGTCGTCCCAGGTCCACGCCGGCGGCTTCGGTGCCGGGCGCTGGACGCGTTCGGCGGCGTCGAGCAGGCCGCGCAGGTCGCCCCGCTCGACGAAGGTCGCCCGGTCGGCCAGGACCTCGCGGAGCGCCGGGACGTCGCAGGCGACGACGGGCGTGCCACAGGCGAGCGCCTCGACCGTCGGCAGCCCGAAACCCTCGTCGTCGGACGGGAAGACGAGCGCCCGGGCGCCCGTGTAGATCGCGGCGAGCGTGTCGTCGGGGACGTGACCGGTGAGCGTGACGTCGGGGAGCTCGTGGGCCCACTGCTGGGCGTGGCCGACGAGCACGAGCGGGAGGTGGCGGGTGGTCGCGGCGAGGGCGGCGACCCGCTTGCGGGGGTCGGGGTGCTGGAGGCCGCCGACCCAGAGGAGGTACTCCTCGGGGAGCGAGTAGCGCTCGCGGGCCGCGGCGATCTCGACCTCGGGACGCGGGTACATCGACGCGGCGGCGGCCTCGCCGATCACGCAGACCCGCTCCGGATCGACCTGCAGCCGCTCGATCACGTCGCCGGCCACCGCGTGGGTCGGGACGATCAGCCGGACCGCCCGCTGGACGGCCAGGTAGCGCAGGCCGAAGCGGATTCCGGTGCGCAGGTACTCGCCGTGGCGCTTGAGGGGGACGACGTCGTGGACGGTGACCACCATCGGGCACGGGCTGCGCAGGAGGGCCCCGTCGATCCACGGCGAGTGGAAGACGTCGGCCCGGCGCGGACGGTGGGTCTCGACGATGTCGGCGTCCTCGGCGTCGAGGCCGCGCAGCCCCTCGAGCAGGCAGCGGACGTAGC
Source organism: uncultured Solirubrobacterales bacterium (assembly GCA_963817865.1). Lineage (GTDB taxonomy): Bacteria > Actinomycetota > Thermoleophilia > Solirubrobacterales > Solirubrobacteraceae > Palsa-513. The sequence continues at coordinate 72,726 of CAWFQO010000024.1, read as the reverse complement.
GGCCGATCCCGCGCCGATCGGTCTGGGCGCGGCTGTCGAAGGCGATCCTCATCGATCGGTGTGCCGGTGCTCCGGCGGCGCGATCAGCTCCTCGACGCGGACGGCGTAGGCGTCGGCGTCGAACCGCCGGGCGGCCAGGCGGGCGGCGGCGCCCATCGCCGCGCGCCGGTCGAGCACCTCGAGCACGGCCGCGGCGAGCTGGTCCGGACGGCCGGGCGCGACGAGCCGCCCGGTGACGCCGTCCTCGACGACCTCGGCGAGGCCGCCGACCCGGGTGGCCACGACCGGCGTCCCGGCCGCCATCGCCTCGGCGAGCACGGTCCCGAACGGCTCCTGCCGCGAGGGCGCGACGAGCACGTCGATATGCCGCATCAGAGCGGCAGCATCGCGGACCCATCCATAGTGCTCAACCTCCCCGGCTGCACGCACCGCCGCAACATATCCGGGATCGCTCCCGAAGGGGTCGGCCCCGACGATCATGACCCGGACCCCGGGCGCGGCGGCCCGGATCGCCGGGGTGGCGGCGATCAGGTCGAGGGGCGCCTTGCGCGGCTCGATCCGCCCGACGAAGGCGATCACCGGCCCGGGACCAGGAGGCCACGGCGGGTCGATCTGGGGGGTATGGAGCTGGATCGGGCAGTAGACGACCTCGGCCGGAAGGTCGCCCAGGCGGTCGGCCACGGCCTGGGAGTCGGCGAGGACGACGTCGGCCGCCCGCCACATGGCCGGGACGCGGTCGACGATGTCGTGGACGTGCAGGACGGTCCGGGCGCTGGCGAGGGCCGGGAGGAGGCGGCCGCAGACCGTCCCGTTGAGGTAGACGACGTCGCGCCCGCGGGCCAGGCGCCGGGCCCGCGGCCAGGAGGCGACGGCGCGGGCCCCGCTCCCGCGACCGAGGCCGCCGAGCGGGAGCGCCGCCCACGGGTGCCCGGCCTCGGCGAGGGGCCCGGGGCCGGGCGTGGTCAGGAGGATGTCCCAATCGAGGCGGTCGAGCAGGCGCAGGAGCCCAACCTCGGCGCCGCCGGCGTGGCTCGTCGGAGAGACGGCGAGGAGGCTCGGTCGCCGGGGCGGGGGCACCCGGTGCAGGCTACGCTGGCCGATCGACCCGGCGCGCCCGGGGGAGAGACGACGACATGGGCTACTTCGACCGGATCTGGGAGCGCGTCCCCGAGGGCGCCGTGCCCGAGCGCTTCCCGGCGCGCCGGGACTTCCTCATCGCCGGGGTGCGCCCCGGCGAGCGGGTGCTCGACGTGGGCTGCGGGGAGGGGGCGTTCAGCGCGGCGCTGGCCGCGGCCGGGGCCCGGCCGGTCGGGATCGAGGTGGCGGAGGAGCCGCTGCGCCGGGCCCGGCGCCTGCACCCGGAGCTCGCGCTCGAGCTGGTCGGCGCCGAGCTCCCGTTCCCGGCTGCGAGCTTCGACGTGGCCTGGGCCGGGGAGGTGCTCGAGCACGTGGCCGACGGGTCGGGGCTCCTCGACGAGCTGCGCCGGGTGCTCCGCCCGCGTGGGCGCCTCCTCGTCACGACGCCCGACCATCCCCGCCGGCTCGTCCTCGGGCTCGCCCTCCGGCGGGCCGCCTTCGAGCGACACTTCGACCCGCGGGCCGATCACCTGCGCTTCTTCACCGCGCGGACCCTGACCCTCCTGCTCGAGGACGGCGGCTTCTCGGTCGGGCGGATCTCGCCCCGGGGCGGGGTCCTCTACGGCGAGGCCGAGCGCTGATGCGGGTGCTCCTCGACACGACGTTCGCCCGGCGCGGGCCGAGCGGGACCGGGGTCTACATCGAGCGCCTGGCCGCCGCCCTGGCCGGCGAGGGGGTCGACGTCGTCGCGGCGTGGAACCCCCGCCGGCGGGCGCCCGGGTCGGGGAGCGCGCGGAGCGCGGTCAACCTGGTGGGGGACGAGTGGTGGACCACGGTCGAGCTGCCGCGGGCGGCCCGGGCGGCGTCGGCCGACGTGATCCACCATCCGCTCCCCGCGCACGCCTGGGGCGCGGGGCGCCCCCAGGTCGTCACCGTCCACGACCTCGCGTTCGTCGAGCGGCCGGAGCTCTTCGACGGGCGCTATGCCGCCTGGGCGGCCCGGGCGCACCGGCTGGCGGCGCGCCGGGCCGACGCGGTGATCTGCGTGTCGCAGGCGACCCGGCGGGCGGCGCTCGCCCGTTGGGGGGTCGACGGCCTGGTCGCCCACCACGGCCCGGGCCAGGCGCCGGCGACCCCGCCGGTCCGGGGCCGGGGGCGCCACTACCTCTACGTGGGCGACGACGAGCCGCGCAAGGATCTGGGCACCCTCCGAGCCGCGCATGCCCGCCTGGCGGCGCCGGCGCCCCTGCGGATCGCCGGCGCCGCCGGGGAGTCGGTCTCCGCGGCCGGCCTGGCGGCCCTCCACGCCGAGGCGATCGCCCTCGTCCACCCGGCCCGCCACGAGGGCTTCGGCCTGACCGTGCTCGAGGCGATGGCGATGGGGACGCCGGTGATCGCCGCCCGGTGCCCGGCCGTCGAGGAGGTCGGCGGCCCGGCGATCCGCTACTTCGACCCGGGCGACGCCGCCGGCCTGGCCGCCGAGATGGGGCTTCTCGCCGCCGATTCGGCGGCCCGCGAGGCGCTCGGCGCGGCCGGGCGGGAGCGGGCCCGGGCCTTCAGCTGGCGGGAGAGCGCGCGCCGGCACATCGAGGCGTATACCCTCGCCTGCCGATGAAGCTCGCCATCCTCGGAACCCGCGGGATCCCCGCCTCCTACTCCGGCTTCGAGACGGCGGCCGAGCAGATCGCCGCCCGCCTGTGCGAACGCGGCCACGAGGTCTACGTCTACTGCCGCCCGCACGTCGTCGACCGGCGCCTGACCGAGTGGCGGGGCGCCCACCTCGTCCACCTGCCGGCCGTCCGCAACAAGTACCTCGACACGTTCACCCACACCCTGCTCGCCTCGCTCCACGCGGCCCACCGGCTGCGCCCGGACGTGGCCCTCTTCTTCATCGCCGGCAACAGCCCCCTCTGCATGATCACCCGCCAGGCGGAGATCCCGACGGTGATCAACGTCGACGGGCTCGACTCCGACCGGCGGAAGTGGCCGGCCCTGGCCAAGTCCTACCTCCGCTTCGCCGAGCGCAACGCCCCCCGCTGGTCCGACTGCACGCTGACCGACTCGAACGTCGTCGCCGACGTGTTCGAGCAGCGCTACGGCACCCGGATCGGCGTCGTCCCCTACGGGGTCGAGGATCCCGGCTACGCCGGGACGCGCAAGCTCGAGGAGCTCGGCCTCGAGCCGCGGCGCTACATCCTCTTCGTCGGGCGGCTCGAGCCGGAGAACAACCCCCATCTCCTGGTCGAGGCGTTCTCGCGGATTCCGGCCGCCCGGGCCCGGGGGATGAAGCTCGTGGTCGTCGGCGGGGCGCCCTACGCCGGCGACTACATCCGCCAGGTCCGCCGGCGCGGCGACCCCCGGGCCGTGTTCCCGGGGTACGTGTTCGGGCGCGGCTACTGGGAGCTCCTGCGCCACGCCTACGTGTTCTGCGCGCCGACCGAGGTCGGCGGCACCCACCCGGTGATCCTCGAGGCGCTGGCCGCCGGGAGCTGTGTCGTGGTCAACGACCACCCGCCGAACGTCGAGACGATCGGCGCGGCGGGGATGACGTTCTCCGGGGCCGACGGCGTCCGCTCGCTGACCGCGGCGCTCGAGCGGTGCTTCGACGAGCCGGAGCTCGTGGCCAGCTACCGGGCCCGGGCCCTCGAGCGGGCCAAGCTCTACACCTGGGAGTCGGTCACCGACCAGTACGAGCGCCTGCTCGAGAGCGTCTGCGCCATGCGCCGCCACGGCGCGCTCCCCCCCGAGCTCCTCGACCACGACGCGCCGCCGCCGGTCCTCGCCCGCAGTTGAGCCGGGCCCCGGGCGCTGGCCGGGGGGTCCGTCGTACCCTCACGGCGGATACCACCGACAGGGGACGGCCTCGTGAGAAGAATCGCCAAGTGGTGCTTCACCCATCGGGTCGTCGTGCTCGTCGCCTGGGTGGCCGTCGTCGCCGGGGCGAACGGGTTCGAGTCGGCCGTGGGCAGCGCCTACACCGACAACTTCAAGCTCCCGCACACGCAGAGCTTCGACGCGGTCAGCCTCCTCCAGCGCAACGCCCCGAAGGCGTCGGGCGACACCGACGAGATCGTGATCGCCGTCAAGACGGGCCGGGTCACCGACCCCGGGCCCCGGGCCCGGGCGCAGACGGTCAGGTCGCGTTCGCCAACGTCACCTTCGACGTCCAGGCCAACAAGCTGACCGCCGCCCAGGCGATGGCCTTCGTCACGAAGGTCACCTCCGCCTCGGCCGGGGGTGTCGAGTTCGAGGTCGAGGGCCAGATCGCCCAGCTCGGCAACCAGAACAGCGGCACGAGCGGTCTCTTCTTCGGCTTCATCGCCGCGGCGATCGTCCTCTTCGTCGTGTTCGGCAACTGGGTCCTTCCCGGCTGGCTCGACCGCCTGCTGCCCCGACCGCGGATCGAGGCCGACCGGCGCCCGCCCGGCCTCGCTCCGGTCCCGGAGGCGGGGTCCTAGGGAGCGATGCGGGCCTGGACGGCGGCCATCAGGTCGTCGGGCACCCCGTCCGGGTCGATCAGCCGCTCGAGCGCCAGGCCGTTGGAGAGGGCGAGGGTGACCACCGCCCAGCCGTCCGACCCGAGGGCGCTCGCCGGCGGGCTGATCTCGGCCAGGCTCGTCCGCAGGCGCCGGTAGCGCTCGCCGAAGTCGGCGAGGAGGGTCGGGTCACGCGAGGCGTGGACGAGGAACTCGATCGCCAGCAGCGAGAAGCGGGCGCTGCGCTCCTCGATCCGCTGCTCGGCGAGGGCCGCGAGCTTGGCCGCGCCGGTCTCGTGCTCGGCGAGCAGGCGCCGGGTCTCGGCGAGCCGGCGATCGATCACCTCGTCGAGCAGGGCGAGGAAGAGCCCGGCCTTGCTCTGGTAGGCCGAGTAGACGGCGCCCTTGGTGTAGCCGGCCTCCTCGGCGATGTCGTCGAGCGAGGTCCCGTGGTAGCCGTCGGCGAAGAAGCGCCGCTCGGCGACCTCGAGGAGGTCGCGCCGGGTGACGGCCGCCCGCTCGCTGCGGGTCAGGCGGGTCACGCGCGGCGCCGGGTCGCCGGGCGGGTCACGCGATCCGCTCGGCGACGGGCGCGGCGCCGTTCTCCCGGGGCCGGGCCTCCAGCGGGGGGAGCCACTCGGCCGGGGCGACCCCGCGGGCGACGTGCCCGACGTAGCCCGGGGCCACCCGGCGGGCGAGCGCCTCGGCCGGGCGCCCCTTGATGAACGGGGCGAGGTCCTCGGCGAGGAGGAGCGCCGAGAGGTTCGGGGCGATCTGGAAGTCGGCGGCGTTGAGGTCCTCGCCCCCGAGGAGGCCCGCGGCGATCCACGCGTCGATCTGATCGAGCCGCTCGGGGAGGAGCTCGATGTCCTCACGCCCGGCCGCGTCCGAGGCGCGGTGGGCGCCGGTGGCCAGGCGGATGACGACCGGGGCGGCGAGGCGCAGGGCGACGCGCATGACCGGCCCGCGCTCGGCGGTCATCACGCTCGTGAACGCCCGGTGGTCGCGCCGGGCCGCGCAGTAGAAGATCCGCCGGGTCGCGTTCTGGAAGCCCTCGCCCCAACGCTCGGCGTCCTCGACCGCCTTGCGCCGGACCGGGTCGGCCGGGAAGAGCGGGCGGACGGGCACGGCCTCGTCGAGGGCACGGGACATCCAGCGGGTGCCCTGGACCTTCCGCCCGTCGATCTTCATCGCCGGGACGCCCATCGTCTCGAAGCCGAGCGCGAGCATGACGAAGGCGTGCGCCCCGGGGAAGAGGCGGACGGTCTTGTACTCGAGGCCCTTGTGCTCGAGCATCAGGCGGCCGGTCATCACCGAGTTCGACCCCGGGAACATGTAGAACTTGACCTTCGGGGACACCCGAGACTCCTTCGCTCGACGGGGCGCGCCTTCTACGACGCGTACCGGAGGTATTGTCGTACCGACGGTACGTGAAGTCAAGCGGGCGACTAGGCGCGGGCGCCGGCGGGACGGCCGGGCTGGGCCCGGGCGTCGGAGACCCGCCAGTAGACGACCGCCACGAACGCCGCGGTCACGAGCACGGCGGGCCAGGCGCCGATGACCAGGCCGAGGGCGTGGGAGGCGACGAACGCCGCGAACCCGATCGCGGCGAGCCGGATCGCCGTCCGCCGCCCGTCGCGGCGCAGCCAGACCCGGACGCACCAGATCCCGGCCAGGAGGAGCACCAGGCCGCCGAGGCCCCGCGACCCGCTGACCAGGGCGACGGCGTACCCGGCGATCAGGGCGAGGCCGGCGACGGCGGCGGTCGGGAGCGAGCTCACCGGCGGTAGCCTAATGCACCGATGATGACCACGGCCCGGGTCCGCGCGCTCGCGCTCGCGCTCCCCGAGGCGGTCGAGCAGGACCATCACGGGATGCCGTCCTTCCGCGTCGCCGGGAAGATCTTCGCGACCCTGCCCGACGATCGCCACGTCCGGGTGATGGCCGCCGAGGGCGACATCCTCGCGGCGGTGGCCGAGGATCCGGCCGCCTGCTCGGAGTTCTGGTGGGGCTCGCGCCTGGCCTGCGTCGTCGTCCGGCTCGCCGTCGCCGACCCCCGGCTCGTCGAGGAGCTCCTCGCCGACGCCTGGGCGCGCCGGGCGCCGCGCCGGCTGCTTTAGGACACCTTGACCCCGGCGAGGCGGCTGTACACCACCTCGCGGGTCGCGGGGCGCGCCCAGCTCAGGCGCAGCGAGCCCGACGACGGAACCCGGACGCGGGCGTCGAGGTAGCCGCGCTGGCCGTCGGTGTGGACGCTCGCGATCGTGCGGAACGTCCGCCCCCCCTTCGCCCGCAACTGGACCGCGACGGTCTGCGTCACCCCGTAGGGCGCGAGGCGCACGAAGCCCCAGATCCGCGTCCGGCGTCCGCGCCGGACGCGCGGCGACGGCAGATAGACCGGGAACCGGTAGGCCGCGTAGGCCGGCTTGCGCCGGCCGTCGTGGAAGAGGAGGCCGGTCTGGAAGCTCGCCCCGACCCGGGCCAGCGGGCTCACCCCGGAGAGGCTGCTGTCGTCGCGCAGGAGGAACTGGGACAGGGTCCGGACGTGGGGGTTCGTGTAGGCGATGAACTCGGCCTCGTCGAGGTAGGCCGCCTGGCGGGCGAGCGAGACCCCGATCGGGCTCGGCGGGTTCGACTGGTAGCCGAACTCGGTCAGGTAGAGGGGCATCCCCCCCGGCCGGACCAGGTCGTAGGCGGCCATCGCCCGCTGCAGGGCGTCGGTAAGGCGGCCGAGGCTGGCGATGGTCACGAAGTTCGCGTCGGTCGGCGGCCGGTTGGGAGCGAAGATCAACTCGTACGGGTGGTGGGCCCAGCCGCTGGCCGAGAACAGCCCCGGGTGGTCGGCGATGAAGCGCCCGCTCCCGGCCGCGTCGACCGGACAGCCGCGGGCGGCGGCCGCCGCCCCGCGCAGCGGGTGGTAGCCGTCGTCCAGGCAGTAGAGCTGGCGCAGGAAGTGGAGCGGCTTGATCGCCCCGGTGCAGATGCTCGCCCGCTGGGCCGCCGAGCATGGGGGCAGGCCCTTGGTGTTGAGACCCTTGGGGGCGGTCTCGCCGATCAGGATCGTGTCGCTCTGGTGGGCCGTGGCCGTGAGGGCCGCCCAGGCGGCGTCGACGAGCTGGCGGTAGATCGCCGGGGCCCGCTCGATCAGCGTGTGCCCCGGGCCGGGGACGAGCTGGGGGGTCAGCCACCCCGGCTGGTTCGGCTCGTTCCAGATCGTCCAGTAGTCGACCCGCGGGAGCGGGGCCGGGGCGCCCGGATGCTGGCCGTCGTAGCCGGGCTTGGGGGCGAGGAAGGTGCCGCTGTAGCGGGTGGCGACGGCCTTGACGAAGTCGCCGAACTCCGTCGCGGCCGGGTTGTAGGTCGCCTCGATGTCCGAGCGCGGCGGCGATCCGGTCGCCCAGAGCGGGGCCGGGTCGGTCACGTTGAAGTTGACGGCGATCCCCTTGGCCGCCGCGAAGGTGACGATCCGGTCGTAGCGGTCCCAGGCCCCGGCCGGGTAGGCGCTCGGGTTGGTCGCATCGAACCGCGGGCGCGTCTTCGACTTGGGCGACGGGGCGACGAGCCCCCAGAAGACCGAGACGCGGACCCGGTTGACGCCGAGGGTGTGGAGGGTGTCGAGCGTCTGGGAGACGCCGATCGGCGTGTTGTAGACGAGCAGGCTGTCGTCCTGGAAGGTCGACTCCCGCGGCAGCGGGGGCGCCGCCTGCGCCAGCGGGACGACGAGCCCCGAGCAGGCCAGGACGGCGAGGAGGATCAGGCGGCGCGGAGTCATGGCGTTCCCGTCGTCGGCGCCGCAGGGGCGCGGAGGGTGTCGAGGTACTGCGAGATGGCGGCGTGCGACTGGGGGTCGAGGTAGAGCGCGGGACCGAGGTCCCGCAGCGCCCGGGCCCGGTCGCCCTGGCCGAGGTCGAAGCTCGCGAGCTGCTCCCAGGCGGTCGAGTTGGCCGGGGTCAGGCGCACCGCCCGGACGTAGGCGGCCCGGGCCGCCGCCGGCCGGCCGGCCGCCGTCTCGATCGTGCCGAGGTCGAAGAGCGGATCGACCGAGAGCGGGTCGCGCCGCTGGGCGGTAGTCGCCGCGGCGCGGGCGGCGGCGTAGTCGTGGCGGGCCAGGGCGGAGAGGGCCGCGGCCTGCGCCTGCTGCGAGCGGAGGGGCTGCCACTGCGACCAGGCGACGCACAGCGCCACCCCGACGGCCGCCGCGGCGGCCCCCGCTCGCCCGGGGCGGCGGGTCAGGCCGGCGAGGGCCGGGCGGCCCGCCCCGGCCGGGGGGCGGGCGTGCGGCCCGCGTCCGGCCACCCACCCGGCGCACAGGAGGGCGAGGACGGCGTCGCCCGGGATGAACCAGGTCCAGTCGATCGCCGAGTGGGCGGCGAAGACGATCACGCAGGCGATCATGGTCAAGAGGCCGATGCGCTCCGGCGGATAGGCGAGCCGCCGTCCGGCCGAAGCCCAGCCGAAGGGGCTCGCCGCCCGGATCGCCGCCACCGACCAGGCGGCGCCGAGAGCCAGGCTGAGGACGAGGCCGATCACCCCGAGGTCGGCCAGCGTCTGGACGACGTAGCCGTGGGCCTGCTGGACCTCGAGCGTGTCGCTGCGGTAGAAGGTCCGCGCCGTCGGGTAGCCGCCGGCGCCGACGCCGAAGACGGCATGGTCGCGAGCGATCTTGAGCGCGTCGTTCCAGTAGCGGGCGCGGACGCTGCCGATCGCCGTCAGCCGGCTCGGGTCGTTCGGCGGTGTCGTCGCGTGGGGGTCGGTCAGCGCCCGCCAGTCGTGCGAGATCGATCCGCCGAGCCCGCGCGCGCTGAGGGCGAGCGACCCGACCAGGGCGACCGGGACGAGGGCCAGCGCCACGAGCGCGGCCAGCCCGGCCCGGCGGCGGAGCGCCGGGGCCGGCGGCCAGCGGACGAGGGCGAAGCGCGCCCCGAGGCCGGCGGCGGTCACGAGCAGGGCGACGCCGGCGACGAGGAGTCCGAGCAGGTGGCCGTAGCGGACGCGGGCGCTGAGCAGCACGTGGTCGACGCTGAGCGCCGTCATCGAGAAGGCCCAGGCGACGACGATCGCCGCCCCGACGCCTCCGAGGACGAGCACGCCGAGCGAGCGCAGGCGCAGGGGGACCGTCGCGAAGTAGAAGCCCAGGCCGAGGGCCAGGGCGAGCAGGGCACCCCGCGAGTAGGCGAGCATGAGCGTGACCAGGAGGAGCATCACGGCCGGGTAGGCGAGCGCCCCGACCGCCCCGTGACCCTCCCTCCGGGCCCCGAGCCAGAGGCAGGGCGGGACGGCGAGGGCGGCGGTCAGGCCGACGGCGTTCCAGTAGCCGAACGGGTCGCGCAGGCGGGCATAGACCTCGTTCGGGCTGAGCGCGCCCGGGAAGATCCGCGTCGCCAGGGCGTAGGCGGAGACGGCGAGCCCGGCGAGCATGACCCCGACGAGGACGCTCGGCCAGCGACGCGGCGCGAGGCGCACCAGGGCCACGCCGCCGGCGAAGGCGAACGCGTAGGCCAGGGTCCGGCCGCCCTCGATCCATGAGGCATCCGGCGCGACCGACCAGATCACCGAGGCCCCCGTGAACGCGGCCAGGGCGAAGAGGAGCCCGATCGCCGCGGCCCCATGAGACGGGCGTCTCGGTCTCCACGGCCAGCGCCCCGACGATGAGCGCGGCGCCGGCCAGCGTCAGCCCCATCTCGACCGGGATCTCCGCGTCGAGGGCGAGGCCGCCGCCGGCGGTGAAGCAGATCGCGCACAGGACGGCGGCGATGCCGAGCGCCAGCCAGGCGCCGGCGTCGAGGCGCCCGACGAGCGCCGGCGCGGCTACCCGGCCGCGCGCGTGATCAAGCGGCCCGGCGTGCGCGGACAAGGTCCCTCGCGTACCGGCCGCAGACGGCCAGCGCGACGAGCAGCAGGGCGCCGAGGGCGATCAGGAGCGGCGCGGGCAGGGCATTGAAGATCGACGACGTCCGCGCCGCGACGACCCCCGGGCGCAGCAGGCCGCCGCCGACGTCGACCCCGGCGGACCCGGCCCGCGCGGCCTGGGCGACCGCGGCCCGCTCGGCCGGCGCCGCGAAGTCGAGCGGGTTCTGCCGGGGGTTGGCCGCCGCGGCCGCGCTCGCCGACCCGGCGGGCGCGGACGGCTGGGACGAGCGCCCGGCCGCCGCGGCCAGCTCGGCCCGCCGGATGACCCCGGCGCAGTCGCTGTACTCGGCCACGTCGGTCGGGAGGTTGGCCAGCGCCTGGTTGAAGTCCTGCGCCGAGTAGTGCCCGACGATCCGGCCGTTGGTCAGGCAATCCTGGATCAGCGCCTGCGGGCTGGCCTGGGCCGCCGCCGCCGGGAGGAGCCCGAGCACGAGCCCGACGAGCCCCAGCCGCACGGCGGATCCCCGAGCTCTAGGCATCGGGCAACGCTAGCACTGGATCCCGGCCGACCCCGACGCTTCGCAGGGCGGCGACGAAGCCGGCGGCCCAGGCCGTGTGGCTGAACGCGCGCACGTCCCGGGCGCCCGCCCGTCCGAGCCGGCGGCCGCGGTCCGGGTCGGCGGCCAGGCGCCGGAGGGCGGCGGCGAGCGCGCCCGCGTCGCCGGCCGGGACGACGAGGCCGTTGCGGGCGTCGCGGACCAGGCCGCCGGCGGCGGCGCCGACGGCGTCGGTCGAGATGATCGCGGTGGCCTGGTTCATCGCCTCGTTGGCCGCCAGCCCCCACGGCTCGAGGAAGCCGCGGGTCGGGATGGAGGGCATCACGAGAACGTCGGCCGCCCGGTAGAAGTTGCGCAGGCCGACCGCGTCGTGGCGCCCGGCGATCTCGACCCCGGCCGGCGGCGCCCCGGCGCCGTCCGGCCACCCGCCGACGACCGTGAGGGTCGCCCCCCCGTCGGCCAGCGCGCCGGCCCGCCAGGCCGCGAGCAGCACCTCGAGGCCCTTGGCCGGGGTCGGGCGGCCGACGAAGACGGCGCGCAGCGGACCGGGCCGGCGCGCCGTCGGGCACCCGGCCGCCCAGAACTCGTTGTCGACCGACTGGGGGGCGATGTGGACGTTGCGCGCCCCCCGGGCGCCGACGTAGCCGCTGACGTGCTCCCCGTAGGTGACGACCGCGGCGGCGTCCCGGTAGATCCGGAGCATGAGTGGATAGGCGGCGAGATGGGCCGCGGTCCGCGGGGTTCGCCAGAGGGCGGCCCAGAAGACGAACGGGAGGCCGCGCGACCGGGCCGCGGCGTAGGCCGCCGGGAGCGCGAGGCGCCCGCCGGTACCGACGATCACCGCCCGGTGGCGCCGGGAGGCGACGAGCGCCGCCACGTCGCGCTGGTCGACCCGGCGGTGGGGCACCCCGCCCGGCGGGTCGGCGGCCGGCGCCCCGTGGGCGTGGGGGCCCCCGAAGAGGGCGAGCTCGAGCCCCTCGCGGTGGTGGAGCTCGCGCAGCGCCCCGTGGCGGGCGGCCGGGACGTGGCCGGTGAGGAGGAGGACCGGCTTCATCGGGCCGCCTCGGCGTAGGCGGCGAGCGTAAGCGCCCCGCAGCGGGCCCAGGTGAAGCGCTCGAGCACGTTCGCCCGGGCGGCCCGCCCGAGGGCGGCGAGGGCGTCGGGATCGCCGAGGAGCCGGGCGATCGACGCGGCCAGGGCCGCCGGGTCGCCGGGGGGGACGAGCTCGACCCCCGGGCCGATCTCGGCCGGTCCCGGCTCGCCGGCGGCGCCGATCGCCGGGATCCCGGCGGCCATCGCCTCGATGTAGGCGACGCCGAACGCCTCCGCGGTCGAGGGCATGACGAAGAGCCAGCCCGCCCGCGCCCGCCGCAGCGCCTCGGCCGGGGCGAGCTGGCCGGCGAGCTCGACCCGGTCGGCCACCCCGAGTGCCCGGGCCAGGGCGTCCAGGGCGGGCCGCTCGGGCCCGTCGCCGACCACGAGGTAGCGCACGCCGGGCAGGCGCGCGAGCGCCCGGATCACGTCGGCGTGGCGCTTGCGGGCGACGAGGTGGCCGACGGTGACCAGGAGCGGCGTCGGCGCCCGGGCCGGAGCCTCGGTCGGCACGTCGGTCCCGAGCGTGACCACCCGCGCCGCGCGGGCCCCGTGGTCGTAGGCCAGGCGCTCGATCCCGCGGCTGTTGGCGAGGACGAGGCGGGCGGCCGCGAGCGTCCGGCGCACCGCGGCCGACCCGCCCGGGACCCGCCCGCTCGTCCAGAGGACGTCCCCGCCGTGGACGGAGACGACCAGGGGGGCCGCCGGCCGGGTGCGCAGGACGGCGTCGCCGGCCGGGATGGCGTTGTGGGCGTGGATCACCGCGAACGGACCGGCCCGGCGCAGGGCGGCCCCGAGCGCCGGCGCGGCCCACGCCCCCCAGCCGGCGTAGGCCCGCCCGCGGCGCGGGGAGATGTAGCGGACGTAGCGCACCGGGAGGCCGTCGCGGAGCTCGAGCGACGGCTGGCCGAGCAGCCGCCGCAGCTCGGCGGCCCCGAAGGCGGCAGCCGGGGGGACGAGGCGGTGCAGGACGAAGACGCTGACCTCGGCCCCGGCGTCCCGGACGGCGAGGGCCTGGCGGTGGGCCCACACGCCGAGGACGGGGTCGGCGGCCCGGGGATAGAACTCGGCGACGACGGCTACCCGCACCGGCGATGCACCGCCAGCGTGCGCTGCGACTCGACCGCCGGGAGGTACGGGTGCTCGGCGAGGAAGGCCCGCGCCTCGGCGATCGCCTCCGAGCGGGGGTAGGCGGTTCCGGCCGGGTGGGCCAGGTGGCTGATCGGCGTGGCGTCGACCACCCCGATGCGCCAGCCGCGGGCGGCGGCCACGGCCGCCCAGTGGGCGTCGAGGCCCCAGCCCATGCGCAGGGCGGGGAAGGGGAGCAGCGACGCGAAGGTGTCCCGGTGGAGCGCGGTGACCGGGCCGATCTCGACGAACCGCGTCTCGCGCACGAGGCTCCCCGCCCGCCGGCGGGTGAGCCGCCAGGCCGCGTGCGAGTGGAGGCGGTGGGCCGGCTGGGCCAGGCGCAGGTCGAAGCGCTCGGCGAGGGCGAGGAAGCGATCGAGGAACCCCCGGGGGAGGACGACGTCGTCGTCGACGACGACGACCCAGTCGTGCTCCGCGGCGGCGTGGCCGTCGAGCAGGGCGTTGACGTTCTCGAACTTCCCGCCCGCCCCGGCCGGCCCGACGGCGCGGGTCACGTGGTGGCGCGAGCGGGCGAGCTCGGCCCCGGCCCGGGCCACGAGGGCGCGGTGCTCGGGGCGGGCGACGGTCACCACGAGCACCCGCCGCGGCGCCCCGCCCGCCAGCTCGCGCCGCGACCGCAGCCCGGCGGCCAGCACGTCGAGGACGCCGTCGGCCAGCCGGCGGACCACATCCCGGCGCCCGCCCACGGTGCCGCTCTCGCCCGAGAGGAAGTCGTCCGTCGGCGCGGCAGGACCCCCTGAGCCGCTCGAACCGATGGCGTCGCCCCCCCGAGACCGATCCCGGGCCGCCGCGACGCAGGCGTAGACGCGCCCGCCGCTGTGGGCGGCCATCACGAGCCCGATCGCGCAGCGGCGGCGTCCGGCGTGCCCGAGGCACCCGGCGAGCACGCGGAGCTCGGCGGCCAGGGTCGGGGGCACGTCCTCGGCGTCGAACCGGCGCACCTCGGCCCCCCGGCGGAACGCGGCCGCCGCGAGCCGGGGCAGGCGGGCGTCGGCCCCGGCCCGGCGATGGTCGAGCCCGGCGGCGGCGACGTAGCGGATCGGCCCGCCGTGGCGGCGCTGCCACTCCTCCTCGTCGCCCCCGCCCGACCGGGTCTCGTCGAACTCGCCGGCCGCGGCGAAGGCCCGGCGCCGGATCGCCATGTTCGCCCCCCAGGCGTGGGCGGCCCAGCCGTCGGCCGGCCCGAGGTCGAGCGCGGTGATCGGCGGGCCCTCGCGCCCGCACGCGCGCGGCGCGCGGCCCTCGAGGCGGGCGCGGATCGGGCCGGTGAAGACGTCGACCCCGGGCGCGGCGGCGGCCGCCGCGACGAGCGCGTCGAGCCAGCCGGCGTCGACCGCCACGTCGTCGTCGACGTAGACGACGAGCGGTCCGGTGGTCGCCCGCAGGCCCGCGTTGCGGGCGGCGTTGAGCCCCCGCCGGGCCCCGAGCGATCGGTAGTCCGCGCCGTGGCGGGCGGCGACCAGCGCACTCGGTCCGGGCGGCCCGTCCTCGACGACCAGGACCTCGGCGCCGGCGGCCTGCGGAGCGATCGAGGCCAGCGCCACCGCGAGATAGTCGGGCCGCCCGCGGGTCGGGACGATGATCGAGGCGGAGGGGGGCATCTCCGGGCGAGAGTCTAGGCTCGCCGGGTGATCCTCTTCCTCCACAACCGCTACCGGACGACCGGCGGCGAGGAGCGGGTCGCCCGGGACCTCGTCTGGCTCGTGCACGAGCACCTCGGCGAGGATGCCGAGATCCTCGAGCGCGATTCGGCCGGGAGCGGCCGGGCGGCGGCGGCGGGCGGCATGCTCCGCGGCGGCCTCGACCCCGAGGAGGTCGGGCGCGCCGTCCGGCGCACCGGGGCCCGGATCGTCCACGCCCACAACCTCAACCCGGCCTTCGGCTGGCGGGCGCTGGCCGCGGCCCGGGAGGCCGGGGCCCGGGTCGTCGTGCACCTCCACCAGTACCGCCTCGTCTGCGCGGTCGGGGTCTGCTTCACCGCCGGGTCGGAGTGCACGCGCTGCCACGGGCGCAACACCCTCCCCGGGGTCCTGCGGCGGTGTCGGGGGAGCGTCGGGGAGGCATTCGTCTACGGGGCCGGGCTCGCCCTCTGGCAGCGACGGCTCGCCGCCCAGGTCGACGCCTTCGTCGTGCCCAGTCTGTTCGCCCGGACCCGGCTCGAGGAGCTGGGGGCGCCGCTCGGGGCGACTCACGTGCTGCCGCCGGTCGTCCGCGACTTCGTCGCCGGGTCGCGGGCGGCCGACGGAGGGCACGTCCTCTACGTCGGGCGCCTGGCCGCCGAGAAGGGGGTCGACGTGGCGATCGAGGCCTGCCGCCGGGCCGGGGTCGAGCTGGTCGTGGCCGGCGACGGACCTCTGCGGGCCGAGCTCTCCGGGGCCCGCTTCGTCGGGCGGGTCGCCGACGCCGAGTTGGCCGGGCTGCGGGCCGGGGCCAGCCTGGCCGTGGTGCCCTCGCGCGCGGCCGAGACCTTCGGCCTGGCCGCCGCCGAGGCGATGGCCGCCGGGCTCCCCGTCGCCGGCTCCCGGGTCGGGGCCCTCCCCGAGCTGGTCGACGAGGCGGGCCTCGTCCCCCCCGGCGACCCGGGCGCCCTGGCCGCGGCCGTCGGCCGGCTGGGGGGCGACGCGGCCGCCGGGGAGCGGGCCCTGCGCCGGGCGCGGGAGCTCGTCGCGCCCGAGGTCGTCGCCCCGCGCTTGGCGGCGATCTACGGGTCGCTCTAGCATGGTCGCCTTGCGCCGCCCGCTCCACGCAGTCCCGCCCGCCCCCTTCGCCCGCGCCGCCGGCTGACCGTGCGGGCGATCGTCACCGGCGGGGCCGGCTTCATCGGCTCGAACCTGGTCGACGCCCTCGTCGGGGCCGGGGCCGAGGTCGCGGTCATCGACAACCTCTCGACCGGCCGCGAGGCCAACCTCCACCAGGCGATCGAGCGGGGCGCCCAGCTGCGGGTGATCGACATCCTCGACGCCGACGACGTCGACGCCGTGTTCGACGCCCACCGGCCCGAGGTCGTCTTCCACTTGGCCGCCCAGATCGACGTGCGCAAGTCGCTGACCCGGCCGGCCCGGGACGCCGAGATCAACGTGATGGGGACGATCAACGTGCTCGAGGCCGCCCGGCGGGTCGACGGCGTCCGGGTGGTCAACACCTCGACCGGCGGGGCGATCTACGGCGAGGCCGACGTCCGCCCGACACCGGAGTCGGCCCCGGCCCGGCCGGAGGCGGCCTACGGGCAGAGCAAATACGCGGCCGAGGGCTACTGCGAGCTCTACCGGCGCCTCTACGACCTCTCGACGGTGACCCTCCGCTACGGCAACGTCTACGGTCCCCGCCAGGACCCGCTCGGCGAGGCCGGGGTCGTGGCGATGTTCTGCGGGCGGCTGATGCTCGGAGCGCGTCCGACCGTCTTCGGCGACGGGCTCCAGACCCGCGACTACGTCTACGTCGGCGACGTCGTCGAGGCCAACCTCGCGGCCGCCGCCCGGTCTGACGTCCACGGCCCGGTGAACATCGGGACCGGCCGGGGCAGCACGGTGCTCGACCTCGTCGAGGCGATGGGCGAGTTGTCGGGGACGGCTGACTTCTCGCCGATCTTCGAGCCGCCCCGGCTCGGCGAGCTGATGCACAGCGTCCTCGACGTGACCCGGGCGGCCGAGCGCCTCGGCTGGCGGGCGAGCACCGGCCTGCTCGACGGGCTGCGCGCGACCATGGCGCACACGCTGCCCGCGCCGTCGCCCTAGCGCGATCGGTCGGAGGATCCCGCGGTCGTCGGCGGGTACGCTTGGAGCATGTCAACACTGGTTCTCGGGACGCCCCCACCGGAGCTCGAAGCGCTGCTCGAGCGCCGCCGCCGGGCAGGCGTCGACCGGCTCGACGAGGTCTGGCAGGGTGTCCGCCACATGGTGCCTGGGCCGAGCATCGAGCATGCCTATATCAGCCAACAGCTCGCGGAGCTGCTCGGACCGCCGGCGCGCGCGGCCGGACTCCGTCCCGCGATGAGCGAGTTCAACCTCGGCGAGTCCGAGCACGACTTCCGCGTGCCCGACGGGGGGCTCCACCGCCCCGGCGCAGCCGGCATCTGGCACGCCACGGCCGCGCTCGTCGTGGAGATCCTCTCGCCCGACGATGAGACCTGGCAGAAGCTCCCGTTCTTCGCCGCTCACCAGGTCGACGAGGTCTTGATCGTCGACCACGCCGAGCGGACCGTCACGTGGCTTGGGTTACGCCACGGCGAATATGAGCCGGTCGACCGAAGCGGCCTGATCGCGCTCGGGCCGAGCGAGCTCGCCGCCCAGATCGACTGGCCGTAGCCCGGCTCCCCGGGGGCCGGGCCAGGCGTCCTGGGAAGCGCCTCCGGGCGGCCGCTACTACCATCGAGGGGCATGGACGCCGGGACCGATCCGCCGCTCGGTCGCGGGCGGCGGCTCCTGATCCTCGGCATCTGCTGCATGAGCCTCCTGATCGTCGGGCTCGACGTGACCGTCGTCAACGTCGCCCTCCCGGCGATCCACCGCTCCTTTCGGGCGTCGCTCTCCGGGCTCCAGTGGACGATCGACGCCTACACGCTCGTCCTGGCCAGCCTGCTCATGCTCGCCGGGTCGACCGCCGATCGCCTCGGCCGCCGGCGCCTCTTCCTGACCGGACTCGTCGTCTTCTCGATCGGGTCGGCCCTCTGCGCCGCGGCCCCGAGCCTCTGGCTGCTGATCGTCGCCCGGATCGTCCAGGCGATCGGCGGATCGATGCTCAACCCGGTCGCCATGTCGATCATCCGCAACGTGTTCGACGATCCCCGGGAGCGGGCCCAGGCGATCGGGGTCTGGGGCGGGGTGGTCGGCATCAGCCTGGCTCTCGGCCCGGTGGTCGGTGGGGCGCTGGTCGACGCGGTCGGCTGGCGGTCGGTGTTCCTGGTCAACGTCCCGGTCGGCCTGCTCGCCTTCGCCCTGACCGCGCGGTTCGTCCCCGAGTCGCGGGCGCCCCGTCCCCGGCGGATCGACCTGGTCGGGCAGGCCCTGGTGATCGTCGGGCTCGGGTCGCTGACCTCGGCGATCATCGAGGGCGGGCGCCTCGGGTGGGGGTCGCCGGCGATCCTCGGCCTGGCCGGCCTCGCCCTCGCCGCCCTCGCCGGCCTCGTCGCCTACGAGCTTCGCCGGGACGAGCCGCTGATCGAGATCCGGTTCTTCGCGAGCGCCCCGTTCGCCGGGGCGTCGCTGATCGCCGTCTGCGCGTTCGCCTCGCTCGGCGGCTTCCTCTTCCTGAACACCCTTTACCTCCAGGAGGTCCGCGGGCTCTCTCCGTTCGACGCCGGCCTCTACACGCTGCCGATGGCCGGGATGACGCTCGTGTTCGGACCGCTCTCCGGCCGGCTCGTCAGCCGGCGGGGGGCGCGCCCGTCGCTGCTGATCTCCGGCTGCGCCCTGATCGTCTCGGCGGCGATGCTGACCCGGCTGGACGCTCGGACCTCGCTCGGCTACCTCCTCCTCGCCTACTTCGTCTTCGGCCTCGGGTTCGGCCTCGTCAACCCGCCGATCACCAACACCGCCGTCTCGGGGATGCCCGGCTCGCAGGCCGGGGTCGCCGCCGCCGTCGCCTCGACGAGTCGCCAGGTCGGCGCCACCCTCGGCGTGGCCATCGCCGGGGCCGTGGCCGGTGGCGGCTTCGCCCGCCTCGGGGGCGCCGACTTCGCCACGGCGACCCGTCCGGCCTGGTGGATCGTCGGCGGCCTCGGGATCGGGGTGCTCGTCCTCGGGCTGGTCACGACCACCCGCGTGGGCCGAGCGCACGGCCCGGGCCACGGCCGAGCGCCTGCCCGACGCCCGTCCGCCCCTCAGGTGGGGAGGAAGTCGAGCAGGAGCCGGTTGACTTCGTCCGGGGCGTCGAGCTGGAGCCAGTGCCCCGGGCCCTCGAGGCGCTCGTAGCGCCAGGGGCCGGCCACGACCGCGGCCGATGCGGTCATCTGGGGCTCGGTCAGGGCGGGGTCGGCCGAGCTCCAGACCCCGAGGGTCGGCGCGTCGATCGGGGGCGGGGGCGGCCCGGAGCGCAGGTAGGAGCGGGGCTGGAGGTTGGCGCGGTAGTAGTTGAGCGCCGGGGTCAGCGACCCGCCGGCCTCGAGCTCGGCGATGACCGCGTCGGCGTCGGGGTGGCCCGACCAGGCCCGGAAGTTGGCCCACCCGTCGGCCGAGAGCCACGCCTCGGCGACGACCGGGAACTGGAAGAGGAGCATGTACCAGGACTTCTGGTACTGGGCCAGGCGGGCGCGGGTGTCGATCGGGGCGCCGGGCGCGCCGACCGAGAGGGCGACGAGGTGGTCGACGCGCGCCGGCGCCTGGCGGGCGAGCGTCCAGGCGACGACGGCGCCCCAGTCGTGGCCGACGAGGTGGGCCCGGGCGGCTCCGGCGTCGTCGAGCACCGCGAGGACGTCGCCCACGAGCAGGCGCATCCCGTACTCCTTGACCTCGTCCGGCTTCTCCGAGCGGCCGTAGCCCCGCAGGTCGGGGACGATGACCCGCAGGCCGGCGTCCGCCAGGGCGGGGACCTGGTGGCGCCAGAGCCGGCCGGTGTCGGGGAAGCCGTGGAGGAGGATCACCGGGGGCCCGTCGCCGGTCGCCTCGTAGGCGATCTCGACTCCGGCCGAGTCGGCCCGCATCAGGTCGTCGCCCCGGTGACGCGGAAGCCGTCGGCCCGGAGCGCCGGGCAGAGGACGCCGTAGGCCAGCCGGCGGCCGTAGAACTCGCCCTCGCTGACCAGCCGGCGCCCGCTCGTCAGCTCGTCGGTCGCCCCGAGCAGGCGGAGGATCGAGTCGGTGAAGCGGACGTCGCGGAGCGGGCGCGAGATCCGCCCGTCCTCGATCAGGAAGGTCCCGTCGCGGGTCATCCCGGTCAGGAGCGTCTCCTTCTCGCGGACGTCGTTGACGTACCAGAGGCGGGTCACGTAGATGCCCCGCTCGATCGGCGCGGCGAGCTCGGCCGCGTCCGCGGCCCGGCCGCCGCCGAGGACGAGGTTGGTCGGGACCGGGCCCCACGGCGAGCCGCCCGGCTGGGTCGCGTGTCCGGTCGAGCGAGCGCCGTGGCCGGCGATCGCCGCCGACCGGGCGTCGTGGACCACGTTGACCGCGACGCCGCCCTCGATCAGGGGAAGCCCCGCCTTGGGGACGCCCTCCATGTCGAAGGCCCGGGGGAGGGTCCTGATGTGGTCGGGCGAGTCGGAGAGGTCGATCGCCGTCGCGGCGACCTGGGTGCCGAGACGTCCGGCGAGCGCGCCCCGGCCCTCGACGTGGGCGAGCCCGTTGAGGGCGAGGGCGCCGAGGAACTCGAGCAGGAGGCCGACCGCCTCGGGCTCGAGCACGACCGGATAGCGGCCGGGGGGGAGCTCGGCGAGCGGGGCCGGGGAGATCTTGGCCGCCGCGCGGGCGGCGAGGGCCGCCGGGTCGATCGCCCGGACGGCCGGCCCGGCGTCGACCGCGTAGCCGCTGCGCCCGGCCGGGTCCCGGCAGACGACCTTCATGAACGCGTCGGTCAGGCGCTCCTCGAGGCGCAGGCCGGTGGTCGCGGCGATCGCCGTCTCGACGTCGCCGACCGTCCAGACCCCGAACGCCTCGAGCCCGTGCCCGGCGGCGCCGGCGAAGGCGGCGCCGAGGGCCGCGGAGGCGAGACGGGGGTCGAGACGGGCGGTCTCGGCATCGAAGCCGTCGTGGGCGGGCCCCGGGTCGGCCGGGCCGGCGAGCCCCGGGTGGCTACCCGGCCCCGAGCGGGCGGCGGCCCCCCAGGCCGCCTCGGCCCGGGCGGCGGTCGCCCGGAGGGCCTCCTCGTCGAGGCGGTTGGTCGAGGCCATCGCCGCGTGGCCGTCCCGGAGGCAGAGGATCTCGACCGTGGTGTCGTCGACCGCGGTCGCCTGGGTCGGGGCCGAGCGGGCGAAGCGCGCGAGCAGCGACCGCTCGCGGACGACCGTGACCTGGGTGTCGGGGCCGGCGAGGGCGAGGGCGCGCGCGGCCGTCTCGAGCGGGCTCTCGGGCCCGGTCACGCGACGCCGACCTCGACGTCGCGAAAACGCGCCGGGGCGACGCCGTGGGAGACGCGCATCGACTGGCCGGGCTCGCCCTTGCCGCAGTCGCCGACGCCCCAGAGGCGCCATTCCGAGGCCGAGCCGACCGCGTCGAGCCGGCTCCAGAAGCGCGGCGTGACCCCGGCGTAGGACGGGTTGCGCAGGAGCCGCCCGAGCCGGCCGCCGCGGATCTCCCGGGCGACCTCGGTGGCGAACTGGAACTGGAGGCGGCGGTCGTCGATCGACCAGGACCGGTTGCCCTCGAGGTAGAGGCCGTCGTCGGTGTCGGCGATCAGGTCGGCGAGCCTCCCGGCCGTCCCCGGGTCGATCGAGACGTTGGTCATGCGGACGATCGGCTGCCGGGCGAAGCCGTCGGCCCGGGCGCACCCGCCCGAGCGGGCGAGGCCGATGGCGGCGGCCGACTGGCGGTCGCAGAGCGCCGCGCGCAGGACGCCCGCCTCGATCAACCGGGTCCGCGTCGCGGCGACGCCCTCGTCGTCCCAGCCGAACGAGCCGAGGCCGCCGGCGAGGGTCGCGTCGGCGGTGATCCCGAGCTCCGCCGATCCGTAGCGGAGGGAGCCGAGGTCGGCCGGCGAGACCCAGCTCGTCCCGGCGTAGGCCGCCTCGCCGAGGAGCATCCGGTCGAGCTCGAGCGCGTGGCCGATCGACTCGTGGATCTGGAGCGCCAGCTGCTCGCCGTCGAGGATCAGGGTCGAGCGGCCGGTCGGGCACGGGGGCGCGCCGAGGAGCTCGACCGCCTCGGCGGCCACCCGCGGGGCATGGCCGACGAGGTCCCCGGCGAGCACGTGCTCCCAGCCGGCGCAGGCGGCCGAGACCCGGCGGCTCGGGTAGGAGCGGATCTGGAGCTCGTCCCCGTCGAGCGCGATCACGCCGATCGCCCCGCCCGACTCGACCCGCTCCTGGGTGCACGCGGCGCCCGTGGTCGAGACGAACGCGGTGCGCGCGCGCCGGACCTCGGTCTCGGCGTCGCTGCGCACGATCCGCGGGTCGCCCCGGAGGGCGGCATCGGCGGCGAGCAGGAGCTCGAGCTTGTCGTCGAGGGAGACGGTGAACGGGTCGATCTCGTACCCGCCCGACCAGTGCCCGCGGGCCGCCTCGACCGGGGCGAGGGGGCCGCCCGGGGCGGCGGGCTGGCTCTCGGCGATGGCCAGGGCCCGAGCCAGCGCGTCCTCGACCCCGGCTGCCGTCTCCTCGCGCGTGGCCGCGAACCCCCAGCCGCCGCCGGCCCGGACGCGGACGCCGATGCCGGCGACCGAGTCGGTCTCGACCTGGCCGACGCGGCCGTTGCGCACGAGCACCGACTCGGTGTCGGTGGCCACGTGGCGGGCCTCGGCGTAGGAGCAGCGGCCCGGAGCGGCGGCGAGCGCCTCGGTCAGGAGGTGGAGGACGCCGGTCAGGTCATCGTCGGGCATGGGCGTCGCAGTATCGCGAGTCGCCGGGCGCCGCGGCGGGGGTCGGGGCGCGACTCGGTCGGGCTCGGGGCGACTCCCTGGCACGAGCAGCGTCCTTCCGGC
Organism: uncultured Solirubrobacterales bacterium; assembly: GCA_963817865.1. Classification (GTDB taxonomy): domain Bacteria; phylum Actinomycetota; class Thermoleophilia; order Solirubrobacterales; family Solirubrobacteraceae; genus Palsa-513. The sequence continues at coordinate 49,959 of CAWFQO010000024.1, read as the reverse complement.
GCTGCGGGCGCTCCTCGAGCCAGCTCCCGCTCGAGCGCGTGCTCGTCTCGCACGACGAGCCGGGGCACGACCGCCAGGCCGTACGAGCGGGCCCTCACGCTCTCGCCTCGATCGAGTAGCGCTCGACTCAGGCCGCCGTGCGCGGAGCGGACCGCAGGAAGAATCCAAGCGCGGAGAGGGTCGCCAGGGCGATGAGAGCCGGGCCGACCGTCCGCGACGTGTTGTGATTGCTCGCGCCGATGACCGCATCGGTCGCCTGGACCAGGGTCATGGTCAGGGAGACGACGACGAGCGCCGCGCGCGAGCGCATGAACACGACGAGGATGCTCGCCAGCGCCAGCGACCCGCTGCGACCGGCCGCCCGCAGGGCATTGGTATGCGCATCGCCTGACGACGAGAGGGCGTCGATGCAGAACCCGGTGCTGATCAGAGCGCTGACGATCGTCACGCCGGCGCAGATCCAGAAGCCGGTGGCTCCTCCGGTAGCGCCCGGTGCCTTCGTGGAGGGGGGGACGTCAGTCATCCCGCTCGGAGAATAGCGGCGGCCATCTCGCCCCGGGGCGTGGGCGTGGGGCCGATCACGATCGTGGGCGGACCGCTCCCCCCGTGGGGAGGCTGGCCCTTCCGCCAGGGCCGGCGGTCGTCGCGCAAGCTGAGCGGGTCGCGCTCGATCGCCGTGAGCGCGGCGTTGACCTCGTTGTAGGCGCTCGACCCGGCGACCTGCTCCCCGGCCGACCCGGTCAAGCCCGGCGCGCGGGACCGGCCCCCGCGCGCCGCGCTTGCGCCCTACAGGGGGAGCATGCCGTTGCTCGCCTGACCGCTGAGCCGGGTCACGGCGTAGGTCTCCGCCTGGGGGTGACCGATGAGGGCGACGAACGCCCGGTGGACGGTCGTGACGCCCTCGGTGTCCACCTGGGCCGACGCGTTCCGCTGGGCCGCGAGGTTGACGACGGGCAGGATCACGCTGAACGCCGTGCTCCCGACGTCCACCGTGCGGACGATGGTCACGCTCAGGATCGTCCCGAGGTCGGGCACCTCCACTTTGCGGATCTCGCTTCCGTGGAAGACGAGGTGGCGATGCGGGTCCTGGTAGACGAGCCGGTCGGGTCCGTCCTGTCCCTGACGGATGGGGCCGAACCCGTCGGGGAAGTAGCTGACGCTGATCTGGTCGCCTGACAGGTGGTACTGGTTGGGCTTGACGGTCTGCGCCTGACCGTTGACGCTCGGCGCCGCGGCCGAGACGGGGGGCGCTGCCTGCTCGGTTGCCATGGTGGGCCTCCCTCCGGCACCGGGGTCCATGACCCCGCGTGCGGTGGTGTTTTTGTGATGGTGAAATAGCAGGCTAGCCGGCGCCGGCGGTGGGTTGTGTGATATGTGTCACACACTCCGCCCGCGCCCGGCCCGCGCCCGCGCCCCCGCCCCGGCCTCCGGCCCCGCCCGCGCCCGCGCAGGCGCCGCCACCGCCCGGCCCCCCCGACCAACCGGCGGCTGACCCCGAGCCGGCCGGCGAGCCGCCAGAGGCGCGGGTCCGGCGGCCCCAGGTTCGCCGCCACCCCCGGGTCGGCCAGGAGTGGCCGGCCGGCCCCGAGCTCCACGGCGAAGAAGCTCCCCCGCAGCGGGTAGGCGGCGACCGGCCCGGGCGTCTCGCGCAGGAAGTCGATGATCGCCGGCTCGACGACCTCGCGGTCGTGGAGGAGGATGACCCCGGCGCCCTGGGTCACCGTCCGGCAGAAGCGCGCGTCCCGGAGGGCCGCCGCGTAGGTGTGCTCCCCGTCGATGACGCACAGGTCGGGCCGGGCGAGGCCGCCCGGGGGCACGTCCTCGGTGCTCAGCTCGATCGTCTCGAGCTTGTCGAGGTCGGCGCCGGGAACCTGGCCGAGGAGCGCCAGCATCCGCGCCGTGCTGTTCCCCTCGTAGGCGAAGACCTGCCCCCGATCATCCGGCTGGGCGGGCGGGCGCGGGTCGATCGAGACGATGCGCACGCAGCGGGGATCGGCGATGACCGCCTGGAGCGTTCCCCCGAGATGGGAGCCGATCTCCAGGTGGGCGAAGCTCCCCGCCCGTTCGGCCAGCGCGTGGTGGACGGCCAGGAGCGAGCGCCGGTCGGCCTCGCTCGTCTGGCTGGCGACGTGGGCGAAGAGACCGATGTCGCCTGCCGCGACGCGCTGGGCGATGTCCATCGACCCGCACCCTACGCCGGTATCGCCGCGTCCGAGTCCGTCCTCGACGCCTTCGCCTGAGCCCCGAGCGGGCGCAGCCCGCCACGAGTCAGGTGGCCCGACCGACCTGGTCGGCCCGCGGCGCGCCGGTCGAGCGGCCGGCCGGCTCCTCCCAGTCCTCCTGGCGACCGAGCGCGGTCAGGTCGAGGTAGTAATGGGTTCCCCCGACCTGCTCGGTCCCCCGCCCGTAGGTCGAGTACGTGTGGTAGACGCGGGCGCCGTCGCGGAGGAAGACGCTCGTCCCGTGGAACTCGCCCGCGAGATCGGGGAACCCGGCGCGCTCCCACTCGGCCCGGTCGCGGTAGTTGTACTCGACCGGGGCGACCGTCTCGTCGAGCGTCACGTGGAAGTCGTAGTTGAAGTCGCTCCCCGAGGAGGAGTACCACGGGAAGGTCCATCCCCGGCGTGCCTTGAACGGCTCGATCCTGGCCAGCGGCGCCCGCGAGACGACGGCGATCGTCGTGTCCCGGGCGTGGAGGTGGGCCAGGTTCCCGTACTGGTCGACCCGCCCCGAGCAGCTCGGGCAGCCCTCCTCCCAGCTCGGGTCGAACATGAAGTGGTCGACGATCAGCTGGCGGCGCCCCTCGAACAGGTCGAGCAGGCCGGCGCGCCCGTGCGGACCGTCGAAGGCGTAGTCCTTGACGACCTCGACCATCGGCAGCCGCCGCCGGTCGGCGTTCACCGCGTCGCGCGCCCGCGTCAGCTCCTTCTCCTTGACCAGGAGCTCCTTGCGCGCCACGATCCACTCCTCACGTGCAACGACCTGCGGCAGGCTCATCGGCTTGCTCCCGGGATATCGTCCTTTCTCGGGTAACGGTACTCCCGGCGCCGACGGGCACGAGAATCAGGAGGACCCATGCGACGATCCCTAGCCGCCCTGGCCGCCGCCGTGGCAGGCGCAGCCGCCGCGGGTCCGGCCCCGGCCGCCCCCGCCCGCGCCTGTGCCGCGTCGAGCCTAATCGTCCGGATGACCGTCGCCCCGGGCAGCGGCGCCGCCGGCCACATCGGCTACACCCTCGGCGTGACGAACACCGGCTACGGCCCGTGCCGCCTCGGCACCCATCCGCGGCTGACCCTCCTGCGGGCCGATCGCCGGGCCCTCCCGACCCACGTCGTCCGGGTCGGCTCGATCGGCGTCGTGACCGTCGGGGCGGGGCGGACCGTCCGGTCGAGCCTCTTCTTCTCGCCCGACGTCCCGAGCCTCGGCGAGCCGACCTCGGGGCCGTGCGAGCCGGTCGCCCATGCCTTCCGCCTCACCCTGGCCGCCCCGGCCGCCGGCTCCCGGGTCGGGTCGATCCGCCCGCCGACCAGCGTGTGCGGGCACGGGTCGATCCAGGAGAAGCCGCTGCGCTGATCGGCGCCGGCCTCGAGCGGCCCGGTCAGTCGCTCGCCGCCGCCGGCACGCCGGGTCGCTCGGCCAGCCACCGCGCCGTCGCCCGGATCCCGTCGCGGAGATCGACCTCGGCCTCCCAGCCGAGCAGCCGCTTGGCCTTCTCGACCGACGGCCACCGTCGCCGGACGTCGACGGCGAAGCTCGGCAGGTGGGCGAGGGCGAACTCCTCGGGGTCGGCGCCGCACTCCTCCCAGATGATCCGGGCGATCTCGGCCACGGTCAGCTCCTCGGCCGCCGAGATGTTGAAGTCCTCGTTCAGGCCGGCCGGCGACCCCATCGCGGCGACCACCCCGGCGGCGATGTCGTCGACGTGGGTCAGGGTCCGCGTCTGCTCGCCCGACCCGAAGATTTCGAGCGGCCGCTGGCCGGCGAGGACCTTGCGGATCAGGTCGGGGACGGCGTGGGCGATGCCCGGCTCGTCGGCCGGGACCTCGCCGGGGCCGTAGGCGTTGAACGGGCGGCAGATCGTGAACGGGAGGCCGTGCTCGTCGTGGGCGGCCCGGCAGTAGACCTCGCCGGTCAGCTTGGAGAAGCCGTAGGCCGAGGCCGGGACCGGGCAGTCGGCGAGGTAGTCCTCCGGGGTCGGGTAGACCTCCGCCCGCTCGAAGACCATCGACGAGGAGATGTAGACGAAGCGGTCGACCGGCGCGTCGAGCGCCGCCCGGATCACGGCGTTGTAGAGGGCGTTGTTGACCTCGGTCAGGGTGTGGGGGAGGCGGTGGAAGTTGGCGATCCCGCCGACGATCGCCGCGCAGTGGATCACGTGGCTGCACCCGACCGTGGCCACCCGGGCCTCGGCGAGCGAGCGGAGGTCACCGGTGTGGATCTCGCAGGCCTCCCGCATCCAGAGGGGCGGCGTCCGCTGGTCGGAGACGCGGACCTCGTAGTCGGGGTCGCCGATCAGCCGGCGGACGATCGCCGACCCGATCATCCCGACCCCGCCGGTCACCAGCACGCGGCTCACGCCGCCTGCCGGCTCCCCTGCACCCGCCCGCCGGGCGGCGCCACCGGCGGGGCCGAGGCGACCGCCGCGGTGACGAGATCCCGGAGCTCCGCCGCGTAGGCGAAGACCTGCCCGGCCCCCCAGCAGTTCCACGGGTCGATGACGATCGCCGCCTCGGGAATCGAGGCCAGGGCGGCCGGGGTGCGGAACACGCTGTGGTTGGTGGCGACGATCACCGCGTCGGCCCGGGCGACGGCCTCCTCGAACGACGCGGTCGGGGTGTCGACCATCGGGTCGTGGACGACGACGTCGGCCAGCTCGCGCTCGAGCAGCCGGATCAGCTTGTGGGAGAGGGAGTCCCGCTCGTCGTCGGTGTCGGCCTTGAACGACAGGCCGAGCACGGCGACCTTGCGCCCCTCGAGGCTCCCGAGCCGCCGCTTGGCCCCGCCGATCAGGAACAGGGGCACCGACTCGTTGACCCGGGAGACGGCGAGGAGCATGCCCGGGGCGGCCGACCGCTCCTCGGAGAAGGTGAAGTCCTTGCGCAGGCAGGTCCCGGCCGTGAACCCCGGCCGGGCGATCCCGCCCCGCGGGTAGTCGCGGTTGATCAGCTCGATCACCTCGAACACGTTCGCGTCGTGCTGCTCGCAGTCCATCATCAGGAGGTTCGGGAGGGCGAAGGTCGTGTAGCGGAGGATGTTCGTCCAGATCTTGGCCAGCTCCGCCTCGACCGGGCTCGTCTGGACGATCGGGGCGGCGAACGCCCCGAAGAGGCCGGCCGCCGCCTGGCCCGACCCGGCCCCGACCCCGCCGATGATGCACGGGAGGCTGTCGATCTCCTCGAGGAACCGCCCGGCGGCGATCCGCTCGGGCGCGTGGGCGACGAACACCTCGCCCCCGATCTCGAACCCCCGGTGCTTGCGCAGGTAGCCGGCGACGAAGGCGGTGGTCCCCGGGGCGATCGTCGAGCGGAGGATCAGCGAGTGACCGGGGCGCAGGACCGGGAGGAGGTCGTCGAGGGCCTGGCGGATGTCGCGCATGTCGATCTCGATGTGCGAGAACGACGGCGTCCCCAGGGTGATCACGATGTGCCGGGCCTGGGCGGCGTCGGCCACCCGGTCGGAGAGGTCGAGGCTCACCCGGTCGAGCAGCTCCTGGGTGCCCGTCTCCCGGAACGGCATCCGCCCGGCCCGGACCGCCTCGAGCCGGCTCGGGTCGTTGTCGATGCCGATGACCGAGAGGCCGCGGTCGGCGAAGCAGAGCGCCAGGGGGAGACCGACCCGGCCGAGGCCGACGATCGAGACGTCGTAGGTCATCGCCCGCGGAGGCTACACCCGGGGGGCAGAACTCCTCCGCCCGGTCGTCAGTGCCCGGCGGCCAGGCGATGGGCCGCGTACTGGCGGGCGAACCCGATCACGAAGCGCGGGTTGTAGCGGGCGTAGCGGCGCCAGAGGCGGCGCGGCTCGTGGCCGAGGCGGTAGGTCCACTCGAGCCCGAGGCTCTGCATCCACGGCGGCGCCTGGGGGACCAGCCCGGCGTGGAAGTCGAAGGCCGCGCCGACGCCGATCAGCATCGGGACGTCGAGACGCTCGCGCAGCCGCCCCATCCACTTCTCCTGCTTGGGCTGACCGGTCCCGACCCAGACGACGTCGGCCCCGGAGGCGTTGATCTGCTCGACGATCCAGTCGTCCTCGTCCGGGGTCGGCGGGGTGAACGGGGGGGCGTAGCCGCCGACGATGCGGATCCCCGGATAGCGGTCGCGGAGGTTCGAGGCGAGGGCGACGAGGGCGCCCTGGTTGCGCCCGCCGTACAGGTACATGCGCAGGCCCGAGGCGGCCGCCCGCCCGCAGTAGCGCGCCATCAGCTCGGGCCCGTAGACCCGGGAGGACCCGTCGGCGTGCCCGAGGGCGTGCAGCGCCCAGACGAGGGGCTGCCCGTCGGGCACGGCGAGCGTCGCCCCGAGGACGGCGTCGCGGGTCGCCGGATCCTCCTGGGCGACCATCACCAGGTGGACGGCGGCCGCGGTCAGGTAGCCGCGGGTGCCGCTGGCGATCATCGCGTCGATCCAGTCCATCGTCCGCTCGTAGTCCGACAGGGCCAGCGGTATGCCGAGGACGTCGGCCTGGGGCAGGGGCGGCGGCGTCGGGACGGGCTCGGTGGTGGGCATCAGGGTGGACATTTGTTCGAGGCGCCACCCTCAACAACGCGTTTTCTACCCGAAAGTGGCGGTATTCCCTACGGGCGCCTCGCCGAGCGACGCACCGGCGCACCGCGCGGAGCCGGCCGCTCCGGGGTCAGGCGGCGCATTAGACTGCGGGCGTCATGGCCCCCGCCGCAGACAGTCGACGCTGAGCATGCGCGTCGGGATCATCGGGCTCGGATACGTCGGCCTCCCCCTGGCCGTGGCCTTCGCCCGGGCCGGATCCGAGGTCGTCGCCCTCGACACCGACGCGCGCAAGATCGAGGCGATCGGGGCCGGACGCTCCTACATCGAGGACGTCGACTCGGCCGAGCTCGCCGGGCTCGCCGGGCAGATCGAACCGACGACCCAGTACGCGCGGCTCGCCACGGCCGAGGCGATCCTGATCTGCGTCCCGACCCCCCTGACCGGCAACCGGGAGCCGGAGCTGACGCCCCTGCTCGAGGCCGCCCGCGGCCTGGCGGCGGTGATCCGCGCCGGCCAGCTGATCGTGCTCGAGTCGACGAGCTACCCGGGGACGACCCGCGAGCGCCTCCAGCCGGTGCTCGAGGAGTCGGGCCTGGCCGCGGGGCGCGACTTCCATCTCGCCTTCTCGCCCGAGCGGGTCGACCCGGGCCGGACCGACTTCACGCTGCGCACGACGCCGAAGGTGGTCGGCGGGCTGACCAGGGCGTGCGCCGACCGGGCGGAGGAGGTCTACGCGATCGTCTGCGACACGATCGTCCGCGTCTCGACCCCGGAGGCGGCCGAGCTGGCCAAGCTGCTCGAGAACATCTTCCGGTCGGTCAACATCGCCCTGGTCAACGAGCTCGCCCTCCTCACCGACCGGATGGGGATCGACATCTGGGAGGTGATCGACGCGGCCGCGACGAAGCCGTACGGGTTCATGCGCTTCGAGCCGGGCCCGGGGATGGGCGGTCATTGCCTCCCGGTCGACCCGTTCTACCTGTCGTGGCGGGCCCGGGAGTTCGACATGTCGACCGAGTTCATCGAGCTGGCCGGGAAGATCAACCAGCAGATGCCCTACCACTGCGTGAGCAAGATCGAGCGGGCGCTCAACGACCGGGGGCTGGCCGTCCGGGGGAGCCGGATCGCCCTGCTCGGGGTGAGCTACAAGCCGGGGGTGGCCGACGTGCGCGAGTCGCCGGCGCTGAAGATGATCGCCCTGCTCGGGAGGCCTCGGGGCCGACCTCGTCTACCACGACGCCCATGTCGAGGCGCTCCCCGACTACGGGCTGCGGTCGGTTCCGCTCGAGGAGGCGCTCGACGGGGCCGACCTCGCGGTGGTGGTCACCGCCCATCGGGGCATCGACTACGAGGGGCTCGCCGGGCGCGTGCCCGGCCTGGTCGACCTCCGGGGGGCGACCCGGGCGCGCGGGGCCGCCAACGTGCACCGGTTGTGAGTCGGCCGGTGTCGGTCGCCGTGGCCGGCCTCGGGTACTGGGGTCCGAACCTCGCCCGGAACTTCGACGCGATCCCCGGCTGCGAGCTGCGCTGGTGCTGCGACGGCGACCCGGCGGTTCGGGCCCGCCTCGCGCCGACCTTCCGGAGCGCGCGCTTCACCGACTCGCTCGACGAGGTCCTCGCCGACCCGACGCTCGACGCGGTCGTCCTGGCCACCCCGGTCCGCACCCACGCCGACCTCGCCGTCGCGGTCCTCGCGGCCGGCAAGCACTGCTTCGTCGAGAAGCCCCTCGCCCAGTCGGTGGCCGACGCCGAGCGGGTGGTCGCGGCGGCGGCGGCCGGGAACCGGATCGTGATGGTCGGCCACCTGCTCGAGTACCACCCGGGGGTCCGCCGGCTCAAGCAGCTGGCCGACGACGGCGAGCTCGGCCAGATCCACTACATCTACTCCAACCGGCTGAACCTCGGCCAGCTCCGGGCCGACGAGAACGCGCTCTGGAGCCTCGGCGCCCACGACGTATCGGTCCTCCTCCACCTGGCCGGCGAGGATCCCCACGAGCTCGACGCCCGGGGCGAGTCGTACATGCAGCCGGGGATCGAGGACGTCGTCTTCGCCTTCCTGCGCTTCCCGTCCGGTCTGGCCGCCCACCTCCACCTGAGCTGGCTCGACCCGCACAAGGAGCGCCGGTTCACGGTCGTCGGGTCGCGGCGGATGGCGACCTTCGACGACATGGCGATCGAGCGGAAGCTGACGATCTACGACAAGGGCTTCGACGAGAAGGCCGAGAGCTACGGCGAGTACATCACCCGGTCGGGCGACGTGACGAGCCCGCGGATCGCCAACACCGAGCCCCTGCGCCTCGAGTGCGAGCACTTCGTCGACTGCGTCCGCGACGGGGCCCGGCCGATCTCCGACGGGGCGTCGGGCCTGCGGGTCGTCCGCGTCCTCGAGGGCCTCCAGGCGGCGATGGCGGCGTCCCGGCGGTGAGCCTGCGCCCCGACGACCGGGCCCCGGGCCTCCACCTGGGGGAGGGCGTGAGCATCGGCGCGGACGTCAGCTTCGGCGCCCACGTGACCGTCCACGCGGGGACGGCGATCGGCGACGGGTGCCGGATCGAGGACGGGGTCGTGCTCGGCAAGCGCCCGCGCCTGGCCGCCCACTCGAGCGCGGCCGGCGCCCCGGTCGAGGGGCTGCGGCTCGGGCGGCGGGTGACCGTCTGCTCGGGGGCGATCGTCTTCGCCGGGGCCCGGGTCGCCGACGACGCGATCCTCGGCGACCAGTCCTACGTCCGCGAGCGGACGACCGTCGGGGCGGGGAGCGTCGTCGGCCGGGGGAGCGTGCTCGACAACGACGTCAGCGTCGGCGACCGGGTCCGGATCCAGACGAGCGTCTACATCACGGCCGGGTCGGTCGTCGAGGACGACGTCTTCGTCGGCCCGGGGGCGTGCACGACCAACGACGACACGATGTCGCGCCACGACGCCGGCCACCCGCTGCGGGGGGCCACGCTCCGGCGGGCGTGCCGGATCGGCGGGGCGGCGGTCCTGACCCCGGGGGTCGAGGTCGGCGAGGAGGCGTTCGTCGGGGCCGGGGCCGTGGTGACCCGGGACGTCGCCGCCCGGACGGTGGTCGTCGGGGTGCCGGCCCGGGTGGTGGGCGAGGTCCCGGACGCCGACCTGCTCGAGCGCTGGCGATGAGCCGGAGCCTGCCCCCGAAGCCGCTGATGCGCCGGGTCGGCTGGGTGGTCGGGGACGAGCGGCCGGCCGACGTCTTCGAGGACCGCGGCCGCGAGCAGTGGGAGCTCGTCAAGGAGCTCGCCGGCCTCGAGTCCCTGGCCGGACGGCGGGCCCTCGACTTCGGCTGCGGGGTGGGGCGGATGCTCCGCCCGGCGGCGGCCGCCGACCCGGACTGCGAGCTCTGGGGCTGCGACATCGACGCGCCGAGCATCGCCTGGCTGGGCGGGCACGCGCCGGGCCTGCGCCTCCAGACCAACGGACCGTCGCCGCCGCTCGAGCTCCCGGGCGAGCACTTCGACCTGATCTGGGCGTTCTCGGTCTTCACCCACCTCACCGACGCTTGGAGTGCTTGGCTTTTGGAGCTGCACCGCCTGTTGCGGGTGGACGGGACGATCGTGGCCACGGTGTTCGGCCCCGGTCATCGGAGCTTCGTCGACGAGCCGGTGTCCGAGGAGATCATCGGGATGAACGTGCTCTACCCGTATGCGAGCTGGGACACCGGCGGGCCGCTGGTCCTCCACTCGCGCTGGTGGATCGAGGCGCACTGGGGGCGGGCGTTCGAGATCGTCGACTTCCGGGTCGGGCGCCAGGACGGGGCCCCGCCGCTCTACGGGCAGAGCGCGGTCGTGATGCGCAAGCGGGCGGGGCCGCCGCCGAGCGCCGCGGCCCTCGAGCGCCCGGAGCCGGGCGAGCCGCGCGAGTGGGCGGCGGTGCGCCAGGACGCGGCGGCGCAGCGGCGGGACCTGATGCGGGTGCGCCGGGAGCTCGACGTCATCTACCACGGCCACAGCTGGCGGCTGACCGCCCCACTGCGGGCGCTGGCCGAGCGCCGGCGCCGCGACTGAGCCGGCCCCGTCACGTGAGCGATCAGCCAGTGGCGAGGCGTCTGCGCGGGCTCCCGGCGGCCCACCCCGTCGTCTGCGTCGTCCTCCTCTTCACCGGCCTGGCGCTCGTCCTGCTCTACCCGGCGGCGCTGGGTGGGAAGGTGCTCGGGCCGGAGGATCTCCTCCTCTTCAACGCGCCGCTCGCCTCGCTGCGGCCGCCCGGCCTGCTCCACCCGTCGAACTTCCTGCTCACCGACGCGGTCGAGGTCTTCCATCCCGACCTCGAGTGGGCCCGGGGGGCGATCCGGGCCGGGAGCCTGCCGCTCTGGGACCCGTACGTGTTCGGCGGCTGGCCGGTCTTCGCCTCCCAGCAGACGGCGCTCCTCTACCCGCTGAACTGGCTCGCCTTCGTCCTGCCCTTCTGGCCGGCCCTCGGGCTGATCGCCGCGGCCAAGGTGCTCCTCGCCGGGCTCGGCACCGGGTGGCTGTGCCGGCGCCTCGGCCTGCGACGGGCGGCGGCGCTCCTCGCCGCGGTGACCTACTCGCTGTGCTCGTGCATGGTGATCTGGCTCGAGCACCCGCACACGAACATCTATGCGCTGATCCCCTGGCTGCTCGGGGGGATCGACCTCCTCTGCGCCCGCCGCCGGGCGCGCGACGCCGGGGCCGTGGCGGCGATCGTCGGCCTCTGCCTGCTCGGCGGCCACCCGGAGAGCACGTTCATCGCCGGGCTGGCCGGCGTCCCCTTCGCCCTCTTCTGCCTGGCCGGCACGAACGACCCGGCCGAGCGCCGGCGCGGGCTCCTGCTCCTCGTCGCGGCGGCCGCCCTCGGCGCCGCCGCCGGCGCGGTGATGCTCGCGCCCTTCGTCGAGCTCGCCACCCAGGCGCCCCGGCTGGCCCGGGGCGGGGGCGGCGGGCTGCCCGACGTGTCCGCTCCTCAGCGTGTTCCTCCCCGACCGGTGGGGGCGCCCGGACGGGGGCTTCGCGGTCACCGGGCCGGTCAACTACGCCGAGCGGACGTTCTACGTCGGCGCGCTCCCGCTGATGCTCGCCGTGGCCGGCCTCTACCGCGCCCGCGCCCGCCGCCAGCTCTTCTTCGTCGGCCTGCTCGTCGCCGGCGTGGTCCTCGCCGTCCACGTGCCCGTCGTGACCGATGCCGTCGACGACCTCCCCGGGTTCGCCTACGTCGACCTCACCCGCACGCTGATCCTGGCCTCCCTGAGCCTGGCCGTGCTCGCCGGGTTCGGACTCGAGCGGCTGGTCGGGTCCGACCGGCGCGAGCAGCGGGTGATGCTCGGCCTGGCCGGCCTGGTGGCCTGCGTCCCGCTGGTCTGGCTGGTCGGCCACGGCAGCGCGCTGCGCGCCCTCCCGCGCTTCAGCGACTTCATCCCCCTGCTGTGGTCCCGGTCGTCCTCCCTGGCCGAGACCGCCGCCGCGGCCGGGACCCGCTGGCTCGCGGTCGCCCTCGCCGCCCTCGGCGTCCTGCGCCTGCTCGTCGGCGGCCGGCGGTCGCGGCCGGCGCCGCGGGTCGCCCTGGGCCTCGCCGTGGCGCTCGCGGCCGCTGACCTGCTCACGGTCAACCAGGGTTACAACCCGGCGATCACCGGCGCCCAGGCGCAACCGGCCGCGACCCCCTCGATCGTGACCGCGGCCGCCGGTCAGGGCTCGGGCCGGACGGCCGGCTTCAGCGAGTACCTGATCCCCAACGTCGGTTCGCGCTACGGCCTGCGCGACCCCCGCGGCCACGGGCTCCCCGCCCTCGGCCGCTACCTCGCCCTGTGGACCCGGCTGGGCGGCAAGGGCTTCCAGGCCACGCGGGTGGACCCCCGCGACCCGCGCTCGACCCAGCTCCTCGACGACTTCGGCGTGACCACGGTGCTGACCACCGTCGACGGCGGCACCGCGGCGACCACCGGGCTGCGGCTCGTGGCCCGCCGGTCGGACGGGAGCGTCTACCGCAACCCGAACGCCCTCCCCCGTGCCTTCTTCGCCTCGTCGTGGCGCGCCCTCCCGACCGAGCGGGACGCGCTCGGCGCGGTGGCGGCGATCCGCCCGGCCCACCTGCTCACCGGCCCGGTGATCGAAGGGCGTCGCCCCCCCGTCCGCGAACGCCGCGCCGGGGGTGCGGGGGCGGTGCGGTTCACCGGCGACGGGGACGACCGCGTGAGCCTCGCGGTCGACGCGCCGCGAGCCGGCTACCTCGTGCTGCTCGACTCCTACTACCCCGGCTGGCGGGCGACCGTCGACGGGCGCGACGCCACCATCCACCCGGCCAACGCGGCGTTCCGGGCGGTGGCCGTCCCGGCCGGGCGCCACGCGGTGGTCTTCTCCTACCTCCCGCGGACCGTGGTCGCCGGCGGCGTGCTCAGCGGCCTGGCCTGGATCGCCATCCTCGGCCTCGTGCTCGTCCCCCGCCTCGGGCGGCTGCCGGTCAGCCCGCGGCGGCCGCGGCGGCCGCGGCGGCGACCACCCGCTCGACGGCGGCGCGGCCGAGGACGGGGCTCATGGGGATGGCCAGGTGGGTCCGCGCCGCCTCGTCGGTCCCCGGGAGCTCGACCGGGTCGCGGAGGGCCGGCTGGCGGTGGTTCGGCGTCCGGTAGTAGGCGCGGCAGCCGACCCCGCCGGCGGTGAGGGCGGCGGCCAGCGCCTCGACCCGGGGGCTGCGCACGACGAAGAGGTGCCAGGCCGGTCGCGACCCGGCGGCCGGCGTGGGCAGGGTGGCCAGGGCGTCGAGCCCGGCCGGCCACGTAGTGGGCGGCGGCCGCCCGCCGGCCGTCGGCCCAGGCGTCGACGTGGGGGAGGAGGACCCGGAGGATCGCCGCCTGGATCTCGTCGAGGCGCGAGTTGTAGCCGACCTCCTCGTGGACGACCTTGTCGCGCGAGCCGTGGAAGCGGAGCATCCGGGCCCGGTCGGCGATCTCCGGGTCGTCGGTCACGATCGCCCCGCCGTCGCCGAAGCAGCCGAGGTTCTTCGACGGGAAGAACGAGAAGGTCGCCGCCCGCCCGAGCGATCCCGGCCGCGCCCCGCCCGGCCCGACCGTGCCGGCGGCCTGGGCGGCGTCCTCGAGCACCGGGACGCCGAGCGCCTCGATCTCCGCGACCGGGGCGAGGTTGCCGAACAGGTGGACGGCGATCGACCGCCTTCGTCCGCGGCGTCAGGGCGGCCCGGACGGTCTCGGCGGTCAGGCAGAAGGTGGCGGGGTCGATGTCGCAGAAGACGACGCGGGCGCCGGTGGGCGGGATCGCCTCGGCGCTGGCGTAGAAGGTGAAGGACGGGACGATCACCTCGTCGCCCGGGCCGACGCCCATCGCCCGCAGGGCGATCGTGATCGCCTCGGTTCCGTTGGCCACCCCGACCGCGTGGCCGGCCCCGCAGAAGCGGGCGAACTCGGCCTCGAAGGCGGCCACCTCCGGGCCGAGGATGTAGCGGCCGCCGTCGAGGACCCGGCCGATCGCCGCGGCGATCTCGGCGCGGAGCGGGGCGAGGGGCGTCACGGTGTCGAAGAGCGCGACCGTCTGCTCGCGGCCGGGCGCCGCCGTGCCGGGTTGACTCACGGCCGGGGAGTCTGGCAGAGACGGCTATCGTGCCGGGCCGTGAGCGCCTCTCCCCAGGCCGGCGCGTCCGTCGGCGGTGCGGCCCGCGTTCTGGCGGGGGCGGCGGGTCCTCCTGACCGGCCACACGGGCTTCAAGGGCGCGTGGCTCTCGCTCTGGCTCCAGCGCCTCGGAGCCGAGCTGACCGGGTACGCGTGCGGCGTCCCGACCGAGCCGTCGCTGTTCGCCCTGGCCGGGGTGGCCGAGGGGATGCGCTGCGTCGAGGGCGACGTCCGCGACCCGGCGGCGCTCGCCGGCGCCCTGGCCGCCGCGGCGCCCGAGGTCGTCCTCCACCTGGCGGCCCAGCCGCTCGTCCGGCGGTCCTTCGCCGAGCCGCGGCTCACCTTCGAGACCAACGTGATGGGCACGGTCAACCTGCTCGACGCCGTGCGCCGGGTGGACGGGGTCCGGGTCGTGGTCAACGTGACCTCCGACAAGTGCTATGAGAATCGGGAGTGGGAGTGGGGCTACCGGGAGGGCGAGCCGCTCGGCGGCCACGACCCGTACGCGAGCTCGAAGGCCTGCTCGGAGCTCGTCACGAGCGCCTACCGGCGGTCGTTCTTCGCCGATCCGGACGGCCCGCGGATCGCGACGGCGCGGGCCGGGAACGTGATCGGCGGCGGCGACTGGGGCGCGGACCGGCTCGTGGCCGACCTGACCCGGGCGGCCGCGGCCGGGAGCGAGCTGCGGGTGCGCAACCCGAGCTCGATCCGGCCGTGGCAGCACGTGCTCAACCCGCTGAGCGGCTACCTCCTGCTCGCCCAGGCGCTCTGGGACGAGCCCGCCCACGCCGGTGCGTGGAACTTCGGCCCGGCGGCGGACGACTGCTGGCCGGTGAGCGAGATCGTCGGGCGCCTGGCCGCGCGCTGGCCGGGGAGGCTCCGCTGGGCCACCGACCCGGGCCCCCACCCGCACGAGGCGCACTCCCTCAGGCTCGACTCCTCGCGCGCCCGGCAGCGGCTCGGCTGGCGTCCGTGCGTCGGCCTCGACGACGCGCTCGAGAGCGTGGCCGGCTGGCACGGGGCGCTCGCCGCCGGGGCCGACATGCGCGCGGTCACGCTCGGGCAGATCGACGGCCTCCCCCAGAAGGCCTGGTCTGCGCGGCGATGAAGGCGGTGATCCTCGCGGGTGGGTTCGGTTCGCGGTTGAGCGAGGAGACGACGCTCAAGCCGAAGCCGATGGTGGAGATCGGGGGGCGGCCGATCCTCTGGCACATCATGAAGCTGTACTCGGCCTACGGAATCGAGGACTTCCTGATCTGCCTCGGCTATCGCGGCTACGTGATCAAGGAGTGGTTTGCCAACTACTCCCTCCACGCCTCCGACGTGACCTTCGACATGCGCACCGGGGAGATCGAGATCCACCGGTCCGACCCCGAGCCGTGGCGGGTGACGCTGGTCGACACCGGCGCCGAGACGATGACCGGCGGGCGGCTCAAGCGCGTCCTGCCCTTCCTCGGTGCCGAGACGTTCTGCCTGACCTACGGCGACGGCCTGGCCGACGTCGACATCGACGCCCTGGTCGCCCACCACCGGGCGCAGGGCGTCCTGGCCACGGTCACCGGGGTGCAGCCCCCCGGGCGCTTCGGGTCGCTCGAGATCGATCGGGCGGCCTCCCGGGTCGTCGGCTTCCAGGAGAAGCCGCAGGGCGACGGGTCGTGGATCAACGGCGGGTTCTTCGTCTGCGAGCCCGGGGTCGGCGAGTTCATCGCCGGCGACGAGACGCCCTGGGAGGTCGAGCCGCTCGAGGCCCTGGCCGCCCGCGGCGAGCTCGCCGTCTTCCCCCACGACGGGTTCTTCCAGCCCATGGACACGCTCCGCGATCGGGCTCGCCTCGAGGAGCTCTGGGCCTCCGGCCGGGCTCCGTGGCGTCGCTGGGCGTGACCGGGCCGCCCGAGCTCAGCTGGCCGGATCGCCTGCGCGCGGCGGCCGGCGAGGTCGCCCGGCGCGGCTGGCCGGCGGTCGTCGACCTGGTCGAGCTGAAGCTGCGCGGGGCGGTGATCGGGGCGGCCGGGCTGGCGATCGACCGCTGCGCCGATCCCCTCGCCGTGCGCGACCGGCGCGACAACGAGCACACGCGCCTGCTGATCGCCTTCGGCCTGCGCGCGGAGGACAACTGCGTCGACATCGGGGCCAACCGTGGCGAGATCCTCCGCGAGCTCGTCCGGGCGGCCCCCCGCGGACGCCACCTCGCCTTCGAGCCGCTCCCCGACCTGGCCGCCGCGCTGCGGCGGGAGTTCCCGGGCGTCGACGTCCGGGAGTGCGCCCTCTCCGACGGGCCCCCCGGGGAGGCGAGCTTCACCCACGTGCCCGAGATCCCCGAGCTCAGCGGGTTCCGGCGCCGCGCCTACCCGGCGGACCTCGAGACGCGGGTGATCACGGTGGCCACCGACGCGCTCGATCGGGCGCTCCCGGACGGCTACGTCCCGGCCCTGATCAAGCTCGACGTCGAGGGGGCCGAGCTCCAGGTCCTGCGCGGCGCGCGGGAGACGCTCCGCCGCCACACCCCGCTCCTGGTCTTCGAGCACGGCGCCGGGGGCGCCGACTACTACGGGACCCGCTCGGAGGACGTCCACGACCTGCTCAGCGCGCTCGGCTACCGGATCTTCGACATCGACGGCGGCGGACCGCACACCCGGGACGCCTTCGCCGCCCTCTTCGACCAGCCGCTCTGGGTCTTCGTCGCCCACCCCTAGGCGGGCCGGCGGGCGCGGAAGATCAGCGACACCTGGTCGACGAGCGGGCGCCACCCGAGGGTGTGGCGGTCGGCCTCCCGGTCGCTGCGATCCTCGATCTCGGCGAAACCGGCCGCGGCCAGGACGTCGCGCAGGAGGTCGGCGTCGAACATCGTCTGGTGGTCGGCGAGCTCGGCGAGCTCGCCTGGTCCGCGCACGTCCTTGCTGCCGTAGACGCCGGTCAGCGCCGCGTTGAGGGCCCACCGCTCGGGTCCGCGCGTGGCCAGCCAGGCGCGCATGAGGGCGGCGCTGTCGGGGACGTGGACGCGCAGGACGCCCCCCGGGGCGAGGACGCGGCGCCACTCGCGGAGCGTCGCCTGAAGGCGCGGCGGCGGGACGTGCTCGAGGATGTGGATGGCCAGGAGCTCGGCGCCCCAGCCGTCGGGGAACGGGAGCGCGTCGCCCGGGGCGAGCGCCTCGAGGTGCTCGGCCCCGGGGTCGAGGTCGACGTGGACGTAGCCCGGGGTCGGATAGGGCCCGGCGCCGATCTCGATCCGGTGCGCGCTCCGGGCCTCGTCGTCGTCGAGGCCGAGGCCGGCGCGGACGCGCCCGGGCAGGAGGGCGACCACCGGGTGTCCCCGCCGCTCGACGTAGTAGCGCCAGCGCAGAGGGCGGGCGCGCCGGTTGATCATGCGCGTGACGCGCACGTAGGTCCCCGGTTGCGCCGCCGCCACGCCGGCCATCGTAGCGTCCGCCCGGGGGCCCGGTACGGTGTCGCCGGTGCCGTCCCCCGCGCCCGACATCGGCATCGTGATCCTCGCCTACGGCGCCGGCGACCTCCACCTCGCCCTGCTCGCCGCGCTGCTCGACGAGGGGGCCGCGCCCGAGGCGCTCGTCGTCGTCCACAACCCGGCGAGCCCCGCGGACCGGCCGGGCGGCGTCCCCGGCGTGGCCCTCATCCGCAACCGCCGCAACCTCGGCTACGCCGGGGCGATGAACATCGGCATCCGCCACCAGCTCGCCCGCGGGGCCCGCCAGGTCCTGCTCCTCACCCATGACACCCGCCCGCGGCCCGGGGCCCTCGCGGCGCTCGCCCGCGCCGCCGCCCGCGCCCCCGAGTTCGGCGTCCTCGGCCCGGTCCTGCTCTTCGCCGGCTCGGAGCGGGTGTTCTCCTACGGGGGGCGCACCGCGGCCGATGGCTCGGTCGGGCACGTCCTCGACCCGCCCCCCGGCCCCGTGGCCGCCTGTGACTGGATCGACGGGTCGGCCATGCTCCTGCGCGCCGACGCCATCGAGCGGGTCGGGCTCCTCGACGACCGCTTCTTCATGTACTTCGAGGAGACCGACCTCTGCCTGCGGATGCAGCGCGGCGGCTGGTCGGTCGGGGTGGCCGTCGATGCGCTCGCCGAGCAGGAGCCCGGCCGCGGGCGTCGGATCGGCGCCTTCACCTACCTGATGACGCGCAACGGGACCGAGTACGCCCGCTCGGCGGCCGGCCTGCGGGGGGTGGCGGCCGCCGTCCAGCGGGTGCTCCTCGAGACGCTCCCCCACCTGGGCGCCGTCGTCCGTCGCTCGGCGGCGGCGGCCGAGTCGCGGGTCGTCCTGGCCGCCATGTGGCTCGGGCTCCTCGACTTCGCCCGGCGGCGCTTCGGCCCCCCGCCGGCCCGGCTGGCCGGGCTCGGCGACGTCGCCGTCGAGGCGTGAGCGGTCAGCCGGCGGCGGCCCGGCGGCGGCGCTCGCGGTAGCGCTCGGCGAACGCGTGGGCGAGCTCCTCGGGGATCGCCCCGAGGGCGACCAGCGCGGCGCAGTAGACGACGGCGGCGATCACCGTGCGCAACAGCGGGCTGAGGCCGGGGACGAGCAGGGTGAGGAAGCCGAGCCCGGCGGCGGCAACCACGCGCACGCCGACCCGCACCGGGAAGCGCAGGCCCTCGACCCGGCGGCGGAGGATCAGGAAGGCGAGCAGCGATTGGACGCTGTCGCCGCCGACGATGGCCAGCGCCGTGCCCTGGGCGTCGAGGAGCGGCTCGAGGACGAGGGTCAGCGTGAACACGGTGACCACGCCGGTCGAGGTGATGAGGAGCACGTCCCGGTAGCGGGCGAGCGAGAGCAGGCCGAAGCTCCAGGCGCTCGCCACGAAGCTCACGGCGATGGCGATGCCCTGGATCTGGAGGACGGCGACCGATGGGCCGGCCCCGCCGCCGGCGAGGACCTGGATCGCGAAGGCGGCGCCGAGCACGACCGACATGGCGACGAAGGCGCCGAGGATGACCATCGCCTCGGCGAGGCGCCCGACCGCGTAGCGGAGGCGGTCGGCGTCGTCGCGCGCCGCCCGGGCGAGGATCGGGAACGCGGCGCCGACGATCAGCGCCGGGAGCTGGATGATCACCTCGAGCACCCGGTAGGCCGTGGCGAAGTACCCGGTCTGCTCGGCCGAGGCGATGACCGACATCAGGATCAGCGAGACGCGGAAGTAGATCGCCCCGACGGCCACGGCCAGCGCGATCGGCACGATCGCCCGCAGGAGCTCCCGGCACTCGTCGAGGTCGAGGCGGGGGCGCAGCGGCATCGAGCGCCGGACGAGGAGCTGGGTCACGGCGAGGATCACGATCCCGACCGGGATCGGCAGGGCGAGGAAGGCGAGGAGCGTCCCCCCGGCGAGGACGACGGCCACGGTCAGCGCCGTGGTCAGGACCTGGCGGGCGAAGTCGAGGGCGGTGACCGTGCCGAGGCGCAGCGACGCCGTCAGCGGGACGGCGTAGGTCCCCTGGAGCACGACGAGGAGGATGCCGACGCCGGCGATCAGCGTGCCCTCGATCAGCCGCGTCCCGTATCCGGCCGCGACCGCGAACAGCGTCGCCCCGCCGACGCCGACCACGGTCAGGACGCAGCGCAGGCCGAGCAGGTTGGCCATCAGCCGGGTTCGACCCGCCGGCGGGCGGACGGCGTACTCGCGGATGCCGATCGTGGTCAGCCCGGCGTCGCTGAGCGTCGCGGCGAGGGTGACGAGCGAGAGCACGGTCACGTAGTGGCCGAAGTCGGCCACCCCGATGTGGCGGATCAGGAGGCTGACCGAGATCAGGCTGACCGCGGCCGTGCCGAGGTATCCGGCGGTGCGGATCAGGCTCCCGCGGATGGCCGCCGGGCCGGCGGCGGCGCTGTCGAGGAGGTCCCCCTCCGGAGCCGGCCCCGGCCCGGGGAGTTCGAGCGGCGCGGTCCCCGGCACGGGTCCATCGTAGGGCCGCCGGCGTCCGCTAGCGTGGCGGCCGGTGCGCGTCCACGTGATCTACCGCTCGGCCCGCAGCGCCGGCAAGCGCCGCCCGCCCTACTTCGACCACCGGGCGGCGCTCCTGTCCTTTCTCCGCTCGGTCGAGGCGTGCGCCGACGGTGCGGTGCGGGTCCACTTCCTCAACGACGGCGAGATCCAGCCCGACCGGCTCGAGCTGATGCGCGGCCGGGGCGAGGTGACGAACACCGGCGGGGTCGGCAACTGCGGCTCCCACCGGGCCGCCCTCTGCCTCGCGGAGGGGCTGGCGGCGGACGCCGACGACGTCGTCTACTTCTCCGAGGACGACTACGTCTACCGGGCCGGCGCCTTCCCGGCCCTGCTCGACGCTGCGGCCCAGATCGGCCGGGCCGACTACTTCTGCCTCCAGTACCCGCCGACGATCGCCCAGCCCGCCGACCGGCGGGCGGCCCCCCGGGGCCAGCGCTGGGTCGGCGTCCGCAGCGCGACGATGACCTTCGGCGTTCGCTGCGGCCGGCTCGCCCGCGACTCGTGGATCCACTGGCTGGGCACCCGGCACGACTACCCCCACGACCAGGCGATCTGGCCGGCCACGCTCGGGGGTTCTCGCTACCGCCTGGCCCACGCCCTCGGGCGCACGCCGATCCTCGCCCACGACAGCCTCGTCCTGCGTCACGCGGCCAAGGCGCTCCTCACCGCCCGGCCCGAGCTGATCGCCGCACCCTGGCCGACCCTGGCCACCCACGGCGAGCTCGACGACACCGCCGCGGGCGTCGACTGGCAGGCCGAGGTCGACGACGTGGCCGGTTGGGCGCGGCGGCGGGGGCTGGGCTAGCCGCCAGCCGCTAGCCGCGGACGGCGTCGAGGGCGCCGGCCAGGGCGTCCGCCGAGGTGGCCCAGCTGTGCTCGCGGGCCACGAACTCGCGCCCCCGCCGGCCGAGCGCCGCGGCCCGCTCCGGATCGTCGAGGAGGGCGGCGACGGCGCGCGCGAAGCCGGCGATCGGCGCGATCACGAGCTCCTCGCCGTCGCGCAGCGCGAAGCCCTCCGCCGCCTTGGGCGTGCAGACCACGGCGCAGCCCATGGCCAGGGCGTCGAGCAGCTTCATCCGCACCCCGCCGCCGAACATGATCGGCGCGCACACGATCGACGCCCCGGCGAGGTAGGGCCGCACGTCGGCGACCTCGCCGACCACCGCCACTCCCGGAGTCCCGCCGAGCCGGAGCACCTCGGGGACGGGGCTGCGCCCGACGATCTGGAGCGCCACCGGGCGCCCGACGGCGGGGAGGACGTCGCGCACCATGCGCACCGCCGCATCCACGTTCGGCGGATGGTTCAGCGACCCGAGCAGGACGAGCGGGCCGCTCGGGTCGGGCGGGCCGCCCGGCCGGAAGTAGTCGACGTCGACGCCGTTGGGGGCGAGGACGGTGGCCGCCCCGGGGACGAGGCGCTCGAGCGCCGCGCGCTCGAGCGCGGAGATCATCACGTTGAGGTCGGCCCGGGCCGCCCACCCGAGCTCGAGGCGCCGCAGTCGCCGCCACTCGACCTCCTCGAGCAGGCGCGCGCCCGGCCGGGTCGCCCGCCGGGCGCGCTCCCGGTAGGCGGCGAAGGTGAGGTCGTGGAAGCCGAGCACGCGGAGCGCCCCCGGCGGGGCCAGGTCGATCCAGTCGGCCGTGGTCGAAGGCTCGACGTAGAAGATGTCGGCCGGTCGCCCCAGGCCGGCCAGGGCGGCCCGGATCGCGGGCCGCAGGGCGTCCATCCCCGTGGAGGCGAGCGGTCGCGGCGAGCCGACCATCCGCGCCAGGTGGGCGGCCCGGAGCAGCGGGTTGCGCCGGGGCGGGGGGACCGGGAACCCGGCCACGGTGGCGAAGGCGCCGAGCTCGTCGTAGGCCTCGGGCGGGACCCCCGGGTCGGCGGGGGCGATCACCGTGACCTCGAAGCGCCGGGCGAGCTCGCGCAGGAGGAAGAACTGGCGGGCCGTGCCCCCGCCCCGGCGATGGGGGAGCTGGAAGCTCGCCTGGACGAGGTGCGCTCGGCCCACGCTCAGCTCCGGGGTCCGCGGGCGGCGAGGACGGCCAGGCGGGCGTCGAAGTCGGCCGCGGTCCGCTCCCAGCTCCAGTCGGCGACCACCCGCGCCCGGCCGGCCGCGCCGAGCCGCGCGGCGAGCTGCGGGTCGTCGAGCACCCGGGCCAGGGCGCCGCCGAGGGCGGCCGGGTCGCGGGCCACGAGCAGGCCGGTGTCGTCGTGGCGGACCGTCTCGACGAGCCCGCCCTCGGCCACGGCGACCACCGGCGTGGCGCAGGCCATCGCCTCGAGCGGGGTCAGCCCGAACGGCTCGCGGATCATCGCCGCGGCCAGGACCCCGGCCCGCCGGTACTGGTCGAGGAGGGCGGCGAAGGGCAGCTCGCGGCGGACCTCGAGCTCGACCCCGAGCGCCCGGGCCAGGTCGGCCAGCGCGCGGCCGAGCTCGCCCCGGTCGCCGACGACCACCACTCCCGGGCGCCGGTCGGCCGGGATCGCCGCGACGGCGGCGATGACGTCCTGGTGGCCCTTCAGGGGATGGAGGGCCCCGACCGAGAGCACCGTCCGCTCGCGGGCGCGCGCCGCCGGCGTGAAGGCGTCGGCGTCGACCCCGAGCCGGACGACGTCGGCGTCGACGCCGTAGATGCGCCGGAGCGCCGCCGCCGTGAAGCGCGAGTGGGTGACGACGGTGTCGGCCCCGCGGAGGTGCCGGCGGTCGAGGCGCTTGCGCAGCGCCTCGTAGGGATCGAGCCCGGCCCGCACGAGCCGCTCGCGGGGGGCGCCCGAGCGTCCGAAGGCCGGCACCTCCTCGTAGGCGCTCCGCAGCGGCTCGGGGGCGTAGCAGAGCGTCGGCGTGCGGAGGTGGGGGAGGGTCTCGTGGGCCTGGACGAGGAGCGAGGCGTGGGCGAAGACGACGTCGTGGCCGCCGGCGTCGATGCGCGCGGCGAGCGTCCGGCCGTAGTGGGGGAGGCGGGCCAGCTGGCGCAGGCGTCCGGCCCGGGTTGCCGGGGTCTCGAGGGCCAGGCGCACGACCGCGACGTGGTCGGGCAGGCGGACGAGGCGGGCGGCCGCGGGCGGCTCGGGCATCCGCGTGTAGACGGTGAAGCGATGCTCGGGGCGGCGGACCAGGTACTCGGCGAGGACCCGGAAGGCGCCGCCGCCCTCGGCCAGGTGGTGCACGACCGCGACGTCGAGGCTCATCCGGCGCCGCGCGCCCGCCACAGGGCGTCGTAGGCGGCGGCGCGCGCCCCGCCGGTCCGCCGCCCGGCGGGGAGCAGCCGCTCGGCCCGGGCGGCCAGCCGCGAGAGCAGGAGCGCCGCGGTGATCATCGCCTCGGTGGCCGCCGGCGGGCAGCCGCGCAGGCCGAGGTAGCGCCGCGCCGAGCGCAGGTAGTGCGGCGAGGGGGCCAGCGACGCCTCGCCGCCGCCGCGCACGAGGTGGGTGACCGTGGCCGAGGGGACCATCTCGACCGTCCACCCGGCCGCCTGGAGGCGCTCCTGCCACTCGGTCTCCTCGAGGTAGAGGAAGAAGCCCTCGTCGAGCGGTCCGGCCGCCGCGTAGGCCGCCCGGCGGACGGCCAGCGCCGCGCCGGTGACGTGGGCCACCCGGCTGCCGTCGCGCAGGACGGCGGGCGGGACCCGGTAGGGGTCCAGGCGCGGGCAGGCCTGGACGGCGAACCCGGCGGGGAGGCAGAGGTCGAGGAAGAGCATCCCGAGGCCGGGGAAGCGGCGGTAGGCGCTCGCCTGGGGGGTGCCGTCCGGGTAGGTCAGCCGCGGGGCGGCGACTCCGGCGCGGGGGCAGGCGTCGAGATGGGCGACGAGCCGCTCGAGCGCGTCCGGGCCGGGGACGGTGTCCGGGTTGAGGAGCACGACGACCGGGGCGCGCGTGGCGGCGAAGCCGGCGTTGACCCCGGCGGCGAAGCCGTCGTTGGCCGCCCGCTCGATCACCGTGACGTCCGGATGGCGGGTCCGCAGGAGCCCGGCCGAGCCGTCGCCCGAGGCGTTGTCGACGACGACGACCTCCGCCGGTCGGCGACCCGCCGCCAGGGCGGCCAGGCAGCCGGACGCGAGCTCGGCGCTGCGGTAGTTCACGACCACGACGGCGCACTCGGTCATCGGCGGGCAGACTATGGCCCGATGCCGGGGCGACCGCTCCACGTGGGAATGAACCTCGTGCACGCCCGTCCGGCCGCCGGCGGGGCCCTGACCTACGCCCGCGAGCTGATCGCCGCGCTGGTCGGGCTCGAGGCGGGGACGCGGGTGACCGCGTTCGTCACCGCCGCCGCCCCGGCCGAGCTCCTGGCCGAGACCCGGGGCGGCGCGGTCGCCTTCGTCCGGGTCCCGGGCGGCGGCCCGGCCGGCCCGCCGTGGAGCACCCTCGGCGCGCTGGCCGCCCAGTGGCTGCTCGAGCCGGTGCGCTGCGGGCGCCGGGGCGTCGACGTCCTCCACGGGCCGGCCAACGCGGTCGCCCCGCTCGCGCCGGTGGCCACCGTGGCCACCGTCCTCGACCTGACCTGGATCCACGAGCCCGGATCGATCGCCCTCCCCGACCGCATCCCCATGCAGGTGGCCACCCGGGTCTCGGCGCGGTGCGCCGACCGCCTGATCGCGATCTCGCGCGCCGGCCGCGACGACCTCGTGGCCACGCTCGGGGTCGACCCCGGCCGGATCGACGTGACGCCGCTCGGCGTGCGGGTACCGGCGGCGGAGGGCGGGACCCCGGCGCCCGAGCTTCGCCGCCGGCTCGGCCTGGGCGACGGGCGCCTCGTCCTCTGCGTCGCCCAGAAGCGCTCGCACAAGAACCTCGCGGCCCTCGTGCGCGTGCTCGGGCGCCTCGAGGCGTCCGACGCGACGCTCGTCCTCCCCGGGGCCCCGACGCCCCACGAGGCCGAGCTCCGCGCCCTCGCCACGGCGCTCGGCGTCGGCGGCCGGGTGCGCTTCCTCGGCTGGCTCTCCGACGGTGACCTCGACGGGCTCTACCGGGCCGCGGCCGCCTTCGTCCTCCCGTCGCGCCTGGAGGGGTTCGGCCTGCCGATCGCCGAGGCGATGGCCCGCGGGCTCCCGGTCGCCTGCTCGGAGGTCTCCGCGCTGCCCGAGGTCGCCGGCGGGGCCGCGCTCCTCTTCGACCCGGGCGACGACGGCCAGATCGCGGCGACGATCGACCGCCTGCTCGCCGACCGCGGCCTCGCCGCCGAGCTCGCCCGCCGCGGGCGCGAGCGCGCGGCGGCCCTGACCTGGGCGGAGACCGCCCGGGCCACGTTCGCGAGCTACCGCCGGGCGATCGCCGGACGGGGCGCGAGGGCGTGATCCGGAGGCTCGCCTACGACGCGCTGTTCCTCGACCCCGGGGTCAGCGGCGGCCCGGAGACGGTCATGCGCGGCCTCCTCCCGGCGATCGCCGCCGCCGACCCCGCCGTCGAGATCACGATCGCCGCCTCGGGCCGCGGCGCCCGCGCGCTGCGCGCCGACGGGTGGTCCGACTGGGCGCGGATCCTCGCCCTTCCCGCCGAGGACGACACCCGGGTGCGCAAGCTCTACGCCCAGCAGCTGATGCTCGACCGGCTGGCCGGCGAGCGCGGCTGGGAGCTCGTCCACAGCCTCTCGAACCTCGGGCCGGTGCGGCTCCGGGTGCCGCTCGTCCTCACCCTCTTCGACGTGATCTTCCTGCGCGAGCGGACGCTGAGCGCGACCTCGCGGGTGGCCATCGGCGCCGTCGTGCGCGCCGCCGCCCCCCGGGCCGCCGCCCTGGTGACCATGAGCGAGGCGAGCCGGGCGCAGATCGTCGGCGCCCTGCGGGTCGACCCCGCCCGCGTGTCGGTGATCCCCGGGCCCGGGCGCCCGCCCGGCCCGGCGGCCGACGTCGCGGAGCTCCGCGCCCGGCTCGGGCTCGGGGGGCGGCGCGTCGTCCTCAACGTCGCGGCCAAGCGCCCCCACAAGAACCAGGCCCTGCTCGTGGGCGCGCTCGAGCGCCTCCCCGACGACGTCGCCCTCGTCCTCGCCGGTCACGACGGCGGCGCCGGCGGGGCCCTGCGCGCGCTGGCCGGGCGCTCGCCGGCCCGCGCGCGGATCGTCTGCCTCGACTACGTGCCCGACCCCGAGCTCGAGGCGCTCTACGCCCTGGCCGCCTGCGTCGCGATCCCGACCCGGGCCGAGGGCTACGGGCTGCCCGTGCTCGAGGCGCTGGCCCGCGGCGTCCCGGTCGCCTGCTCGGACCTCCCCGTCCTGCGCGAGCTCGGCGGCGACGCGGTCGCCTACTTCGATCCCGACGATGCCGGCGGTTGCGCGGCGGCGATCGCGCGGGCGCTCGCCGACGACGGGACCCGCGGCCGCGCCCGCGCCGCGCGCTTCAGCTGGCGGGCGGCCGCCGAGGCCCACCTCGAGATCTACGCGCGATGCACGTCGGCCTGAACCTCGTCTTCCTCGTCCCCGGCGAGACCGGCGGGATGGAGGTGGCCGCGCGCGAGCTCATCGTCGCCCTCGCCGCCCTGGCGCCGGCCCACGGGGTCCGGCTCACGGCCTTCGTCAACCGCGAGGCCGCGCGCGCCGGCGGTGGCCCGTGGGGCGAGGTGATCCCCGCGGTGACGGTCCCGGTCCACGCCCGCAGCCGCGTCCAGTGGGTGGCCGGCGAGCAGACGCTGCTCCCGGTCCTGGCCGCCCGGGCCGGCGTCGAGGTGCTCCACAGCCTCGGGAGCACGGCCCCCGGCTGGGGCGCGGGCCGCCGGGTGGTCACGATCCACGACCTGATCTACCGCCGCTTCCCGGACGCCCACCCGGGCATCCGCGACCTCGGCATGCGCGTCCTCATCCCCCTCGCCGCCCGCCGGGCCCACCGGGTGATCGCCGACTCCCAGAGCACGCGCGACGACCTCGTCGCCGACCTCGGGCTCGCCCCCGGGAAGGTCGAGGTCGTCCCGCTCGGGCTGGGCAGCGTCCGCCGCGGCCCGGCGCTCGCGCCCCGGGCGACCCGCACGCGCTTCGGGTTGGGCGAGCGGCGCGTCCTGCTCAGCCTCTCGGCCAAGCGCCCGCACAAGAACCTGGGCGCCCTGATCGGCGCCCTGGCCCGGATCGCGCCCGAGCGGCGCCCGCTCCTCGTCCTGCCCGGCTACCCCACCTGGCACGAGGCCGAGCTCCGCGCCCGGGCCGCGGCGGCCGGGGTGGCGGACGACGTGCGCTTCCTGTCCTGGCTCGAGGCGGACGAGCTCGAGGGCCTGTGGGGGGTCAGCGACGCCTTCGTCTTCCCCTCCCTGTATGAGGGGTTCGGGCTGCCCGTCCTCGAGGCGATGGCCCGCGGGGTCCCGGTGGCCTGCTCGGACCGCTCGTCGCTGCCCGAGGTCGCCGGCGGCGCGGCGCTCCTGTTCGACCCGGAGCGGGAGACCGAGATCGCCGGCGCGATCGAGCGCCTCCTGGCCGACGCCGGGCTCGCGGGGGACCTGCGCGCGGCGGGGCGGGCCCGGGCCGCGCTCTACACCTGGGAGCGGACGGCCCGCCAGACGCTCGCGGTCTACGCCCGGGCGTAGGCCTCGAGCACGCGCTCGAGCGAGGAGGACAGCGAGAGCGAGGTCGCGTGGGCGGCGAACCAGGCGGAGGTGCTCGCCCGGAGCGTCCGCCCGGCGCCGTGGACGGCGACGATCGCGGCGGCCACGGCGGCCGGCGTGGCGTCGGCGACGATCACCCCGTTGACCCCGTCCTCGACCAGCTCGGTGGCCGCGTTGTCGGGCCCGGCCACGACGATGCTCGGCGTCCCCCGGGCCGCCGCCTCGACGACGACCATCCCGTAGCCCTCGCGCCGCGAGGTCAGAACCATGCAGAGGGCGTCGCGGAGCGCCCGATCGATCACCGCCGAGTCGACGAAGCCCGCCTGGGTGACCACCCCGCCGGCCGCGCCGACCGCGCGCGCCACCTCCGCGCGGTCCGGCCCGTCGCCGTAGACCACGCCGCGCAGGCCGGGAACCACCCGGGCGGCGGCGGCGATCGCGTCCACGGCGAGCGGCGCCCGCTTCTCGGGGATCAGGCGTCCGGCGAAGACGGCCACCGGCGCGGGGGGGTCCCGAACGGGCGGGGTCTCGAGCGAGCCGGTGTACTCGCCGGCCAGGACGGTGACCCCGCCCCGGAGCCCCTCCGCGCGCAGCCGGGCGGCGTGCAGGCGCGAGAAGCAGAACGCCTGCTGGGGCAGGCGCGCGCACGCCCGCTGGACGGCGTAGCCGACCGCCCCGCCCCGCGGGCCGAGGTACTCGCGCCAGTAGTCGCGGCTCCACACCTCGTGCCAGTCGACGACGAGGCGGTAGCGACCGAGGGGTGCGAGGAGCCCGGCGGCGAGCAGCGAGAAGTAGGGGAAGGAGGCCGTGTGGACGACGTCGTAGTCGCGCCCGCGGGCCAGGAGGTGGGCGAGGACGCCGGCGCCGAAGCGCAGCGGCGGCGCGATCCGTCGCCGCCCGCCGGCCGCATAGAGCTCCATCCGGGGGCCGACGGCCAGGACCCGGACGCCGGCGATCTCGGGCTCCGCGCCGGCGTCCCACTGGGTGAGCGTCAGGTAGGTGACCTCGTGCCCGGACGCGGCCAGGCGCTCGGCCAGGTTGCGGTACCAGCGCTCGGCGCCGCCGACCGTATGCGGGAACAAGCAGTCGTAGACCAGGCAGATCCGGGTCATCCGTAGTACCGCGACACGGTCAGGAGCATGGCGAAGAGGGAGTGGGCCATGGCCACGACGACGAGGACGGCGCCCAGCGCGGGCGCCCACCGGCGGGGGGCGGCCCGGGCGGCGAGCACGACGAACCCGGCGTACAGCGGGAGCAGCGGGAAGAGGTAGCGGGCCTGCTCGAAGACGAACCCGGTCGCGACGCGGTAGCGGATCCCGGCGTAGCCGATGGCGCCGAGCAGCCCGATCGCCATCACGGCGAACGCGAGCAGGACTGGCCAGAGTCCCGACAGCTCGCGGCGCGCGCGCCACAGGCCGACGACGGCGAGCACGACGAGGACCAGGAACCCGTCCCAGGCGAGCTGGTAGACGCGGGGCGCGAAGCCGTAGTCGAGCCAGCCGAAGTGTCCGATCGCGCCGTTGAAGAAGACCTCGCGCAGCGGCGAGGCCGAGAAGTACACGTGGTTCATGAATGGCAGCTTGGGCAGGTAGAGCTGCCAGGTGTAGTCGAGCGACTCGTGGAGGGAGATCACGCGGTTGCCCGGGAGCGGGGCCGTCGCCGCGCCGGCGAAGCCACCCCCGGTCGGGCCGCCGCGGTGCCAGGCGGTGGCGTTGAGGATGCCGTAGGCGGCGACCGAAACCGCGGCGACCGCGCTCGCCACGGCGGCGCCGACCGCGGCCATGCGCCGCGCCGCCGCGGGGGCCCGCCAGACGAGCAGGACGAGCGCGAGCGCGACGCCGGGGACGAGGGCGACGAACGTCAGCTTCCCGAGCAGCCCGATCGCCGCGGCCGCTCCGATCAGGGCGCCGCGCCGCGGCGTCAGCCCCCGGCGTCCGGCGCGGGCGAGGGCGAGGAAGGTGGCGGCGGCGGCGAAGAAGAGCAGGCTGTCGGAGTGGACGCCGGCCGCGATGAACTCGAACTGCGGCTGGAAGGCGACGACGAGCGAGCCGACGCTCCAGGCCCACGGGAGCGACGGGAAGACCTCGCGCAGGAAGAGGAAGACGGCGAGCGCGGTCAGGCCGGCGAGGAGCGCCGAGACGAGGCGCATGAGCTCGAGCCGGGCGAGGATGTCGCCCGAGGGGGACAGGCGGTAGGGGATGGCGACGAGCGCGTAGTAGAGGGGCGGCTGGTTGCTGACCGAGTCCGAGCCGCCGGCCCCGCGCGGGTTCGCGCCGGCCAGCGCCTGGCGCAGCGCCGTGTCCTCCCCGGGGGTGATCACGCCGCGCTCGGCCGGGTGGCCGATCACGTCGAAGAAGAAGAGGCTGTTGAGCGCCGCGCTCTCCTGCGGTGAGAGCGAGGGCAGCGGGCCCTGCGGGGGCGGCTTCCCGGTCTCGGCGAGGTACTGGGCGTAGGCGAAGTGGTCGGTCTCGTCGGGCACCTGGAAGGGCGGGATCACCGCCGTCCAGATCGCCGCGTTGACGAAGCCGACGATGAGGACGATCCAGGCCGCCCGCGGCAGCCGCCGGAGTCGGGCGGTCACGGTGCCTCGCGCCCGACCAGCCGAAGCGTCGCGATCCACGCGCCGAGCAGGAGGATCGCGCACGCGGGCAGCGTCCACGTCCCGAAGAAGCCGGCCTTACCGAGGCCGAAGCGCCGATCGATCGCGCTCAGCTGCGACCACCAGGGCTTCGGGCCGCCGCCCGGGAGGTAGACGACGCTGATCCTGCCCGGCTGGAGCACGCCGTTGACGACCTCGTCCGAGGGGTCCGGGGGGCTGCCGACGCCGCCGATCACGACCGGGGACGGCCCGGTGATCCGCAGGCAGAGGCGGGTGGCGGCGGCGGCGTCGCGGGACCGGAGGATCGGGATCGAGATCGGGCCCTCCCGGCCGGCGGCCGGCAGGCTCCCGGCGGCGACGACCCCGCCGGTCGCGTCGAGGAAGCGCAAGTCGAACCGCGGGACCGAGCGCCCGTAGGTACCGATCACGAGCCGGGCGGCGCCGGCGTCGGGCGAGAGGTCGGGATTCGGCTGGCAGAGCTCCCCGTCGGCGGGAACGGTGGCGGCGAAGACGGCTGAGACGACGTGGTTGCTGCCGGCACTCAGCTCCGTCCGGCGCGCGAGCGTGAGGACGACCGCGACCGCGAGGAGGACGAGCGCGGCAGCGAGAACGAGGCGGACCCGCATGTCAGCGTCTGCGTGAGCGTGCTTGCGAAATGGTGCTCGGGCCCGGGCCAGGTCGGGGAGCGCGCGGGCGGGCCATCGTAGTCGACGGGCCGGCGCCCGGCCAATCGTTAAGCTGTGCCATCGCGCATCCCCGCCACTTTCCTCCCCGGCGGGCGGCCTCAACGCTGGCAAACCGGCTGTGACGACCCCTCAGTGAGCACCCTCGAGCAGAAATCTGCCGCCCCGCGGGCGCAGGAGCGCCCGCCGCGCGTCTCCGTGGTGATCCCCTGCCTCAACGAGGAGGAGAACATCGAGCGCTGCGTCGCCGCCGCGACGGCGGCGATGGCCGGCGCCGGGATCCCCGGCGAGGTGGTCGTCGTCGACAACGCGTCGACCGACCGCAGCGCCGAGCTCGCCGCCCGGGCCGGCGCGCGGGTGATCGGGGAGTCCCGCCGCGGCTACGGGAGCGCGTACCTGGCCGGCTTCGCCGCGGCCCGCGGCGACTACATCGTCATGGCCGACGCCGACCTGACCTACGACTTTGCCGAGATCCCCCGCTTCGTGGCCCAGCTCGACGAGGGCGCCCAGCTGGTCATCGGCGACCGGATGGACAACATCCAGCCCGGGGCGATGCCCTGGCTGCACCGCTACATCGGCAACCCGGTGCTGACCGGGATCCTCAACCTCTTCTTCCGCACCGGCGTCCACGACGCCCACTGCGGGATGCGCGCCCTGCGCCGCGACGTCCTCCCGGTCCTCGACCTGCGCACGCTGGGCATGGAGTTCGCCTCCGAGATGGTGATCCGCGCGTCCAAGGAGGAGCTGCGGATCGCCGAGGTGCCGATCCACTACCACCCGCGCGGCGGGGAGTCCAAGCTCTCGAGCTTCCGCGACGGGTGGCGCCACCTGCGCTTCCTCCTCGTCCACAGCCCGACCCACCTGTTCGTGATCCCGGGGGCGCTGCTCGCGGCGCTCGGCGCGATCGTCTCGCTGACCGTCGTCGCCCACATCGACATCCTCGGCCGCCGCTGGGATCTCCACGCGGAGATCGTCGGCGCGCTCCTGACCATCGTCGGCTCCCAGGTCCTCGCGCTCGGCCTCTGCGCCCACGCCTACGGCACCTACTTCATGGGCGAGAAGGACGCCTGGTTCGACCGGATGCGGGCCCGCTTCCGGCTCGAGCACGGCCTCCTCCTCGGCGGGGGGATCATGCTCGCCGGGGTGATCGCCGGGGCGATCATCGTCGCGCGCTGGATCGAGCGCGGGTTCGGCGCGATCTCCGAGGAGCGCCTGGCGATCGTCGCGGCCGAGCTCCTGATCGTCGGCATCCAGGTGTTCTTCTCCTCGTTCCTGCTCAGCATCCTGGGGCTGCGCCGAGTCGAGCGCCGCTGAGCCCGATGGCGGTCAGCGTGGCGGCGGAGCGCTCGACCATCAGCACGCGGAGCGCCGTTTCCGTGGCCGGGCTCTCGAAGGGCTTCCGCCTGCCCCATCAGCAGTACTCGACGCTCAAGGAGCGGCTGCTCCACCCGTTGCGCTCGAGCACCTACGACGAGCTGAAGGCGGTCGAGGACATCACGCTCGAGATCCCCCAGGGCGAGTTCTTCGGCATCGTCGGACGCAACGGGAGCGGGAAGAGCACGCTGCTCAAGTGCCTGGCCGGGATCTACCGGGCCGACCGGGGGTCGATCGCCATCCACGGGCGCCTGTCGCCCTTCATCGAGCTCGGGGTCGGCTTCAACGCCGACCTCACGGCCCGGGACAACGTGATCATCAACGCGATCATGCTCGGCCTCTCGCGCAAGGAGGCCCGGGCGCGCTTCGACGAGGTCCTGGCCTTCGCCGAGCTCGAGGAGTTCGTCGACCTCAAGCTGAAGAACTACTCGTCGGGCATGACCGTCCGCCTCGCCTTCGCCGTGGCGATCCAGGTCGACGCCGACATCCTCCTGATCGACGAGGTCCTCGCCGTCGGCGACATCTCCTTCCAGCAGAAGTGCTACGAGGAGTTCCACCGGATGCAGCGGGAGGGGCGGACGATCGTCTTCGTCACCCACGACATGTCGGCGGTCGAGCGCTTCTGCGACCGGGTGGCGCTGCTCGAGCGCGGGGTCATGGTCGAGCTCGGCGATCCGCGCACGGTGACCCGCGCCTACAACGAGCTCAACTTCGGCCGCCTCGCCCACGAGACCACCGAAGCGGCGTTCCACGGGTCGGGGACCTTCGTCTCCGAGGGCTGGTTCGAGAACGCCGCCGGCGCCCGGGTCGGGGCGCTCGCCCAGGGCGAGCCGATGCGAGCGTGCTTCGAGCTCCACGTCCGCGAGTCGCTCGAGGATCCGGTGATGGCCGTCACGCTGCGCAACGAGGCCGGGCAGACGATGGTCGTCGGGCGCAGCGACCGGCACGGGACGGGGTCGGGCTCGTTCGCCGCGGGCGAGCGGGTCGTCGTCGCCTTCGAGTTCGAGAACTGGCTGGCCCCCAGCCGCTACACCCTGAGCCCGTCGGTCGCCCGGGCCGGCACCGGGGCCGACGCGATCGCCCTCGCCGAGGACATCGCCTCGCTCGTCGTCCACGGCATCCCCACCGGCGGGGTGCTCGACCCGCCGCAGCGCTTCGAGGTCCGGCGGTCATGAGCGCCTCGGGGCGGATCGCCGGGCGGCTGCGGCCGGCCCGCCCGCACGGGCCATCGGCCTTCGGCTCGGACCTGCGCCGCTTCTGGTCGCTGACCATGACCCTCGCCCGGACCGAGTTCAAGCTCCGCTTCTTCGGCTCGGTGCTCGGCTACATCTGGTCGCTGATGCGCCCGCTGATGCTCTTCGGCGTCCTCTACTTCGTCTTCGTGGTCATCGCCCGCTTCGCCCAGTTCCCCTTCTACGCCGTCTACCTGCTCGCGTCGATCGTCCTCTTCACCTACTTCGCCGAGGTCACCGGGGCCTCGGTGACGTGCCTGGTGGCGCGCGAGGGGATGCTCCGCAAGGTCCGCTTCCCGCGCATGGTGATCCCCCTGGCCGTCTCGCTCACCGCGCTCTTCAACCTGGGCATGAACCTGATCGCCGTGCTCGTGTTCGCGCTGATCTCGGGCCTGCGACCGCGGTGGACGTGGCTCGAGATGCCCGTCCTCATCCTCCTCCTCGTCGTCTTCGCCACCGGGATCGGGATGCTCCTCTCCGCCCTCTACGTCCGCTACCGCGACGTCCAGCCGATCTGGGAGGTCGTCTCGCAGGCGCTCTTCTACGCCTCGCCGGTGCTCTACGCGATCGACAAGGCCCGCGGCCACCGGATCCTCGGCATCGACGCCGAGCACGCCCTGATGGCCAACCCGCTGGCCGTGGTGTTCACCCAGATGCGCCACGCCGTGCTCCCCCCCGATCCGCGCGCCCAGTCGGCGGCGACGGCGATCGGGGGTTGGCTGCACCTGCTGGTGCCCCTCGGTATCGTGGGCGCGGTCTTCGCCTTCGGCCTCTGGTTCTTCAACCGCGAGGCGCCGAGAATCGCCGAGAACCTCTGATGGAAGCCGCCACGCCACAGTCGATCGCCGTCGGCGGCGAGGCCGAGCCGGCCCCCCTCGACCAGGAGCTCGCCGCGCTTCGCACCCAGGTGCTGGCGCTCGAGGCCGAGCTCGCCGAGACCCACCGCCGGGCCAACGAGGCGATCGCCGCCGCCCAGGAGCGGGTCTACTGGCTCGATCGCTGGCACGTCGACCTCAACGAGCTGATGCTCCGGCGCTGGGCGATCAACGCGCGGGCGATCCTCCGCGGGGGGCGGGGGATGCTGCGGCGGCTGCGGCGGTTCTCGCGCGCGCTCCGATGAGCCCGTCCGGCGTCTCGGTGATCGTCCCGGTCAAGGACGGCGAGCGCTACCTCGAGGAGCTCCTGGCCGGTCTCTCGGCCCAGGGCGAGGACCTCGAGATCCTGGTCATCGACTCGGGCTCGCGAGGACCGCTCGCCGGAGATCGCCCGGGCGGCCGGCGTCGCGCTGCTCGAGATCCCGGCCGGCGACTTCGGCCACGGGCGGACGCGCAACCTCGGCGCCGAGCGCACGACCGGCGAGCTGATCTGCTTCCTCACCCAGGACGCGACCCCCCTCCCGGGCTGGCTGGCCGCCTACCGGGAGGCCTTCGCGCTGGCCGACCGCGTCGGGGCCGCCTTCGGCCCCCACCTGGCCCGGCCGGATACGAGCCCGATGATCGCGCGCGAGCTGGCCGAGTTCTTCGCCGGCTTCGGGGCCGAGCCGGCCGTCCAGCGCGCCGGGGATCCGACCTTCCTCTCCAACGTGAACGCCTGCTACGCCCGGGACTGCTGGGCCGAGCTCCGCTTCCGCGAGCTCCCCTACAGCGAGGACCAGGCGTTCGGCGCCGATCTCCTGGCCGCCGGCTGGGCCAAGGTCTACCACCCGGGGGCCGCCGTCCTCCACGCCCACGACTACGGGGCGAGCGCCTTCATGCGCCGCTACTTCGACGAGTACCGGGGCCTGCGCGAGTCGATCGGGCACATCGAGCCGATCGGCCTGCGCTCGGGCGCTCGGGAGGTCCGGCGCCAGGTCGGGGGCGACATCCGCTGGATGGTCGAACGCGGCTACGCCCCGGCCGATCGGGCGCGCTGGGGGGGCCGGGCGGTCGTCCACCACGGCGGGCGGAGGGTCTTCTCGGCGCTCGGATCCCGCGCCGGGCGGCTGCCCCCGGCGCTCCAGCGCCGGCTCTCGCTCGAGCGGCGGGTGGCCGCGCCGCCGCCGCGCCGCCCGCCCGACCCCGCGCCCGAGCCCGACCCGGCCGTCGCGGCCGTGCCGGTCCCGCGCCTGAAGGGGGGCCACGAGTACGACTCGATCTCGCGCCTCCTGCGCGACGGACCCGCCCCCCTGCGCGACCCGGTGCCCGGCATGGCCGACCGGGAGTGCCTGCACCTGGCGTTCGTGATCCCGCCGTTCGGGATCGGCTCGGGCGGCCACAACATCGTCTTCCAGCTCGTCGACCAGCTCGAGCGGCGCGGGCACACCTGCTCGATCTGGGTCTTCGATCCGTTCGGCGAGCGGGCGAACGAGTGGCCGGCGGTGGTGCGCCGGACGATCATCGAGAACTTCGCGCCGATCCGGGCACCCCTCCACAAGGGGTTCGGGCACTGGCGGGGCGCCGACGTCGTGGTGGCGACCGGGTGGCAGACGGTCTACAGCGCGCTCGGGCTGCCCGGGGTCCGGGCCCGGGCCTACCTGATCAACGACCACGAGCCCGAGTTCTACGCGACCTCGGTCGAGTCCCGCTGGGCCGAGCTGACCTATGGCCTGGGGCTCTACGGGATCTGCGGGAGCCCGTGGCTGCGCGAGCTCTACGCGATGCGCTACGGCGGGCGTCGGGGGCACCTTCCAGTACGGGGTCGACCACGCGGTCTACCGCCCGCTCGGGCGGCCGCGCCGGTCGGACACGATCGTCTTCTACGCCCGCGCGGTGACCGGGCGCCGGGCGGTGGCGCTCGGGCTGATGGCCCTTGCCGAGCTCCACGTGCGCCGGCCCGAAGTCCGCATCGTGATGTTCGGCGAGAAGCACCCGATGGCCACCGCCTTCCCCTACGAGCACCTCGGCGTCGCGAGCGCCGAGCAGCTGGCGCGGGTGTTCAACGAGGCGACCGTCGGCCTCTGCCTGTCGCTGACCAACTACTCGCTGATCCCGCAGGAGATGCTCGCCTGCGGCCTGCCCTGCGTCGACCTGCTCGGGGCGAGCGCCGAGTCGATCTTCGGACTCGACGGGCCGGTGACGCTCGCCCCCTTCGACACCGACGCCGTGGCCGGGGCCCTCGACGACCTCCTGGGCGACGAGGAGCTCCGCCGGCGCCGGTCGGCCCAGGGGGTCGCCTTCGTGGCCGAGCACTCCTGGGCGGCGGCGGCCGGGCAGGTCGAGCGGGAGCTCCGCACGGCGCTGCGCCTGCGCGAGGAGGGTCGCGAGCTCCCGGCCCCGGCCCTCGCCCGGGTCGCCCGCCGGCGCCGCCGCGGGGCCGAGCGCCTCGGGCCGACCGACCTCGCCCGGTCGCTGCCCCCGGTCACCGTCGCGGCCGAGCCGGTCAGCAGCCGGCTCGTGGGCCGCCTCGGGGCCGAGGACGTCGCCGCGGTCGCGGCCGCCCTGACCCCGGACGAGCGGGCGATGTGGAGCGCCTGGCCGCCCGAGCGCCGCCAGCTCCTGACCCTCGCCTTCGGGGTGCACCACGAGGTCGCCGGCGTCCTCGAGCGGACCGGGCTGCGCGCGGCGATGCCCCCCGACGCAGTCCACGCGATGGCCCGCGACGCGCTCGCCGCCGGCGGGGGCTACTGGTACGCCGACCTCGTCGCCGAGGCCCTGACCGGCGCCGGGGCCGACCTCTGGGCCGTCCGCGACGGGCTCGACTTCGGGGCCTCCTCCGGGCGGGTCGTGCGCGTGCTCGCCGCCGCCCACCCCGAGGCCCGCTGGTCGGGCTGCGACCCGAACGCCGCGGCGATCTCCTGGGCCCGGGCCAACCTCCCGGGCATCGACTTCTTCGTCAGCCCCGAGGACCCGCCCGTCCCGCGCCCCGG
Organism: uncultured Solirubrobacterales bacterium; assembly: GCA_963817865.1. Taxonomy (GTDB): domain Bacteria; phylum Actinomycetota; class Thermoleophilia; order Solirubrobacterales; family Solirubrobacteraceae; genus Palsa-513. The sequence continues at coordinate 12,442 of CAWFQO010000024.1, read as the reverse complement.
CGGGGCCTTCGACCTCGTCTTCGCGATCTCCGTCTGGTCGCACTACGACCGCGGGGCGGCGGTGCGCTGGCTGGGGGAGATGGCCCGCCTGCTGCGCCCGGGCGGCCACCTCCTGATCACGACCCACGGCCCCCAGTCGGTCGCCTACCACGCCGAGCGCGCCAGCCGCTCGCCGAGCCAGCTGCTCGAGATCGTCCGGGCCCTCCACCGCGAGGGGTTCTGGTTCGCGCCCGAGTTCGGGGCGGCCGGCGACTGGGGGGTCGTCCATCCGGAGTGGGGGACCGCCTTCCTCACCTCCGAGTGGCTGCTCAACCAGATCGGGAGCGACTGGCACGTCGCCCACTTCATGCCGGGCTGCGTCGAGGGCAACCAGGACGTCTACGTCCTGCGCCGGGTCTAGGCGGCAGCCGGGGGACCGTCCTCGATCGAGTCCTCGGACTGGCTCGACCCGAACGCCTGGCTCGTCCGGGTGAGGGTCACGAAGGCGAGGCCGCCGAGCATGTTCCCGGCCGCGGCGATGCCGAAGTTCCGCGCCACGTCGAGCCAGCCGACGCCGGCCGCGCCGAAGCGGATGCCGAAGATCATCTCTAGGCTCACCACGATCACGTGGTCGAAGGACCCGAGCGTCAAGAGGACGCCGGCGATCCACGCGACGAGGACGCGCCCGCCCGGGGTCCGGCTGCCCTCGATCAGCCAGGTCATCAGGGTGATCAGGGCGCCCCCGGCGATCGCGCTGGCGAAGGCGGTGGCCACGCTGTAGTGGTCGAAGCGGATGGCGATCGACTGGAGGCCCTTGCCCGCCCCGGTCGGCAGGACCCCGTGGGTGGTGACGATGAGGATCAGGATGCCCCCGCCGACGATGTTGAACACCGGCGAGACGATCCACAGCTGGGCGAGCTTGAGCTTCGAGGCGGCGCCCTGCTCGAGGCCGGTGACCGGGACCATGAAGTTCTCGGTGAAGAGCTCGGAGCGGCCGATGGCGATGAAGATGAAGGCGATGCCGAAGGCGAGGGCCCCGGCGAAGTGCCCGGCCTGGGTGCCGAAGTGCGGGGTGACGGCGGCGTCGGCCGAGGCGAGCGCGATCACCCCGAAGACGATGTCGAACCCGGCGACGAGCGAGGAGGACGCCAGCTCGAGCCGCGAGCGCCCGAGCCGATCGCGGCCCTCCTCGCGCATCTCCCGGTAGATCTCGACGGGCTCCGGGGCGTCGCTCATGCCGAGCCTCCCCGCGGTGTCTGGGCTCGACGCATCGCGGGCGCCGGCTACCCCGGGCGCGGCGCGGCGAAACTCAGGCGCGCAGCCGTCGCTTCAGGATCTCGAGGAGCCCGCCGGCCGGCGCCGGGGCGACGGTGGCCCGGGCGGCCGCCGCGACCGCGTGCTCGAGCTGCTCCTCGAGGCGGTCGATCCGCCGCTGGCGGTGGTCGAGCTCGCGTTCGAGGTCCTCGACCGCGGCCGCCCGGGCGGTGAGCTCGGCCAGCCGGGCCTCGGTCCGCGCGATGTAGGACGGCGCCGCCGAGTCGGCCTTGCCGAGCAGCAGGCGGCTCATCTGGGTGTTGCGCCGGCGCAGCTGGGTGTTGGCGCGCTCGAGGCCCTGCATGTAGCGGTTGTGGTTGGGGGTGACGGCGAGCTCGAGGCGCGCGCTGTGGGCGGCGGCCGGGTCGAGGCCGCAGACCAGCAGGAAGTGGTTGGCGTAGGGCGGCTCGGCCCGCTCGAGCCCGCCGAGCCGGCTCTCGAGGTCGCCGGCCTCGTCGACCACGATCAGCGACCCCTCGGCCAGGTACTGGTGGACGATCCGCGCGCCCGGGAAGGCGCCGAACGCGGCGCGGGCCGAGGCGTACCCGAAGTCGGTGAGGTGGAACTCGTTCTCCTCGCCGAGCCCGCGGCTGTTGGGGACCGACGCGATCACGGCCAGCCCGTCGGCCGCGTGGCGGCGCAGCTCGCCGAGTGTCGCCTCGACGTCCGCCAGGTGCTCGAGGCCCTCGAAGCAGACGATCGCGTCGAAGCGGTCGCGCAGGTCCCGGCGCAGGAAGGCGGTCGCGTCGGCCAGCTCGAAGGTGATCGTCCCGTCCCGGGCGAGCGCCTGGGTCGCGAGGTCGATCGTCGCCGCGTCGTAGTCGACGCCGTGGACCGCGGCCGCCCGGGTGGCCAGGATCTCGGCGCCGTAGCCGGATCCGCAGCACAGGTCGACGACGCGCAGGCCGGCGCACAGGGCGGCCGCGAACTCGTAGCGGTGGAGGTGCTCGCCGGCGATCAGCGTCGGCTCGGCGACCGCCGCCAGCGTCAGGCGCTCCTGAACTCCCATCGGACCTCCCTCTCGCGCATGCCGGCCGCCATCTCCTCGCGCAGCCGTCCGGTGTGGGGAAAGCCGAGCTGGCGGATCATCGAATTCTCGCGCACCCGGTAGCGGAACAGCCGCTCGGGGACCACCACCCCGAAATGGCCGGCCCGGGCCAGGCGCCGGTAGAGATCCCAGTCCTCGTAGCTCGTGAGCTCCTGGCTGTACTGGAAGCCCGCGTCGAAGAGCCACCGGCGCAGGAGGGCGACCGCGTCGCCGGCGACGTTCTCGGTCTCGATCATCGCCGTGCGGTTACCGATCGGCTGAAAGCCGGAATTCGGCTCGGGGAGGCGCTCGCCGCGCTCGTCGATGTAGCTCGACCAGGAGGTGGCGAAGGCGACGCTGGCATCCGCCTCGAGGATGGTCAGGGTCCGCTCGATGAAGGCCGGCTCGAGGACGTTGTCGGCGTCGAGGGGGACGACGTAGCGGCCGCGCGACTGGGTGATGCCGAAGTTCCGCGCCGCGCCGAGGCCCGAGTTCGTCTGGGCGAGGACGCTCAGCGGATACTCGGCCGCCAGCTCGCCGAGGATCCAGTCCTCACCGGCGAAGGACCCGTCGTTGACCAGGATCACCTCGGTCGGCCGGTGCGTCTGGGCGAAGGCCGAGGCCACGGTCGCGGCGACGTGCTCGGCGAGCCCGTGGTAGGGGATCACGATCGAGACGACCGGCGCCCGCGCGGGCGCCACCCGCGCGCCGGGGGCGGGCCGGGCCGCCGGGCGCGGCGACCAGCGGGCCGGGGCGTCGAGCAGCGCGCGGTAGGCCGGGATGATCGCCGCCGGGTCGACGAGCTCGGCGAACACCCGGGCCGGAAGGCCGGCCAGCCGCGGCCGCTCGACCTCCGCGCGGTCGCCGAGGAGGCGCTCGATCGCCACGGCCAGGCTCTCCGCCGTCGTGTCGGCGGTCAGCCACCCGCTCACCCCGGGGCGGACGATCTCGACGAAGCCGCCGACGGGGGTGGCGACGATCGGCCGGTTGGCCTGGAGGGCTTCGAGCGCGACGTAGGGCCACGCCTCCCACAGCGAGGGCAGCACCACGACGTCGGACTCGCGCAGGAGGGCGTGGAGCTCGTCGAGCGAGAGCGACGGGGCGAAGTCGATGCGCGGGTCGCAGCCGGCCATCAGCTCGAGCGTCGCGGCCATCGAGGTCCCGAGCGGCGCCGTCTCGGTGTCGCCGCCGACGAGCGTCAGCCGCAGGTCCGAGCTGTCGACCGAGGTCACGGCGCGGAGCAGGTTCTGGACGCCCTTGCGCCGCTCGAGGCGGCCGAGGTAGAGGAGCCGCAGGGGCGCGGCCGGATCCCGGGGCCGCTCGGGCGGCCCGGGGGCCCGCAGCTCGGCGTAGGGGTAGCGGATGTGGTGGGCCGGGGCGAGCTCCCCGGCCCCGTAGAAGCGCTCGTAGGCGGCGCGGGTGTCCCCGCCCTGCCAGACGATCGCGTCCGCCTCGCGCAGGGCGAGGCGCTCGAGGGCGCACGTCGTCCGGCCGGCGAAGTCATCGCTGATGCTGCCGTCGAGGACGGCGCAGATCTCGGCGCTCGTGTGCAGCCGGATCGCCACGCGCGAGGCGGCGAGGAACGGGTCGCCGGCCCGGCGCGCCTGGACGGTGACCGCGCCCTCGCCGAGGTAGTCGGAGAACTCGATCAGGTCGGGTCCGGACTCGCCGTAGCTCGCGCGCAGCGCCTCGAGCACGCGGGCGCTGTAGCGGTGCATCGGCGTGTAGTAGCCGCCGACCTCCTCGGGGGCGACCTCGGGCACGAAGACGAGCTCGACCTCCGCCGGGGGCAGGCGCCGATCGCCGGCGTCCCGGAGCTCCTCGTAGCGGCCGCGGTGGGCGCTCGTCGTGAACAGCTTGACCTCGCCGAGCTCGGCCAGGAGGCGGGCGGCCGAGCTCACGTAGAAGCCGATCCCCCCGCCGCCGAACGGGAAGAGCTCGCGCGAGACGAGCGCGAACCGCGCGGCCATCACCCGCCGCCGCCGCGCACCCGTTCGACGGCGGCGCGCAGTGGCGTGGTCAGCCGCCAGCTCCACGAGCCCATCAGCGAGCGCCAGAGCTCCTCGTGGTGGCGGGCGACGCTCCGCAGGCGCCTGACCTCGTGCTCGGCCGCCCTGAGCTCGCGCTCGAGGCGGGCGATCACCCGGGCCTGGCCCGGGTCGATCGGGGTGCCGCCGTAGCGGGCACCCGGGCCGCGGGCGAGGACGTAGTCGCGGACCTCGGCGAACAGCGCGGCGGTCGGCAGGCAGCGCTCGTCGACCACCGACCCGGTCCCGTAGCGCAGGCGCGCCGAGTCGACGAGCACGAGCCCGAGGCCGCCCCCGAACCCGTGGCCGGGGTCGCCGGCGAGCATGTGGCCGGGGACGAAGTCGGCCTCGAAGAGGGCCACCTTCGGCCACGCGGAGAAGCGGACCGAGTCGACCTCGCGGCGGACGCCCGGCGCCGTCGTTCCGGCGACGAGGACGGCGGAGCGGGCGAGCGCCGGCGAGTCGAGCAGGGCGAGGAGGTGGCGGGCGATCCCGACCTCGGCCTCGAGGAGGACGAAGTCGACGTTGCGCCCGGCGGCGGCGAGGTCGGCCAGGAGCGCGGGCAGGAGCTCGTCCGGATCGCCGGGGTGGAAGGCCACGCCCGGGACGGCGGCCGCCGTCGCGGCCGCGCCGAGCGCGTGGACCTCGGCGGCGTGGCGGGCGATCCGCGCGAGGCTGGCGGGCACGCCGCCGACCTCGATCGCCAGCCCCGGCCGGCGCTGGGCGAGGACTCCCTCGAGCGCCGCCCGCTCGCCCCGGGACATCTGCCAGGCAGAGTCTGCGAAGATCTCCACGGGTCTCAGAGGGGGGCGGGCGTGAAGCGAAACGGGAGCTCGGGGGCGAGCTCGCGCAACCGGGGCGCCGTCTGGTCGCGGGCCGAGACGATCCGCTCGGCCGGGGGGATCGGCCAGTCGATGCCGATCTCCGGATCGTCGTAGGCGATCCCGCGCTCGAGCCCGGGGTCGTAGTAGCCGGTCTGGCGGTAGATCACGTCGGCGAGCTCGCTGAGCACGCAGAAGCCGTGGGCGAACCCGACCGGGACGAGCAGCTGGGCGTGGGTCTCGTCGTCGAGGACGAACGACTCCCAGCGCCCGAAGTGGGGCGACCCGGGCCGGACGTCGACGACCACGTCGAGGATCTCTCCGCGGGCGCAGCGCACGAGCTTGGCGATGCCCGCGCCGAGCTGGAAGTGCAGGCCGCGGACGACGCCGCGGCGGGAGCGCGAGTGGTTGTCCTGGACGAACTCGACGCCGTCCCCGAGGTCGAGCTCGGCCAGGTGGTCGTGGCGGAAGGTCTCGACGAAGAAGCCCCGGGCGTCGCCGTGGATCACCGGCTCGAGGAGCAGCGGACCGTCGAGGCTGGTGGACCGCACGCGCACTGGTCGCAAGGTTAGAGGCTCGGCGCCCGCCGGGCGGCCAACGCCCGATGGGGTCGCGGCGCTACGGTGAGGGCGATCGGCCACCGGCACGGGCGGCCGCGGACAAGGCGAGGAGCAGCGATTTGCTAGGCGGGGCCGCGGACATGGAGAGCATCGGCGCTCGCCCGATCCTCGAGTTCGCCGGGACCGGGGAGGTCTGGCCGCGCGGGGCCCGGCTCGAGGCGGTGCGCACGGCCTCGGTCGCCTTTCGCGAGCGCCTCCGGGCCGGCGGGCGCATCCGGGCGGTCGAGACGCACGCGATCACCGCGACGAGCCACCCGACCCGCTTCGCCCTCCACGGCGCGGCGATCGCCCCCAACGTGCCCTACGTGCTCCTGGTCAGCCGCGTGCTGATCGTCGCCTACGAGGACTTCGCCGGCCGCCCGCGCACGCTCCTCTGGGAGCCGACGATCCCCGACGGCGCCGCCGAGGCCCCCTTCCACGCCCAGCTCGAGGACCGAGTCGCCCGCCTCCCGGGCGGCAAGTACCTGGCCCACAACGTCTTCGCCAAGGAGTACTCCTCGCTCGGGCAGGCCCTGGCCACGGCCGGCGTCGACGCCGGGGCGGTCGACTACGTCTCCTTCGGCCACCTCCAGGCCCAGGATCCCCGCCTCCTGATCGGCACGACCGAGCCCTGGGCCGACGAGCCGATCCCGCGGGCGCCGATGTTCCCGAACGCCCGCCTGATCGTCCAGCGGCGCGAGGCGGCCACGTTCGCCTCGATCCATCCCATGCAGTGGGCCTGGTACGTCGACGGCGGCATGGACGACATCATCGAGCCGTCGGTCGTCCTCGTCGACGGCGACCTCGAGCTCGGGGTCGGCGTCGCCCTGATCGCCACGCCGGGCAACACCGACGGACACCAGTCGCTCGTCCTCAACACGCCGGACGGGCTCTGGGTCGTCTCCCACAACGGCGTCGCGCTCGACAACTGGCAGCCCCAGCTCTCGAAGATCCCGGGCGTCCGCGCCCACGCCGACTTCTTCAATCGCGAGGTCGTGCCCAACGCGAACACGCTCGAGGACTCCCTCGACCTCTACGACTCGATGGTCAAGGAGAAGACGCTGGCCTCCCCCTCACGCCCCGACCCGTCGTGGCTGCAGATCCTCCCGGCCCGCGAGCTCGTCGAGTCCCGCCGTCACTGGCCGGTGCTCCCCACCCACGCCCACGGCGAGCTCGCCTACGGGACGCTCGCCCCCGCCTCGCCCGGCTGAGCGCCGAACCTGCCCCGGCGCCGGGGACGGTCCCGGAGGGCGTCCGCGGCGCCGGGGCGGCTGGCTCTAGCCGTTGAGCTGCTTCTTCAGCGCGCTGGCCGCCGAGAACTTCGCCGCGTTGCTCGCGGCGATCTGGATCGTCTCCCCGTTCGCCGGGTTGCGCCCGCTGCGGGCGGCGCGGTGGCTGACGCTGAACTTGCCAAAGCCGGCGACCGAGACCTCTCCCCCGCTGGCCAACTGTTCGGCGATCGCCTCGAACGCGGCATCGACCGCCTCCCTGGCCTGGCCGACACCGATCCCGGTGCTCTGCGCGACCTTGCCAGCCAGCTCGTTCTTCGTCATGACGCTCCTCTCTGAAGTCAGTAAAGACCCACGCTAACGGGTCCGACGGACAGGCGGAGCCTGGGAAGCCCCGAGAAACGCCGCAATCTGGCCGGTCGGAGAGGCTGTGGCATCCTTGTGGCCGTGTTCGCCCGTGCCCGGGAGCGCTGGCCGATCAGCGCCGAGACCTACGAGAAGATCGCCCTCGCCGCCCTTGCCTCGCTCGTGCTGGTCGTCCTCACCGGCGCGGCCGTCCGCCTGACCGGGTCGGGCCTCGGCTGCCCGACCTGGCCGCGGTGCACGCGGACCTCGCTCCAGCCGCAGCTCAACAGCTACGCGCTGATCGAGTTCGGCAACCGGGTCCTGATCTTCTTCGTCTCGGCGGCCGCCCTCCTCGCCGTGGTCGGCGCCCTGCTGCGCCGGCCGGCCGAGCGGCGCCGCGACCTCATGTGGCTGTCCTGGCTCCTGCCGCTCGGCATCGTCGGGCAGGCGGTGATCGGGGGCGAGTCGGTCCTCCACAAGCTCGCCCCCGGCTGGGTGATGTCGCACTACTGGCTGTCGATGGTGATCCTCGTCGCCGCCTTCGAGCTCTGGTGGCGCGCGCGCCGGGAGCCCGAGGAGCTCGGGCGGCCCGGCGCCGACCGCACGACGATCCTCGCCGTGCGGGCGATCACCCTGGTCGCCGTCGTGGTGATCGTGCTCGGGAGCGCCGCGACCGCCGCCGGGCCCCACGCCGGGGCGTCGGGCACCGGCCAGCTCGTCCAGCGCCTGAACTTCTGGGGCGGGGACACCGTCCGGCGCCTGATCCACCTCCACGGGTACCTGGTGACGTTGATGGGCCTCGGCACGCTCGGCGCCTGGTGGCTCGCCCGCCGGCGGGGCACCCCGGAGCTCGCGCGGACGCTCAAGCTGGTCTGCCTCCTGCTCGCCGCCCAGGGCGTCATCGGGATCACCCAGTACGAGCTCGCCCTGCCCTCCGAGATCGTCTGGGTGCACGTCACCCTGGCCACCCTGACCTGGGTCGGCTACGTCCACGTCTGGGCGGCCGCCGGAACCCTCCCCGGCCGCCTGGCCGGCGCGCCGCCCCCGGATCAGGGATCCGGCCGCGGACGGCGCGAGAGGCCGGCGAGCGCGATCGCCCCGCCGCAGGCGATCAGCAACGCCGCGACCCCGACCCCGTAGCGGAACGCGCTGACCGACGCGGCGCTCGCCGCGGCGGCCAGGCGCGGGCCGCCGCCCGGGGGGCCGGGTCAGCGGCTGGCGGCGCGCGCCGGCCGCGACGGGACCAGCGCCGCAGGATCGCAGACCCGACCGGCCGCCATTACGCTGTGGGCGTGCGCGTGGGCATCCTGACCGGCGGGGGCGACTGCCCGGGCTTGAACGCCGCGATCCGCGCCGTCGTCCGCAAGGGCATAAACCAGTACGGCGACACCTTCGTCGGCTTCCGCGACGGCTGGCGGGGGCCGATCGACGGGCTGACCATGCCCCTCACCCTCGACGCCGTCCGGGGCATCCTGCCGCGGGGCGGGACGATCCTCGGGTCGAGCCGGACCAACCCGTTCAAGGACGGGGGCGCCGGCGTCCTAGCGGTGCTCGCCGCGCTCTCCGAGCTCGACGCGTTGGTGGCCATCGGCGGCGAGGACACCCTCGGCGTGGCCGCGCGCCTCCACGCCGAGCACGGCGCCCGGGTGATCGGCCTGCCCAAGACGATCGACAACGACCTCGGCGCGACCGACGCGACGTTCGGCTTCGACACGGCGCTCCAGATCGCGACCGACGCGATCGACCGGCTGCACACGACCGCCGAGAGCCACCACCGCAACCTCGTCGTCGAGGTCATGGGCCGCCACGCCGGGTGGATCGCCCTCCACTGCGGCCTGGCCGGCGGTGCCGACGTGATCCTGATCCCCGAGCGCCCGTTCGACATCGCCGAGGTCTGCGCGGCGATCCGCCGCCGCCACGATCGGGGCAGCTACTTCTCGATCATCGTCGCCGCCGAGGGCGCCCTCCCGGCCGGGGGGATCGCCGAGAGCACGGGCGAGCTCGACGACTTCGGCCACGTCCGCCTCGGCGGGATCGGCCGCTGGCTCGAGGGCCAGATCGAGCGGCTGACCGGGTACGAGACGCGGACGACGGTCCTCGGCCACGTCCAGCGCGGAGGCACGCCCACCGCCTTCGACCGGGTCCTCGCCACCCGGCTCGGCCTCGCCGCGGTCGACGCGGTCCACGCCGGGCGCTTCGGCACGATGGCCGCCCTGCGCGGCAACCGGATCGCGCTGGCCGAGCTCGCCGACGCCACCGCCAACCTGCGCACCGTCCCGCTCGAGGACTACGCCCAGGTCGAGGCCCTGCTCGGGTAGCCGGGCGTTTCGGCCGGGAACGACCGGGTAGGCTTCCAGCTTCGGGGCGCTCGCCGAGCGTCCGCCACGACCAGGAGGACCGACATGCCTGGGACCGAGCAGGACCCGTCCACACCGAACCCGGATAAGAAGGATCTCTTCCCCGACGAGGTCTTCGGTGAGCAGGAGGCGCTCTCGCGGTCCGGCTCCCCGGATTGGGGCGGCGTCGACCTGAGCGGCGGCGACAACGCCGACGCGACCGGCGGCCCGCCGACCAACGACGAGGGCAACGTAGTTCCCTGAGCTCCGGCGTCCCCGGTGATGGAGCGACCGCACCCCATCGCTCGCCGGGCGGCGCTCCTCGCCGCCGGCGTCCTCGGCCTCGCCCTGGCCGGGGCGCCGACGCCGGCGCTCGCCGGTCCCGGGACCGGGCCGACCGCCGTCGTCGCCCTCGGCGACAGCTACATCTCCGGCGAGGCCGGGCGCTGGAGCGGGAACAGCATCGACCCGCTCCCCGGCAACGACGGGACCGACCGGGCCTGCGTGCCCGGTCTCCTCATCTGCCTGGCCGACAAGACGCGCGTGTATGTCGGCGGGAGCGCCGCGGACGGCTGCCACCGCTCCGACATATCCGAGATCGTGAGTGCCCGCCTCGCCCTCGCCGCGGCGGTCAACCTCGCCTGCTCGGGTGCGGTCACCGCGAACGTGCTGCGGGCGAGCAACGGCGGCGTGGCCGAGAAGGGCGAGGCCCCGCAGGACGACCAGCTCGCCGCGGTCGCCCGCACCGATGACGTCCGGATGATCGTCCTCTCGATCGGCGGCAACGACCTCGGCTTCGCCGGCATCGTCACCGCCTGCTTCGAGGCCTACCTCCTCCACCAGGGCCCGTGCGCCCCCGCCCAGCAGCAGGCGCTCGACCAGGGCCGGGCCGCGGCCGTCCTCGCCGTCGAGCGGGTCATCGACGACGTCCGCGCGGTCATGGCCGGCGCCGGCTACGCCCCCGCCGACTACCGCCTCGTCGCCCAGACCTACCCGTCGGTCGTCCCCCGGGCCAGCGACGCCCGCTACGCCGAGGCCGACCCCCGGCGGATCACCGACGGCTGTCCCTTCTACGACCAGGATCTCAACTGGGCCCACGATCGCGCCGCCCCCGAGATCGGCGACGTCGTCCGCGCGGCCGCCGCCGCCCGCGGCGTCGCGGTGCTCGACCTGCTCGGGGCGCTGACCGGCCACGAGATCTGCGCCCGCACCGACGCCGAGGCCACGCCGCTCTCCCGGCCCGCCCCGGCCCGCAGCGAATGGGGACGGTTCGTCGGCGCGAACACGATCCTCGAGGGCGACCTCCAGGAGGCCTTCCACCCCAACGCCTACGCCCAGCTCGCCCTCGGTCGCTGCCTGAGCCTGCTCGCGGCGTCCGGGCCGGGCGACCACGCCTGCACCGGAGCGGCCGGGCTCCCGCCCGCCGGGGTGGCGCTCGCTCCCGGTTAGGCCTGGCCGGCCAGCCAGCGGCCGACCTCGTCCGCGACGTGCTGGATCCGCTCGGAGTCCGGGTGCTCGGCTCGGAGCCCCGCGAGATGGGCCGCGGCCTGCGCCGGGCGCCCGACGTTGCGCAGGAGCACCGCCCGGGAGACCTCGATCACCCCGCGGTACTCCCCGCTGAACGGGGCCGCCCCCCGGTCGAAGAGCTCGAGCTTGCGCTCGGCCGAGAGGTCGTTCAGGCGGCGGGGGATCTCCTCGGGGGCGATCGCCCGGGTCGAGAGGTAGACGGCCGAGCACCAGGGAACCGCGTCGATCAGCTCGAACGCGTCGGCGAAGAGGCCCATCGTGATCGTCAGGTACGGCAGCCACTCGTGGATCAGGTCCTGCTGGACGACCACGCTCCGCCCGGGGATCAGGGCCGGGAAGTACTCGCGCACCACGTGGTCGTTGATCTCCCACGACTTGCAGATGTCGATGAACAGGACCTCGACCCGGCCGCCGTCCCACGGGTCCCGGCAGATGTCGCCGGCGTGGACCTCGACGTGCTCGAGCAGCGGGCCGAGCACCTCCTCGAAGCGGGGGAGCATCGACCCCCCGACCGGGATGTCCGGGACCAGCCCCGGGTAGGAGTGCTTGTAGGAGCCGTCGAGCTCGAAGAGGTCGTAGGTCTCGATCGGCCGGCCCCGGCGGGCCCGCCGGTTCTCGGCCCGCCCGGCCGCCAGGGCGATCGTCGACCCGCCGAGGAAGCACCCGGCGTCGATGATCGCCCCGTCCCCCCGGACGTAGTCGCGGGCGAGCACGTAGAGGAGCTCGCGCTCCTCGACGCTCAGCATCGTCGGCGCCTCGTCCACCGCGGGCGGGAGCGTCGCCTCGGTCCACGGACGCGAGCGCAGCCAGTCGGGGCCCGGCCCGCGCCGCAGGAGGCGCCTCACGCCGCCGCGCCCCGCACCCGTCCGCCGAGCTCGACCGTCCCGCCGGGGCCCGGCCGGACCAGGATCTCGCTGCCCTCGCCCTGGCGGATCGAGATCGCCCGGCCCAGGCGGGCGCACAGGACGATCGCCGCCGACCCGGTCGCCGGGTCCTCGGCGACGCCGAAGTCCGGCGCGAAGACCCGGGCGCGGACCCGCCCGCCCGGCTCGTCCGCGAAGGCCCAGTGCATCGCGTGTCCGCTCGCCGGCGGGCGGAGCTCGTCGACCGCCGCCGGGCTCGCCTCCTCGCGCAGCTCCCACGGCGGGCAGAAGGCCGGATCGGCGGTGATCCAGGTGAGCTCGCCCTCGCGGCGGGTGGCCACCGGCCCGGCCGGTGGGTGGAGCGTCGGGCGCTCG